>JACMPM010000058.1 GCA_014377485.1 Bacteriovorax sp. | reverse complement strand
ACTGGAAACGGAAATATCACTCACTTAGATCACGCCGTTATTGAATACAAAAAAGATGGATGGATCACTTCGGTTGGTCGTCATGCTGTAACAACTCCAGGATGTTTTTTAACTTGTGATGATAGAAGAGACCGAGTTCAAGTTTTAAAAGTTTTGAAAGATTATAGTGTAGTTGCATTTGCTTACGACAAAAGAGGAGAAGGATCTCTTACTAATGCAAGAGATGACCTAGATATGTATACCGTAAACTATTACGGCTTAACTGAAAATTTTAAATACGCTCTTCAAACTGGTTACTGGGTAAGTAAAAAATATGATGCTACCACTACAGGTTTCAACTCAGTCAACTTAGACAATATTAAACAAGTCTCTCCTCAAATTGAAGGTAAACTTTTAGGTGTTGATTACAACTTTTACTACACTCTCTTATTTGGTGGTAAAGGTACATTATTTGGTACTCCTATCTATAAAAACGACCACCATGCATTCGCACTTAAACTTGCTCACGATTTCGAAATTGTAAAAGTTGAAGCTCAATCAATCGTTACAATCAACGGTGGATTAATTGCTGGTGGGTTCGACACTCTATCAAGTGTAATCAATAATAGCCCTGACCATAATCAATCATCAATTAAGTTAAGAACTATTGGTTTCGGACTTGGTGTTGTTAAAAAAAATGAATCAGTTCATATGTTAAGAATTTCTAAGAGCATCACTACTGAATTATCAGTAAGTCTTGGTGGTGGTTATACCAAAATTCTTAAAGCTGTTGCTGGAACTATTCTAGAAGAAGATAAAATAGTTGATGCTACTGCTAAATATGCATTCTCTAAAAGCTTGAACCTGGCCGCTGCTTACGGAAAGTTTTATGGGGATAATAAAGACGCAGCTGGAAGTTTAACTCTAAATGCTAATTTCTAGTACTAAGCTACGAATTGACTCTCGATCGCAGTAAAAGTGGGCACATTTCATAAATGTGCCCACCCCTTAAAGCTTTGAAATTTTTAAAACACTTGCTTTTCTTGTTCAAAACACATTTGCCTATTAATCTGTCAAAAATCGTTTGTGAGTTTTCTGCGGTACGTACGCTCAAGTTGAAACATAGTTGTTAAGAAAAACCACGACAAGCTTTAATGGAAAAATTATGAAGAATGTTTTTACGAAATCAAAAGTCCTTCTGCTCTCATCTGTAATGGCCCTAGGTCTTTTATCTACCTCATGTGGTAATGGTACAAGTGCTTCGAACATCAAAATTCCTGGAGTCTCAAAATCAGCAATTACTCTCGGAACTGATTCAGTGTTAATCGCATTCGTTTTTGATGCTATTCAACTTGATGGTGGTCTTCGTTACAACATCCCAAAATATCCAAATTCATATTTAGAGATTTCTCCTGATCTTCAATCAACAGGAACTCTTATGTCTATCAGCATCTCACTAAAAGATGTTGGAAACTCTGGTCTACAATTACTTGATCCTCAATCGTTACCAGGTGGGCGCGCTCTACCAGGTGTAGCAAGTGGACGTCTACCGGCCGTTGCTTTTACAATTGCTAAATTTAAAGGCATGAGCTTCTACGTAGGACCTAAACTTTTTGGAGTATTTATCCCGCTTAACAATCTCGGAATTGGTAACTCAATCATTACTGCAAGATACTTTGTAAGCAGTACGCGAGTTGGTAACATCTCACTTGTAGGTGCAGATGTTAACGGTGAGAACTCTGGTCTTCTTCTAATGTTAGATTTAAGCAGCGCTACTGCTCAGAAAACTATCGCAAAAGCAGCTGCGAATTAAAAACCGATCCAACTAATCTAATCGATCTTTAATAAAAAGCCCTAGAGTTCTTCTAGGGCCTTTTTATTTTTTAGTCTTGGTAGTTGTTTTTTTCATTAGAATAATTTGCCAATGATTTTTTGAGCTCGCATCGTTTCTAAGTTCGATATAAACCGGACGATCCTTTTTTTCAATATCGTTAGTGACATAAAACTTATCACCTAGGACTGTTACGATATTATAAAGTCCTTGATGATTTTCAGTATCGATTAAATATTTTAAAAAGATCAGGCCGACCGGTGCTTCTGCACTCCCCAAATTATCATAAGACTTCATATCATTTAAGGCCGCTCTCGTTTGAAACTTTTTAATAGGTGTCGCAAGATCAGCAATCATTTGTTGTGAAAACTCAAAATCATCACGAAAGCTTTCCATATTAATCGAGAGTGACTCGAGCTTTTTTTCATCTAATTCAAGCACCGCTTTTTCGAACTCACTAATCTTAGGTTTTGGAGGAGGGACTATTTCCATTTGAACAGGTTCAGGCCTTGCAACTTCAACTGGCTTGGTTTTAGCCACCACTATTTTAGGTTTTGGCTTAGGTTTTGGCAGCACTTTGATCACCGGCTCAACTTTTGGCGGTTTTAAGGCCGTCAGGAAGTCACTGAGACCTTTTATATCAAATTCCTTAAGTGCACCTGGAAGGAAAAGCTCTCCCTGCAGATAGCGGCTATTTTCACGAATAAGCTGTGAGTAAATCAATGGGAACTGACGGCTTAATACACCATAGCGAATTTCTTTGGGAGAAAAAATCTTCACATAACGACGAAGACAATCCTCCCCCATTCCGCTGTGATTAATTAAGTTGAAAGCATTTGAAGTTTGAATCAGTTCAGTGGCCTTTTCCGCGTAAGAAGCTCCAAAAAGATTATCTTTTTCTGAACACAAATTTTGGATTAAATCGCGGTCATCGTTACAAATTGTCCCCAATGCTTTTTTCACTTCGTCGACTGATAAGTTTCTGCAGTTTTTTTTCTGAGAGTGGCACCAGTCGTGTAAGCGGGCATGAACGGGATCAATAGTCAGAGCCGTTGAATGTTGAAAATTTTCTAACCAGCTAGTGAGTTCTTTCTTATTAAAAGCAGGTACATTAATTTTTGAAATCTCGTTGACAAATTTTCCGTAAACTCGTTCGTGGAATTTTTTCATATCATCGGACTGAGGTTTACACTTGTCAAAAACTTCCTCAAAGGACAGCGCGCAAATATTTTTATCTGCTCCTAGCTCTGCAGTTACTTTATGATTAATTTTCAAGGATTCAAAAAGATAACTGATGGTTAAGAGTCTGTACAAGTAGCGGATATAATCAATATTTTCTCCAAGGGTGGCATCGGGACAAGTCGATTTTTCAATTATTTTTTTAAACCAAAAACTGTGCAGATCAAGCGCGTCCGCTTGAATCTGATTATTTAAGTAGTGACTGCTGAATTGATCATCAAGAAGCCACAGTTCGCCATTTTCTTCGCTAAAATTAGAACGAGGATCTATTGGTCCGGAATAATTATTAGTTTTCTTTTCGCCGATAAAGAGATTTTGATAATAACGGTCCAAAGACTCTTTTTCATTCATTTCTTTTTTCACGAATGCCAACGAAACCGCTGGAATTAACAAAAAGGGAATGAAAATGAGCGCTAAGTTTTTTTTCATTTATTAATTAAACCAAAACAAGCTCATGCTCGGGATATAAGTAATAAGAATGAGCGCGATCACCAATAAAACGAGAAATGGAATTGAAGCTTTATAAAGATCCGTAATTGGTTTTTTAAATCGATTACTGGCAATAAATAAATTTATTCCTACCGGCGGATGGAGATAACCTATTTCCAGATTGGTTAAAAAGATAATCGCCAAATGCACAGGATCGACCCCGAAGTCACGGGCCACTGGTATAATTAATGGAACAACTACGATGATGGCGCTGAAAATATCCATTACAGAACCAACAACCAATAAAAAGATATTTAAGAAAAAGAGGAATGAATACTTATTGGTCAAATGAGTTTTCATCAAAGCAAAGATCTTTAATGGCACATCTTCATCCACCATATAATTAGTGAAGGCCAGAGCACAACAAAGAACCAATAAAATTCCCGCGACCAAACTCATGGTTTCAATTGAAACTCTTGGAATGTCTTTTTTAATAGATAAATCTTTATAGATAAATACTTCGATAATAAAAATATAGAGAGCCGTAAAAGCTGCTGCTTCAGTTACGGTAACAAAGCCACCATAAATCCCAACCAGTACTGCTATAGGGAGAATAGCCTCCAGCCATGACTCTTTCAGGGCCTCGATAAAATCCTTTAAAACAAATATTTTCTTAACAGCACTTTTAGGACTATTGTAAATCGACCATAAAGATAAAATAAAAATAATCAAAAAGCCCGGGACTATTCCCGCTTTAAAAAGTTTATCAATATCAACTTTTGCCATCAATCCATAAAGAATTATTGGAAGCGACGGAGGAAATAATAAACCAAGGGAGCCAGAAGCAGTAATCGCTCCCAGCGTATATTTTTCGGAATACCCTTCTTTAATCAAGATTGGGTATATGACTCCGCCTAAAGCAATGATCGTGACTCCGGAAGCTCCGGTGAAAGCAGTAAAAAAAGCACAGACTATTAAAGTAACAATTGAAATCCCACCAGGCAGCCAGCCCAATCCGGTTTCAGCTAATCTCATCAGTCGTTTTGGAGAATTACTTTCGGCCATTAAATAACCGGCAAAAGTAAATAAGGGAATGGTCATCAAAGTTGGAGCAGAAGATATGCGGTACATCTCTTGCGCAACAGCTGAAACTTCAACCCCGGAAAAAGAAAATGCAACCAAAGCTGCAAGTGCCATGATAATAAAAAGAGGAACTCCAATACTGGCAAGTAGAACAATTCCTAAGGTTGCAAACCATCCGTTCATGCAACACCCACTTTTTTCAAAACGGCGTCTTTATCAAAGCTCAAAATAAAAAGTGTAAAAAAACGAATCGCAATTAATCCAAGTCCAATCGGAATCATTGCAACTAAATAGCCGCTTCCAATTCCCCAAAATTCAACCTTGCTAAATTCCATTTCCACTTTTGTAAAATCCAGTCCTGATTTAACCAGCCAAATTAAAACAATCGCTGAAGAAAGCAAAATCATTCTGTTTACAATAATTTTGGCGTGATCATAACCTTTTATTTCTAAGAACTTGCTGATCAAATCAATTCCAATATGATTGCCTCTTCCCGTTGCAACTACTCCACCTAAAAAAGTTGAAAGCAAAACGAGGTGGCGAACAAAGGGATCAATCCACGATAAATTAATATGAAACCATCGAAGAATAATCGTTCCTGAACTGCAAAATAAAATAGAAAGAATACAAGCAACCAGCAAAATGGAAGAGAATTTATCTACGGCCCAGTCAATTTTTTTAACTAAATTCATTTTAAATGAGCTCCTTACTTCTTTGCTAACTCAGCTTCTAATTTTTTTAGAGCTTCTTCAGAAAATAATTTTCCTTTCAATTTTTTAATAATGTCTTGGCGGTACCCTTGAGCTTGTTTAATATCGGCGTCGCTGAATTTAATAAATTCAATTTTCTGAGCTTTCATACTTTTGAAAGCTTCCTGATTATCTTTTTCATTTGTATTATTGATTTCACCTTCGTATTTTTTAGAAATTTCGCTTACAAGTTTTTGATCTGCAGGAGAGATTTTCGACCAGGCATCATTGGTTATGACAAAAGCCCCGATTGAATAAGAAATAGGAAAATCAATTACGTATTTAATTTTTGTATTCCATTGCAAAGAAATAATCCCAATGCCTGGAGCATAAGCGGCGTCAATTACACCTGTAGTAAGCGAGGAAAGAACGTCAGGTAAAGCGAGAGGCACTCCAATCAAGTGCATAGAATCAAACATCGTATTAACAACTGGATCCCCTTCCCACGACCAAATCTTTACTGTCTTAACAGCATTTAGGTCTTGAATTTTCTTTTGAGACACTAAATAGATTTGACCAACTTCAAACGTCGCTAAATTTTTAAATTTATTTTTTTCAAAATTTTGATTAAAAAATGGAGTCATTGCTTGAAGAGTTTTTAAAGCTTTTTCGCGGTTTGAATTAAAGGTAAATGGAATTTCTACAACACGAACGTCGCCGTTGATATCTCCAAGAGTTTTTCCGGTAAAAATTCCACCGTGCAATTGACCGATACGTATTTTACGAAGCACGTCCTGCTCATCACCTTGAGAGCCTCCGTAATAAACTTTAATTTCAACATTGCCTTTAGTGGCCTCTTTAATTTCGCCTGTCATTTTTTTTATGATCTTGGCCCAGCCTGTTCCTTCAGGAACAAGAACTCCTACTTTAATGGGAGCCGAATAAACGTTAAGTGAGCTAGACAGCATTAGTGCGAGTAAGATTTTTTTCATGGATTATCCTTTCAGTTAAAAAAATTGCTTTTGGTATTTATTCATTAATTCAAAACGTTTTAAGGCGAGTGCCTGATAGAATCTCAAGTGGGACTCTAGATTCCAACCGATGGGGCCAGATTCTGAAGTTGAAGGCGCAGATGAATAAACATGAAACTGCTGGTACTCTGTTTGTTTATTTTTTAGGAATTCCAGCTGCTGCTCGAATCCGTCTTTATCATTTTGGGGAATTAAATAGTATTGCATATAACTAGTTCTGATTAACCAGTTGTGTGGATGATTTTCAATCGCGCGAAGAAAAATTTCTTTCCCTTTTTCTGGGTTTCCACCAAGCATCTTTGGTCTACCAGCTTCAAAAGCACCGTAAAAAATATCGCACGTTCCATAATTAATTTTTGGATCTTTCATACAGACCCAATCAAACATGGCCTTCGCCACTGGCAACTGGGCCACCATTGAAATATTATCTTTTTGTAGATTGATTAATGCCGCAAAAGATTGGGCAGTAAAAAGTACGAGGTCTAAGTCTTTTTTATCGGCACTCAATCTCTTCTCAAGGAAATGAGCAATTCCTTGCGGCTCGTTCATGCGAGAAATTAAATCATTCAGTTCAATTTTATTGACTCTTAAATAGCGAAGTCCAAAATTGAGCGAGCGAGTATAATTAAAAAGTGCTTGTGATTTGCCAATTTCAGTTTTTAACTCTCCCCACTCTTCGTTATGCATATCAGTTTCGTTGATAGCAAAAGCGTATCCGGCATAACCTTTGGTGAGAGTAGCGAGAATATCTAAATTTTCCGGAGACTCCGAAAGAAGTCCTTCCATTAACATTAAATTGCCTGGAACTCCGGTCTTGAATACTTCATAATTCGATTCAGCCTCTACTTCATTGCTTGCACTGTAAAGAAGACCTGAAGAACTATTGACGGCTATTTTGTTGAATGAACACGATGAAATAGTAAAACAAACCAATACTAGGTATAAAATAGGGCAGGGCCACTTCATAAATAAGCTCTCTTGTATGGCAAAAAATACATGTTCACCAAAAAAGGATGCCCTATATATCAATGATTTACAACATCGAGCAACCTGTCAATCTTTGCCCCCTCCTACAGGGTGGAAAAAAGAGCTTAGGTATGCTAGTATTTAATTAAGAATTTAATATTCATTACCGATAAGACATAGCAATCCACTCGGAAATGAAAATGTAAAGGAGAAGGTATTGAAGACTACTAAAATTAGGTAGCTTTTCTAAGAACCCACTGCATAGAGAGCGTCTCTTTGCTAATGGTTGGAAAGGTTGCCTGAAAAGGCTCAAAAAACCGGAACAACAATTAACAATGAGGACGATCATGACTACTGAAATTCAAACGACAATTACGCCAAAACATTCTGAGATCAATTCAACTACTACAACTAGTAATGCTCACTTTTCACTGAAAATGTCGACGACATTGGAAGAAAGAAAAGGAAATGCAATTAAGCCACTTAGCTTAAGACCTAACCGTTCTGTAAAAAAGAACATCAGTCTAAAGCCGCTTGGGTTGAGATCTAGATAATTTTTTCAAAATTAAGACATATTTTTATTCGCGGTGAATACACTTGGATCACCGCGAACTAATTAAAAGAACAATCTCCAGTCATCGCCTAAAATAATTTTCAATTCTCCCACCACTTTATCCAGTGGAAAACCAACGACGTTAGAGTAACTTCCATTAACTTTGGAAATAAAAGTTAAACTCGGCCCTTGAATCCCGTAGGCTCCGGCCTTATCTAGTGAGTCTCCGGTTGAAATATAAAAATCCATTAAATCAGGAGTGATTTCGTTAAAAGTCACTTCTGTTGAATCATAAAAAAGATGCTCGCGAACTTTTCCGGAATTTAGGTCTTTAAATAAAAAACTCACACCGGTTACAACCTGATGAGTGCGATTTGAAAGCTCCGAAAGAATTTCTCGCGCTTCGTTTGAATCTTTTGGCTTATTATAAATTTTCCCATCTAGAACAACAATTGTGTCGGAGGAAACAACAAATGGATAAGCAGTTCCGGATACTTTTTCAAATACCGCGTGAGCTTTTTGAGAAGCTAAATCTAAAGCAATGGTCGTTGGTTCACTCTCGTTGGAAATTTCATCCAAATCAGCCGTTATAATCTCGAAAGGAAGATTGAGCCACGAGAGAAGTTCTTTTCTCCTTGGACTTTGACTGCCTAAAATTAAACTGAGTTTGATTTTTTTATCTGATTCCATGCATGCGCTTCCATAAAGTTTTGGTGGTTGAGTTGAGGACTTCTCCGGTTTCATTTTCATTCTGAAACTCTTCGTAAGAATAGTACTTATCAAGTGCTTTGATAAAGAAATAATTTCCGTATTCCATCGCCTTGATAATTTCCCCACGCTCTTTCAAGCGTTCATTAAAATGAGATGAAACTAAAAGATTTGTAGTTTCAATTCTTCTAAAATATTCCTTTAGAAAATCGAGTCGAAGTTCCAGGTCAGCTTTTTTAGAACCGGATTCAGATTTAAGTGATCCCCAAAGACGATACCCATTTTTGCCGGCCAATATCGTTGGATTGTATTTTTCTAAGAAGGCAAATTCAGAGTAATTAGCAAACATTAATTCGCGGGCCACCAATATACTAGGGATTCGTTTCGTGATGAATTCTCCCATCGTAAACCAATAAAGATTATCAGTTGCCTGAACTAAGCTTCTGCCTTTTTCGTCCACTACCAACCATTTATCAGATTCAACCGGAGTCAGGTCAGTATTCTCAAACCCCCTCATTTGAACGACAATTTCTTCTTCTTTATCATTCGCTTCTTTTTTCAAGCCTAAAGTCGCGGGAGATCGTTTTTTAAAAAAAGTTTTTCCACCTAAGATACTTACAATTTCAACACTGGGATTATAGCCCATGATCGTTACGTTGGGCATGACTATAAAAGCATAGGTCGGTTTTCCTCGCGAGAATTTATTATTTTTTTCAATCAAGCTATTCAGATTTTTATATTGATTTAAACTGGTTTGTCTCTCTATAGCCAATTCAATCAAACCATCTTCTAAATAAGGTTTTTTGTCAGAAACAGGCTGAGCTTCATAGAGAGCAAGTGGATTAAAAAGTATATCCGTTTCGCGAATATTAAGTTCTTCAAATGAAGATTCATTTCTTGAGAGCCATAAGATATTTCCGGCATTAACTCTAACATTTAGAAAATTTTCTTTTACCCCAATATTTAGTTCGTTAAAATTAATAGCTGATTCCGGTGAAAGTCTGACCATTGTTCCGTCCATCAGAAAAATCCAAGCATAACTCTCACCGATTGTTTGAATTTCATCTCCCTCATAAATAGCAGTACGAAAATTAGGATTAAAAAAACTTTGGCCTCGGTCTATCCTGCAAACGCCTACGCATTGAAAAAATCGGCCGATGATTTCACGATTATTACGCTCCCTAACAATCGTTTCCCACTCTGGGACCTGATCCCGTATATCACTTTCATCTTTCCAATTTTTTAAGGACAAAAATGTTTTAAAATTTACCTCACCCCATTTAGTAGAACTCAGGTGCTGGTCCTTAAAAAGGGGGACTTTTTCTTGAGCAACGCCCAAGGAAACGCCCAATAAAAGACTTACCGAAAAAATGAATGCTAATAAAGCTTTAAGTCCAAAAAATTTCATACCTCTTATTCGGTTTCACCCCCTTGGAAGTGAAGCTTCTCGCTATTCAATTCCCGATGTAGGTGCTAATATTTCCCACTGTGGATCAACACCTAAGGAGCAATCAGTGTCGAATGTGGACAATACCGAAGTAATTGAATCAGAGAATACCTCTTTTTCGTTCGTAAAAACTGAACATAAAATTTTAGAGTTTTGGAAAAATGAAAACATTTTTCAAAAGTCGCTCGATAATACCAAAGGCAAAAAGCCTTATATTTTTTACGATGGTCCACCGTTTGCCACTGGTCTTCCTCACCACGGCCATTTACTTGCTTCCACTTTGAAGGATATTGTTCCTCGTTATTTTACGATGAAAGGTCGTTACGTAGAACGCCGTTTCGGTTGGGACTGTCACGGTTTGCCTATTGAGCATGAGATCGACAAAAAATTAGGCATGTCTGCTCAAGATGCAGTGAAACAATTTGGTGTTAAAGGTTATAACGACGAATGCCGTAGCATCGTTCAACGATACACAAGTGAATGGGAACGCACTATTACCAGAATCGGCCGTTGGGTTGATTTCAAAAACGATTATAAAACGATGGATGCCAACTTCATGGAATCTGTCTGGTGGGTAATCAGTGAATTATGGAAAAAAGATTTGATCTATCAGGGAACAAAGGTCATGCCATTTTCAACGGCGCTTGGAACTGTTCTTTCAAATTTTGAAGCCACTTCAAACTATCAAGATGTGCAAGACCCTGCCGTTACCATTTTATTTAAAGTCAAAGACCAGGATTTTTATATCGCTGCCTGGACGACAACCCCCTGGACGCTTCCTTCCAACCTTGCTCTCTGTGTGGGTGCTGAGATTGAATATGTGAAGGTTAAAGACCTTGAAAAAAATATTAAATTTATTATCGCAGCAGAGCGAGTTGAAGCCTATTCTAAAAAAAGAACTTTGGAAGTGCTAGAAACTTACAAGGGATCTGATCTCAAAGGTATGCGCTACGAACCACTCTTCCCCTATTTTAAAAAACACGAAGCCATTGGTGCTTTCGTTGTTCTTAACGACGGATACGTAACAACGACAGATGGTACTGGTATCGTTCATATCGCTCCGGCCTTCGGTGAAGACGATAATCGCGTAATGAAAGAAGCTGGCATCGGTGCCATTGAATGTCCGGTAGACGACGCTGGAAAATTCACGGCAGAAGTTTTTGACTTTGCCGGTAGACACGTCAAAGAAGCTGATAAAGACATCATCAAAAGATTAAAAGATGACGGTATTCTTTATGATCAAGCTGTCCTTGTTCACAGTTATCCATTTTGTCCAAGATCAGACACGCCATTAATTTATAAGGCCATCCCTTCATGGTTTGTTAGTGTGGAGAAAATAAAAGACCGCTTGCTAAAATCAAATTCAGAAATTAACTGGACTCCTTCTCATATTAAAGAAGGCCGTTTCGGTAAATGGCTTGAAGGCGCACGTGACTGGTCGATCTCTAGAAATAGAATTTGGGGAACTCCGATTCCTATTTGGATCAACGATAAAACTAATAACAGAATGTGTATTGGCTCTATCGATGAACTTTATAAATTAACCGGAACAAAAGTTACGGACCTCCATAAAGAAAATATCGATCACCTGACTTTCACTCATACTGGTGAAGAAGGAACATATAGACGAATTCCTGAAGTACTGGACTGCTGGTTTGAATCAGGTTCAATGCCATACGCTCAACTTCACTACCCGTTTGAAAATAAAGAATTATTCGAGCAAGGTTTTCCTGCGGAATTTATTGCCGAAGGGCTAGACCAAACTCGCGGATGGTTTTACACGCTTACGGTTTTATCAACCGCTCTTTTTGATAAACCTGCTTTCAAAAACGTTATCGTCAACGGCATCGTAATGGCCGAAGATGGAAAGAAAATGAGCAAGCGGTTAAAAAATTATACGGCCCCAGATGAATTAATGGAAGTCTTCGGAGCAGATGCTTTAAGACTTTACTTAATCAACTCTGGATTGGTTAAAGCAGAAGAGCAACGTTTCACCGATACCGGTGTTAAAGACATGGTGAGAAAAGCCTTACTACCATGGCAGAACTCATTTAAGTTTTTCCAAACTTATGCTGAAGTCGACGGCTGGTCTCCAGTAGAAAATTTTAAAACTTCTGATAATATTGTAGACCTTTGGCTGATATCAAATCTTCAAACTTTGAAGAAAAATATCGCGAAAGAAATGGAAGAGTACCATCTCTATAATGTAGTCCCTGCACTTTTCACTTTTATCGAAGACCTTACTAACTGGTATATCCGTTTAAACCGCGCCCGCTTTTGGGGAGACGGATTAACTGACGATAAATGTGCAGCCTACTCGACTTTGTATACAGCACTTCGCGAGCTGACGATCTCCATGGCACCATTTGCGCCCTTTTTCTCGGAATATGTTTTCCAGGAACTTCGCAAAATGAATCCAAAAGAGCATCAGTCAGTTCATCTTTGTGAATACCCAATGCCAAATGAATTGCTGATCAATAGCGATCTCGAAGTGGCCGTGGGAAGAATGCAACAAATTATTCTTCTTGGAAGACAGAAGCGAAATCTTGTTCAAATAAAAGTTAAGACTCCGCTTAAACGTTTAACTATCATTCATAAAGACCAAAAACTTCTAAATGAAATTAAAAAACTCTCAAGCTATCTTCAAACTGAATTGAATATTAAGAATATCGAATTCTCGACTGAAGAAGAAAAATTCATCACTCTTTACGCTAAACCAAACCTGCCTCTCCTTGGAAAAAAACTTGGGAAGAATATGGGGAAATATAAAGCCCTTATCGAAAAACTTAATAGTGCACAACTCACGGCACTTGAAGAGACAGATGCTCTCTTGATTGATGATGTTGTTTTTTCACAAGAAGAAATTCTAGTTTTCAGAGAACCAAAAGCTGGTACACAGGCGATGAGTAATCGTTTTATATCGATTGATATTGATACCGTGCTTGATCAGGATCTTATCAATGAAGGACTTGCCCGTGAGATCGTCAGTCGTATCCAGAAATCGAGAAAAGAATCTAATTTTAATGTTGGAGACAGAATCACTATTGCTTATTCCGGCGATGATTCTTTACTAAAAGTAGTCGATCAATTTAGGGATTATATCACTGGCGAAACTCTTGCCGTGAAAATGGAAAAAGTAAGTTCAGAACAAGAACTAGTTTACGAAATTGATGAGCATAAGTTTTCAGTTAGTATTAAAAAATTTAAGGAATTATAACAATGAAAGTTAAAGCCGCCGTCGCTTGGGGACCAAACCAGCCTTTAAGTATTGAGACAGTTGATTTAGAAGCGCCAAAAAAAGGTGAAGTTCTCGTTCGTATTGTGGCCTCTGGTGTTTGCCACACTGATGCCTACACTCTATCCGGAGTTGATCCAGAAGGAATATTTCCAGTTATCCTGGGTCATGAAGGTGCAGGGATTGTAGAACTTGTCGGAGAGGGAGTTACCTCTCTTAAAAAAGGCGATCACGTTATTCCTCTTTACACTCCTGAATGTGGGACTTGTAAATTCTGCCTTTCTGGTAAAACAAATTTATGCCAGAGAATTCGGGAGACACAGGGAAAAGGTTTGATGCCCGATGGAACAAGCCGTTTCTCTAAAGATGGAAAAATAATTTATCACTATATGGGTACATCAACATTTGCTGAGTACACAGTAGTTGCAGAAATCTCTCTTGCCAAAATTGATCCAAAGGCTCCTCTTGAAAAAGTTTGTCTTCTTGGTTGTGGAGTCACTACTGGTATCGGTGCGGTTTTAAATACGGCAAAAGTAGAAAAAGGCGCCAATGTAGCAGTCTTTGGAATCGGAGGCATTGGTCTCTCAGTTATTCAAGGCGCGCAAATAGCCGGTGCCAATAAAATTATTGCAGTTGATATCAATAATTCAAAATTCGATATGGCAAAAAAATTTGGAGCAACTGATTTTGTAAATCCTGCAGAAATTGAAGGCACTGTCGTTGATGCAATCGTGAAAATGACGGACGGTGGAGTTGACTACTCTTTTGAATGCGTAGGAAATACAAAACTGATGAGACAAGCACTTGAGTGCTGTCATAAAGGTTGGGGACAATCAATCATCATTGGTGTTGCTGCCGCAGGCGAAGAAATTTCGACTAGACCATTTCAACTCGTCACAGGAAGAGTTTGGAAAGGTTCAGCTTTTGGCGGTGTTAAAGGGCGAACAGAATTACCGGGGTACGTAGATAAATATATGGCCGGTGAAATTAATATTGATGACCTGGTGACCTTTACAATGCCCATCGAAGAAATCAACGATGCATTTAAATATATGAAGGATGGAAAAAGTATTCGTTCCGTTGTGACGTTCTAAGGATTCATCATGAAATGTCTAAAAACTCATAAAACATTTAATGGCCTTACTCAATTCTGGTCTCATGATTCACATGAAACTAAAACTGAAATGAAATTTTCAACTTTTATTCCAGAAGGAAGTATTAAAGGCTGCATCGTGTGGCTATCAGGTCTGACTTGTAATGAAGAAAATTTTATCTGCAAAGCAGGCTCTCAAAAAATTCTTTCTGACCTTGGCTTAATGGTTATTGCTCCTGATACTTCTCCACGTGGATTAAATTTGCATGGAGAGCATGACTCTTATGATTTTGGAAGTGGAGCCGGATTTTATGTCGATGCGACACAAGCTCCTTATGATTCAAATTATCGCATGTACAGTTACGTTGCTAACGAGCTTTACGATCTTATTCAAAATGAATTTAAAGTAAAAAATATTTCGATCATGGGTCACTCAATGGGAGGCCATGGAGCGATTGTAATCGGATTAAAAAATCCGGATAAATTTAAATCTATTTCTGCGTTCTCTCCTATCGTTAATCCTTCAGTTGTCCCTTGGGGGAATAAAGCTTTTAGTGGGTATTTAGGAAGTGATAAATTGAAATGGAGTCAGTACGACAGTGTTGAGTTGCTTAAAGCTGGCAAATCTCATCCTAATACAATTCTGATTCACCAGGGAACCAATGATGAATTTTGGAAAACTCAATTGATGACGGAAAGCTTCATAGAAACGGCGATAAGTATAAATCAAAAACATCACGTAAAATTTTGCGATGGTTATGACCATAGCTATTATTTCATCGCGAGTTTTATTCAAGAGCAAATTCTTCATCACTCACAATATTTAAAATAAGCAAATAAAAACCGACATAAAGTCGGTTTTTATATCTACAAATGTCTTTATAAAAAATTAAAGATTAATTATACACTCTGCAACTTGAGTATCAGTATTTGTGTTAAACACTGCTGAAAAAGAAACTACTACATACAATTTGTTATCCCCTGCATTCACAGTTCTTATAATTCTTTCTACGTAATTCACATCATCGTTACCAACAATAGTGTGATCAATTTGAATAAATTCTTTTTTATAATCTTTGAAACCAAACTCAGATCCTTCAGTAACCAGTTTAGTAAGATCATTATTTCCTTCAATAACTCGAACCTGAATATCTTTTTTAGGATAATTCACTTCACTTACAGAAACCAAACAAGCAGTCCCTTGGTCTGTCGAGCCTGTATATGATCCAATTGGAAGATAAGAAGTTAATTTATTAACTGCATCTGATCCAGAGGCAAAAGAATTAAAAGCTGCGAGTGATATTGCTAATGCTAAAAGAATTTTCATAGTTCCCCCTCTAAAATAGATGCTCCACCCTATCAAAAGGGTGGGGGCCATGTAAAGAGGGAGAGATTATTTACAGGGTCTTTAACACTATGATTTTCCTAGTATTCTTGAGGGAAAATCTCGTATTGTTCGATATGATAGTTGTTTTCAGAACGGATTTGAATCGACTTACCATGTGCTTCTTCCAAGGTTTCGATCAAATCAAAATCTTCGCTGGTCAAAGTCGCGGTCACTTCAGGGTGAGCGTAAATAAAGACCTTCGTTCCTTTTGATTTTGCGAGCACTCGATTGAGTTCACGAATAAGTTCATAACAAACAGTGAGCGTAGATTTCACGCGGCCGGTTCCTTCACAATAAGGACAAGGCTCACACATGATTCGCGATAAAGTATCGCGTGTACGCTTTCTGGTCATTTCAACCAGACCTAATCCTGAAATTGGAAGAACGTTAGTTTTAGCGCGGTCTTTTTTGAGTGCTTCCAAAAGAGCGTTGTAAACAATGTGACGGTTTTCTTCTTTTTCCATATCGATAAAATCGATAATGATAATACCACCACAGTTTCTTAAACGAAGCTGGTAAGCAACTTCTTTAACCGCTTCCAGATTTGTTTTTAAAATAGTTTCTTCGAATGTTTTTCTTCCGATGTATTTTCCAGTATTGACGTCAATTGAAACCAAAGCTTCAGTTTGATCAATATTGAGAGACCCGCCCGATTTTAGAAAAACTTTATTATCGATTGCGCGTTCAACTTCAAGATCAATTCCAAATTTTTCAAATATAGGAGTAGTTTCCTCATCGTAATATTTAAATTTTCCCTTCATGCTGGGAAGAAATTTTTGAACAAATTTTTCTGCGTCTTTTAAATTTTCTTTTGAATCCAGAATTATTTCGTCAACATCTTCATCCGTAATATCGCGAAGAACTCTTTGAATAAAACTTAAATCCTGGTGAACAACGTAAGGAGCTTTTGCTTTTTCAGCTCTCTTTTGAACGTCTTTCCAAATTTTAACCAACATATTGTAGTCAAACTTGAGAGTTTTGTAAGACTGGCCTTCGGCAACAGTTCTAGCGATCACTCCGGTTCCATCAGGGCGGACAGTTTCCAATATTTCTTTTAGGCGTTCACGTTCTTTTTCACTTTCAATTCGACGAGAAACACCGGTGTGCTCGATGAAAGGCATGAAAACAATATGTCTTCCGGCAAAAGTGATATGACGAGTAACTCTTGGACCTTTAGTTGAGATGGGCTCTTTAGCGACCTGAACTAAAATTTCGTCACCTTCTTTTAAAAAAGATTCGATGGCGATGTCGGGGCGAAATCGCATATTAACGGCTTCAGACAAAGTGCTTAATTCATCGGGAATAACTTCGCCCTGGCGCTGACTTTCTTCCAACGAACGACGGCTTTTTTCGGCCATCTCGCGCTGCTCTTCTATAGTGGGAATATAAGCATCATCGACATAAAGAAAAGCAGCCTTTTCATAGCCAATATCGATAAATGCAGACTGCATTCCCGGAAGAACACGCACTACTTTTCCTTTATAGATATCACCTACAAATGGGAAATCGACGCGGTTTAATTCGGGATCGTGTTCGTGTGAGCGCTCCATGAGAAAGTCGAGTATTTCGCCATTCTCTATAAGCGCCGCCCGACACTCGTTGAGTGTCTGGTTGATGATAAGTTGCTTAGCCATTAAAAAAATCCTTTAAAATATAAATCTCTTTGAGTCTATCAAAGCTTGATCATTGTTTCAAAGGGCACAGATAGCGCTATTAGTCTTTAATAGTTGAGCAAAATACTTTAAATGAACTAGAAACTGAAATTGTAAACGATATTTGCTTCTTTCAAATAATTTTTGGCAATTTTATCTTGAGAAAACTCTAGTCTGGTCAGAGTTGCAAATTTATCAGGATTCATTGGTATACTGGCATGGGCTCCACCAATCGCCGAAGAACTACGAGTCGCTTGAGAGAAAATAACAACGCCAACACCAAGAACAATTCCTACAGCTCCACCTACAGCAATATTCTTTAAATGCGATGAAGGACTATCGACGAAAGATAAGGTTGAAAGACCTAGTATTGCACCGACTACGCCTGAAGCCAAGACAGTGCTCATGTCTCTTAAAGAGTCATCCATAATGCTGTCTTCGGTGGTTGTAGATGTACCTGCCGCAAAGACCGCAGGCTGAAGACTCAATAAAGCTGCTGCTAATATAAAAAGAGAGATATTTTTTTTTATGGTCATAAGCATAGTCTTTGTCTCGCGTTAATTTGATTTATGTCGGTCTTTTGAATACACTAGCTCTCTTTAGATTCCTTTGAACGCTTTTGAAATACAAACGAGAGTAATTTTCATGAAACAGACTTTCTCTGCTTATAATATTATACAAAAGAAACGAGATAAAGAAAAACTTACGAAAGATGAAATCAGCTGGTTCATCGAGGGTTTAACTAGTGGTGAGATTGCTGATTATCAAATGAGCGCTCTCCTTATGGCCATTTATCTGAATGGCTTTGATAAAGATGAAACAATTGCCATCACAGATGCAATGCTTTACTCGGGTAAAGTTCTCAACTTCTCAGAACAAATTTATATCGACAAACATTCAACTGGTGGTGTTGGAGACAAAACTTCATTTATTGTAGCCCCTCTCGCTGCTGCTTGTGGAGTCAAAGTTCCGATGATCGCTGGGCGCGGACTCGGCCACACCGGCGGAACAGTTGATAAGATCGAATCCATTAAAGGATTTAAAACAGAAATCTCCCTTGATGATTTTGTTAAACTTTTAAAGGAACGCGGAGTAGTTCTCATCGGACAAACAAGTGAGATCGCCCCTGCAGATAAAAAAATATATGCTCTAAGAGATGTCACCGCCACTATTGAATCCATTCCATTAATTACTGCCTCGATCATGAGTAAAAAACTTGCCGAAGGAGCTAAAGGCATTGTGATGGATATTAAAACCGGCAATGGCGCTTTCATGGCAAAACTCAGTGATGCAAAAAAATTAGCAGAGAGCATTCGCCAAACTGGATTGCGCTTCGATAAAAATATGATGACCATCATTTCAGATATGTCTGAACCTCTGGGAAATGCCGTTGGAAATTCTCTGGAAATTATCGAGAGTATTGAAACGCTAAAAAGTAGAGGCCCTACAGATTTAACTGAACTCTCACTAAGCTTGGCCGGAGGAATGATTTATTTGGCAGGGCTTGCAAAATCTCATAAAGACGGAATTGTTAAAGCTCAAACAGTTCTCGATTCCGGAGCTGCTCTCGAGAAATTCAGAGAACTCATTGATCATCAAGGTGGCGACTCCCGAGTCATCGATGACTATACTCTCCTACCACAAACACAATCTACATATGAAGTGAAAGCTCAGAAAAATGGATTTGTGACAAAAATGGATTGCAAAGCTTTAGGCATGCACTGTGTTCGCCTTGGTGGAGGAAGACAAAAAACATCTGACGTAATTGATTTCGCAGTTGGATTCATCATGAATAAAAAATTAGGCGATAAAGTTAAAAAAGGTGAAGTATTAGCCACTATTCACTGCCATGATTCACAGATGGCAATTGCAAAAGAAATTGGCGAAGCGATGACTAAAAAAGATATAACAATCGCTGCTACGAAACTTCGATCTAAAAAGAAATTAATCATTGAAGTGCAAACAAAATTTGCAACAAAAACTAAAACTAAAACTAAAAAGAGATAAAATTATGTACGAAAAATTAGGTAAAGCAGCCCAATACATTCAGTCTATCAAGGCCAACAAACCCAAAGTGGGTATTGTGCTTGGATCAGGACTTGGCGTTTTTGTAGATCAAATTGAAGATAAAACCATTATTCCTTATAATGATATCCCCTTCTTTAAAAAAACTACAGTTGAAGGTCATGAAGGAAGATTGATTTTTGGATTGGTAAAAGGTGTTGAAGTTGTAGTTTTACAAGGAAGACTTCATGCCTATGAAGGACTGCCAATGGAAGATGTAGTTTTTCCAGTAAGACTTCTTTCTATACTGGGAATTAGTACTTTAATTCTTACCAATGCTGCCGGTGGAATAAATTTAAATTACAAACCTGGGGACTTAGTTCTTATCCAGGATCATATTAATCTTATGGGAAAAAATCCTCTTATTGGACCAAACAATAATCAAATGGGTCCACGCTTTCCCGATATGAGCCACGCCTATAGTCCAGAGCTAAATGATATCATGAGAGCTGTTTCTAAAACTCTTGGCTATAATATTCAAGAAGGTGTTTACGCTGGAGTCTTGGGCCCAACATATGAAACACCTGCTGAAATTAAAATGATCAGAACTCTTGGCGGAGATATGGTTGGAATGAGTACCGTTCCTGAGGCTATCGCTGCCAATCATTTAGGCCTTAGAGTTTGTGGCATCAGCTGCATTACCAATATGGGCGCAGGCATAGTTAATCAAACTCTTAAGCATGAGGATATTAAGGAAGTTGCTATGAAAGTTATGGATCATTTCACTGCTCTACTTAATAGTTCAATCGAAAAATTTGGAAAGATTTAGGAAATAAAATGGATACAACAAAACTAAGAGCACTTGCCCTTGAAGCTTCAAAAAATGCCTACTCGCCTTATTCAAAAGCTCACGTTGGATGCGCATTGGAAACGAGTGATGGTTCAATCTACACAGGCTGCAATATTGAAAACGCCAGCTATGGTGGAACAATCTGTGCTGAAAGAGTGGCTATTTTAAAAGCCGTATCAGAAAAAAAAATGAAGCTAAAACAAATTTATATTTATACCAAAGAAGGATGGCCTCCATGCGGAATGTGCCGTCAGGTCATGAGTGAATTTGCCGCTGATGATTTAGAAGTCATTATTGGTAATGAAGCTGGACATGAAACAAAAATGAAATTTAAGGACCTAATGCCACTTTCATTTACACCAGATCACCTAGTTCCATAAAAAATAATGAACATACTTAATTCCATTAATTACAAAGAAGCTTTTTCGGTCACCCTGATTCTATTTTCAGTAATAGATATATTGGGCTCGATTCCTTTTATTCTTGATCTTAAAAAGAAATATCGAAAAATCGACAGTTTCAAAATTACCCTTGTCTCCGGATGTTTACTTTTTGCTTTCCTCTTTATTGGTGAATCAATTTTAAAACTTTTCGGAGTTGATGTTCAGTCATTTGCAGTTGCCGGAGGACTCATCATGTTTTTCCTGGGATTAGAGATGGTTCTGGATATTGTTATTTTTAAACACGACACTCCCCTTGAAAATACTTCTCCAATCGTCCCTCTTGCCTTTCCTTTAATAGCGGGTGCCGGCTCAATGACCACATTGATTTCACTAAATGCCGAATACGTTCGAGTGAATATAATTTTAGGAATTCTCTTTAATTTAATCGTTGTTTATCTTGTATTGAAATCTTCGCATTTCATCGATAAAAAATTAGGCGCTAGTGGCAGTATTATTTTACGAAAATTCTTTGGAACGATACTTCTTGCGATGGCGATAAAATTGATAAAAAAGAATTTAATTGGAGTTTAGAACAAAAAATCTTTTAAAATAAAAATGGTGGGAGTTGAGGGGCTCGAACCCCCGGCATCTACCTTGTAAGGGTAGCGCTCTACCAACTGAGCTAAACTCCCATTTCTATCTAAAAGATTGTGGAGTTAAAAATAGTCAAAGCATGAAAGTCTGTCAATTTAAAAAGCGCAAATTTCCCAATCTCTTTTAATTACCAATCATGTCAAAAGGTGAAAAATAGCTAACGACTATTTATAAATTTTTGAAGCTGGGCCAGCACATCTGCATAGGTGAGCCTGTCATATTTCTTTTTCAGCTCGGTAAAGATGAGTTCTAAGTTAGCTTTAGTAGGGCCGGCAGCTTTATCCCCTTCCATTTTTTCCAAAGCTCCCAAATATTGCGTTACAAAGCCTTCTATTACTATGAAGGCCATACTGGTCGGAGTAATAGCAATGCTCAGAGTATCTATAAACCCTTTTCCGCTTTTTAAACCATGATGCTCTTTAATTAGAGCAGTGAGCTCTTTTGGCGCTTTGACGATGCCCTCAAGCACGTTTGCGGAAGCCTCAGCATGTCTCAACATAATATTCTTTTCTTCGTCAGGTAAATTTTTACTTTCCTGACTATAATTGTGATGAAGCTTAATTAAACGATCGGAATTCAAGTTGAGATCATGAAATAAAGAAAGGTATAGTAATTTATTTTTCGACTGATCTTTACTCCAGGGAAAGTGATCTACAATTTGCATCATCAAATAAAATGATAGAAATGAATGAGTATATCCATAGGACAATTTATTTGCCTTTAACCCTGTTAAAAAAATGGTCATGACTTCCGGAGCTTTCACCATAATATCCAGCGATTTAATGAGCTCTTTAATAATCTCTACATTGTATTTATCAAATGAAGAGTTCTTAAATAAATCGAGTAGAATTTCAAAACTATCTGAGTTAATTTTCATACGCTCAAACCAGCTCAGATTTGGTGTCTGAAATCGCTCAAGGAAAAGTCCGTTCAGTAAAGCACTGGCTTTTTTTACTTCACCATGGGCAATATAGAGATCCTTTCCACTTCTAAGCAAAACTCTTTCTATTTCAGAGCGACTAATTTTAGAACCGGAACTAAATTTTTTATTGTATTCGAATCCATCCGATTTTTTAATCCTAGAGTAGACGGAAAAATCGATTTCCATCTCTGAAATATTCATGAAATAAATACTGTTCAGGGGAGAATATTCTTGAACGCTGACCTTCTCTTCCTGAATATCATTTGCAGCTGGTCTTAGTTGACTAGGGAGCTGAAAGACCGTGGTCTTTTCATTCTCATTCTCATTCTCATTTTCTAGTTTTTCTTTTTCTAGTTTTTCTCTTTCAGCTTTCTCCCTTTCAATTTTATCCTTCTCTCTCTCAGCTTTTTCTTTTTCTCTTCTTTCTTTTATTTTTTCTAATTTTTCATTTTCTAGTTTTTCTTTCTCTGCTCTCTCAAGTTCTTTTTTTTCTTTTTCAGCTTTTTCTTTATCTGATTTCTCTTTTTCTGCTTTTTCTTTTCTTGCAATACCTCTTTCTATACTTTCTAATATTGCTTTTTCCTTTTCAGCTTTTTCATACTCTAGTCTATCGAGTGCTGCTTTTTCTTTTTCTAGTTTTTCTTTTTCCGCTCTTTCTATTTCAAAGCTTCTCTGCTCAGATTTTTCTAATTTCATCCGTTCTATTCTTTCTTTTTCTGCTTTTTCTT
>JACMPM010000057.1 GCA_014377485.1 Bacteriovorax sp. | reverse complement strand
TGGAGCAATTGGTACACAAGGATTAATTGGACCTGTTGGAGCAATTGGTACACAAGGATTAATTGGACCTGTTGGAGCAGCTGGAGCACAAGGTTTTGCTGGAGCAAAAGGTGATACGGGAGCAATTGGTTCACAAGGATTAATTGGATCTGCTGGTGCAGCAGGAGATAAAGGAGATGCAGGTACAGCTGGAGCGCAAGGTTTAGCTGGTGCCAAAGGAGATACAGGATTAACTGGTACTACTGGTGCTCAAGGAGCACAAGGTTTTGCTGGAGCAAAAGGTGATACGGGAGCAATTGGTACACAAGGATTAATTGGACCTGTTGGAGCAGCTGGATCGCAAGGTTTAGCTGGGGCCAAAGGAGATACAGGTTTAATTGGATTAACTGGTGCTACTGGTGCTCAAGGACCACAAGGTCTAACTGGAGCAGCTGGAGCGCAAGGTTTAGCTGGAGCAAAAGGTGATTCGGGAGTAATTGGTCCACAAGGTTTAACTGGAGCTGCAGGTGCAATTGGAGCAACGGGTCCACAAGGTTTAAAAGGAAATACAGGCGATCCAGGTCTTGTAAGTTTAACTGCAGGAAATGGAATTGTTGGTGGAACTATTTTAGGTAACGGTGGAACGATTGCAGTTAATACCGGAACAGCTGCTGGACAAATTCCTGTGCTTGATACAAATGGAAGATTGCCGGCTTCAGTTGTTCCGGATGCACTAATTAAAATCGCGATCATAAAAGATATCAAGGTCAATAATACAAACGGTGGAACATGTGATTCAACAAAATTGTGGGAGCAAGTTCGTGATTTAAATTCACTAACAGGAGACTCAAGTTTTGTTACACTCGCTTCAAATCAATTCACTTTAGCTGCAGGAACATATTTTATTGAAGCCAATGCTCCAGCTTATCTGGCAGGCTTTCACAAAGCAGCTTTAGTAAATGCACAAACATCAGAAATGGTAATCTTTGGAACAAATGCCAGAAGTCATAACGTGGCCGGTGGAATGGAACCATCAAATATTGTGGGACAAGTTACAGTAACAACACCAACTACTTTTGTTATTAAACATCGTTGTGGTGCGACCATGACCACGATGGGTTTTGGAATTGCCTTAGGTTTTGGAGTAGAAGAAACATACACTCAAGTGAAAATTACCAAAGTAAAATAGACCGCTTTTGTTTTTTATAAAAAGGGTTAACATTAGATTATGAAATTTATGTTAACCCTTTTTATATTTTCTTTTTCAAATGCTTTTGCCATTGATGTTGGCAATGGATCTGACGGAGCCTGTGTTGACGCTACATTTTTCATTGTTCCCTCTAAAAGAAATTATCAATGCACAACTCTAACTATCAATACAAATTTAACTAACTTTAAAGGAAGTGGTGGTAGCGCTCTTGTAATTAAAGTTCAAACAGATGTAACAATCACTGCGCTTGGAACAATAGATATGAGAGGCAATAATGGTGGCAATGGAACTACTGTGGGAATTGCTACTGGAGGAGCTGCGGGGGCCGGTGGATTTGCTGGAGGCAGCTCAACTGCAACTGACGGTGTCGACGGAATTGGAAACGGAGTTGCAACACCTGCAACAAGAGGTCTTTTTGCTCCTGGAGGAGCTGCGAATTCCATTGGAAGTGGCGGCGGAGGTGGAAGCTATCAAAGTGTCGGTGCTGTAGCTCTCGATGGAAATGACGGTGCTAGTGGAATTATTTTAGCGGGAACGAACGGAGCAACTTATGGAAACGAATTAAATTTTGATACAAGTTTTTTGGGAGGCTCTGGTGGAGCCGCCGGTGGAAGTGGATTCGAAAATACTGGTCCCCCACAATGGTTTGGAAGCGCTGGCGGCGGCGGTGGCGGTGCCATTCGTATTATCGCCGGTGGTTTTATTCATGTTGATGGCAGCATTATTTCTAACGGAGGAAATGGTGGCGGAGACGGCACACAAATAAGCAGTGGCGGAGGAGGCGGTGGATCTGGTGGAGCCATTTGGCTTCAGGCCGCAGGAGATATTATAAATAATGGTGCAATCACTGCAATCGGTGGAGCAGCTGGAACAAATACGTCAGTAGGATTTGAAGGAGATGGTGGGGTTGGAGGAGTTGGACGAATTCGCCTTGATGATGCTGATGGGATCATCAATCCCGCAGGAATCAATCCACCAGCCCTTCATAATACAATATTTGCACCTACTGCAATCTCTTCAAGCAGTGCACTTTCTCGTCAATATGCAAGTGCAATTGCCTGTGGGAGAGTCTCTATCGAGCATGAATTACCGTTTAATAATATAATCAATTTGATAATAGGTATGATGATCACTTCAATGATTTATTTTTCACTATCTAGAAAAGGAAAAATATAATTTAGATTCAGACCCATTCTTGAAAAGCTGTGCTTGCTGATATCTTTCGTCACAGATGTTCCATCAAAAAATGCCCCAACTGAAATTCTATTTTTTAGTGCATATTGAAAGTCTGCATGGTAATCAAGCATTCCTCCAAACTTCACTTCAGCATTCATTGAAATTTTCCCAATTTCTTTTTGAATGAAAACTCCAATTAGCGGCGAGGTAATTCCCTCTGCATTTATCGCTAAATTGGATTCAACATATAAAGTTTTTTTAAGCAAGGCGACCACAGGTCCCCAAGAAAAACTAGATTGGTTATTAGCGGTCTTTAAATTTAATTCGAAGTCAGTAAAAGTGATAGACTTAAAAACTTTTCCTCGTGACATCCAAATGGATGGAGTAAAAGAGTGAAAGTATTTCCACTCAACTGGACGGTGATATAAAGCATAGATGCTATTTATGGCATTGCCGCTTACTTTTGCCGTGTATTGAGACGAAGTGTTTGTATAAGTGAGCTTATGGGGAAATAGACCTACTTTAGCATAATGAAGAATCTTTTTTTCTTCTTCAATTTTTAAATTCACAACTTGAGGTTCAATTACGGGTGGAATAATGATTGCTGCTTCAATTTTTTTAGGAGTGCAGCTGATATGAAACATTCTACGCTTTGATGTATTTCCTGCAGGAGTGATTACTTTCCAGAAATATTCGCCTTCCTTATGATCGAAGTCTTTGCATTTTATTTTAATTTCGTTAGAGAATGTTTTAAAATTAACGACAGGGCCAATAAATTCCAAATCTGTGGCCACTATAAATTGATAGGATTTTGTATTGGGTGCGCTAGTCCAGGTAAAAATAAATTCATCTTCATCTTTATCTAAAATATCTTCTCTATGTTTTGGAGTCATCAGTTCAATAGGAACAGACGCAGCTATTTTATCAGCTTCAGCTTTTAAAGCCTCTTGATTTAGTTCGGTTGAAAGCGTAGAAGCTTTTGAAAAATCAGTTTTTCTTCCCCAGAAATCGACATAAGAAACCCTCCAGTAGAAAGTTCCAAGCGTAGCGTTTTTCCAGATTATGTGCGGACTAATTGATTCAATTCTTATGACTAATTTTGAAAGTTCTGGGTCTTGATAAATTTCCACGATGTATTCTTTTGCTCTGGAATTAGCGGGCAAATCCCATTCTGCTACTGCCACTGGATCGGCAGCTCCTGCTTTAGAAATAATTAAATCGAGCAAGTTAAAATGAATCCAGGATGTTTTGTCATCCAGGTATTTTATTTTAATTTTTATACTCGGAAGATCTTCTGGTTTAGACAAAGGAGGAGTTGGTTTGATTTCAACACTGACGGGCGATGAATACTCAAAACCGCTTTCTCTTTTTATCTTCACACGCCAAAAATACCTCCCTGTCTTAGCAAGAGCTGTTGATATATTATTATTATCAATGTTTTTTTCGTAGATAAGATTTTGGAATCCAGGGTCGCTTGCCAGTTCAAATTCATAGGCTTTAATATTTTGAACTTGATCCCATTTAAATGTTACAAGCTGGTCAGGTTTTTCCAATTCTATGACAGCCCCTTCTGTAGGAGACTGGCTTATTTTAAGAGGAGCCTTAATGATTATTTTTCCGCTTATAGTATTAGATACTATTCCAGATTCAGTTTCGCCAATGACAATCCATTCGTATTCACCTTGCTCTTTTAGAGAAAGTGGCAAAGATGAATTCTGTGTATGAAAATTTTCTGTCTTATTTTTAGTGGTCAGTTTGATGGTGTAATTAACACCAGAGCTAGGACCATTCCAAGACAAAAGGTGAGAGGACGCTTGCGAATTGTAATTAACCTTCTCAATCAATTCGGGCGTGTTGCTGGTAATGCTTATAGCTTTTGCTTCAATCACCTGAATGGAAACGGGGCTGCTCCAAATTGCATTTGGACGATTAATATCCTGAACTTTTACTGAAACCTTATATATTCCAATTTGCTCAGCGGCCAATTCATAATTATTTTTTGTTAGTTCGATTTCTTCTTTTTTTCCATTCGGAAGTTCAGTTTTTAACAAGAAATTTTTTGCATTGTCCTTTGGCCAGCTCATCATCACTTTTTCAATTTTTTTTGGGCCTATATAAACGATTTCTTTATCAAGATTAAGTGAAAGTGGTTGTTCTTCAATGAGCGTAAATGTTCTAATTGGACCTTCGAGCCCTTCATTTGAAACTAGTCTCCAATAATATATTCCGGCCTTGGTAAAAGGATGCGAAGAATGATTTTCTGTCAGTGTGGATTCATAAACAATGTCTTTGAAAGTTGAATTTTTGGCAATGATGATCTTGGCCGGCACAACAAGCGAAGTATAGGACCAGCTAAACGGGATCAATACCTCATGGGCGAAATAATTGACTGAATTATGCAGTGGTGATTTTAAAATAAAAGGAAGTTCCAGGATATTTACATTACCCGTTTTTTTATTCTGGATGAGAACCTGATTTTCCTTAATTTCCTGGAAAGCTTCATTGATATTGAGCTTGGCCTTTCCGTCTAATAATAAAAATTTATTCACAGTGGCGCCTTGTTCAATTTGAATATTGGCTTTCTGAGATTCGAAGGAGTATTTTTTTCCATTTAAAAAGATATCTAGTTTTGGAGAACTTTTCGATAGTGTCGCTGTGAGATTTCCTTTTTCAAGAGAGAGAGTATTTTCTTTATTTAAAGTTTTTATTCTGAGCAAGGAATTTTCAAACAAGCTAATCTCTGGACCATTGACGAAGTGAATTTTTGCGGACGACTGTCCGTGAGTATAGATTTCATCGTTTTGAGAGAGGCTGTCCCCCGGATTTACGTCCACCCAGCTCTGATAAAAGTCGCGTTTTCTTTTTACTGTTTTTATTTGTTCAACTATTGAAGCGATTTTAATTTGATTGTCTGAATTTTGAGTGTTGAATTTCGGACCATAAAGCATATATAAACTAATTAAAGCAAACAGCCCCATCGTGGCGATCAGATAATTGTCGAAAGATTTTAGTCTCATTTCTTCCACTAGTGTATTTTACAAATAATATTGTAACATTAAGTAATAATAATAAATGCTAGGAAGATTAAACTTGATTAGAAAAGTCAAATTTCCATTGAAGTACAAGTTTGTTGTAGTGATAACTCTATTGCTCTTGCTGACGATGGGATTTTATCTTTCATATGCCCTAAATATTTTTAAAGAAGATAAAGCAGCCGACGTTTACTCAATAACCCTCACCAATTCAATATCGGTAGCGGAAAGAACAAAACTTTTAATGAACGAAGACCTCAACCTACTTGATGGGCTCAAAGATAATGGAAGCGAACCGACTCTGATAAAAAAAATGGAAAGTATCATTTCGGGTCACGAGGAAATTCTGGGAATTGAATGCTTAATAGGAAACCAGAACTACCTAAGTTCTAAAAACGACAAAAAGTTAGAGCAATTTACCAATGGCGGACCGATTGGTGAATTATCTGAAGAAAAAGGGGCGTTGAATTTAATTAAACAGCTTCCCTTTGGATCAACCAGACTGGAAATGGGAATGATCAAAAATTTTCCCTCACATTTTTCTGTAATCAGATCAATTGATCAAAACATTAAGTGCGCTATTCATATTTCCTATGAAAAACTAATGCCATTGATGAATGAAACTCTCAACTATGGAACATATCTTTTAACGAATACGGGAAAAGTTTTTTTCAAGTTAAATAATATAAATCTAAACTCAAATTTGCAAAGTATTGCAACGGACCCTACCATTTCTAATATTCAGCAGGGTGTGAGGAGATTTAATAACGATGGTGTTGCCATCATTAGGGCCTTTTCCAAAGTGCCTGCTTTAGGGTTAATTGCAATTACAGAAATCCCTGAAAAAAAGGCTTTTCTCGCCTCACAACTTTTAATTCAGAAATCAGTGTATTTTGGAATACTCATTTTATCTATCGCCGTTATAGCAGGAATACTCTTCACAAAAAGAATGACAAAAAACGTTCAAACTTTATTTGAGGCAACGACTCTGCTTTCGCAAGGAAATTTTGATGTTAATCCGGTCGCTGTAGGCAATGACGAAATTGGAGCTTTGACTGATTCGTTTGTCGATATGAAGGATAAAATTATTAAATTTATGGAAGAGATGAAAGAGAAGGCACGTATTGAAAGTGAACTTCAAGTTGCCCATCTCGTTCAGCATTCTTTTTTCCCCAAGCACGCAGTGATTAAAGAAAAATTTAGTTTCGACGGTCAGTATCTACCGGCGTCTGAGTGCTCCGGAGACTGGTGGGGCTTTTTTGAGCAGGGACCAATCACTACAATAATTGTTTGCGATGCTACCGGACACGGAGTACCTGCGGCACTTATCACTGCAGCTGCTCATAGTTGCATTTCGACATTAAAGATTGAATCTGAAAAAAACTATATTTCCCCTAAATCAGTTTTAGATAAACTAAACAAAGTTATTTGTTATATGAATACCGATATTCTTATGACTGCTTTTGTCTTGGAAATTGATGAAGTTAAAAAGGCAATCACTTACTCAAATGCTTCTCATATGACTCCATTCCTTATTCGCAAAGTGAACGGGGATTACAATAAAGAAGGTGTGAGTCCTCTCCAGGAAAATAATGGAGCAAGAATGGGGCAGGCCCAAGAATCAACTTATGAGGAAACAAAAGTTGACGTGATTGAAGGGGATAGAATCATAATGTTCTCGGACGGATTAACCGAAATGGCAATTGAGGGAAAAGCATGGGGACAGAGGAATTTTCTTAAAAGTATTTTTAAGGGATGTCTGTTCGATGCAACAGGTCTTATTGAATCTATCATGTCTGATTTTAACGAATTTAAAAAAGAGACAGCTTTGCAGGATGATATAACTTTGGTGTGTGTAACCTTTAATAACGAAAAAATAATCATTGAAAATATAGATCAATTTAAAAGCATGACTGATTTAACAAAAGATTCGCTGGTGATTACTAAATTATCAAACGAAGAAAATATCAGAGACATACTAAGTCTGAGCAAAGTGAATCATTTAATCGGGCATAATACTATTGATCTGAATCGTGAAACTAAACTAGTGCAGATTCTGGAGAGTAAGCCCAATTTTAATTTAAATGATTACATCAATGAAACTTACAATAAACAAACCTGGAAATTAATTTCCAATAAAAGAATCCTTGAAGTTGTAAATGAGATGGGAGCACAGTTTGCCGAAGAGTTCTCAGGTGCCATTCATCTGGACGTTCTTAGATTAGTGAGTGAAGAATTACTTTCAAACTCGTTTTATCATTCAGGGGGCGACGGAATTCACTATACCCGCGGTCAGGAAATCATTCTTACTCCTGACAAAAGTGTAGAGTATATGTTTGCCGTAAATGATGAATATGTTGTTGTCTCCGTGAAAGGCCCGTCTGGTTTTTCTTCAAGAGAAAAAGTTATTTCGAGCATCCAAAGAGGTTATGCGGAAAAAACACCTCTGGCCGGTGAAAACGGCGCTGGTCTTGGCCTCTATATGATTTATGAAAATTGCAACCAGTTTTGGGTTATAAATGGAAGACCGGATTCAGGCCAGATTATATGTGTATTTGAAAAATTTAACCGTTATAAGCAAGCTAAAGAACGAATTACATCATTTCATTTTTTAGCAAAGGAGATCAGTATATGAGTGAAAAATTATCAATCAATTCGCGAATTGCAGGAGATGAAGTGTATGTTGATCTCATTGGCGTAATTGATGAAGATTCAATATTCGATAAAATAAAAAATCTAAATATGAGCAAATTTGTTTTTGATTTTAATCAAGTAAGCATGATTAACTCATGTGGAATCAGAGAATGGATCAAATACCTTCAGGAACTTGATGGAGTAGAAATCAAATATATTAATTGTCCACAAATCATTATTGAACAAGTAAATATGGTTCACGGCTTTATTAGAAAGGGGATCATCGTTGAAAGTTTCTTTGCCCCATATTTCTGTCCCAATTGTGATACTGAAAAAAAGATTATTTTAAAAAACACTGAAGTTGCAAATTCTAAAGCTCCTGTAAAACAATGTAATACTTGCAAGAGCGATCTGGAATTTGATGCTATAGAGAAACAATATTTTAGTTTTTTGAGCCAAGGAAAATAACGATGGATACTGATTCTTTTATATTTTTAGATGATTTATTCGAGCCAGTTCTTGTCGCTGATTTTGACGGAACAATTGTCTATTATAACGCCAGTTTTTTAACATTGTTTAGAACCACTCCTCGAATGATGAAAAAACAATTAGATTTTAAAGAGTATTTTTCTTCCATCATTCCGGATTTTGCTTCATTTTTTGCAAATCTGATGAAAGATGATCAGGCTCTTAGTACAGAATTGAATTTTATTATCGAAGCTCAGGTGTGCACCATTATCGTCAAAGGCGTAAAAAAAGAATCCGGGCATTATGTATTATTATTTAAAGATGTAACAGTTGAAAAACTGCTTAATGATAAATACCGGGCACAGCTTGAAGAATTAAAAAATACTCATTCACAAATTATCCAATCAGATAAATTAAAAGTTATTGGTGAGATGACCGCCAATATTTCACATGAAATAAATAATCCTCTTACTGTTGCAATTGGAAACTCTGAACTTATTGGCTTTGCGCTTGAGTCGGATGATTTGAATACTCAGAGAGTGTCTATTGCTAAATTTAGTACAAATATTGATCACTCACTCGATAGAATAAACAAGATCATTTCTAATATGAAAGAATATCTTCACAAAAGTGAAGACAAAAAAGAGTATTGTGATGCTCGAGAAGTTGTAGAAAAAGCCATTGCATTTACTAGTCCGTCAATAAAAGGGACTGGGATTGAAATCAAAATTCAGCTGGACGGCCTCGCACCTATTCTCCTCATCAATCGAGTGAAAATAGAGCAAGTATTTGTAAATTTGATTCAAAATGCAATCGATTCGCTTAGAGATGCCAAAACAAAAGATCCTTTAATTACAATTGAACTAAAAATTGAAAAGAATGGAAATTTTATTCAAATTGGGGTTAAAGACAATGGACCAGGAATCAGTAAAGAAAACAGAGCTAAAATTTTCAATACATTTTTTACGACAAAAGAAATCGGGAAAGGAACAGGGCTCGGGCTTTCGATCTCGAATCGAATAATTGAATCACATCAGGGAAAATTGGAATTACTCGAGTCTAAATTAGGGGCTCATTTCAAAATTACATTACCTGCCATTGGAATTGCAGGACACGTGAATGGAAATTGGGAAAAACTAATTAATGACAGCGATAAACTTGTCAGAGTTTTAGTTGTAGATAATGAATTGAATATTTTAAATCTTTGTATGAATTTTCTCTCAGATAGTGATTACCACTTTCTGGGAGCTTCAAGTGCCGCCGAAGCTTATCAGGAATTAGAACGAGTTAATGTTGACATCATCATAACTGATATGAAAATGCCATTGGTAGACGGTGAAAGTTTTATTAGAGAACTTCGTGCCCAAAAAATAACTGTACCGGTTTTATTCATGACTTCTAAAGATTTTGTAGATAAATATAAAATGATGAAAGAAGAACTTGGACTAAAAGGTATTATCATTAAACCATTCACCAAAGATGAACTGGTTGGTGCCATTGGTGCAATTGTAAATGAGTAAGGCTCCTAAGATTAATATTCTTGTTGTGGATGACGATGCTAAAGTTAGAGAGTTGATTCAAACTTTTTTCAGCATAAAAAGTGAAGAGATTACTTGTGTCATGGCCGCAGACACTCAACAAGCAGTGTTGAAAATGTCCAATCAAGACTTCGATATAATTTTGATAGATAATGTCATGCCTGGTCGAACTGGTATTGATTATGCCTTGTCGTTAAGAAAATCCAACAAATATGCACGAACTCCCATCATTCTAATGTCAGGAGCTCTTCAGCAGGATGATGTTTTAAGGGCGATGGAAGGGGGATTAAAAGACATTTTGGTCAAGCCTTTCTCGCTTAAACAGCTCAGTGATAAAATCGCTGCTTGTGTAAAGAAAAATCATTAAAATTAAATAACTTTATCTTTTTCAAGCATGCCAATCAGTCCCCATGAATCTACTTTTGTCAGCATGTCTTTAAGTCGTTTTCTTCGATTAGATAATGTTTCTTCGTAATTGATATCAGAGAGAAATATTTTTTTTTCTTGTTCGCTCATTGGACCATTTGAGTTTTCAAGTGCCTTGATAAACCAGCTTGCACTTTGAAGAGCAGTTATAAACTTTTTAGTGAATTCAAAAATTTGCTCTTTTTCATATTTATTTACATCATAAAAATTGGCCAGTATGACTCCCGAGCCATGGTGTCTTGCTTCATCTTGCAATATTCGGGCATAGACATTTTTCATGGGAGCATAATCACAAGTATCTCCAAGTCCCGAGTAAAAAGACATTCCAAATCCTTCCAGAAGCACTTGAACGACATAAATAAGGGTATTTCTTTCTCCTTCCCGCATGACTTCACCCAAAACGTTTAGCATTGGATGCCAGTGATCATTTGCATTCGGAGTGAACCACATGTGATTCATAAATTCTCTCTGATGGACCGCTTCTTCAGCAGCAAACAAACTATAGAGAAATTTTTCATCCTGGTTTTTCGCCAGAAGAATCATTTTAGCGCCGTAATTATGGCCGGATTTTTCTATGAAATAAGATAAGGCTAAATTTTGTTCTGTCAGGTATCGAAGCGCCTTATTTTTTTCTTCTGGATTGAGTTTCATATATTTTGATGAGCGCTCAAAACCGTATCTTTTTTCAGACCAAAAATGATTGGGGAATTCAGTTTGTTTTTGCTCAACAGTCAGCTTGTTAAAGGCAATATCTAATAGTTGTTGAAGTGATTTATTTTTTGAGTCGTTAGATTGATGAAATATTTCTTCATCAGAAAAAAACATTTTCAATGCTTCAGTTTCTTTTTTATTATTCATAAACCTGGCCTTCCGTGACTGTTGTATTGGGATGAACTGCAGCCCGGGCCATAATGAAAGCGCGATTTCCAATCACGGCTCCAGGTCCAACAATGCTTTGAAGAGAGAGAACGACATCTGAGCCGATCGATATTTCTTTTAAATAGAGGAGGTATCGATCATCTTTTTTCTTGATTGCATGAGCTGACAAATAAGCTTCGTTTCCTATAAGACATCTGTCGCCTATGTGAATGAATGGGCGATCTACGATCTTGCTCTGAGCAGTCCAATTGACCTTCTTGCCAATTCTCGCTCCCCATAATCTCAACCATGCAGAATAAAATCCAGGAATAAGTTTTAAAACTGACTCCAGAAAGGGAAGAGCATTATAAATTTGTTGGATCTGATAGCTTACAAACCAGCCGTTTACGCTTTCTGTGTGAACACCAAGATAGCTGGCACCCATTTTCGCAGGTATGAGAGGTCTGAGAAGTCGCCACATAAGCGGTGGTAGAATGTAAACGACTAAAAAAAAGAGAACGATCATTAAGGAGCTTTTTTCGACTACACTGCGAATAAGGATTCCTATCATTAGTAAAAATTGCATAGTCGGGATGAGGCCCACAAGAAAAAGAAGTGATTTATTATTTGGGCTCATGTTTATATTCTTTGGTGTTTATTAATTATTTATTTAAAAAATTATAACGATCCGAAGTACCTTTTTTCAATTTTACAAATTCTTCAAAAACGGCATCCATTACTTTGGCTTTTAAGCGCAGGGAAGTTTTCATACAGTCTTCAATGTCTTCCCAATCTTGTGGAGTTTTAGCAAACATATTAATAGCGCGATCAACTTCGACAGCGTGTTCAGCATCGATCGCCGAATGATCAACTAAAAAGGTCATTGCTGATTTTTCTACTCCTAGCTGACCAAACATGGCCATTAACGGAGAGAGGTATTCGTAAATTCTCTCTGCCCAAAAACTATATCCTAAACGCGTAAGTGGATTTCCAGTTGTAGATGCACGGTAGAGATAGGCAATTAAAATTTCTGTTGCCATTAAGGGTTTCGGTAAATCAGAATCCTTCATTTCTTTATAATCAATTGAAAAATAGCCCGATTTTTTTAGGTCATGTAAGGCCATTAGTTCGTGTCCGGCTTCATCTAAGGCATGTTTTAGGCAATACTTCATATAACGAATGTCACGGCATTCAGGTCGTGTCGCAACCAAAGCCTGGTTTCTGGCATTGTGATAAGTGTAGTGGTAAGTTTCAATCAAATAGATTGCATAAATTCTTTTATCAACAAATCCTGGAGTAAGAACAAGTTCCAGGTATTCAGCGTTTACAATATTTCCCATTTCATCATCAAGAATTAGTTTGAGTTCATCAGTCGAGGAGGCACGTTTCATAATATTATCCTAAAAAAATTTTAAATACTAGAACCTACACGATAAGCAGAGCTAAACATTCTGTTGTCGGTCAGATATTTTTTAAATATGGTCGTTAGAATTTCTTTGCGTGATCCTATAAGCATTTGATAACTTTCTCCTCTATCGGGCAGATAAGTTGTTAAACCAGTGACCGATGCAAGTCCAAAACTATTAAGAAAATTCATTCTTTCTGGTCGGCATATAGCAACGATTCCTTGATAGTTAGAATGCTCGAACAACCAAAGTCCAACATACAACAATAATAGTCTTCCAAAATAACCTCGCTTCGGCACATTTGGATCGGCAACAAGACGGTTAAACTCGATATAATCTGTATATTTTTTCGAAACGACACTCCACGTGTGGCTTAACGAACTTAATTCAAATCCCGTTGGTGTTAATCTTACATAAGCTGAAATTTTTCCTTTAAATTTTACTCCAAAATGAAATGATCTTGGATCGAAATTTCCAATAGCTTCAGAGTCTAGAGCTGATTGCTCAAACAAGTAGGGAGCAGAGTTAATTAGTATTCCATTTCTAAAAGCAATAAGTTCTTGAGTTTCATGACTATCAAAATTGAGAGGACCAATGAATTCTAAAGAGCGCTGTCTTTTTAGAAAACTTTTTACGATCCAAAAGAGAAATGAATGTACAAGTTTCATGACTTTTCCTTATTGAGAGTGATTTAGAGGATTTTATCATTGTCAAAAATTTAGTGGGGGAGGTGTGAAAAGATTACGGCCCCCCTGTAGTCAAATTTTACAGCGTGCTAGCCTGATAAGAAGCAAACCACTTAGACTTTAATAAAGGACTTTTTATGCGAATTTCTCTCACCTTATTGCTATTGAGCTGTACTGCTTTTAGCGCTTTTGGGGCCCAGACTTCCAAGCTTAAGCTTGATACGGGAATCGAGATTTTCACGAGCAATACAACCGATCCAAGTGCCTTAGCAGTCAATGACGATGGATCAAGAATCTATTGGATTGCCAAAAAATCTAAGAAAAGTCTCCTGGAGCCTATTGATGTTTTTTACAGCACTACAGATATAAATAATGTTAATCCAATAAGAATTAAGAGAGGATTTGGAGATCTTTATACCGCCGTTTCTCCGATCGTTGGTACTGAAGATGACGTTGTAGTGAACCACGAGAATTATACTGTGGGAGCAATCATTAGAACTGTTCTCCATAAATTAATCACGAAGGACGACACTCCAAAAGGATACAAATCTTGTATTGATATCAGAAATGTTAAAACTAATAAAAGTGTAAAAAATCTATGCGCAGTTGATCTTGGACTAAAGCAAGAACTTTTAGCTCATGCTCGAGTATCTCCAGATAAAAATTGGCTTACTTTTTACTTAAAAGGAGAGAAGAATCCAGCTGGAATTTATCTTTTCAATATGAACACCGGGAAGACAGTTTTACTTGGTGAATTCAATGATAAACATCCTACTTGGTCAACCGACGGCTCAAAAATCATGTTCCATTTCCAAAGAGGCGGAAATACAAAATCTGAAGCTGATACCGAAGAAGCATTCATTGGATGGTATGATCTAGGATTGAATAACGATTCAATTGTTACTTCAAGTCGTCATTTAATAGATGATCCTGCACTAACTACCACTTTCACTTATCAAAAACACCCAACAATGGTTCCTGGAACAAATTTTATAATTTACCACGGACAAGAAAAGGTGGATGGATCTAAAAAACTTTATTTAAGAGAGTTGAAAACTGATTCAAAAATTAGAGAGCTTTCGATGAAACTTAATGATTGCTCGATTAAATCAACAAAGCATGCTTCGGCAGGTTTCCATGATCACTTTGTTTATTTTGTTGGTAAAACAGAGTGTAAAGAGGGTACTGAGGACGTGAAGTCAGATTCTAAAATCTTCAGAATTGATATCAATACTTTTATTGGTAAATTGAAATAGCCTGACGCTCTTTCAGACGATCTATTTGGAGCTGTTTGTACTCGCTGAATAATGGACTTTCTAGTACAATTTTAGAAAGTTCACTATTTGATTCATTGAGAAGTGGAACGAGTACATCTTTTCCTTTGTAAGAAAAAGTTTTCACAGAAACATTATAATATTTCTGTTGATAACGAATTTTAATAATAAAATCACTCTTAGAGTTAATCCCTAATTTTTTCAACGACTCTAGTTTCAAATTA
>JACMPM010000056.1 GCA_014377485.1 Bacteriovorax sp. | reverse complement strand
TTGGCTTCTTCAAACGCTAGTGCAGGATCTGGCTTTTCTTCCTTGGGCTCAACTTTTGGTTCCGGTTTCGGTTCTTCCTTAGGCTTTTCTTCAACCTTCAAAGGCTGAGGTGCAGGAGTAGACTCTTCTTTTTTTGCTTCTTCCACACCACTTGAAAGATTTTTTAATTCATTCAAAGTGTATTTAGGCATCGCGACCATGTCTACGCGAACTGAAGCCTGAACAAGTTCCATATTTTTTTCACGTAATTTTTCTTGTTGTTCAATAACAATTTTTCCACCAATCAAAGTCAACGAAAAAAGAGCGATATGGATATAGGTCGAGCGCCGTAAATAAAACGGAAATTTTTTTCCTAAGAATGTACGTTCTTGGTATCCATTCATGAAACTTTTGCCTTTAATCCTTATCCTCTGTCACAGTCACCAGCGAGATTTGATGAATGCCGCCGCGTTTTAAAAAAGACATTAACCTCGCAACTTTTCCGTAAGGCAGGTTGAAATCTGCTCGAAGAAATAGTGTTTCAGTTTTATTGCTTTTAAATTGTTTTTTAATTTCTGGAATAATTTCATTGGCTAATATTTTATCTTTTCCAAGAAAATAATCCTCGCTCTTGCTAAAAGAGAGAATAACCTGTGTTGCACTTAAATTAATAGGATTCACTTCGCGGGTTTTTGGAAGATCCAGCTTGATTCCGTTTAACATCAAGGGGGCAGTCACCATGAAAATGATGAGAAGGACGAGCATGACGTCTACTAACGGTGTAACGTTGATGTCTGAGATTGCGCCTTTTTTCTTTCCGGTGGTGAATGACATATAATCCTTTTTACTTCAGCATTTTTCGCTCAGCTACTCAACAATAGATCGTTCAACAACGTTCAAGAAGTCTTGACCGAAAGATTCCATATCAGAATTTACTTTATCGTTTTGGCTATTGAAATAGTTATAGAACCATACAGCGGGAATAGCTGCCGCTAAACCAATAGCTGTTGTTATAAGTGCTTCTGCAATACCTGGAGCGACGGCATCTATTGATCCTCCCCCACCGGCCAAGCCTGAGAATGCATCGATAATTCCCCAAACCGTTCCAAATAATCCTATGAATGGTGCGACGGATCCGATTGAAGCTAGGGTTGAAAGAAGTCCCCCCAGCTCAGCATTAGTTTCATTAACGCCTTTTTTTAAACCGCGTTCCAGAATTCCCAATCCAAAATTTTGAAAGTGAAAAGCTAATCCGCTTTTATGTTGACCAGTATAAGCTTCTCTAATTTTTATTAATTCAGAATAGCCATTGGTGAAGAGGGCTTTATAGGGAGAAAAAGGAAGCATCTCACTTTTAAGTAAAACGTCTTTTAAATTCTCAGAAGACCGATAGATCTCATAAAATTTTTCATTATTCACTTCGACTTCTTTAAATAATTTACGCTTCTTTAAAATGATTGCCCATGAAAAGACTGAGGCGAGAATTAATAAACCTAAAACAAATTTTACGACAAAACCTGATTGTAAAATGAGTTTAAAGATATCCAAATTGGCTGAATGCACAGATTTACTCCCGGCTAAGATAAGCGTTTTCATCAAAGTATTTTAACTTCATACAATCATAGACAATCTTTCACAGATTTTTAAGATAATTCGAGGGCTTTATTAATCCCGATAAATATACTCTGGATTATTTTTTTGAGTCCGTTGGAGATAGGCGATTGCGAATCCGATCAAAACGAATATCGAGAAGCTCGAGATTACATTCGTCACGGTAAAAAAGGTGTAACTAGAACTCCAAACTGGATCGAGACCAAAAAGAGCATAGCAAGGTATTAAAAATGCCAGAAGGAAAAGCATTGGAAGGGTCCAATTGCGTCTTCTCCATTCACCTAAATATAAAAGCAGGAAGAAGAAGGCGTAAAGCCTGAAACTAACGGTTTGTTCGTAAATAAAAGTTGCGTAGGTGAAATAATAAAAAAGCAGAGGAAAGATGAAAAGCTTTCGCTTTTTATCTATAGCTGACTCTAGAGGGAAGAAAATTTCCAGGACAATTAATAAGGCATAATCCACGCTAAAGAAAATAAAAGTTCCAACCATGGAGAGAATCATGCGATCTAATTCAAAAATTAATGTGTGATTGAGAGTAATTCTTCCCAATCCCATCAGCCCTATAATTAAAAAGAGCAAGGCCACAATCACTTCTTTTCTGGGCAATTGAATACTATTTCTAAAATAGCTTCGAACTAAGCTAATTTTTTTGCTCTTTAAACGGATAAACTGCAAAGCCAGATAGAAGATAAGCACTTTAGAGATAATGATTAAGGCCCAACCTCTATCCCCTATCCAGTCTCCGATCGTCCGAATATTGTGATTGAGCAGCAGGTGAAAATAAGAAATCAACGATATTAAAATAAGATGAACGCTCCAAAGAACAAAACAGAAGAGTGCATAATATTTAATTTGAGACCCAAGTGGAGAATCAAAAAAATCGACTACTTCGTTAAATTTTGATTTCAATTTCATTATAGTATTGTATTTTTTGGTTTCAACCAATTTAGTTGCAACTCTGGTGAGGGATAGATTTGGCTATATTTCTTATAAAGCGAATTATTCTTGGTAAGAGTATCGATTTTTTCCAACAAAGTTAAATAGGTATTCCATATTTTAAGATCGCTTTTTAACAAGACATCTATCTCTTTAGTTGTCTCAAACTGCTCTTGAAAACTAAAACCTTTCTCAAATAAAACCTGATTATACTTTTTCAAATGATTATCAATTATTTTTTTATCAAACTGCTTGCCGCTAAAATTTGATCCCAAAAAGTTTTCAAACTCTTTATCTAGAACGTAATTTTTAAAATATCCTCTTTTTACCCGGATAAAATCCTCGAATAAAATTAAAGAAATTTCAACTTTTGATAAATCCAGCGTTCTGATAAAAGGCAGAGAAAGAATAAAGATATATTCATCGGAGTTCGAAGGAAGAGCCGCGTGAGCAATTTCGGCCGAGTCCAATAAAAGAATTTTTATTTTCTTCTCGTAGAGACCTTGGCTTTCCAGAAAAGCAGTAAAAGCTTTTTCCAATTCAAAATCAGGCTTATGAATATCCCATTTTAAGATCGTAGCATTCTTCACCAGCCATAGTTCAGAGAAAAAACTCCAAAAAACATCTTGATTGGGAACATTATATTTCTTCATATCTTTAAGTTTTTTATCATCAAGATATTTTCTTTTTTCGTCTTGTTTCTTTTTTAACTCATCTTCTAGCCCATCTTTTTTAATGATATCTTTTATTGACGAAAAATCGAGTAGATCTTTGGATCCTTCTTTTTCTATAATGTCTTTGCTCTCAGTCTTTGTCTCTTCTCCAGCCCGGAGAAGATTTCCTGTTCCAAAAAGCATTAAACTTATTAATAAAAAAAACTTGGCTTTAATCATTGGCGAACCTTTGACTTCCCTTGGACATATTGATCGTAAAGTCTTGCCCAATAATAGAGGTCGTTAATATCTAAATTCAGTCCATCAAAAAACTTGGAGTATTCTTCTTCAAAACAAACATTTTTTTTATCTGTTAAATAATCTGCCATAACGTATCCAACGTAGGGTCCCACAGTTACCAGGTTCCACTTTTCTTCACCATAAAGAATGAACTCTTTTCCATCTTTAGAAGTCTCTTTCATGACTTTCACAGGATGATTACAACTAATAGTTGTTAGAACTTGAGAGTAGCGGGAAGGATTTTGGTGAACATTTCCCATCATCTCTGAAAAATACCTAACGCCGATAAGTGTTTTTTTCATTGCCGTAGAAGACGTTACAGCACTTCCCGCAACATCTGCGGCTTCTACTGTCGAGAATATCAACATAAGGAAAAAGAGTATTCTACCCATTAAACCTTCCATCTAAATTGAATCGTTTCCCATTCATGGCATTGTGGGCAACGCCAAAAAATACTATCGGAATTGTAACCACATTGACGGCAATAATGTTTTGCCAATGTTTGATGTAGATTTTCCAGTAGTCCTTTAGTCTGGATTAAAGCTTCATCTTTTTTCTGGAGTTCAATTAAAAGTTTAATGTATTCAACTTTCATGACTTCAGAAGAATTTTTATTTTGATCCATCCATTCTTTTAGCAGATCAAAAGCACTTTCAATCATTCCCGACTCTTTTAAGAGACGAACCTTTGAGAGGACAACAGAAGCAGAATTGATTAGATCCTTATCATTCATTTCTAGGAAATATTTTCTTAAGATTTCAAGCCGACTTTGATAAGTTTTTTTCAATTCTTCATTGGGTGACTTAAAATCTTCTCCAATCGAAACAAAAATAAATGAAGCATACATAGGATGCTCTTTCAGGATTTCTAAAAGAAGAAATTTTGCCTGCTCTAAATCACCGCTGACCAAATAAAGTTTTAAACGCAATATTTTAGCTGACACAGAAGGAGCAAATCTAAAGGCGTCTTCCAGGTCTTCTTCACACTTTTTGAAGTCGCCACGCTCAAAATACTGCTTCGCTTTTTGAACCAAAATATGTGAGATGGTTTCCGCTTGATTTTGGTGCCCAACTTTAGAAAGCATAATACGATAATTATAAGCTTGGTCCCAATCTTCTGTGTCTTCATAAATTCGGCATAAGGCCTGAATAACTTCAAACTGATCGCGGTTAATTTTTAAAACATCTTTATATGTTTCAATGGCCTTATCTACAAATCCACCTTTATCAAAATCCACGGCCAGCTCTTTTAATGCTCTTAAACGGTGGGCTTCTGAAATATTTTCGCGAGCGATAAGAGATCTATGAATACTGATCGCTTTTTCAATTTCACCATTGCTGCGAAATAGTCCTCCCAAAGCAAAATAGGTTTCAATAGTTTCACGATTAATATCCACTGCACTTAAAAATTCTTTAATGGCGAGATCTTTGTTCCCGGAAATCAGGTATTGAGTCGCATTCAAAAAGATTTTTGATTGCGCTTCGAAAATAGAATTGCGATAGCGCTTTGATAACTTAGCACCAGTCTCTTTTTCAATTAGATAATGATAAACCAAAACCCCCGTAATGGCGGTAGCAATGACTGCTAATAAATGGTCCGAAATCCAACTAAGATATATTTCCATTATTACCTAAACATAAGAAGCAGGCTCTTATCACTATGAATAAGATTATTAATACTTAGCTTTGAGATGTTCTCATCCAATGAGCCCATTAAATCTAGTAGATTTAAATGTTTCTTTTTCTTAATAAATTTCAAAGCAAATTCGTCTTTCGTTTTAAGTGTTTTATGAATGGCACGCCCTGCTGTCCATAAACTTCCCATTTCATCAACCAGGCCGTTGGCCTGCGCCGTCTCACCGGAAAAAATTTGTCCCTGAGCGATCTCTTTAATATCGCCTTTAATTCTGTCGCCGCGTTTTTTCATGATATCGCCAATAAATTGCTGATGAACTCCGGCAATTAATTTATTCATCATGTCTGATTCTTCGGGAGTTAAAGCGCGAGCCGGATTTCCTGCATCTTTATATCGTCCAGCTTTTACGGTGTGGGGAGATACCTTTGCAAACTCATATAATTTTGAGAGGTCCATGAATTCCATGATGACCCCAATAGATCCTGTTAGTGTTCCTGGGCTCGCCCAAATTTTTCTAGTAGCAGATCCAATATAATATCCACCGCTGGCAGCGATACCTGCAAATGAAGCATAGATTGGTTTTTTCTTGTCGATACGATTGATCTCTTCGTAAATTTCTTGCGTTGGCCCAACAGCTCCACCGGGAGAATTCACTCTAAGAATAATGGCATCGATTTGTTTATCGTCTTCGGCAGTTTGAAGTAGATCGATTGTATTTTTGGAATCCATGATAACTCCCTCAACTTCGACCACTCCGATATGAGCTTTGTTTTCATTTTTTTCTGCACTGGAAGTTTCATTGAATGCGTTCATTGTATAAAAAGCAAAAAGAACGAGGATCACGAAAAAGACGAATACCATGGCGAATACGCCGAACAATGCCTTGCTATTTTTTGAAGTGGTCACAAAAACTCCATTTTTTGAAAATACCTATATTTTAAATCTTCTCAATAGTCTCAAAAACATGAGCTTACGTAAACAATCTTTAAAATAACCGACTATGAGGCTCAAGTTATTTAAACATTAAACCGATGAACAGAAAGAACCGATAGGCATTATGTAGAACCGATAGGATCGGGAAAGGGGTGAATCATGAAAACTAAATCAATCTCTCTAGTAGTTCTCTCATTAGGTGTTTGCACACTGGCGTATGCTGCCGAATACAAAACACCAACTGTAGGGTTCAAAGAAACAGCACCGTCTCATAAAGAGACACAAGTGGCAGAATTCAACGAAGAGTACAAAGTTGAAGGGGCCGTGAAAACTGACCGACAAATTGCCTCAGAAAAAGATTCATCAGACCGCGAACCTTCTTCTGTAGTTGCAGAAGAAAAGAAACATGCAATGGAAGAAGAGAAAAAAACAGATGAAAAGGTTGAACCTAAGCCTTGGCTTTACAGAAACAAGCTAGATTCAGCTTACTAATTTAGTTTGAATCTATAGGGATTCCAGACGACTCGTAAGGGCCTCGCGTTGATCCCATAAATTTAATTTTTCGTATTCAGATTTTAATTGTCCACAAGCGGCCAGGATATCCTGGCCTTTTGTGGTTCTTGTCGTGCAGACGTATCCTCTCTTTAATAATTCTTCCTGGAACCAGATAATTTTCGCATTACTTGGTCTCTTAAATTTTGAATCTGGAAAGTCATTATAAGGGATGAGATTAATCTTTGATTTTTGCTTATCTAATAAATCTGAAAGACCTTGAATATCTTCAGGGCGGTCATTCAAATCGGCAATTAATATATATTCATAAGTAATGCGTCTGTAGGCCTTTAATGGCACTTTTTTGATGGCCGCAAAAAGTCTTTCCAAGTCGTAAGCTTTATTAATCGGCATTAGTTCTGTGCGAATATTATTGTGAGCAGCATGAAGTGAAATGGCGATATTTACTGGGGGAAAATCCCACATTTTTTCGATCTGAGGAACCAGGCCAGAAGTAGAAAGTGTGATTTTTCTTTGAGATAATCCAAGGCCCTTGTCTTCCATAAAAATAATGGTCGCAGTCCGGACGTTGTCATAATTATGTAACGGTTCACCTTGCCCCATATAAACTATATTTGTTAAACGTTCACCGTTGCCGTTGTCTTTCAACCAAAAGGTGATTGCCATGTATTGACCGACAATTTCATCAGCGCTCAGGTGGCGCTTAAGGCCCATGGTTCCAGTGTGACAAAAAGTACAACCGATCGCGCAACCGACCTGTGAAGATAAACATAATGTCAGGCGATCACGAGCAGGAATAGCAACTGCTTCTACTGTTTGGCCGTCGAACATTCGCACTAAAAATTTACGTGTTCCGTCTTTTGAAAGACCGTTCCAAATAATTGTAGGGAGTTCAGTATCAAGATTGATGAGGAAATCTTCTTTAATTTTTTTGGCGACATTAGTCCAAAGGCTTACGTCGCGCTCTTGAATTTTATAGAGCCATTGATAGACTTGGTCCGCGGCAAATTTAGCAAAACCGTTTTCCGTAAAATAATCCCGGAGTTCACTTAAAGTGAATGAATAAAGTGACTTTTTACGAGCGATTTTAGGTTGAGTTTGCATGTAGGGACTTATAGCAAAGAATGCTCGAATTGGCGACGTAAAGTAATTTTTACAAACTAAAATCTTGTGGGTAGGATTTTAAAGATTCGATATTGAAAGGATAAAAGATTATGAAAACTATCTCTCAAATTTCAAAGACCCTAGGTCTTACAATTTTGCTGACTATGGGCCTTGCTTTTTCTGGATCATCTCAAGCAAGGGATCGTTTAAGTCACCCTGTTCCAAGTGAAAAAGACGTTATTTTAAAGTTTGGTTTTCCTTCGCAAACATCTCTAACAAATCGAATAAATTTCCTCGTTTGGAATCTTCATAAGGGTGCAAACGATACCTTTTCAACAGATTACGTTTCACTTGCATATCAAAAGGACATCGTACTCGCTCAAGAGATGTACTTGACACCGTTGATGCAGGGTGTCTTTGACTCTTTTCCTCAATATTTCTACACGACAGCAACTTCGTTTTTCTTTGGAAGAGTTCTTACTCGCACAGGCGTGGCCACCTCAAGTCCGGTTGAACCGGCCAGTATTGACTATATTAGGACTGAAACCCTTGAACCAGTTGTCAACTCTCCAAAAGTAACCTTGATTACTCGTTTTCCAATCCGCAATTCAACTAAACTATTAACTGTAGTAAACATCCACGGAATAAATTTTGTTGATGGACCTGCTTACCACAAAGAAATGAATCGAATTGCTGATGTTCTTAAAAATATACCAAGTCCGATTATTTTTGCCGGAGACTTCAATTCTTGGAATGATGATCGTTTATCTATTCTAAAAGAAATGAGCAAAAAACTAAAATTAAATGAAGCTAGTTTTTCCCCCGATTACCGAATGACATTTAATAAACACCCGCTCGATCATTTCTTTTACACGAATGATATTAAAATTATCTCGGCAAAGGTTGAAGATTTCTATCAGGGATCAGACCACAAGCCTCTCGAAGTAGTAGTCGAGTATTCACCTCCGATAAGTTTTAGAATAAAGCACTAGGCAATCTTTTCCACCCTCTCCTTGAAAACAACTAACTCTCTTATCCTATAGAGGGATATAATTAAGTTACAGAGTTGCTGTTCAAAAGGAGTTTTTGCTTGAAAAGACAAAATGTTTTAAAATCACTATTTTTATCACTTATACTCTCGAGTCTAAGTACTTCTTGTGGATTGATTGAAAAATTTAAAACTCCTGAACAACCAACAGATTCAAAAAGTTCTGACACTGCCGAGGCATCAAAACATCCAGATTCAGGAACTGATGATCTTTTTTCAAAAACAATGAATGATGCGAAAGACGAACCCCTGAAGGCCAGCACCGATGCACCAACAAATATTACGACAACAGAAAATCCCGTTATAAAAGACGATTTAAAGTCACTTGAAGATGAATTTTCTGGTACTACTCCAAAAGCAGTAGCAGATACTGAATCGAAACAAGTAAAAGTCGAAGAGTCTCTTCCTGAAATTAAATCTGAATTGCCTGAGACAGTAACAGAAAATGCTAATAACGATGCTGGAAAAGTAATGAGCTATAAAGTGCATAAAGGTGAAACCTTAATGCAAATCGCTTTTAAAATTTATGGTGATGTTTCGAAGTGGAAAGACCTAAAACAAATGAACGGCCCGAAACTTTCTAAAAACTCTGCCCTACGATCTAATATGGAATTAAAATATAAGGCGCCAGCGAAGCTATTTGTTTGGAATCCAGAAGGAACTCCTTACATGATTAAAACTGGTGAGACACTTGGAACAATTTCAAACTCTGTTTACAAGTCTCCTAAAAAGTGGAAAACGATTTGGGAAAACAATAAACCATTAATAAAAAATCCCAATGTCATTTATGCCGGTTTCACTCTTTTTTATAAAGGGTCTGGTATGGCAAATTATGTTCAGCCAAAAGCTATTCAAAGAAAATTAGCGGCAAAAGATGAAACTAAAATTGAAGAAAAAACAGAAGTATCAAGAGCGGCCATTGAAGAAGTAAAAGTCGATCAGGCCATCTCAAATCTTGAGCACCTAGATTCTGCAAATGAAATCGACCTTACAAAAGAAGTTCAATCTGCAACGATTAGAGATTTAAATGAAGATGCTAGTAAAGAAGTCAAAGCAGAACTAAAGAGCGATGAAATTCAAGACGAAGCCCTAGTTCACTAGAAAAAACGACTCAAAAAACCTTTCTTTTTACGTTCAATATTTTCCATTACATTCCCAATCTCTTGCAGGTCTCGGTGAAAATCCGAGGCTGTTTGAGTGCTTTCCATCAGGCCATTATATTCTTGAACAGAAAGTAGACTCACCTTCTCAGCATTTAATTCTTCACATAATTGAAAGGCAAATTGATTAAGAGCTTCAGTAGAAGAAAATGGCCCAATCATATTTTGGTGAATATCTGAGCTAGTTAATTCCGACTTAAAGCGATCTTCATATAATTTAAGAGCGGCCGATTTATCCAATAAACCTTTTTCATCTAAAAGATACAATAAATAATAAGCAGAATCGCTGTGAATTTCTGGACTAGCATTGATGTAATTGTAAACACCGACGATGTATTCAGTATCTTTCATGAGAAGACTCCAAAATCTACAATCACAGAACCTTCGGGTGAGAGTTCTATTTCAAGTTCATTGGGATAAGTTTGAACAATCACATTTATTTCGTCGAGAACTTTATAAACGACAAAATTTTTGGATAGATTCATTTTTATTTTTTTGCGATAACTCGTAGGATTGTAGAGACTCAATCTCCTCACCTCTTCGAATTTTAATTCATTTGTAGAAGATGGTCTGGTTCTCCAGTAATAATCAATCCCCTCAACATTTTGAATCGGAATATGAAGAATGGAAAATGTTTCGACTATTTTCTTCCAGAATTCTTCGTATTCATTGGGAGTTAATTCACCGAATTGATCGCCGTCGATCAGGATTAAACGCCCTTCTCCCAGCGTAATATTTTGGATTTGAGTTTTAAAATTTACTTTTTCGACCACCAAAGCGTTTTCAAGAGAGAAAGTTTCAAATCTTTTTAAATATTCGTCTGAAAGACCAGAACGATTTAAAATAACTCTCCCGCCATTCATAAAAGTTTTTAAGATAAAATTAAATAATGTTCTATCAACATCATGACCGTGAACCAAGTGCACATGTTCTTGATAAGGACTTTTATTTTCGTGAAGTTTCAATGTATCAGATGAAATAACTTTATAGCTCCATCCAAAAGTTGAACGAAGGTATGACCATAAATTTAACTGTTCCCAACTTTGAAACATCGCGCTTACACCATCAACTTTTTCATACACTTTGAAAAAACTAAGTGGAGAAAAAACGGTGATATCTTCAAATTCATAAGCTGAATTTGCCGCAAGCCGCGCTGGTAAATAAGAATTGGCAACCAGGTCATTAAGCTGTCTTGAGAGAACACCTTTTTTCAATCGGTGATTAATTAAAACAGATGAAGGGATTATATCTTTGGCCAAAGATTCGTAAAGTTCAGACGAATAATCAACTGTCGAAATTGCACCCGAGAGTCTTTTTAAAAATTTGGAAGTGCTGGCACCTAAGAAGGCTACATCTAGAGTGCCTTCAAAGTTAGTTCCTATAGATTCACGTGCATTGGTACTGTAGAGATCTTGAACTGTTTTGTTAAATTCAAAAGCGTATTGTTTTTCTTCTATCGGAGAAAAAGTTTCTGACTCGCTTTTTTTACCCTGAAGAAAACGACCGAATGCCAGCTCGAACGTCTTGGAAGAATCTTCTAAAAAACTTCGAAATTGGCCATCCTTAAAATATCCACAACGAATTCCCCATAAATCTGCGGCAATTCTATTTGTAGCGAAATATTCTCCTAATTTTTTCACAAAACGATCAAAAGCTTCAAATACCCTAGGATCAAAAAATGAATAAATTTTAATGAGATTATCATCGGCATCAACTATGCCGTAGGCCATTTGCTCAGTGTTAAGTGCTAGACCGCGAGCCAATAAATGGGGCAGCCCGCCATTGGGAAGAAAGGGCGCTGGAGTTACGGGAAGAAAAAAAACTACCTGTTTTCCAACCTCTGTGGCAATTTCTACTAATTTTTTTAAATTAGTTTCCGGACGATGGTCATCAAAATCGAATTGATCACCAGTTTCCGAGTGAAAAGACCAGTTTAGCGGGATAATAATTCTCGTCCCAGGGAACTCTTGAAGTTTGGTCCGCCAGAGACTTGCAGAGGTTTTCCAATAAAAAAACCAGTTTTCGCCGGGAAAAACAGTGTCTAAATCGCGTGGAACGGGGGTCGTAAGAGTCACTACTAACACCTCATGTCTTACAGTGTGTATCAAAATTTGTTATAAATTCATGACTTGATAATTACGAAAATTATAATCTGCAAAAAGGCGGTAATGCAATGTGGTTTTTCACTGAAGAGGAAAAAGACCTTCAACGACTCTGTCGCGATTTCGCACAGAAAGAATTAGCTCCCTTCGCTCATAAACATGACGAAGAAGAATCTTTTAATCTCACCGCTTTCAAAAAAATGGGTGAACTAGGTGTTCTAGGTATCACGGCTGATCCCCAGTATGGTGGAACTGGAATGGGCGCAGTTGCTGCGACAATCGTCATGGAAGAATTTGGATCTGCTTGTGCAGGCACAACTCTTTCATATCTTGCCCATACTATTCTTTGTGTAAACAATATACAAAACAATTGTTCGGACGAGCAGAAAGCAAAATATCTTCCTAAACTTATTTCTGGAGCACATGTAGGATGCATGGGAATGAGTGAACCTGAATACGGTTCTGATGCGGTAGGAATTCAAACTAAGGCTGTTCAAAATGCTGATGGAAGTTTTTTATTGAATGGAACCAAGATGTGGATCACCAACGCACAATACGCTGACGTAGCCTATGTTTACACCCGTACTGGAAGTGAAAGAAAAAATCTTTCGACATTTATCATTGAAAAAGGGACGCCAGGTTTTTCTGTTGGAAAACCAATTCATAAAATGGGAATGAGATCTAGTCCCACAGGTGAATTAGTTTTTCAAAATGCCAAAGTAGACTCTAGTCAACTAGTAGGGCATGTCGGTGAATCAATTTATCATATGATGAAGAATCTCGACATAGAGCGAATAACCATAGCTGGAATTTCATTGGGAATCGCCCAAGCATGTGTAGATCAATGTGTAAAATACGCTGGCGAGAGAAAACAATTTGGAAAACATATCGGTTCTTTCCAGATGATTCAAAAGATGATTGCTGAAATGGCAACTGAAACAGAAATGATGAGAAGTTTTCTCTACACCACTGCAAAAAATTATGACCTTGGAGTTCGCGGAGCCGCAAATGCTGCTCAAGTAAAACTTGCTCTTCCTAAAATGGCAACTAAGATTGCCTTAGATGCTATTCAACTTCACGGCGGTTACGGTTACTCCCGAGAGTTCCCTCTCGAGAGAATGATGAGAGATAATAAACTCAATGAAATTGGTGCCGGGACCAATGAAGTTATGATCATGATCATTGCGAAAAATCTTTTGAAAGATCTTAAGGACTAAAACGGAACTATTATGAATGAAATACAATTAGAACTAAAAAACCAATTAGAAAAATACCGTCTACAAAAAATTGAACCTCATATGGAACATGATGATGAGACTGAAACTTTTCGCATGGAGATTTTTCAAGAACTTGGTGCTTTAGGTTTTACTGGTATGACTCTTCCAGAAGAATTTGGCGGAATGGGATTATCTTATGAAGATTTTTCCATCGCTCTAAGTGAAATAGCAAAGTCATCTGTCTCGTACGCCGTTACTATTTCAGTATCATGTATGGTTCAGGCCATTATAAATGAATTTGGAGATCTTAATCAAAAGAAAAAATATCTTCCTGCTTTAACTGCGGGTACTGAAATTGGTGCATTTTGTTTGAGTGAATCTGGTGCAGGATCAGATGCTGCAGCGTTAGCGACCACTGCTAAAAAAACAAAAGGTGGATATATTTTAAATGGTTCAAAGATTTGGATTACTTCTGGTGGTATCGCTAAAACTTATATTGTAATGGCACGCACTGGAGCAGAGGGCGGGAAAGGCGTTTCAGCTTTCATCGTTCGAGATGGAACCGAAGGATTTAGTTACGGAAAAAAAGAAAAGAAAATGGGCTGGAGAATTTCTCCAACACGCGAACTACTATTTCATAATTGTTTTATTCCTGAAGAAAATCTTCTTACCAATGAAGGAGATGGATTTAAAATTGCTATGTCTGCTCTGGAAAAAGGACGCTTCACAATTGGAGCCATTGCTGTCGGTTGTTCTGAACGAGCTCTCGATGAGTCTGTGAGCTACGCACTTGGCAGACAACAATTTAAACAAGCTATTTTTGATTTTCAAGGACTACAATTTATGATGGCCGATATGGCCACTGAAATTGAATGCTCTCGACTGCTCGTTCAACAAGCGGCCCGCGATTACGATCAAGGCACTCCCAACGCCAAGCTGGCCTGTATGGCGAAATTAAAAGCCACAGATACTGCCATGAAAGTTACAACAGATGCAGTTCAGATTTTAGGTGGTGTCGGCTACACTCGAGAATACCCGGTCGAACGATTTATGAGAGATGCTAAAGTTCTTCAAATTGTAGAAGGGACAAATCAGATTCAGAGGGTTGTAATTGCCCGCAATTTAAAAAAAGAATACACCAAACACTAAATAGATAGGATTAATTATGGGCATTACATTTAATTTTTCACATCAACCAGAAAAGATTGATCTTAAAAGATTAGATTCTTTTAAGAAAATTATTGCCAATCCGGACGCTCAATTTTTTCATACTTTTGAACGTGCTGAATTAATTTCTAATTCAAAAAAAATGTACAACAAATTTAAAGAACGAAAAGTTTTTATTCATGTTGGCATTGGAGGATCTAGCTTAGGACCCGAGATGCTAGTGAATGCACTTGGGAAAAACGATACTCGATTTCTTTTTATCAATAATATTGATCCGGATGAAATTCACTTTCAACTTCAAACTTTAAATCAATATAAGTTAATTGACTGTATTTTTTATTTTGTTTCAAAATCAGGCGGTACTCCCGAAACATTGGCAGCATTATCAATAATTACTAATTTCCTGACTGAGAAAAATATTTCACAACAAGAATTAAAAAACTATTTTGTGTTTGCAACAGACCCTAAAAAAAGTGAGCTTCTCGATCTTGCTGGTGAGTTGAATGTAGAGTGCCTGGAAGTTCCCAGCAATGTTGGTGGACGTTTTTGCGCCCTTACCCCCGTAGGATTTTTACCTGCTCTTTTCGCTGGTATCGATATCGATCAATTAGTACTTGGAGCAATCGAGACACAAGCTATTTGTCTGGAAGAATCAATTAAAAATCCGCTTTTAAATGCCGCTGAATTTTTATTCATGCTTAAGCAAGAACAAAACATTAATCAAACTGTGATGATGCCCTACTCTTCTAAACTTCGTTCCTTTTCTTTTTGGTTTACGCAACTTTGGGCAGAGAGCTTAGGAAAAAAGAAAAACCTAAAGGGCGAAATTGTCCACGCTGGTTTAACTCCAATAGTTGGATACGGGGCCACTGACCAGCATTCTCAAATGCAACTCTTCATGGAAGGACCTAATGACAAATGCCTTATCTTGATTGAGGTTGATAATTTTGGTCATGACTTTAAACTAAGCAGTAGTTTATCAGGCAATAACCTTTCAAAACTCTCAAGTTTTAATTTGTCCCAATTGATGAAAGCAGAGGTCGCAGGAACACTAAAGGCCCTCCAAGAAAATAAAAGGCCCACTATTCACTTAAAAATTACCAAGAACGATGAATTTCATATGGGCTCATTGATACTTTTCTTCGAATCTCTTACCGCATTAATGGGAGATTATTTAATGATTGATCCTTTTGATCAACCAGGTGTCGAGTTAGGAAAGATTTATGCCTTTCATTTTTTGAACCAGTTGAAATAAATCCATCTCTTAGTTAAAATTATAGCTTAGAGAATCGTTAAATAAGGAATTCTAGAAAATGAGCAATGATGATGCAACCATCGTATTAACTGATATTCGAGCTGCTTTGCAGTCTTCTGAAAAAGAAGCACAACTAAAACCTGCTGCTCTACTTGTTGTCGGAGGAGATCTCAATGGAACTCTGTTTGATTTAAATGAACCAGCAGTTGGCATTGGAAGAAATGCAGACAATACAATAGCGCTTGAATTCAATGGTGTCTCTCGTTACCATTTTAAACTTTTAGCAAGTGGTGAGTCCCATGTGCTTGAAGATTGCGGATCTAAAAACGGAACGTATCTCAACAACAAAAGAGTTGAGAGCCTTATTCCGCTCGCAAAAGGCGATATCATAAAAATTGGTAGTATCGCTCTAAAATATCTTCCCAAGGGAGATCCCGAACGATTAACTTACGATAAATTAAATTTAGAAGCTAACACTGATAAACATACTGGTTGTTTTAATAAAACTTATTTTAACAATCGCATCGCTCTTGAAGTAAATAAATGCAAAGTCACTGGTGAGCCATTATCTCTAGTTCTTTTTGACCTAGATCATTTTAAAAAACTAAACGATGGTTACGGTCACGATGCTGGAGATTATGTATTAAAAGAAATGGCAGCAGTTATTCGTGCAAACGGAATTCGTGATCAAGATGTCTTTGCCCGTTACGGCGGTGAAGAATTTGTTATTCTACTTCCCAAAACAAATTTAAAGCAATCTTTTGAGATCGCAGAACGATTAAGAAAATTAATTGAAAACAAAGAATTTCTATACGATGGGAAAAGACTTCCCGTTACAGCATCTATTGGAGTTGCAGATTATCGCCAAGGTGTAATCACAGGAACAGATCTTTTCAAAAGAGCTGACGATGCTGTTTACAAAGCTAAGGATGGCGGTAGAAATCAAGTTCAGTTCTATAGGGGCTAATGAATAAAGATAGATCAACTCCTCAAATCGAAATTCTTCCTGAACATATTATCGACCAAATCAAGGCCGGTGAAGTTCTCGAACGTCCCGCCTCTTTAATAAAAGAATTAATTGAAAATTCTCTCGATGCCGGTTCAACTGAAATCAATATCCACTTGGTTGAAAATGGCCTCGATCTCTTGAGCATTGAAGACAATGGTCACGGTATGAGCTTCGAGAGTCTTCCTTATGCTTTTCTTCGTCATGCAACATCCAAATTAAAAACTTATGAAGACCTGTATCGTTTACACAGCTTTGGATTTCGAGGTGAAGCTCTTGCGAGTGTCGCGGCTTCTGCGCGTCTTTCTTGCACCACACAGCCAATAAATTTAGACGAGGCCGGTGGAAAAATTATTATTCACGGAGGCGCTCAAGATCTTCTGATTCCTTATCGCTCTAGTACCCATGGAACATCTCTTTATATAAAAGATCTTTTTTACAATACGCCCGCTCGTTTAAAATTTATCAAGTCGAAGGTCAGCGAGAAATCAGCTTTAAAAAAGATGCTTTATGCTTTTGTACTTTCTAACTCTCAAACTTTTTTTTCAATAAAATGGGATGAAAAAGAAAGAGAGATTTTTAAGTCGGTTTCTCCAGACGATACACACAAAAGAGTTGAGCAAGTTTTTTTTCCTAAAAGATCTAATTGTGCTGAATCTGAAATTTGGAATGCATCTGAGTTTTATCAGGATTATAAAGTCGAAGTTTTTTTTACTCCAGGCACGAGCACGACTCCGCAATATAGACATCATTATCTTTTTGCCAACAATCGTTTTTTTCAGGATAAATCTTTGCATCAATCCGTTCTGAGAACACTTGAACCTATATGGCGCTTTGGTGAAAGCGGACATTATATGGTTAAAATCACCGTTCCGACTGAAGAAGTGGATGTAAATGTTCATCCCAATAAAACACAAATTAAGTTTTTAAAATCTGATGTGATTTACTCGCTTCTAGTGACTTCACTTCGCGGAGCCTTGAAAGCCCATGCCAAAGAATCCAGCACAACTTTTGCAAACGAGCCCATGAAGCAGGAACAATTTTTCACGCGCGTTGAAAATCAATCTTTTGATTTAATGAATATGAATTCAGGTTACCAGACATTTGAACATCGCCCGACTGGCAGTGCAGCGTTTACTTCGCAAAATCATATGCAAATGCAATCGTCATCACCAATTTTAGGTTTTATTTCTCCTTCAATTATTCTCGTCACTCTTGAAAACAAATTTTATATTGCTGATATTAAAAAAATTATGGCCGAATATGTTTCGACCTCTCTGGCTGAATTTATTAAAAAAGATGAACTCTCAGGCCCGCTACTGATCAGTGAACCTTTTAAAGTACCTCTTGGAAAAATTGATTCTCACTTTGAAGATCTAAAAGACTTAGGATTTGACTTGGACCGGTTGAATTCAGAAGTCATTGCTTTGCGAACACTGCCGCGTTTTGTTCCTCAAAATATTTCTCGAGACATTACCAATTGTCTCATTCAGTATTTTGAACAGAGTAAAGTTTCTCAATTTGATTCTCTTGAATTTAAATCTTTCATTGAAACTCGCTGGCCATTGGACAATCCAATAGCTACACACACTTTAACTAATATTCTAGATAACGATTATCTTAAAAATTTAGTCTTAGTTTTATTAGAAGATAAAAATCTCAAGAGATTATTATGAAAAATAAGCTCATCATAATTTCTGGACCAACTGCCTCCGGAAAAACCAAAACAAGTATAGATCTGGCTCAAAAAATACTTTTAAAATTTAATCTTCCCACCGTCATTGTAAATTTTGACTCTCTCCTTTTTTACAAAGAACTATCCATCGGCACAGCAAAGCCCACGATGGCCGAGCGCCAAGGAATTCCACATTTTATGATTGATATTGAATCAATCAGATCTCCAATGAATGCAGCTGATTTTATCAAGATTGGTGAGATAGTAATCAAAGAACAATTAAACCTTGGGAAATGTGTCATTCTGGTTGGTGGAAGTGCATTTTATTTGAGGGCCTTACTTAAAGGAATGTACGAAACAGTTACTCCTACCAAAGAAATTAAAGATAAGATTGAAAGTCACGTCCAAAAAGAAGGGATTGAATCCACAATTGCTTATTTAAAATTAAATGATCCAGAATCTTTAGCAAATCTGCATCAGAATGATCATTACAGACTTATGAGAGCTGCTCTGCACTTTGAGATGACTGGCACTAAATTTTCATCTCAAAAAATTGTACTTGATGACCAATCTCCATACGATTTTTCCCAAATTATTCATCCTTGGGAAATTCTTCATTTCTACTTGGATCTTCCAAAAGATCAGCATTTCGAAATCATTAAAAAACGAACAGAAAATATGTTTGAAGATGGCCTTATGAGTGAAATAGAAAGCTTGGAAAAAAATGGGTTTATCTTAGGAGAAAAACCACTCAATTCAATCGGGTATAAAGAAGCGATTGAATGGAAAAATGGACTCTTTGCCAGTCAAAGTAAATGCATTGAACGAATCGCAATATCTACCCGACAGCTAGCGAAAGCTCAGCGCACATTCTTTAAAAAAATCACCCCAAAACTCTGCTTCAATCCCCTGGATGACCAAGAGAAAATATTTTCAGCTGTAGAGCAATTCTTAAGTTAGTGTTAAAATAAACTTAATTAAAGAATAATGCTTCATTGGTGTAAGAGGTCCCATGGCCCTAGAAACTCAACGTTTAAAAATAATTGTTATCTCCGATGGAACTGGAGAAACTGCAACTGCTATCTCACGAGCAGTTATGGCCCAGTTTAAAGACCGTGAAGTCTATTTCACTCGATATAAAAATATTAGAACTATTGAACAAATTGATTCTATTTTTAACGAGGCTGCCATTCATCACGATCTAGTTATACATACAATTGTTTCAGGAAAGCTCCGCGAGTATATTGCTGAACTATCAAGAAATAAACACGTCAGAACTTTGGATCTTATTGGCCCTGCACTCACCGCTTTTTCAAATTATTTTAATCAAGAGCCTATGTCAGAACCGGGGCTTTTACGAGCAGTGAATGAAGAGTATTACAAAAGAGTTGAGGCAATGGAATTCACCCTCAATCACGACGATGGAAGAAATCTTGCTTCTCTTCATTTGGCCGATGTTATTTTAGTTGGAGTTTCAAGAACTTCAAAAACACCACTTTCTGTTTACCTTTCACAACATGGAATAAAAGTAGTAAATATTCCAATGATTAAAGACCAGCCTCTACCGGCCGAATTATTAGAAGTAGACCAAAGAAAAATATTTGCACTCACGATAGATCCAGATTCTCTCAGTGAAATCAGAAAAAATCGTTTGCAACGACTTGGTGCCGATAAACACCAGGGCGAATATGCTGAACATCATAAAATTGTAGAAGAGATCGAATGGGCCAATAATATATTTAAAGAGAACAAGCGCTGGCCTGTATTTAATGTAACTGATAAAGCACTAGAAGAAACTGCGGCAGATATATTAAAACTTTTGAATATGAGAAAAAATAATATTTTCAAACAATCAAAAAACGATCCTACGTAAACATTATGGAAATTTTTAAAGATTTAACCGATATTACTCTTCACTTTTCTGCAACGGTAGGAATTAATATTTATAATGAAGACGGCCACAAACTAGGCAGTCTTATTGATTATTTTATTGATTATGAAGAAATATATCCTTCAGTTCTCGCCATTCAATATACGCGCAGTGGAGTTCTTTTTTATATTTTATGGGAAGAGATCATTAGTTTCTCTTATAAAAAAATTATTATAAAAAAAGAAGCTTTTCCAAGAAGAAGTCGTACCTTCCCCAAAACCCTCAATACTAAAACAGTAACCAGTATTCTTGCCAACCAATTTGCAGGCCCTACTGTTGAGTACCCCCCCTTGGGACAGATCGTATTGGATAAACAGATCGTTGATACTCACGGTAAAAAAGTTGTTCGTGTAAATGACATTCAATTTATCCGTGCGGGAAAAGAATTACGAGTTACCCATGCAGAAGTTGGTCTTCGCAGTTTTGTGAGACGCCTCAGTTTAGAGCGACCAATTGACTTTATAGTTAAGGTAATTCACCCCCACTCCAAATACTTAAGCAACGATACTACTATCAATTGGAAATACGTTCACGCCATTCCCAATCGAAATATTCAAAAGAGTGTGCGTTTAAATTTAACCAATGAAGATTTAAAACAACTTCATCCTGCAGACTTGGCAGATATCCTTGAGGATTTAGATAGTCACGGTCGAGAGATGATTTTTTCCAACCTGGATCCAAAACTTGCAGCGGAAACTCTTTCAGAAGTTGACGAAGACCTGCAAGCATCACTATTAGAAAACGAAGATCCGGAAAAAGCCGCAGAAATTATCGAAAACATGGACACCGATGATGCTGCCGATCTTTTAAATGAACTCGATGATGATGTTGCAGATGAAATTATTTCCAACATTGACGATCTTGAAACTCAAGAAGAAATTCAAGAACTTCTTGATTATGATGAAGACACTGCCGGTGGTCTCATGACTTCAGAAATATTTGAAGTCACTTCGGATTTAAGAAAATCGGAAGTTTTAGCTCTCATCCAGGAAAAGCATGATGAAGTGGCTTCATTCTTTGATATTTATGTAGTTGATGAGAATCATATTTTAATAGGCACACTTTCTTTGCAAGAATTACTTATTCACAAAGAAAATTTATTAGTCAGTGAAATGATGAATGATTCAGATATAAAATGCCTCAGAGCGAATACTCACTGGAAACAAGTCGCAGACTTTATGAATAAGTATAGTATGGTCACCGTTCCCATTATATCAAACGAGTACGAACTTCTGGGTATGGTTTCAGTAGATGATATTCTCGATAGGTTGCTTTCATGAAAATTGAATCAAAGAAAAAAATACTTTCACCTATGATGGTGAAACTAACTTTACTCTTAAGTATCATAGGCCCAGGTTTAATCACGGCCAATCTCGATAACGATGCAGGTGGTATTGCCACTTATTCTCTTGCCGGTGCTCAAACCGGTTACCGCTTAATGTGGATTCTTATACCAGTCACTATCGCTCTCGTTATGTTTCAGGAAATGTCGGCCCGAATGGGAATTGTTTCAGGAAAAGGACTCGCCGATTTAATTAGAGAAAAGTTTGGTCTTAAAATTACCTTTTATTCGCTCTTCTTTCTTTTGTTTGCAGATCTTGGAAATACAATGGCAGAGTTTGCAGGGATAGCTTCAGCAGGAGAAATCTTTGGAGCCTCACGCTATTTTACCGTTCCTATTTGTGCGTTTGTTGTATGGTTGATAATTTTAAAAAGTAACTATAAAACAGTAGAAAGAATATTCATTATTGGTTGTTCGGTATTTCTAACCTATATTGTCTCAGGCCTGTTAGCAGGACCTGATTGGATGGAAGTTACTACGGCGATTGTTAAACCCAATTTCCACTCTATCACTTATAAAGATTTTCCCATCATGGTTGCACTTTTGGGGACGACCATTACACCCTGGATGCAATTTTACATTCAATCTGCTGTAGTAGAAAAAGGGATTTCCACAAAACATTTATGGCATTCAAAAGTAGATGTTATAGCCGGTTGCACACTCACTTTATTTGTATCGATGTTTATTATTATTTGTTGTGCGGCCACAATTCACAAGATGGGTATTACGATTAGCGATGCCAAGGATGCAGCTGTTGCTCTTGAGCCACTGGCCGGAAAATATGCTTCAATGCTTTTTGGAATTGGACTTTTTAATGCTTCATTTTTTGCAGCGGCTATTTTACCACTGGCCGCTAGTTATTATATCTGTGAAGGAATGGGTTGGGAGTCTGGAGTGGATCGCTCTTTTAAAGAAGCACCACATTTCTTTTCAATTTTTACATCAATGATTGTCATCGGTGGTGCCATAACCCTTATCCCGAGTATTAATCTTTTTAATATTCTTTATTATTCACAAGTCATTGATGGTCTACTCATTCCAATTGTAATTTTATTTATTATAAAACTATGTAATGATCCCGACATCATGGGGGAATACACTAACTCTCCAACTCAGAATTTCATCAGTTATATTCTAGTAATGTTAATGTTTCTGTTGAACATTCCTATGATCTATTACACTTTCCGCTAAAGCTGATCACATAGATCGATAGTTTGGTCTTCACGATTGACGGTGATTTCAATTTTACGTTCAATATCATCCCCAGTCTTTTTAAATAATATTTGATAATTGCTCGGAATTAATTGTCCTTTATCATCAAGCCCTAACGGGAGGCCTACTCCAAAAGTTTCAACCATTGGTACCGGGCTTACACGTTTTTCACCATAAACTTCAAAATGTATTTCACCCTGAGCACAATTCGACGAGGTATTGAGATATCCATAGGCAATTGCCGGCATTTCTGGAACTTCAACTTCTACTGCCGAAGTATTATCAACTCTCATTTCTTTTACAAAGTGTTTTTTTCCTTCGATTTGGACTCTCAAAATAAATTCGTGTAACAATGGAACTTTGACATTACTCAAGAGATCCACTTCCATTTTTTTTCCATTAACAAAGGCCTGCATTTTTTGCTTATCAAAATGCGACAATACAATATTTCCTTTATTAATTGCTGGATCGTAATTAGTTTCAGCAGGATCTTGAGCAGGTTTACGATCTTTTTCTTTTTTAACTGGCTGAGCAACAACCACAGGTGTTGCCACTTTCAATTGATTACCTTCTAACGAATGGTAAAGATAAGCCGCACTACCAACTACCAATGCAATGAGGGCCGCAATCGTTCCGACTGAAGTCTTCTTTTTATTAGCGCCTCTCAATTCATTCTTTATCAATCTAGTTTTAGTGCCATCTGCTTTTGTTGGTTTAAGAGTTGTAATAGTACTCTTAGAGATATCAGTAATAATTCTCGAAGAAGTTGCATCAGATGAAGTCATGTTAGGCTTTGTTGCAGAACTTGACCCCATTCTTTTTACAGTTTGAGTTTGTTTTGCTTTAGCCTTTGGATCTTCGAAACCAAAATCGAGAACTTGTTCTTTTGCTTTTGGCAGCAGTACCGCATCGATAGAGGCAGCTGTCGACGATGCTTCTCTTGCGCCTTCACGCGTCCCACCTTCAAGTTCTTTCTTCACTTCATCTAAATAAGGACGAAGATCAATTTTTCCAAATTCAAACATTTTCTCGCGGTCTTTTTTGATTTCATCTCTAAAGAGTTCTTGAGAAAAATATGAAAGATCGGTTGCATTGAAGTCCGGGAACTTTGCATAAAGAAATTTCATCAACGCTCTATTCATTTGATCTAAGTTATCAAAACGCTTAGTGCGGTCTTTGCTTAATGCTTTTAAAACAATTTCATCCAATTCTTTTGGAACGTTTGGATTAATTGATGAAGGAATTGGTATTTTACACTCTTGAATTTTCTTTAAAACTGCAAGGTCGTTATTTTCTTTAAATAGTTTACGCGAGCAAAGCATTTCCCAAAGAGTAATCCCTACAGCGAACTGATCATAACGAGGATCGAGGTCCGCCCCGTCAAGATATTCTGGAGCGAGGTAAGAAAGTTTCCCTTTAATTGTTCCAGCTTGAGTGGCTTCAGAATTACTTTGAGATTTTGCAATACCAAAGTCAATGATCTTAACCGCACCATCATAAGTTAACATGATGTTATGAGGTGAAATATCCCGGTGAATAATATTAGCTTCTGTACCCGTTAGTTTATCTCTAAAAGTATGTGCATAATAAAGACCCTGACAGGCCTGTGAAATAATATAAGTTGAGATCTCAATTGGGAAAACGAATTTCCTTTCTTTTAATTTGTCTAAAAACTCTTTTAGGTTTCGTCCATCGCAATATTCCATTGCAACGAACAGCTGTCCTTTGTTAAGACCGTAATCGTAAGTTTGAATAACGTTCGGGTGAAGCAGACCAAAAGTAACTTTGATCTCATCCATGAACATCGTTTTAAAAGCTTCGTCTTTTGAATATTGGGGCTGAACCATCTTGATCGCAACAACTTTATCAGCTTGCTCCCCAAGGAAGCGCGCACGACAAATTTTTGCCATCCCACCGTCAACTAAATGATCCAGGATCAAATAGCGTCCGAAACGTTCGCGTTTTTGTGATTCACTCATGATTTCTAATGCTCCCAATACAAATTATCGGGGCAAAAGAGGAAAAACTTTAGATATTATTTTATTTAGTTTATCAATTTTTCTAAATACCCAGGAAAATTCATTATCAATGGTTTAGAGTCACGAATTTTTTTGCAAATACCGAAAATATGGTAAAGACGAAAGCCGTTTAGTTGGGCATCTGGATGTTGTAGTAAATGTTTCTTGAACTCAAGAAGATCAAAACGAGTGTACCCAGATTTTTCAAATTGTTCATAAAGGCTAGAATAAGGTATATCTTTAGTGTCGAGTGAATAGGCCAGAACGACCCGAGAGTCAGCGCATTTGATCATTGAATCTAATTCGTTTTTTGAAAACCAGAAATTAAAAGAAGACTGAGGAGTCACATGGGCCAGCATCAAATCAAACTGCAAAGTCAATTCGTGGTACCAAGAGTTTCTCTGAAATACTAAATCCTCTTTCCAGACCTTGTCAGTAAATGTTCCATTCCTAAGAATGAGATTACCTTCTTGAACTAAATTTTTACTCAAGTTAGTAGTGCAAGAGACTGCGCTTAAAATAATAATTGCTAAAATCCAAGCTTGATTAATTCTCATATATTTTCATCCAATCCATAATATCTTCAAAAACTCGGACTCTTTCTATTTCATTATACAAGTCATGCTTCATAAGTGAATATTTCTTTTCTGTTAGAAGATTTTTTTTGATCCCCTTAGCGAAATAATCTATGCCGTTACTTTGGACCAACGTCCCCATTTCTGATTGTAGAATCATTAAAGGCTTTTCTAGAAAATATGAATCCTGATAGATATTTGCAATCTTTTTCTGAATCTCTCTTATTGAATTTAATGTTGGCCGATGAACCACTAAAGGGTCTTGCTCATACTTTAAAATTGCATCCGGGTTACTCAAGATCTCTTCACCAAGGTTTAGGCGATGAGGCCTGGAATGTGCGATGAGTTTCTTGAAACCACCAAGACCTGCCATGATTTGCTCTTCTAAATGTAAAAAGGTCGAAGTAATTTTTAAGATAAAATTAGAAAGTACTAAACCATCAATACGATTCTCAACAGTTAGTTGGATCCGATTTAATAAATCAAGTGCTACAAGCCCGCCCATCCCATGGCCCAAAACCATCCATTTTTCATTTTCAGAATGATCTTTCTCCATCATCGTTAAGAGATATAAAAAATCACTTACTAATTGATCAAATTTATCAAAATGTCCGCGCGTTCCCGAACTAAGCCCATGCCCAACAAAATCCATTGCAACAAAAGAGACACCTGGATTTCTGGCCCTTGTCCAATTAATTAAATAATTAAATCGTCCGTGATACTGGCCGATATCATGAAGGAGAAAAACAGTGATTTTTTTCTTAGGGTCTTTGATTAAAGCTTCATATCTTTTGACATAAATCTGACTACTGCTAAATCCCCCCGATTGCGCGGTAGAGGAAAAGTTAGTTACAGAAATATTATTCTCTAGATTTTTCCATAGTAATTTTGGTTCATGTAAGTTTTCAATCTGCATAATTTTGCATAATCTTTTTCGCACTTTCGCTAATCTCAACCACTCTACAATAAACTTTTTGTTCGCGTGGATGATATTCTTCAATATTAAGTTTTAAATTTTTTGCCTTCAAAGCCGTGCCTGAATACATCGAACACATTACCACTTTACCTTTTTGAAAAGGGCCTGCTCCTAGGAGCGTGCATTTCTTTATTCCTGCTTGCTGCACGAGTGCAATGAGGGGCATAGGATCATTGTCTACCACAATAAGTAATGGTGCTTCATCTAAAATATTGTTGGTATTGAGTTTTAAATTTTTTGGATCAAGCGGAGTATCTCCAACTTCCACCCAGCCCGGCATGCCGGCGGCAAATATCAAACTGTGATTATTAATTCTTCTATCATCGATAGCATCGCGAAGTTCTACCAATGAATACGGTCCAAAAAGATCTGTTTCTAATTGAGCCTTTCGATCATGACCTACTTTTATAAAAAACAACTCTTCCTCATCGCGAATAGTATTCCAATTGAAATTAAAAGTTACTTCGGGAGAATTCTCACTGCTTATTTCTTCTACCAGATCAACTGCTTTCACATCCGTGCGTCTTTCTGCTTTTGGTTTGGCAGTTTCATGAGGTGTACTAAAATCCAATTCATTCACATCTTTTATGCGTTCCCAATTTTGAAAACCTTTTCGCCAAACATAGGATTCAAGGCTGATTTCTTCTTTTAAGAAAAGATCTTTTAATGTTTCAATACCCACGGGACCAACTCTTTCTGAGCCAAGAACGTAATACCAACTAACCATTAATCACTCCTTCATCCTATATATGTTTTTTTAAAAATAATTTATTGTTCTTATTTTAACGTTTTGAAATTACAAAAACTATACGCTCCAGATTTGCCCTATCCTCAGAGAATCACTCAACTATAGGCACTCTATTTAAAGCGGATGAGTCTCCTATTCAAGAAATAGTGGCTTTTGACGATAAGACTGAGGATATGTAATGAGAAAATATTTTAGATAAATGCGTGTTGATGGAAATTAGGTAAATATTATGAGGAAATCACTCTTTTTAATCGCGAGCTTCTTATTGGCCACATGTTTAGTTTCATGTGCTAAAGAAGAATTTGCTGCGAATAAAGCTCTCCAAAATTCTACCGTAAATCAACTGACCACCACTTCTACCTTGCTTTGTTCTCAAAGTACTTTAGTAAGCCCCAAAGTAGATGTTCTACTTCTATGGGATAATAGTTCGAGTGCTCTTTTTATTAACTCTGCTACCAAGAGTTCATTTAATCAATTGATCACCAGTGTTTCTGAAAAATTTGATTATCATATTCTTTCGGCTCCACTTATTTCTACCAATGCTACAAACTCACTTTATGAAGCTTCATTAGTTGCAAAAGATCCAAGCAGCGTTTCTGGAACTGCATCAGGAATTATTAAAACAAAAGATGCAGCAGCATCGGCGCTAGGTTTTTCTCAAGTATCTGGTTCAGCAGAACCTGGTGTCGACAGAGCAACTTCTATTATAGAAGCCAATCGAGGCAACGGAATTTTTAGAAGTGATGCTTACACAATCATCGTAGTCATGTCTAACGGAGACGATACGAGCTGTGAAATCTCTACTGGATATAATTCATGCGCTACTGCTGATTGGACCAGTCGCATGCAATCTAAAATTGATAAACTACTTTGTTTGCGCGGAAACGTTACAGGCCCGAATTGTTCAGGAACTTCAACTCTCAACGCAAGCATGATGAGATTCATCAACATCGCCCCACTCACAAGTTGTTCTAGTGGACTTGGAAAAATTAATACTCGTTATAGAAAAGTGGCCAAGACAATATACGACACTGCATATACAAATGGTTGGCCGACATCGAACGACAACTTAAATCCATTCACTTCAGGTGGTGTTCAGTACCCAGACAACTATGATATTTGCTCAATCGATTTTAATCATATCTTTGATGGGGTAAACACAGCGATCAAGCAAACATTGATTAAGCACGTATATGAATATTGGCCAGTTGCTGGATCAAATGCTTCCATTGATGTTAATACACTTCGAGTTGTACGTTCATCAGATGGAAAAGTTTTAGTGAATAGAACTAATGATTCAAATCCAACAGACGGCTTTCAATTTATTGGAGATCAAGCATATCCAGGTCACTACACTAGGTTATATCCAACCCAGGGTGAACTCTATATTGGAAAAATGATTAAGCTCATAGGAACAGCCACAAATACTGGAGGAGTATATTCAGTTACGAGTGGAGACCTCGTTACCTATCCTGAATGTTTGAGTGTAACTTATGATGCAATTAAAGCGCAGTACGGTTATATTTATTTAAAAAATGGCGAGCCTTATGTTCCAACAATCGAAGTGCGTATCAACGGAGCTTTGGTTCCGCAAAATTCAACAAATGGTTGGGATTATCTGGGACTGCAATTCACCAATGGTCTTGATCTGAATTTAAAAGTTGTCGATCTGCCAAGTGGAGCGAGTTCAGGATATTTTTTAAGACTTAATGGAAGCTATAAATTCAATAATACTGCCGGCTCAGCCGTCACGGTTAATGTTTATTATACTTCTAAAACAAACTAAAAATT
>JACMPM010000055.1 GCA_014377485.1 Bacteriovorax sp. | reverse complement strand
TCATTGATCAATAAACTTCCACCAGGAAAAGTCTTCAACACTTCGGCCCAATAGGGATTGTTGCCCATTAAATTTGTATCAGAAACAAACATAATATTATTGTCATTATATTTTTTTCTAAAACGATTCATAAAGTTTAGAGTTGTTTTTACTTCAGCAAAGCGTGCGAAATTAGAGCTGTTAATTCCATTCCCAAGATCACTTGGGGCATCGACACCAAAAACATCATTCATTAATTTTTTCTGAGCTTCTTCGTCTCCTCCGAAAGTAAACACTACGTGCATACTTACCAATGAGAATTTTAAATTTCCAGATTTAAAACTGACCATGAAGGGTCGACGAGAAAAATTATGTGTGTAGTCTTTACCCATGAACTTTGGGCCAAGATTTAAAATACAAGCGTAAGGAGTACCTCCGTTATCATCTTTGTATTCATCACAATGAGGATTGGCGACAGGAGAAACACTACTAGCACGATAGTAAAATCCCACCATCTCTTCTACAGAACCTTGAATAGCTGAGTCTCCTCGCGGGGAGAGAATAAGTGCCCAACTTGGATCTAGTTTTTTTAAGGCCATTAATGCTTTAAAATATCCTGGCGCTCTATAGAGAGAGTATGCTGTTTGAGTATCAGCTACGAGTTTAGTTAATTTATCATCAAGCTCTTGTAATTTAGCAGCATCAGATGTTTTTGCTTTCAGATTTTTTAAATCAGAAACCATTTTAGGACTACCGCGAAGAAACGCTAGTACAGCCTGGTTATTAGCTTCATCGTGCCCTACAGTTCCTAATATTTCTAATCCCGAAACCACGTCATATTTATTCATAATTTTTGCAATTAAAGAATAATCTTTGAAAAGTGCTTTTGAAGTTCCTGGGTGAAGAAGATTGTATCCAGCAATTCGCAAAGAACCATTCGATCGTGCAGTTTTTGAAGTGGGACCAAAATGTTGATAGTTGCTATAACATTCAACTTTGAATTGTTTTTTTACTATGAGTGCATCGATAGTTTGACAGGCCTGATTGTATTCTTCAATTTTAGTCTGATCGTCTTCAGGTGTTTTTGTAACTATAGTTACATCATGCGAATCTGCTATTGCAGAAACTGAAACGAGTAATGAAATCAGAAGAAAAAGCTTGGTAACGATTCTCACAGATATCCCCTAGCAATTAGTTCAACTAATGAAGCTCATTAGTTTAATCATTAAAAACTTTATTGAGCAATTGCCCCTGCGCCTAAACAAAGTTCTAACTATCTGAATATCCATTTGTTTATAAAAATAAAAGATTCTGTGAAAAAATGACATAGCTAAAGAAAATTCTAAAAAAACCGAAAAAATACAAAGTAGCCTGAAGTTTTCAATGAATGCGAGGAATTATCTATGTTTAAGTATTTTGTAGTTTTCTGTCTCGTAATGAATATGTCTTCAAATGCCTTTGCGGGGGCAAGCACAAAACTGGTTGACTTCATGCTTAGCGGAAGTGGAGTTGTCGAAATCCTGGGTAAATATGGAATTAAAGGAAACGATGCAAAGCTGGTTGAAAGCTATATGGCCTCTTCTCTTAAAGCTTTAAGCAGCAAAGGAACCAATATTTCAAAACAAGAATTTCTTGATGTTCTAAGTAAACTTCCAGTAACGGGAGAAGACGCTAACATCAGAAAAGGTCTTCAAATGCTTTTGGACACTCCAGCTGAAAATATTAAAAAATCTGATGTTGTAAATGTAATCAACAATATTATCTACCTTGCCAATCGCCATGGAAATTCAGTTATCATTACATGCGCTGAATGTGTGAATGAAAACTTAGCGAAGAATGGATTTAAGTTCACTGTTGAGAATATTAAAAACTCTTCTTCATTAAAAGTATTGAATGAAGTACTTCCAAAAAATCCAGCAGAACTTAATACGTTCATTTCATCGCGAATGAAAAGATTGGGAATGGGAGATTACTCAAAAGTCACTCCGGATATGGTTGCTCCTTCTGAAGAGAAATCACTAGCACTATTTCTAGGATTGGCTGAAACTGGAAGTGCTGATCAAAAAGCATTGATCGCTTCGATCAAAAAACTATCTACTAGAAATGGTAAAACAAATATTCTCGATCCAAAAAATCCTCAGAAATTTTGGAAAGTTGTCGCTGACGACATGTCACCTCAAGATATGAGTGGTTGGACTAAAACTTTGAATGAAGTAGCTGCTCGAGCAGACAAAGACAATGTTTCATCAGAAGAGGCTTTCTATCGTACGCTTAAAGAAAAAGCTCAAGGAAATGACTATATGATGAAACAGTATGAAACACTAAAAGCTAAGAGATGTTTCTTTAAATAAAGATAAGAGAATAAAAATAAACAATTAATCAGAAGCCCTATCTATAACTAGATGGGGCTTTTTGTTTATTATAAATGGGTTCATTAATTGTTAAAGTAAACTGTCTTGTTTATGCATTAAAACCAGAAGTGAAAGTCTCGACGATATCTGATTTAAAAAAATATAAACTAAGTGCCTTGGCGGGAAGTCCCTCTGAAACAGAGACTATGCGAGAATTATAGAAAGGTATAAAGCTTTTTAGCCAGAAATTTTAAGTTGCTGCGAACAAAGGGACTTCATATGCTGATATAAAAATTTTACAAGCAGCATTTGAAAATTATATTAAATCTAACAATTATAAAAAGACACTCTCAAAATATGGCATAGAATAATTTTCTGAGTCCACATAAAGCTTGTGGGCAATTAATTATGAGCGCTTGTGATTTCCATAGCAGGTATTGAAACTTCAACTTTCACTTCTTTATTTTCGTTTTTACTTTTTTCAAGAAGTTTCTTAAGTTGTTCAAATTTAGGATTTGTTTTATTCACTTTATAGACAGCGGCATGTGTTTCAAAATGAAGTTTAATCCCTTCATCGGTCTCTTTTACCATCTTTACTTTGTCATTGAACGAATCAGAAATCTTTTTCATTTTTGTATCCGCAAACACTGAACTGGCAATCAGAAATGAGGCAATTAATATTTTTAACATTTAATTTTTTTCCTATTTTGCATGGTTTTTTACAATTTGACTTAAAGTATTTCTGTAGCCTGCCATGGTTGACTGAGTACTGGCTATATCGTCATCAGTAAAACTTAATTTTGGAGGGGGGGCTTTATCGTTTGGTGTGTAACTAAAGCGATTTGTAAAATATTGGTTATCTAGATTTTCTTTTTTCCCACCAGTCATTAAATCTCTCCATTCATTGAATGGAATTGGTTTTTTAAACAGAGATGGATCTATGACATAGGGAATTTCCTTTCCATCCTTTTTAACTAGAACTACCGGCGCTACATGATACCACCAGTTAACTTTTCCCAAGAGAGGCGAAACCACATTCAAATTGCCTTCAACAAACGCTTTGCCCGTGATGATTCCCTTGCCTTCGAGTATGCGTGACATTTTGTGAGCCCGAGCATAACAACCGTCGTAAGCATAACCAAAAGGAATATTCTCGTTACTTGCAAGTTCATCAAAATATTTAGCTAGTTCTTTTTCAGTCACAACTGATAATTCAATTGTCTGATGATTAGATTCTGAAACGAGATTAGAGAGTTTTTTAGGATTATTGGCAACTTTAAGGCAGGTCGGACAATTTTCTTGATAATTAATTGTTCCAGCTTGCTTAAGTGCCCCGTACACCTTTTCAAACGATGATTTTAATTCATCTTGAGCACTTAGGTTCGGGAACGTAATAAAAGCAATCAGTGCTGACAGTATTATTTTTTTAAGCATAAATCTCTATCCTCAATATAAGCCTTCAAAATATTTCGGAAAATCACACCAATAACTTTAATTTAATTACATAATTTCCAAAACTGCTGGGTCGCGATTAATAACTAATATTCGAAGTGCGTTGATATAGCGCTGGAAGGAATCTATATCATTGTAATTAGCGAGCTCCTGAACAGCCTTGTGGGCCAATGCCCCTACGGCCTTCATTCCCATCAATTCGTCTGCCGGTACTGCTTCCCAAATAGCTTCAGAAATTGCTCGGTCTTTTAAGTTGGCAGGATTTGTAACCATCGCTTTGAAGAATTTGTAATCCATCTTCTGACCGCTCTCTGAGTATTTTAAATAAAGGCGTTGAGCGAACTTCTCTTCAATATTTCTATATTCCATCATTATTTTTGAGGCTTCAGTTGAAGTTTTTTTGCTGGCCATTTCTGCTATCGAATATTGAAACGCTTGAAATGCACCTAGTGTTGTTTCGGCCTGAACAAAACGTTTTAACTTCAATGTTACACGAGCTTCGGATTTATATGATTCGTAAACTAAACGAGCTCTAGCAGTAAATATTTTTTTCATAGTCTGACCTTCAGACATCATACTAAGTATTGGAATTTTTCTTCCTTTAAAGAAGTTAAAATCTGGCATCCCCTGCACTTGAATTATATAAGGGAGTTCTCTTATTTTCATCGGGATATCAATAAATATATCTGTTAGATCATCGATATTTTTTACGACATAAGCTTCAAGCACTCCTGGTTTTGAACTTAGAGTTGCCAGTTCTTTTTCAATTCTTAAAATCTTGCTGGCATTTTTCGCAAGAGACTCATTTCTCATTCTCATAAACCAATCGCGTACCCCGCTATAAATGGGGATACGTTTTCCGATCCTATCTTTAGATTCGATTTCGCCCAAAATTTTAACGGCTTTATTTAAACGTTCACCTGAATAACTTTTAATTAACCGAAGCATATCCACTGAATTATCAGCAAAGTATTGCGAAACAACTTTTGCTGCTTGTCGATCGATCTGATCTTTTGATTCTTTTACAACGACTTTTCCAATTTCACTTCTTACTGTTTTTGCAGCAGCAATCTTAGCGCGTTTTATTGGATCGAGAATTTTACCAATGCGAGAAAGCATGGTTTCAGAATTAATTTCTCCAGAGGTATAGAGTTTCCGTACCATGTCAATTTTGGTTTTGGCCGCATCCAAGCTTTGTTTATCAAGTCCTAAATTTTTAGAAACACTCTCAACTCCTAAAAGATATCGAGCAGACCGCACTTCTTCTTCATGAACAGCAGACTTGGCAGCAGATCTAAAAGCAGTTTTACCTGTTTGTTGCATAATTGATCTGGCAGAGACTGCGACTAGTTTGGGTCCTAGAGTTAAGGATCTAGTTGCAATTCCAATTAATGGAAAAATACTGATAGCTTCGAAAGCAGTCCACACATAACCGCGGTGAACTTCGTCCGAACTCCCGGCATTGGCAAAACCTAAGACTTCCATCTCTTTTACTTTTTTCTCTGAAACATCTGCATCTAATTTTCTCTCAAGCTCATTCGCTGTAAGTTTGACTTGAATTCCAAGTGAAGCCATTCCGGCAACGGCCATGGCTCCTCCCAACGGGGCGCAGAGCCCACCAGAAGCAACAGTACAGGCTCCTCCGACAATAATAGCAGCCATACCTGCTACACCTGAACCAATCCCCCACCACATATCTCTAAATTCACCAGGAGACATTTCATTTATTTTTTTGAGAACATCTTCTGGAACTGCAGGAAGACCAGCCATCTGGTTTAATTCGTTTTGAGCCTTGCTTGTCGAGTAAAAGATATTTTTAAACTCTGTTTGATTATTAATATCCATTCCACAGAAAGTATCTAAACGAGTAAGTATTTGAAGTTTGCGGGCCATTGCCGCTTGTCTCAAGATATCTTTGTAGATTGGTTTTTTATAAGAGTCATCAACTGCTAAAAAATTGAGTTTCAAGTTAAAGGTATTGTCGATACCATTGACTTTAGAGAATTCTTCAAACAATTTCTTTTGTCTTTCTACATCATTTTTTACTTTATAAAGCTTTAAGAAGAAGTCTCCAATTTGTGCTTCATTAGACTTTCCAGCAAGAGCAATCTCTTGGCGAGCCTTATCGGATATCGTAATTCCGGTTTTAAGAGCAGTATCTTGATCAAGGATAGTTTTATATGAGAGATCCTCAGCTATTTTATAAAAATCTTTGCCTCCGCTAGTCACACTAAATAGCTGAGCATTTCTATGATTAATATCTTCAATAATATTCTTCCAGATAAAATTCTTCTCAGTTCCTGAAAGTATTTTATCGGCATGATTATAAGTCAGTGGATAGTTTAATCCTAGAATTTGACCTGCCTCCATAATTTTTGAATATTGGAGATTTACGTTTTGATCTTCACACTTAGCTTTTTCATTCGTCTTAAACCACAAACCTGAAACTTCGTAGACAGGCGGGATCCCTTCTTTTTTATATTCAAGTTGATCAAGAGCAACCATATAACTAAATTTTAACCTGGCCCACGGATTTCCTGCAGACATTTGATCCAATAAAAAGTTGAGTTCAAATGGTTTTGTTTCTGGAATAAGTTCTGTGTAATCTCTAATAGAAGACCACATCATACTTAAAAGAGGATAAATATTTTGAAATTGTCTTTCCTCTAGTCTTCTTGTTGGAATATATTTTTCACCGGAACGAAATTCACTTAAAAAATTCGAAAGATTTTGAACCCTATTTCCAGTACACAACTCTTTAATTTCTTTATTAGACGGTGATCTTTCACAATTACCCTGAGTGATACGGTGTAAGGGAGAACTAGTTGGCAGGTCTTTATACTGATAAAAAGTATCTGCAAGAAGCTTTAAGCTCCAATCTCTCCAAACAGGAGATGAGTACATTGTCGGAAAAGCAATCAAGGCTTTTTTACCGGCAAATTTCTTTTTCATTCTTTCTGTAATTAATTGAGTGTAGTCGATAAAGCCATGTAGTTTCATTAACTCTAGAAGATACGGTGATAGGTTTTGTTTCCCCGGATAAAGTTGCTGTGTATTTCCATCTGGAAGTTTTACTTCTGCAATTTCATCAGCTGGAAAAGTTCCTAAAATCTTTTGAAAAGTCTCTGCTCCTGCATAAGTAACATTTTCAGTGGTCTTGGTTCCTCTACTTCTTTTTTCTACGGTTCCTCTGAAAACCCTTACAGCTTCAGAAGCTTTAAAGCCCATGATAGATTGAAAATGAGCTATGTCATCAAACTGTGGACGTGCCGTTCCGGCAATGCTTGATTGATCTATTAAACTCATTTTAGCATTTTTATAATTTTCAAAAGGTACTATGCCACTGTAACCTTCTTTGGTTGGATCTTTATTGATATTATCAATATAATAATCCAGATAAGCGGTATCATCTTTTTTGAAAGTTAAACCGTGCCCCCCCAAAATACTTTCCAAAAATTGATCTCCAACTCCGTCTTCAAATTTAAATTTAAATTCAGGAGGTAAATTTCCATTGAATTGGTTTTGACATGAATTCGGTATATGAAGAGCACCTTTGGTTTCTAAAATCGTATCGTAGAGATAGACTTGCGAGAGCATCATGTGCAAAGTCATCCACTTTAATGCAAGAACATAGTTTTTGGACGATGGAGCTTTTAATAAGGTTACTACGTCATGACGAATAATTTCTGCGGGAGAAAAATTTAAAACGTTAGTGTGATTTCCTCCCGAGACAATCTCCATATAGAAAGGACTTGAACCAGGATTAGGACCTTGGGTTAACAACCCCATCTGTTCTGTATTCAAACCAACTGCCAGTGAATCTGGAAGAACCGGTAATAAATTTTTGTAATACTCGCTTCCATCATTTTCTTTTGAAAGATATGAACGCTTAATGACAACGAGGTCACGAATGGGAAGTAGTACATTTTCAACATAAGTGGCAATCAAATCAATGCGGTCATCTACTGAATAACTTTCATCAACACTTATGGTATTCACAAATTTCAAATGCGTTTGAGCTTCTTTAACGAATGTTAAAAATTCCGGATCAACAATGTTTTTAAAATAAGTAAGTGGTGTTTTAGCCTTTTCTTCTTCAATTGTTTTTTTGACAACACGATCAAAGAGTCCTTCTGTTTTTATTTTCGGACAATTCTTCTGAACAAATTCTTCTTTATCCAGTGTGAAGTTGTCTTCCGCACAAGAATCTTTTTTAAGAGAAGCCATCAGACGTTTGAAGTCCTCGTCTAATTGCTCTTTAGAACAATTGGCATCTCTTTCAGACCCTAAGGCACGTCCTTTAAAGGCGGTCATTTTAACTTTATACTCATTAAAATTTGCAACTGACGAAGGAACTCGGCTCCAACCAGGAACTCTAAAACTGCACGACTGCAGAATAAGACAGAAAATTAATACAAATTTCATCGCCATCAAAAACTCCAAGACTTGTCAAAAAACTAAGCTATCGCAATACTTTATCGGCAAACTCGGTTAATTCTTTAGTGACTAAAATTTAGGCACTAAAGTTTATTATTTATTTAACCGAGTAGTTTGGTATGAGAATTTTACCGCTCGCTATATTAATGTTTGCTATCACCTCTTGTTCTACTTTGAAAATAGCAGACGTTAATAGTTCTGCGCGTACCCCGGCCGATGAAACTGCAACATGTACAGAATTAATAAAAAACACTTTCATGAGTGAGAACTACGATAAAAATCTCACTAAAGTATTAACTGAAAGAAAACTGATTACATTTACAGAAAAACGAGTTCAGATTCAATACCCCCATTTGGAATGGATTAATAAGGTTAAAAAATCTTTTAATACATCTCTTCGCAATTGGAATAACAATCGTTACCCTGCTTTTTATATCTTCCAGGATGAAGAAATTATTCCTATGGCTAAAAAATATGCAGAAAATTTAGAAAAAATTCTCACTAACCAAATCCCTTTAGAAGATGATGAAACATCTAAAGCTTACCTGGCAGTTGGTGAATGGATGAAATCTTTTCAAAATTATAAGCAGGATGTAGATCAATTGATTGAAGAGAGAATTTCACTACAATATAATATTAGTTTGCTCAAAAAATTAAAACTTGATGCCATTGAAAGTCGAGATATTCAAATCACGATCAAGCGCTCAGGCGTTTTAAAAAGTGAAATTATTACTTTGAGAAATGAAGATAAAAATTTAAAATTCACGATAAATAAATTAAAACAAGAAATGAAAGACCTGGACGGCACTCTGCTTAAGAATGGTCAAATCAAGGACAGAATTGTTCGTCAGGCCATGCTTTTAGATATGCTTAACATTGTTCAAAGAGAGCTAGAGTACTCGACAAAAAATGCAGTGGTTCCCAATGAAGAAGTGCTCAAGGAATTAGAAAAATTAAATCAATTAATTAAAAATAGTGATTATTCTCCTACTACATATGGTGTTTATAAAATCACTAACAAAATATTTATCCGAGAGTTGATTGCAACTTCCAAACTTGATGTTGCCTACACTAAAATTAAAGAACCATTACTTAAATTGAAAACTTTTGCTTTTGATTTTTTCAAAAACAAAGCAGCAGGAACCGATGAAGAGAAAATAGGTATATTTAAAAAAATATATCTTAAGATCACCAGCATCACTGCCAAACAAGCAACAATAGGCGGTGGTTCATTAGCTGTGGCCGGATTCGGATTTGAACGTTATTACTGGTTTAAAGAAAAGAGTACGAAGGAAGTAACTGAGCTGCCTCCTACCAATGAATTAAATCCTGATGACGTTGCCCACGAACAACAACTGGAACATACCGATAAAGTTGATACTGAAAAACACGATGCTCATAGTAGTGTAGTTGAAGTTCAAATAGACGAGCTCACAAAATAAAGTGAGCCCGTCCAGTGAATTATTGACCTCTAAGATCTTTTCTTAATATTTTACCGACATTTGTTTTTGGAAGTTCTGTTCTAAATTCCACATGGCGAGGAATTTTATAATTTGTTAAATTCTCGCGACAAAATTTTATTATCTCTTCCGATGTCAATGACTGATCTTTTTTCACAATAAATAGTTTAATAGCTTCGGTCGTCTTTTCATCCGGAACTCCGATAGCAGCCACTTCAAATACTTTTGGATGCTGACTTACAACATCTTCAATCTCATTGGGATATACATTAAACCCAGAAACTAAAATCATATCTTTTTTACGGTCGACGATTTTAATAAAACCATCTTCATTCATAATTCCAACATCACCCGTTTTCAAGTAGCCATCAGCAGTCATTACCTTTGCTGTTTCGTCATCGCGTTTCCAATATCCGACCATGACCTGAGGACCTTTAATACAGATTTCTCCCGCTTCTCCAATTGTCAATGTCTTCTCAAAGTCATCTTTAATCACAACGTCAGTCGAAGAAATAGGAAGACCAATAAAGCCATTATAACTTTTGATATTAAGTGGATTCACGCAAGCAGCAGGGGATGTTTCAGTAAGACCATAAGCTTCTATTAAAACTTTTCCCGTTACACTTTTCCATTTTTCAGCCACTGATTTTTGAACTGCCATTCCTCCGCCTAAGCAAATGCGGGCAGTTGAAAAATCAACATCTTTAAAATCTGGATTATTCAAAAGACCATTAAAAAGAGTATTCACTCCGGTTATAACGGTAAACTTCCACTTCTTTAATTCTGCTACAAATCCTGGCATATCCCGAGGATTTGTAATTAAAACATTATGTCCTCCGACAGTTGCAAAGATACAAGAAACTGTCAGAGAAAAAATATGATAAAGAGGTAATGGAGTAATAATAATTTCTTCTCCATTTACGATAAGCGGTGAAAGCCATGCTCTAGCTTGACAAATATTAGCAATAATATTTTTGTGAAGCAGAACTGCTCCCTTCGCTACTCCTGTTGTTCCTCCAGTGTATTGGAGAAAAGCAATATCGTTTTTTGAAATTGAAGGTTTGCTAAATTTCTTAGCCTTACCATCTTTAAGTGCATCCATAAAACTAATCGTATTTGGAATATTCCAGGCAGGAATCATTTTCTTAACTTTTTTAATCACAAAATTAACAATCAATGATTTTGGAAAACCCAACATATCGCCAATAGAAGTTCTTATTACATATTTCACATCAGTGTGAGAAAGAACTGATTCCAGAGTGTGACAAGCATTTTCAAAAATGATGATTGCACTAGCTCCTGAATCCTTTAACTGATGCTCAAGTTCACGTGGAGTATAAAGTGGATTGACATTAACAGCGACCATACCCGCACGAAGAACTCCAAAGAGCGCTACGGGGTATTGAAGAATATTTGGCAACATTAAAGCCACTCGATCGCCTTTTTTCAGGCCTAAATTATTCTCAAGATAGCTCGCAAAATTCTGACTAAGTTGATCGACTTCACCATAAGTGAGGTCAGATCCCATGCAATGAAAGGCTTTTTTATCGGTATAATTTTTAAAACTTTCTTCAAGTATTTCGGGTATGGAATTGTATTTTTCCATTTGATCTTCAATGCTTGCGGGTACGCCGGGCTGATAATTTTTGATCCAAATCTTTTCCATAATTACCTCAAAATGTGTATTAATAAATTCTAATTGAGTTCTCGATTAACGCAAAGGTCTGTCACAATATTTATGTAAATTTAAATTTGGAACTGGCACTGAGATGTGTTATATCTTGAGACTAATAGTTACGTTGGTCCTAAGGGATTACCCACTTTTGACCTTTTTTTTGGAGTTTTTTTATGGCTGCTAAGTTGTACGTTGGAAATCTTCCTTACTCTGCTACTGAAGATGGACTAAAGACACATTTCTCTTCTGCTGGATCAGTTGCATCAGTTAAAATCATTATCGACCGTGAAACAGGAAGAAGCAAAGGCTTCGGATTTGTTGAAATGGAATCAGATGATGGAGCATCGTCTGCTGTTTCTCAATTGGATGGTCAAGAGTACGAAGGCCGTTCATTAAGAGTTTCAGAAGCTAAACCACAACCAGAGAGAGATTCTCGCGGCGGTGGCGGCGGCGGTGGTGGATTCGGTGGTGGTAGAAGCGGCGGCGGATTTGGCGGCGGCGGCGGTAACCGTGAAGGCGGCGGCGGCGGCGGTAGACCTCGCGGCGGTGGCGGCGGCGGCGGCGGACGTTACTAGTCCGAAATTCTATCTAGAATGCTAATTGCAACCTATATATAAAAAGCGGCCCAGTAATGGGCCGTTTTTATTCCCAGACGGGAAGTATGTCTACGAGAGGCTAGAGCCGAAGCAGACAATTTTGAAAAAATTATGGCCACTACCTCTGCACTTATTCCCAATATTGATTATTACATCAACACAGATGGCAATCTAGTCTTCACAGAAAAATATCATTTAGATCGCGGACACTGCTGTCAGAGCGGTTGCCTTCATTGTCCTTACGGATACAAAGATAAAGTTGATCCCAATGTTCCTTCTGAATTCCAATCGAATTGGAGTGATGGTGTTTTTGACGAAGAAGAATAAATCCGAATATTCTTTTTTAATTATTTTAAAAATTTTCTATAAAATTATCTAAGGCTGAAATATACCGTGCTCATTTACACTAGGCTGGTTTACGCCTGTTTGAATTACACCAGGCTGGATCACACCAGACTGGATTATACCAGGCTGGATTATACCAGACTGGATCACACCAGACTGGATCACACCAGACTGGATCACACCAGGCTGGATCACACCAGGCTGGATCACACCAGGATCTTTAATACCAGTTTGAAGTATGCCGTAGTTGTTTATAGATGATGAGGTGATTGCTTGAAAAGGATTTGCATATTGCCAAGAATTAATAATAGTCTGAGCATACAATATTTTAAACGAGAAAGACATAAAAAATGAAATACAAAATATTGTTAATAACTTACTAAAAAAAAATTTCACACTCCTCCGATGAATAAAAAAAAAACCTCGAATAATAACGAGGTTTCTTTTATTATATTCTTTTTATTTTATTATATTTGTATCGTTATTAATTGTTTGGCAATTTGCAGCCTGAGGATTTAATTTACAAAAATTTACGGCCTCAACTCCACATCTACTTCCTTGCGATCCTGAATCTACACAAGCTGTGGGTGCATTATTAGAGTTTAAAGTTGAGCCTGGCTGAACAACTATAGGTAAAGCCGGTGCTTGATTAATTATTCCAGAGGTGGAAAAAGGCCCCACTCCTGGTGTTGTTACTGCAGAATTAGCTCCAGAATTAGCTCCAGAATTAGGTCCGGAATTAATTATCCCAGAAGTAGATGAGGGGGCAGCCCCGGGTGTTGTTGTCATCGCGGGAATGGCTCCATACGATACATTCATCACCATAAAGAGAGTAAAAAAATATACAGTTGAAAGAAGCGTGGAATTAAATTTTTTCATAAATTACTCCTTGGTTGCTTCAATTTTGTTTCTTCAATATTAATTTTGCGCTATTAGTGCGTGTTAAATAAATATATTTTTCGAACCATTAATATAGAAATTTTCTATTAAATAGATCAAGTTGAAGTCGTATCAATGACCCTTTACGTACTCTATCGGAAAGTTTTTATTTAGTTTACCTTTTAAAACCAAAATTTTTTAGTCGGTAATTTCTGATTTAAGCTGCTCTAAAAAATCCTGGATGAATGACATTCTTTTTATCGCTTCAAATTTCGCTGATTGCGTATTCATTAACTCGACTACTTTTTTTAATTTAGTATCGATATGGTCGAGGGCATTTTGTTTGTCATCTATCGGTCGATTAGCAGCAAAGGGATCTTCAACATTATAAAAAGGGCGATTAAGCTGAGTTGAAATCGAAAACAAACGAGCAAGTCCAATTGCACCTAAGCCGTCCAAGCGGTCAGCATCCTGAACAATTTTTGCTTCTAGTGTTTCAGGATAAATTCCACCACTAAAACTATGGGCCTCGATGGAATGAAAAATTTCAGGGAAATATTTTTTGGGGTAATCCACATTCGTTAAAAATAAAAGCGCAGCTTTTGCTGCCAATCGGGAGGCCATACTCCTCTCTGGATGATCTTTAGGAAGGTTAACAAGATCGTGCAACCAAGCTGCAGGAATCACAACTTCTAAATTTGCTCCTTCTAAAATGGCTATTGCTTTTGCACTACTCACGACTCTCTTTACATGCGAGAGATCATGGGCTGGGTCAAGATTTCCCAACACATGATTTATTTTTTCACAAAAAAGGATTTCAAATTTTTCCATAGATATAAAATTTAAAGATCAACATCGAAGAAAGTTACAAGTCCGGTTGAAAGTGAGTGGTAAGCAGGAATAATTTTAATTTCACCTGATCTTACTTTTTGACTCAATACTGGTCCGACTGTTCTAAGTTGTTGTGAAACTTTTCGAGCATTTGCTAAAATCGAATTATAGAGTAGATCTCCCGGAAGATTTCGGCACTCTTCGATGATTGGCATAATCTGCCAAGAAATACCTCTTACGTTTGGATGATGTTCTGGATTCATACAAGCGCGGAATGCTCCACAGTTTTCATGCCCCATTACAATGAGTAACGGCACTCCTAAAACTTCTACAGCAAACTCTAAGCTACCTATTACGGCGTCTGATAAAACAGTTCCGGCGATTCTGCAAGTGAAGAGGTCACCAATTCCAACATCGAATACCAGTTCTGGGACGACTCGTGAATCGGCACAACTCAAAATCCCGGCAAATGGATATTGTTTTAGGTATTGGGCAAATAGAGTTTCATGTCCGCGCTCAGGATGTGTTGTGCTTCCAGTAGCGAAGTCGTTATTTCCCTTTATGAGGAGATCGAGTGCTTCCTGCCACGTGTTTGCTTTGCTTTTTCCTTCCGACGTGAATTTTGTTTCCACCATGAATAGATTCCTTGATAAAATTTTCTTTTTGCAACCGAGTCAGCTTTTTAATCGCCGCCTCTTTAATTGTTGCTTCACTTCTGTTTTTACAAGGCTCAACATACACAATTTTTAACGGTTTATCACTTCTAAAAAATTTAGCTCCGCGTGGTAAGTCTCCAGAATGTTCTTGGAAGCGGCGGTCAATATCAGTTGTAATCCCTGTGTAAAGGCGATTTTTCTCGGTGTGGATGATATAAACAAACCAATCTGACATAGGTTTTAGGCTTCAAGCGGTATGTAAGAAAATGTACTTACATCAAAGAGACCTTTATCAGTTAGTTTCAATTTCGGAATTACGGGCAATGCTAAGAAGGCCATTTGAATAAAAGGCTCTTCTAAAATGATGCCTAATTTATGATATTCAACTTTCAATTTTTTTATTTCTTCGTAAATCTCGATCCCCGTTTTAAGACTGAGAAGTCCTGCTAATGGAAGTTCTAAAAGTGCAGTAACCTGTTCTCCATCGACTACACAAAGTCCTCCACCTGATTTAATTAAAGCATTAGCTGCAACTACGATTTCAGCAATCGTTTTTCCAACTACCATTAAATTGTGAGAGTCGTGAGCTACACTTGCAGCGATAGCCCCTTTTGATAAACCGATACCTTTTACTAATCCAAGTGCTGGGCTCAAATTATTTCCGTAGCGTTCAATATTAACCATGAAGAGGATATCTTCTTGATCAAATTTTGTGCCGTTAAAATTTACAGTAATATGATTGGTAATAATTTCATCTTTTACAATTTCAATAACATTATATTTTCCAACTTTTAAATTATATTGAAAATCTTTTTCAGTTAAAGGCTCGCGCTTGATGGTATTTTCTAAAGGTGGGTGAGAAAGCTTCATTTTTTCATTGAGCTCTTCATTCAGTTTTAAATCTTGAATTCTTTTCCCTGCAATATAGACTTGGGCAATTTCAACTTTTTCCAGATTTTTTAACAAGACAATATCAGCTTGTTTACCAGGAGCAATAAGACCTAATCGTTTTAATCCAAAATGTCTTGCGGCCGAATAAGAAGATAGTCTGTAAGCGATATGCATTGGGATGTTTAATTCATTAATCATTTTTTTGATCATGTAATTAATATGACCTTCTTTTAATATTTCATAGGGATTGCGGTCATCAGTGCAAAGAAAACATTGTGTCGAATTAAATTCGGTTACTAGCGGAGCAAGTGACTTTAAGTTTTTGGCAACCGAACCTTCGCGAAGAATGAGCGACATTCCTTTTTGCAATTTCTCTTTGCCTTCTTCTTTTGTCACCGTTTCGTGACAGTTTTGAATTCCTGCTGCGATATAAGCATTCAGAGCTTTTCCCCGCAACATCGGACAGTGACCGTCGAGATTCATATCTGAGTATTCTTCAATTTTATCTAAAACGCTCTCGTTTCCGTTAATGACTCCAGGAAAGTTCATCATTTCAGCGAGACCCAGAACATTGGGATGGGTTTTATATTTTTTCATATCAATGAGTTTGAATTCACCGCCATTAGTTTCAAACCCAGGCAAGGCCGGAACACATGAAGAAGTTTGCACAAAAAGATTTTGGTGCATGAGTTCTGAACAGCGAAGAAACCATGAGTATCCTCGATCTCCCATAACATTGGTTATTTCATGAGGATCACAAATAGCAGTTGTTGTACCTAATGGAAGAGTCATGCGTTCAAATTCAAAAGGATTCATCATGGAAGATTCAATATGAAGATGTCCATCGATAAAACCAGGAACTGCAGTCAATCCCCTTCCATCTATAATTTGGTGGGCATCTGAATCGCTATACTCTATTCCAATACCGGCAATGGTTTTCCCAGTGATAACGATGGCAGATTCAATGACCTCACCATTAACCAGGTCTAGAATTTTTACATTTTTTATAAGTATATCTGCAAGCTCATCGCCACGAGCTACTGCTAAAACTTTTTGAAGTTCTGCTCTAGTGAGAGTTTGAGTTCTTTTAGTTGCTAGTGACATAATTAAATTCCTGGGCTTTTTAATTTATTTTAATTGCTTGATTAAATCGTCAAACAAAGGACGAGCTGCCATGCCTTGTTGATAATCTCCATTAAACATAAAAACAAAAGTCAGTGGAGAATTATTTTTTCTTCCAGCAAATCCTGCTAGGCCCACGACACCATCGAGGTAACCTGTTTTAGCACGCACCAGGCTTTGCTCGGTTTTATCAACCATTTTGGTTTTCATCCGATTCTTCAAAGTACCATCGACGCCTGCTATTGGTAAGCCAGAAACGAATTCCGGAAAAATGAGAAAATCATTCTTAACTGTATTTAATACTAGAGCTAATTGCTTAGCTGAAAAGCGATTATCGCGAGTTAAACCAGAAACATTTTCTAATATATAATCTTTACGCTCAAAGCCTAAACTATCCATATATTTTTTAATCTCTTCGATTCCATCTTTCATGCGAGCAGGAGCAGTACTATTTTCTGCCGCCAGGTTTTTAGCTAACATTTCTGCTACAAAATTATTGGAAAACTTAAGCATGTCTGTAGTGATTTCATTCAAATTCTTAGACTGCGATACCGCCAAAGTATTTGCATTTGGTACACAGGCCGCAACTTTAACTTTTCCTTTGAGTGAGATTCCTCTTTGTTTTAAAAATTCCTTTAAGTGCATCCCTATCCATAAATTAGGATTAGAAACACTTTTATAGATGACGGCTTCAGGGCCATCAAATGAAATAGTTCCGCTCACTATAATTTTGTCGTGATCGCCTAGCTTTACTCTTCTTGCCTCAAGTGTCTTCACACCAGATCTAGAAACAGTCTTGGTATTATTTTCAAGTTCTAAATAATCACTTTGAGGATCCAGCCAAACTTTGGCAGGAGATCCAGCAATGGCACCCGGACGAATAAAGATATTTGTGCTGTTCCAATTAAAAGAAGCTGCTGAAATAGGTGCATCAAAAGCTCTGTCCACTCTTACAGACTCTCTTCCGGAGTCGAATAGTTCTTCATCAAAGCGAGTGGCATCTACTGTAAGATCCCCTTCTATTAAAGTTAATTCAGTTCTTTTTAATTCATTCACCAGATACCACATTTTCTCTGAAACAAAAGAAGGATCTCCGCCACCTTTTAGGCAAAGATCTCCAAGCAGAATTCCATCTTTCACAATATTTTTTGCCATTAATTTAGTTTCAAATTTTTTATTCATTGGAAAACTGTTGAGGACAGCCGCACCTGTTACAATTTTTGTAAGCGAGGCTGGAACCATCATTTTCGACGCGTTCAAGTTGAAAACCTCTTTGCCTTCATCTTCAATATAAAGCCCCAATGAATTTTCATTGAAATGATGCTTTTTTATTATAGCTTTTAATTGATTATTTAGGCTGTCAGCGTAAGAAGATGACATCGACGTTAAAAGAAGGAATATGCTTAAAAACTTCATAGAAATCTCTTGGTTTGTTGATCCAAATTTAGTTTAATATTTTAACTTTAGTTTTAAATCTTTCACAAGGAGATTGTGTGAAAAGACACTCTAGCAAAAACACTTTTGGAATCGTTTTAATTGCACTATGTGCTACATGTATATTTACCACAACAAATGCCTTTGCAGCAGAGAAGTTGAGATTTATAGCAGATCAAAATTTTCCCACAGGTGAAAAGCTTAAAGAAACTGAAATAGGTGGACTTTCCGGGCTCGCATACGACAAAGAGAAAAATAAGATTCTAGCGATAAGTGACGATCGTAGTGTTTTCAATGATGCGCGTTTTTACGAATTCGATTTTAAACTTGATGATAAGAGTTTTAGCGTCACTCCGACCGATGTGGTGATCCTTAAAAATAAGGAAGGAAAACCATTCAAAAAAGGTACAATCGATTTTGAAGGAATCGCCTTTTATAATGGTGATTTGCTAGTGAGCTCTGAAGGATCAATTAAACATGAACCTCCAATCCTCCCTGAAGTCATTCTATTTACCCGACTTGGAGCTTATAAAAGCAATGTAGAGATCCCAGAAAAATTTTTTCCTGTAGCAGATAAAATTACCACTACAGGTGTAAGAGATAATTTATCCTTTGAATCATTAACAACTACTCCAGACGGAAAAACTGTTTGGGTGGGAACTGAGGAAGCTCTAAACCAAGATGACCGCACTTCTAGTCCAAATTACGCAAGCGTTGTTCGCCTTATTGAGTATAAAGATCTTAAGCCAGTTAAAGAAGTGGCCTATCGTTTAGAAAAAGTCCCGAGTATAAAAGTGGCAGGTTTGACCGTAGGTGAAACAGGTCTCTCTGATATGCTGGCCATTGATGAGAATAATTTTTATTCAATTGAAAGAAGTTATATGCCTTTAGCTAAAAAAGCAGTCATTCGAATCTTCAAAAATTCTATTAATGATAAAACCACAGATATATCAAAATACAATTCCATCAAGGGAATAAGTATTAAAATGGTCGAGAAGGAATTGATTGCTGACCTCGAAGAATTTAGTCCTCAAATGGCTGCCAACTTTCAGAAACTTGGTAATATTGAAGGCATTTGCTTTGGACCAAAGCTGGCCAACGGTCACAATACTATTATTCTGGTGAGCGATAACAACTTTAATAAATTACAAAGAACACAATTCCTAGCCTTTGAAATTATTCCATAGGAATTTCCTCTATGGAACTCTCAAAAGCTGTCTATTTATTAGACAGCTTTAAAATTTTTTACACTTCATTCATCGGATTCTTACTCTAAACCCCTAAGATCTAAATCTCCAGAACTGGCACTTTCCTTGCTCTAACAATCATAAGCAAACTTAAAAAAGAGAGTTAGTTATGAAAGCATTATTTATCACAATCTTCGCAGTAATGAGCTTTGGAGCTAGTGCAAGTATTGTTTGTCACACTCCACGTTCAAATAAAGTTTTTGAAATTAGAGACACGCGAGTGACCTTCTTTAATGAGTTCGATACAACAGCTAAAAGAGAGTTGGCTTCAGTTATCTCAAGATCGAGATCAACAGAAACAGGTATGACTAAAATTGTGGATTTTGAAAACCAAAAGCACACAATTCATATTGCAGATGCTGCTCATTTTTCAGATTCAGATGACTATATCATCATCAAGGCCAAGTCCGGACATGAGGTAACGTATCCTTTGAGTTGCGAACAAAAATAAAATTCAATTTATCGCTTGCCCCCCACAAGTGATACCCAAGCCTTGTCTTATCCCCCAATAAGTTGAGGCTTCTTTTAAAAAATAAGTAAAAGTGATCCACTTTCAATTGCAGCAACAGATAATTGCGACTCATTTTCTATTGTGACTGCACAGTAAGATGCAACGTCTGTTTGATTGATTTTAATCTTCCCTTCTAAATTGAGAATTGAGCATGGACGAGTAAGACTTGTTAATTCTCGCTGATATACTTCGCCCTTTTTCAGGTTCAAATGAAACAAGTGAAAGTCCGGGTGGCTGCAAAGTTCATTGAGTCCATCAATCTGCAAGAGACCTTTTTTCATTCTAAAAAATTCAGTTGTATTAAAAGTTGGATCAAAGTTAATTACATCGAGACTTTTTTTGACATGCAATTCACGGCTAACCCCCTTGTCGTCCAGTCGATCCCAGTCCCAAACTCGGTAAGTGATTCCAGAATTTTGCTGAACTTCAGCGAGTGTAATATTCCGTCCAATGGCATGAATACTTCCGGCAGAAACATAAAAAAAATCTCCTTTTTTAACGGGATAAAAATTGAGAAGTTCATTAATTGCTTTTTTTTCTTTGAGAGCAGATTTTAATTCATCTTTTGTGACATAAGGTTTTAACCCTAGATAAACTCCTGCATTATCATTTGCTTCTAATATAATCCAACACTCCGTTTTCCCTGAAGAGTTTTCATGTATACGAGCGTACTCATCTCCAGGATGTACCTGAATGGAAAGTTCATCACTTGTATCAATAAATTTTGCGAGATATGGTAAATGTTTTTCATAAATTTCTAACGTTTCACCAATAGGTTCTACAATTCCTTGGGAAGTAATTGGCAAACCTTTCATTTTCTCTAATTTTATTCCGCCCCAAATTTTTCGAACAATGGATGGGCTTAATTCTTTAATCATAGAAATCCTCGCAACTGACTAAATATCCTCGGAAAGTTGGCATTATTATCTCAACGTCGGTTCGGGAATTCAAGACAATAGGCTAAATACTGCTATTTTGAACAACCTAATTTAAAATATATCTATGAAAAAGCCAGTTCCAACTCTCTATCTTTTTAACAATATATTCTATCCTCAAACCGTTATTCCTTTAACGGTGAACGATGATGTTTCCAAACAAATGCTACTTACCAGTTATCAAAACAGTACTGATATCGCCCTTTTTCATCCGCATACTAGATCAAGAGGCGTGGGTACTCTTGGAAAAATTATTCTTGTTGATCACAATTCAGATGGAAGTTTAAGCGTTGTAGTTCAAGGTTTGGTTCGAATAAAATTATTAAATATGGACAACGATGATCCGTTTCCTGTTTATCATATTGCTGACTATTACGATATTGATGAGAAAACCCAAACACTCACAGACTCTCCAATTGAGAGATTGCATTTGGTGCTTGAGTCTTGGCTTATTCGCCACGTGAATTCGACTCGAGAACGTGAACGTTTCATGAAGGACATGAGTTCACCTGCAAAGTTAATCAACAACCTTTGTATGTTCGTTATCAAAGATATTGAACTCAAACAAATTTTCCTTGAAAGCACATCACTTTTAGATCGCGTACGAATGATGAATGCTTTGTTAGTTGGAGCCACTCCAGAAACTGAAGATATTGGAATGTGCGAGGCGATCAAAAGTTTTGAACGCCTCGAAACAGATCAATATAAAAATGCCAGTTAATTAAAATACAGTGATAAGGAAGTTAAGCAGGAAAAGACCAAGACCTGATATTACCGGTATGCAAAGATTGTCATCTACGAATTGAGAACAAAGTTCTGAAACCGCTCCAATCACACCCGCAACAATTGAGAAAACCAAAAGATTCATACTAGGACTAGCGTGAATCAATCCGTAGACTAAAGTTACGATATAACAAACTGTAAAAGCTGCAATTGTTCCCTGCAAAGATTTGTTTGGAAAAATTTTATCGCGTCCATAAAGGATTCCGCAAAATGAAGCGATAGGATCAGCGAAAATTAAAAAGAGAACTGATAGAACTGCGATCGTCTCAGGAAAGAAGAAAAGTGAAAGAGAAACACCAAGTGCGTAAAATGGCATTCCACTTACAGAATTTTTCTCAGACTCTCTCATTATAGGTTTCATAAAGATCATGAGGAATTGGTTCATTTTTTCATTGCGCAAACGAAGAAATTCTACAAGAAATGAACACGCTGAAAAAATTAGAAGTGCTGTGGCCATTACATCAGTTGAGAGTCCTGACTTGTAATAAACCGTTAAACCAATAAGACCAGTGGCCATGTGCCAAAGTTTACGAGTGATGTGCAGGTCAGATCTCATCCGTAGTGGCGAAGAAATTCTTACGAGCGATTGTAGGGCTTGTCCCATTAAGAGGCTCCTTAGCAGTAAATAACCAAGTGAGATGGTCATTTATTCAATTCAAGTACCTTAATATGTTGAATAGCTTACATAGAACCTACTTTGCTGTAAATCTCTCTGCATTATTTACAAGTTTAGTGGTTACAACCACTTTGCTATTTTTTCCCTTACATTTTGTGTTTTTCTTCCTATAATAAATTAAAACATCTGCTAAGATTGTGAATTGAGCTATTAGAAGAGGATGGAATCTTGTGTCTATATTAAATGATCAATCAAGCCTAAATAGCCAATTTAATACGCATTTGGGTGCTCACGGGCAACAAAAAGTATGGGCCATTGGTGGAGGTAAAGGAGGCGTTGGAAAAAGTCTTGTTACAGCCAACCTTGCCATTTGCTTAGCTTTAATGGGCCATAAAGTCGCTGCCATCGATCTCGACCTCGGTGGAGCCAACTTACATACGTGTTTGGGTGTGCCTATTCCAGAAAAAACACTTTCAGATTATCTTTCTAAAAAAGTAAGAAGCCTAAACGAACTTCTCACTCCGACTGCCATCAATAATTTATATATTATAAGTGGTGCTCAGGATGATTTGGGGATCGCGAACTTAAAACAAATGCAAAAAGCAAAACTCTTAAATCAACTTAGTGAACTTCCAGTTGATTACGTATTACTAGACTTAGGCGCAGGAACAACTTTTAACACTATCGATTTTTTTATTTCAGCTGATCAGGGAATTATCACGACTCTTCCCGAACCGACTTCTATTGAAAACTCATACAGATTTATCAAAGCTGTTTATCATAGAAAATTAAAAATGGCCGAAGAGCTATTGGAAATTGGTCCATTAATTGACCAGGCAATGAACGCAAAAATTTCACAAAACTCAACTCCCGCTGATCTCATTAACCGAGTGATTGAAATCAATCCAATCGTCGGACAAAAACTTCGCTCAGAAATTAATAAATTGAATCCGCGATTAATCATTAATCAAGTTCGCACTCAAGCCGATATCGATATTGGTTTCTCTATGAAGTTAATTAGTAAAAAATATTTCGGAATCAATCTCGATTATGTTGGTTACCTTGATTACGATGCGACTGTTTGGCAGAGTGTGAAAAAGAGAAAACCTCTCTTGATGGAGTTCCCTAACTCTACTCTAGTGAATAATTTTGATCGTATTATCCACCGTCTTTTAAATATTAATTAATTATGCAGACAACTGAGACAGTAAGAATGAGCAGTGATTTAAAAAACTATTATGAAGTATTAGAAATTCCTTCGACCGCAAGATCAGAAGAAATTTATCATAGTTACCAAAGAGCGAAGTCTGCCTATTCGTCTGATTCGCTGGCGCTTTATTCTTTAATGAGTCCTGAAGAATGCAGAAATGTTTTAGAGTTGGTCGAAGAAGCCTATTCAATTCTATCAGACCCAATGAAAAGAAAACGCTATGATGAAGCTCGTGGAATTAATCGCGAGTTCAATGCTCTAAACTATAATGCACTATCTGACCGCGTGGCTCCACATAGAGGGGAATCTGTTTATAGTAATAATACTAAATTAAGCAATGCTTCAGTGAGCTCTATGCTGCGCGAAGAATTTACCTTGAACTCTCAGTCCTCTGCTCCCATTTCGACAGGTGAAATGTCGCCGAGAGCTGCGCAAACCCTATCAAATACGACTAATGTAACTAGACTAGTCACACAAAAACATTTTGCTCTCGATTATGTAAAAAACGCTACTTTCGATAAAGAAATTGAAGATGCTACCGAATTTACAGGTGAGCTTTTACGCAAAATTCGCGAATACAAAAGTGTTGACCTTGAACGCCTAAGTGATATGACTAAAGTCTCAAGACTTTATCTTCAGGGAATCGAGAGTGAAGACTACGATAAGCTACCTGCCTCAGTTTATGTTCGCGGTTTTGTTTTTCAATACGCGAAATGTTTAAAACTTAAGCCGGAAGTCGTGGCCAACTCTTACGTCGCTCGAATGAAGAAGTTAAAACCTTAACTTAATACGAGTAACGCGTGAACACTCCAGTTGATACAGTAGAAGGTCTAGTCGATTCTCAAACGACAGAAGATGAATTTATTACTTATACAATTACGGCTGAAGACCGTGAAAAGTATAAACGTCTCGATCAATTCTTAGCAGAAAAAACAGTTGGTCATTCTCGTACATTCCTAAAAAGTCTTTTTCTAAAAGATCAAATAGTTGTTGGTGATGAATCTCCTCTTCCTATTCCAAAAATTGAATTAAAAAAAATGCCTCCCGTTGGCACTATAATTGAAATATTAGTTCCACCAGCTATAGCATGTGTTGCAGAAGCAGAAGATATTCCTCTTGAAATACTTTTTGAAGATGAACATTTGCTTTTCGTCTATAAACCAGCTGGCATGGTTACTCACCCTGCTCCGGGAAATTATTCGGGAACTTTAGTGAATGCTGTTTTATGGCATTGCAAAGATCTAACTGGTATCGGCGACCAAAAACGCCCGGGAATTGTTCACCGTTTAGACAAAGGAACAAGTGGAGTAATGGTTGTTGCAAAAACTCAAGCTGCTCATGAAGGTTTAGTTTTACTTTTTTCAACACACGATATTGAACGCGTCTATGAAGCACTTGTTATAAAAAATCGTTGTCAATCTTACGGGACAATTGAAAGTCTAATTGGGCGAGACCCGCATAATCGCTTAAAAATGAAAAACAGTGGTACTCGTGGAAAGACGGCAATTACTCATTACAAAGTTCTTGAAATTTATGATCGTCACCTTCATATGGAATTTAAATTAGAAACAGGTCGTACTCATCAAATACGAGTACACACTGCAGATATTTTAAAAATGCCAATCCTTTGCGATTCAATGTACAGCTCAAAAAATGAACACATGATGAAACTTGGAGCTGCCTATAAAGAAATTATTGGTGATTACAATTACCCATTTCTTCATGCAAAAGTTCTAGGACTTGTTCACCCCATTACTGGTCAAAGATTGCGATTTGAAGTTCCAGCTCCTAAAATCTTCCAGGACGTTTTGGAATTTTCGAGACAAAGTATAAAAAATATCTAAGAATATTTTATGCCTAATCCTGTATTTGTTTTAGATAAGCTTCTTCCTCGCGGCCGATTCTGTGTTTATCAGTCGAGGCCAGGTTTTGACCTGATTCGAGTTAAACAAACTCATTCAGCAATTGTACTCAATGAAAAAAATTGTAATGAACTAGAAGCTGACGGGATGATTGGTGCTTCGTCCACTCCGATGGCAATCTTGACGGCTGATTGTCTACCAATTCTCTTACTGGGTGAAAAAGAGCATGCCTTTGTTCACGCTGGATGGCGCGGACTTCATAATGAAATTCTGAAAAATGAACTTATCAAAAAAATTGATCCATTCTATGCTTTCATTGGTCCGCATATAAGCGTCCTTCATTATGAAGTGCAACCTGATTTCAAAGAAAACTTCGATCAAAGCGAAGCCTTCATTGAACGAGAAGGAAAATTATTTTTCAATTTATCAGTTGTGGCCCAGGCACAATTAAAAGCAAGTTATCCGGGAATTTCTATTGAAGAATCCGGACTATGCACTTATTCAAATGAAAATTTTCATAGTTACCGCAGAAATAAAACAACAGAACGCAATTGGAATGTTTATATACCTTAAATGGAGTTAGAAATATGCAAAAGACAACAATTTATCAAGACAAAAAACTCAAAACCAGCATCATACTTTTTATTTTAAGTGCATTGATGATTGGATTTTCAGTTTATCTGACGAGACATTATTTTGAACTTAAATTTCCTACAGGACTTGAAAGTAAATCACTTTGTAATGTTAACCAGTTTTTTAATTGTGATAAAACAACTCTATCATTATTTGGAAATATTCTAGGTGTGCCTATTGCTTTATTTGGCTTCATTGTTGGTGTTCTCATTATGGGGGGATTGATTGTTAGAAATGAAAATTATGAGCGTACGATTTATTTTACACTTGCTGTGAATTTTATCGGATGTGTAATACTTTTTTCTTATTCACTTTTTATTCTTAAGGGACTTTGTCCATTCTGTACGCTTTATTATATTGTTTCAGGAATTACCTTTCTTTATTTTTTCAGAAAAAGTAAAACGATGATTCCGGCATTATCTTACCTTGCAGTATTTGCTGCGATTGTACTTACAATAGCCGTTCCTGTGAAAATGAATATTGATACAAAAGAAAATGCTCAAGCTGCTATCTCTACTGATGTCATTAAGCAGTTCTACACCCTTGCCAACTTAGGAGCTCCTGCCATTGCTTCTGAATTCAAGATAACAAATATACCAAATGCTCCAATAAAAATGGTTATTTTTTCAGACTTCGAATGTCCTTCTTGCAAGGCCCTTTCTGAACAAATTCCTAAATTAATGAGTCGATACGAAGGTAAAATTGATATTCAATATTTTTTCTATCCATTAGATAATAGCTGTAATCCTAGCATGCAGAGACCACTTCATCAGTACGCATGTAAAGCTGCTTATGCAGCTAGCTGTATGCCATTAGTGGATTTTGCTAAAACACACGATGAAATTTTCCAAAATCAAGAAAAATTCGAAGAAGGCTTTCTGGATAAATATGTTAAGAGTAACAATCTTGAATCTTGTATTGCAGATCCAAAAACAAAAGAAAGAGTCGTCACATTAATAAAGGCAGCTGATCCTTTTAATGTCCGATCAACTCCTAGTTACCTTATTAATGGAGCTAAAATTGAAGGTGCAATTCCATTAGACCAAATGTATGCCATTATGGATGAAATCCTTAGACGGTCTGGTAAATAGGACCTGGCATTTTCCATCAATATTTTTTTATCTAACACTCGCTCTAAATCAGAGCGGGTGAATTCGATAATAACATCCCTTTTATCTATATTTTTAACATTATCCATTGGCACTCCCATCTTTTTATAAAGTCTGGAATGGGCTTTCGATGTAAAAATAAAAACGCGAGAAACATTTTTATCCTGAACTATTAGACTACATGCCTGATTAACAAGGGCAGCAGAAACTTTTTCAGCATCGGTATCTTTACCTACAGTCAGACGAACAATCTCAACAATTTTTTCATTTGGCTTTTTATCGATCCTGATACCCGTAGCTTTTTCAAGAGGTAAAAGTTCTTCTGGACTCGAAGAATGAACAATCCCTACGCCTCCATTAATTTTCATCTTTCCCGTCAAAGGAGATTTTTCGGTATTAAGAACAAGTTTTGTTCTTGGGCTCATTTCCACACTGGATTTTATAAAACCTTCAATTTCAGTTTTTGTAAGATTAAGTCTTTCACTATAAATTGATCCCACATATCGCCAATACTCTTCTGGAATTTTTCTAACAATTGGATCATTTGCCTTCACTACTGCACTTAGATCCATTACTGAAAAAACGCCACTACCTGGAGTTGCAAACTCCATACTCACTTGTCCTTTTTTTAATTCATTTAGCCCATTTTTTAAAATATATCCTGAAATCTCACTGGTATTTTTGACTTCTTTGCTAGCGACTATTGGAATCTTTAGTCCTTGAACCCCTTTGGACAGAAACTTAATTGCGCTTGTCGAAATATTTGTTGTCCCTAGCGAAATTAAACCTAACTCAGAAACAAATATTTTTTCCCCAAGTTTTTTTTGGCAGTCTCTGAATTCTTTTAATTGTGTTTCGTCGCTCTTAGAAAGAAATACAACTTCACTTCGTCTGCATTCTTCGGAGAGATCTTTAAGTTGTTCCAGATCTTTTGCTACAATTCCCGTCTGAAAAACCATAGAAGCTGCACTTAGTGTTTTTTTTGCTTCGATAGATTTTACACCCCAAACCGTAAGGCGTTCACCAAAGGCGAGTTCTGCTCCCATGGCACCAGCTCTTCCAAGGGGGCCGGCAAAAAGTGGCAAGATAAAAAGTCCGGCATCAACGGCTATTTCCTTATATTCTTTTCTATCGCTGTAATTTTTGAATTGTTGTGCATAGAAACAAGCCGACTCTTTGGTCTTTTGATCTGAGAATGCACCGTCGTAGAGTGAACTCTTAACTAAATCTTCCATCACACCAGGAAATCGCGAGGTCACGTCACCTATGTATTCTTTGATGTAAGGCCCGTTTCCTTTTGGGTTGTACGGTTTCTTTCCATCATTTTCAAATTTATAATACTCATCCCCTCTGGTTGCAATTTTTCCGAGGTTATCGAACAAAGCATCTTTTAAATCTTTTTCAAAAATTTTGTCAGAAAACATTTCCTCATTATCAATCATGGAATCGCTGATATTTAACATTCTTTCTTCAAAAGCTTTATTGGCAAGAAGTGGTTGCTTGATGAAAAAAGCCATTTTTATTTTTTGTATAGCTGTGATTTCATCTTGAATATCAAGTTTCATCATCGCAGAACAATTGTATAAGCAGATATTGAATTTTTTCTGAAGAATAATTGTCTCTTTTGATAAAACAGTTAGCCGATCGAAATCTACTTTTATATTTTTTATCTCTTCACTTGAAGCTTTATAGGTAGGTTCAGAAATTCCATCTCGAAGTGTTCGAAAAAGAGGTATTAAAGATTTTTTTAAGGTCTCATTGACTTTGCTAAGTCTTGAAACTTTTTCTTCCAAATAAGCAAAATTTCCAAGCGTCAGCATAGGCTGAGAGAGTGCATCGATCTTATTATTAAGTAGAACTTTTTTGGATGTTTGGGTGCTGCATGATACACAATCTACCAGCATTGATTTTTTGCAATCGTCCGGTAAATTAAACGCCAATACTTGTTGATTTAAAATAGTGAGTAAAAATAAGATTATAGAAGTACTTTTCATTCAGGTTTATCGTCATAAAAAAACAGAAATCAAGTTAACTCTAAAAGCATTTACCCGACAGAAAGACTAGGGTAAAATAGACTTATGAGTAAGAAAAAACGAGACATTCCCATTCCAGAGCTTCCAATTATTGAGACCCATTTTCATCTTGATATGTTGAAATCCATGACTCGTGAAGAAATTGTGGCAAAAACCCGACTTCACAATATTGAAAAAATGATCACTATCTCAACCTCAGCAGACAATCTGGATGAAGTGATTTTGATCAGTGAAACATTTCCTGAAATTTACTGCACTCAAGGACTTCATCCTCACGCCGGATCTGAATGGAATGAAAGCGTTAAAACTCATATGCTCAGAAACTTGAATGACTCTCAAAGAAATAAAAAAATTGTAGCAGTTGGTGAGATCGGTTTGGATTTTTATTATTCCAAATCTTCTCGCGATGAGCAAATAAAGGCATTTGAAGAACAACTTCAGATTGCCGTCGATCACAATCTTCCCGTTGTAATTCATTCACGTGATGCTGACGATGATACAATTGCTGTTCTTAAAAATTTCAGCACTACGCTTAAAAGAAAAGGGGTCATTCACAGTTTTACTTCAGGCCTTGAGCTTGCTCAATTTGCATTGAATGAAAATTTTTGTTTGGGCTTTAACGGAATTATTACTTTTAAAAATGCTGAGAACGTTCGTGATGCACTTAGGATTACACCGCTTGAAAAAATTCTTCTAGAAACGGATTCGCCTTTTCTCACTCCAGATCCTTATCGTGGATTTGAGAATGCCCCATACTATTTGCCTTTTATTGTTGAAAAGATTGCAGAAGTAAAAGGCGTGGATCTCGATACTATTTTAATAAATAGTTATAAAAATAGTATCGAGTTATTCAAATTCTGATTATTTAATTAAAGGATACAACTGAACAATTGCGTCTTGATCATAATTGGTTACCCAATCAATTCCATCGTAAGACATAATGCTGGTTAGAGTGTCGCTAAACTGATGATCTAGTCCCAGTAAATGTCCAAACTCATGACCTATTGTTTTTTGAAGTGAAGATCTATCTCCGAGAGCCTCACCTGATTTTTCATTTTCTTTAACCCAAATCATTATATCAGAATCGACCAGCTTCCCTTGAAAAGTATCGCCTACAGTATAGGTTGTTCCAGGATTCATCACTCTATTATCAGACAGAGTTAGATAATTATTAACGGTATAGATGCAATGTGTATTTAAATCACTAAAAGGTGGATAGGTGTTTATACTTTTTGTTACAATTTTCAATCGATTCGCCAGCGCCTGATTCCACATATTGATTCCCGCTCTATAGAGGTTTTCAATTTTAGTTGAGGGTGCTCCACAAATATCGACTTCTAAAATTTCTTTTTGTTCCCAGGGAACAATGACTCCAGCTCCATAAATATACTTATAAGTTGAAGCCGTTTTAGGAATGCTTCTTTGTTCTGTTTTTTTAACGAAAGAGAAAGCTAATAAAATTTTACCTGCTCCATCTTGGTCGTCCAATTTAGCTAAAATAGAAAAGGCGTTCCCTGTTTTCTTTACGCTATAATGAATACTTTGTAAGTTATAAATTCCACCGTTCTTAATTTGCAAACTTGTTAAATCTAATTTTCCATTTGCAAGCTCAAAAGCTAACTCTAAATTCTCTGCAGGACTTGAATAAATATAATCATTTCCTTTTTTTGCAAAACTAAAAATCATATTTCCAGCTTTCTTAGTCGCGTCTTCTTCAGTCGCTTCGTTGCCAGATTCAATATTACCTACATCCTGTTGTTCAATTACTTCTTCTCTTTCTGTAAATTGAGTGATGCCGGTTAAAGAATAATTGCTGTAATCTTCAAGATTTGCTGGTGTTACAAAAGAGGTTGAGTTTGAAGTGCTTCCCTCTAATAAGTTCGTAGGATCACCTTTTACAAAGATTGTTCTAAGGGAAGTACTTTTTAAAACAGCGTTACTAGTCCCTTTATTTCCGCAGCCTGCGATCATTATGGTCATACATAAAAATACCAACGAACTGGTCTTTGAACTCATCATTTCTTTTATCCTGGAATTGAATTATTGTTTGAAGTATATAGGTAACTAGCTGACACAATTGAATGAGTGTAATTTTTCTATGGCCATGAATATTGAGTGTCTATTATTTATACAATTACTAAAAAAAAAGCCCATATATTTCTATATGGGCTTCATTTTACGAACTAAAATTTTTTAATTTTATCCACCAATAGTTGCAATCAATTGAGCAATTAAAAGTGAAACAACTGACATAACTTTAATCAAGATCGCTACACCTGGACCAGATGTATCTTTGAAAGGGTCACCAACAGTATCTCCAACGACTGCTGCCTTGTGAGCGTCAGATCCTTTTGGATGACCTGGAAGACCACCTTTTTCAATGAATTTTTTAGCGTTATCCCAAGCTCCGCCAGCGTTTGCCATGAAGAGAGACATTGTTGAACCAACCGCAAGAGATCCTGCTAGCATACCTGCAAGAACTGCTGGCCCCATTAAGAACCCAACGACTACTGGAGAGAAAACTGCGATCATTCCCGGTAAAATCATTTCAAACAATGCAGCCTTAGTTGCAATATCTACGATCTTAGCTGGTTCTGGTTCAGCTGTTCCTTCTCTTAGTCCTGGGATTTCTTTAAACTGGCGTGCAATTTCTTGAACGATTTGTTGAGCTGCTTTTCCAACTGCCGTCATAGTCGTAGATCCAACCAAGAAAGGAAGTATTGATCCGATTAGGATACCCATTAGTACTTTTGCTGAAGTTAATTCTAATGACATTTTCGCGAGTCCAGCAGCTTCACGAACATGATTTACTTCTATATTGAAGGCAGAAAAAAGTGCAATAACAGTTAAGATTGCTGAACCGATTGCAAATCCTTTTCCGATAGCTGCAGTTGTATTTCCAACAGCATCTAGTTCATCAGTAATATCGCGAACCTCTTTTCCAAGACCAGACATTTCAGAAATTCCACCAGCGTTATCAGCAATTGGCCCGTAAGCATCAACGGTCATAACAACAGCTGTTCCTGCAAGCATTCCTACTGCTGAGAGTGCAATACCGTAAAGTCCTAGAGCTCTGTCTGCAAAATAAGCAGCAGTTACAACAATTAACATTGGAATAGCAGTTGATTCCATACCAACAGCTAGGCCTCGAATAACTCCTGTTCCTGCGCCTGTAAGGGCAGCTTCAGCGACTAAACGAATAGGTCTGTGAGCAGTGTAGTATTCAGTAATCAAACCAATGAATAATCCACCAAAAGCTCCCGCCGCAAGAGCGATTGTCACGTTTTGAGTCATTCCGAACATTGGCATAATAATATAACTAGCTACTGTTAGAAGAATCGGGGGAACGATAAGAGCATTACGAAGTACCACTGCTGGTTTTGAATTTTTAAACATTCGAGCTGCAAAAATAACGAGAATTGAAATCACTAAACCAAGGCCTGAAAGAATAAGTGGAAGACCTACTCCAAGCAATCGAGTCGCTTCAAGATCACCTGCATTTGTGACTAGTGCTTTTAAACTATCCCCTGGAATTGTTAAAGCAATTGCCATAGTTGCAACAATCGCAGCAACCATTGATTCAAAAATATCTGCGCCCATACCTGCGACGTCACCAACGTTGTCACCAACGTTATCTGCAATTACACCTGGGTTTCTTGGATCATCTTCAGGAATATTTTCAATAACTTTACCTGCGATATCAGCACCAACGTCAGCAGCTTTTGTATAAATACCACCACCGATACGTGCAAAAAGTGCGATCGATGAAGCTCCAACAGCAAACGAGTGAAGTACAACAGATAAATTAGGAGTGCCTTTAAATTGAATATAAATAACTGAGAGTCCGATTAGACCAAGACCTGCAACAGCAAGTCCCATAACCGCTCCACCATCAAGAGCAACAAGAAGAGCTGCTGCTTTTGATCCGTCTCTAGCTGCTTGAGTTGTACGAACGTTAGCGTATGTAGCAGCCTTCATTCCGAAGAATCCAGCAAGCAGAGATAAAATTGCACCAAGAATAAAACTTAGAGCTGAAATTTGCCCAAGTGAGAACCAAAGAAGCGATCCGATCACAAGAGAATAAACCGCAAGTACTTTATACTCACGTGACAAGAAGGCCATAGAACCTTCGCGCACATAAGATGCGATTCTTTCCATAGTTTCATTTCCGCCCGGCTGTGCTTTTACACGAATGTAAAAAAGAAAAGCGAGAACTAACCCAATCACTCCAGCAATGGCAGGAGAGAGAAGTAGAGAGTCACTAAACATTGTAGCTCCTATGTAAGATTAAAATTTCTGTATTAATTTGAACACTTAAGGTAATCCCAAATGAGTAAATTCGTCAAGGTTTACGCAAAGCAAAGGTCAGAAAAAGTTAATTTGGATTGAGTTTTAACAGTCTAAAATGATGAAGCTCTTTTCCAAAAGCTAGTTAAACTGCCGCGTTTTAAAATATTAAAATGTTGATCAAGTATACTTTCTGAATCATGTCCCGAAACAGAAATAAAAATTATTTTATCTGGTGATACAACAATAAATTGTTTTTCAAGGGCCTGGCTTCCATCTTCTGCAGTAGCTTTTGATCCCGATACAAAAGCATTATAAAAAAGAAAATCATTTTTTTTATCTGTATTAACTTCAGGAGCCCTTGTCCTTTCTTGGTATATCCCATTAACCGATTGAGCACACGATAAGCTCCACTGTGCCCTGAGAGCTCAAGCGAGCTGATTTTCATCGACGTCATAATCTCAACATCATTTTCAATCTCAAGAAAAAATTGCTCCGTTTTAATCTGATCAGTAAAAAAATTATCGTATTGCCAAGGCCCTCAGGTATAACCAAAACGGCATTGGCGTTAGAACTTAAAAGATATGATCCATAGTCTCCATAAACTTTTGAAAAGTGATCATACACCGCTAAATTATGGCCATGAAAATGCGTAAATAATTGCAGAGGTAAATTCGAACTAAGCTGCTGGGGAATATAAAAATGAAAAGAGGGAGGTCATGTAAAAATGACCTCCCTTATAAGAATAGCGGACTACTTTTGAAAATTCTCTACAAGAATTTGCGACTGATGATCTTTTAAAACTTCATTCACAGCTGGAGCATTGTTTGGATAAAGAACAAGTAATCTTGCACTTCCCGCCCCACGTTTCATAGAAAGAGTTTCGAGATCATTAGCTTTAACCGTTACAGCTTCAGGCATATTGTAGAATGCAAAAGCATTCTCACTAATATTAATTTTTTGCCATTTTGTTTCATGATCAGCAAGGAAATCGTCAGAATTTTCTTCAGACTCAAGATTTGAAACAGCTAGCTTTATACCAATATTACCCTTTTTATCAGTGACAATTTTTGTGATATCCGCTTCGATAACAGCAACATCTGAGTGATCGTAGAATTTCATCTCACCAGCATCGATAATGGCAGAGACATAGTTTTCCTTAACAGTTTTTGGAGCAGTTTCATAAGCCTTACGAATATCGCGAACAGCTTTTGCATCTAATAGAAGTGAAGCCACAACGTTTGAAGTCACACCTGCCAAATAACTGGCCTTAGTTCCCACTAATTCAAGGTCTGCGACACCGTCACCATCAGAGTCAATCTGTAATGAGATATCACATGGCTGCCACATAGTTAGAGCGTCGTATAACTTCACTCCGACTTGTAATACTTTTTTATCCGCACCATCAACCGTTTTATCAACAATACGAATACCAGCAGCTTCAAGATCACAAGCTGTGCTCTTAGAAAGGTTCAAAGGTGGAAGTACTTTCTTTCTCTCGTCAGTTCCAAGAAGGTTGAATACGAGAGCGTCTCCATCGTTTTGACCTTTATTTGTTAAAGTTAAACGAACTTCAGCTCCAACTTTATCATCTTGTGAATTAGTAAGAGTTAAGAAATCAGAACCAATAATATTTGTCACCTTATTTAGAACTGCAAGGAATGGAAGATTGATTTTTTCAGATCCATCACCTGATTGAAGAATAACGAAACCGTCAGCTTCAATATTGTTTTGATCTGCATTAGCTCTTAGAAGTGTAAAACTAATATTCAATTTAAGAGTGCTGTTTGCTTTTACTTTAAAAGAACCTGGTAGAGAGACTTTTATGTTTTTACTGTTTATAGCTCTCGAAGCAAAAACGATATCTTTATCAGAGAAGTTAGTAAGAGTTACTGCTTTTGAAACCGTCTTATTTGAAGAAAGAGAAACTTCACCAAGAGATAAAGTAGCAGGCATTGCAATGACCTGAGACTTGAACGCTTGATCAACTTGAACACGTCCTGCTCCCTGAAGAGATACTGGAACATGAACTAGACCTTTCATCATAATTTTAGAATTGTTTAAAACTTTTGCTTTCAACTGAGCAACAGTTAGTTTCGGGAATGCCTGTTTTAGCAGTGTCATGACTCCTGTGATATGCGGACCAGACATCGATGTTCCACTGAATTGAACACCTTCAGATCCAGAACCCATTTTGGCTGAAATGACATTAGCACCTGGACCTGCGATTTCAGGTTTAATCAATGAATCGATTGAACGAGGACCACGAGAAGAGAAGTCAGTAATAGTATCAATTAGATCAACGCGAGTAATAACTTTTCCTGGAGAAAAATTAAAAACTACTGCTACATTATTTTTAAGAGCATCTTTAATTTGAGCACCTTCTGCTTTTGTGATCATGATAGCTGGAATTCCAAATTTTCCATCTCCACCCATTTGGATAGGATTTCCTTCTGCATTGTTAGAAACAACAACACCGATAGCCCCGAGGTTTACTGCAACTTTAAGTTTTTCTACGAAAGAAATTCCACCGCGATCGATAAGAGCGATTTTTCCGTTAACAGCAGCTTTAACGTCTTCAGCGATTGGATCAGCACCGTTACCGATAAAAATAAATGATCCTACGACATGACTCTCAGCAGCTGGAACACCGATTGTTCCTTCCGTTGCTTCAAGAAGTTTTTCGCTGTCTCCAATTTTTAATCCAACAGCAGGGATTGAAATATTTTGTGGCATATCATCAATACTGGCCGCAACTGAAATAGCTTCGTCAGCAGTTGAAGGTGCACCAACGATATAAGGATTGTCTCCAGAGTTACCCGCAGAAGCGACAACTACAGTTCCACCTTTCGTTAAATTTTTAATAGCTTCAGTATAAAGAATTTTAGGTTTACCGTAACCGCCTCCTAAAGAGAGGTTAACTACATCTAAGTGATCTGCTGGATCAGTTTTTTCACTTGGGTCGGCTGCGTATTCTAGCGCCGCGATAACTGCGATATCAGAAGTACTTCCTTCTTTACCAAATACTTTAAGAGCATACAGCTTTGCTTCCGGAGCTACACCGGAGTAAGTTTTTACTCCATCTCCAAGGCCTGCAATAGTTCCACTTACGTGGCTTCCGTGTCCTGCTTCATCGATAGGGTTAGCGTCGCGCTTAGGAATATTTTTTTCTACATCAGGGTCTCCCGATGAATACTCCGTTCCTACGAAGTCAGCACCACCAACAACTTTTTCATTTGGAAAATATTGATTTGGTTTAGACGGATCAATTGAATCATAAATTTCTTTCTTACCAGCACCACCAAGCATAGCGTGCGTGTAATCGATACCTGTATCAATAATTCCTACTCTCATGTTTTGCCCACTGATACCTGCTTTATGAAGTTTATCAGCGCCAATAAAAGTCACCGTATTGTGATCGTTTAAACTTTGAGTCGCTACCACTGAAGCGAGTTCAGATAATTTTTGCTCTGTTGAAGAAACTTTTGGACGGTCAAAATTTGTATTCTCGATAACTTTATTAACGCCTTCAATTTTAGCAATTTTATCTGAAAGATCACTAGGAGCTATAAAGGCAATTGCGTTCAAGACTAATTTATAAGTTGAAACAATTTTAATTTCAGGTGAAAGATCTTTTAGTGCTTGAATAACTTGATCTTGTTCAGCCAATAATGCAGCTTTTGCAGCATCGTCAATAACAGCTTTTCCATCAACCATTTGAGCTTGCGCTAAAAGAGCAGGCAATTGCAATTGGATTAATCCCACATATAAAGTAGTCGACTGTTGACGATTACTGAACATGTCTCCAAGGATGGTAGACATTTTACTAAGTGGAGATTTATCTCCAGCGTTTTTTGGAGCACATGATGAAGCCAGTGCTAGAACTAAAAGTAATGATGAGAAATTTTTCATAGAGAGTCTCCCGTGCGTTCCAATATACCTTCTGTGGACGGGTGACTATAACAGAGCAAAAATAATAGTCAAAGAATTGACTAAGGATTATCTATAAAGTTTAAATTTTTAAGTTTTGGAGCCTTAAATGATGTAAAAATGACCACTAGAAGTGTCATAGTGCCACCAAAAACTACTGAAGGAACCACTCCCATAAGCCTGGCAGCGAGTCCTGATTCAAAAGCACCTATCTCGTTTGATGAACCGATGAAGATAGAATTAACAGCGTAGACCTTTCCTTTCATTTCGGCAGGGATAAGAGACTGCATAATTGTCCCGCGAACAACGACAGAAATATTATCAAAGGCACCACTTAGTGCGAGGACGAATATAGAGAGGTAAAAATTTTTGGAAATTCCGAAAATAATCATACAAATTCCGAAACCAAATACCGCCAATAATAATTTTTTTCCGGTATTTCTTACTGGTGGCCAATAAACGACAATCGCTGCCATTAAAAAAGAACCAAGACTTGGTGCTGCCTTTAAAAATCCTAATCCTTGTGGTCCGACTTTTAAAATATCATTCGCGTAAATAGGAAGAAGTGCGACAGCTCCACCGAATAAAACGGCAAAGAGATCAAGAGAGATTGCGCCTAAAAAAATCTGACTGCTAAAGACAAATTTTATTCCTGATTTTATCGAATCAAACATTGGTGCTTTCGCATCGTTTTTAGTCAAGTGAGGTTTCGGTGAAACGAAGTGAAAAGCAATCATCGCCGATACAACAAAGGCAGTGATCACCAGATAGGCATTGTAGGAGATGGCAGAAAAAAGAAAGCCGCTCGCACCTGCTCCCAACATAAAAGCAATTTGCCAGAGGGTTGAATGCCACGAAGTTGAATTTACGAAATGTTCTTTAGGCACACACTCTGTAAGAATTGAAAATAACGAAGGAGCGATTATTCCCCGTGAAAATCCACTGACGGCAATAATTCCGTAGAGAAGATAAAGCTGATGGGCGGCTTCTATATAAAAAGACGTGTAATAAAGTCCGAGGCTGCAAAAGAAAAGCACTGTTAAACAACTGTAGACAATTTTTTTTCTATCGTAGAGATCAGCAAAATGTCCCGCGAATAATGTAACTGAAAAATTTGGAATAATTTCGACCAGACCAATCAATCCAAGAGAAAGTGGATCATGAGTTATGGAATAAACATGCCATCCGACGATAACCGCTTGGAACTGCAATGCCATGGTTAATAGGATTTTGACCGTCACAAAGAAGCGAAAATCGGGAAACTTGAGGGCGATATAAGGATCTAATTTAGGGAATTTATCGTTTACCATGCTTGTATTGTAGAGGGCTTAGCTGCGTTTGACCATATAGACCTGGAAATATGGTAAAATACAATTAATAAAGCTTTTAACTCCCAACGAATAGGAGCCGATAGTTATTTATGGCCAAGATGGGTAATAATTTTTTTTCAATCTCTTTTGATTTGATCGCAATTGATTGCGCAATTCCTTATGACCTATATGTGAATTCTTCTGCCAATGAAAACAAAGAAAAATATGTTCGTATCTTTCCCGTGAATGACTCCGTCACTTCGGAAGAATTAAAAGTCTTTAAGAAAAAATATTTTCAACTTTATGTTCACGAGTCTCAGCGAGAGCAGTATTTAAAAAGTCTTCTCCATTGCTCGAATGTTCCCGATTCAAAAAAATCTGAGATCATTAAAGATTCGGCCATTCACTACCTGGATAAATTATTTGATAAGGATAAAGTATTCACCACAGAAATACTTTCTGAAACACTTCAAGGCTGTAAGACAACGGTTGAATCAATGGTTGATGTGATAAAAGACTATGACGTTTCAAAACTACAAAGTCTGATTGCAACTTTGAGCTTTCACGATTTTTATACTTACGATCACTCAATCAATGTTTCCATGTATTGTATTGCACTCTACTCTGCAGCTCGTCCAAACGCTCCGAAAGAAGAAATTGTTTTAGCGGGCCTGGGCGGACTCCTTCACGATATTGGAAAAGTAAAAATTTCTACAGATATTATTAATAATCCAGACAAACTCACAGAAGAAGAATTCGATGTCATTAAAAAACATCCGGACTACGGATATAATTTATTAGTGGAAAATTCGTGCAGTTGCGAAGGAGTGGACTTCGAAGTCATTAAAAGAATTGTTCATGAACACCATGAAAACTTCAATGGCACAGGATACCCAAGCAAACTCGCGGGCGTCGATATACATTTGCTTGCACGCGTGACAGCTATTGCGGATTTTTTTGATGCCATTACTACCAAGCGCTCTTATCATGACGTTCTTCCAACAGAAGATGCCATTGCCGTGATGTCGAAATCAGTTGGTAAAAAACTGGATCCTGAATTATTTGAAATATTTACAACAAGCGTGAAACAATTAGTTTTGACTGGTAAAATTAATAAAGAGTTGCCTGAAGATTTTGATCCTTGCCAGCCACAAAATGTTCTTCCATTCAGGATACCAAAACCTAGTTTTAAAGTTGAAGGCTTTGGAGATAAAGAAAAAGAACGCGCATTTGGAAAAATCAAAAAGAAAGTCGGTTAACTATTATATATCGAGAGCTTTAATCAACTCATCTACCTGGTGATTGGTGTTAAAGATATGAAATGAAAGCCTGATATTTCCCTGGCGAACAGAAACATCTACATTGCGCTTTTTGAGTTCTTCTTCCAAAGTGATGCTGTCTCCACCTATTGCTTTTAAGCATACGATATTGCCCATGTACTCAAGAGGTGTGACTAGATTGTATTTTTCTTTTGGATAATTCGCTAAAAAATAATCGCGAACAATAGCATTGTATTTTTCGATATTGCCCAGACCGACTTCCAAAAGAAAATTTAAACTTCCTTCCAGGCATCCAGAACAAAGAAGATTAGCGGCCTGTCCTCTATCGTATTGACGAGCTCCTGGCAGAGTTTCCGTCGTGTAGTCGAGCAGATTGTAAACTTTTTTTGAATTAGGACTTAAAATCCAATTGGCATTCAGATGATAAATTTGATCCTGGGCCCTCTGACTAAAATAAGCAAAAGCGTGTCCGTAAGGACCAAGCATCCACTTATAAGAAGAGACAGTTAATACATCTATATAAGAGAGTTCTTCAGGCGTAATTTCAAGTCCGCCGAGGGCCTGAGTGCCATCGACCACAAAAAGAATATTTTTTGATTTCAGGTATTTTCCAATCGCCAGTAAATCAATTTTTTTACCCGTATCAAAAGTTACATAAGAAATATTAAAAATTTTAGTTTGAGGTTTTAAATGTTGTTCCAACCATTCCGGCGTTGGAATGACTGCCGAACCAAGGTCGAGTTTATCAAAGACAAATTTATTATGTCTTTCGGCCAGCATCCACGGAAGGATGTTCGATGGATAATCCTTATTGATCGCTGCAACCCTATCACCTTTTTCAAACATAAATCCATTGGCGACAATATTGACGACATCAGAAGACGAAGTTGAATGAGTGACATTGTCTGGAGACGTATTAATAAGAGAGGCGAATTTTACTCTAAGTTTTTCCGGGATACTCATCCAATCGTCATAAGCATAAAACGAAGGATCGAGTTCTTTTTCCATGGCCGCAAGGATAGTGGCCTTAGAGCGTATTGGACTCGGCCCAAAATAAGCCGAGTTAAAATAAATTGTTTTTAAATGTGCGTATTCTTTTTCGATTAAGCTTTTGGTAGCAGAATCCATTGTCTACTTACTTGGTTGTTGTTGGTGCGGCAGCTGGAGTTGCTGGAGCAGCCGGTGCACTAGTAGATGAAGTCGGAGCCGCTTTAGCAGCTGCAGCTTTTTGTTCTGCATCTGAATTCAACGGACGTGAAACTGGTTTTTCAGTATCTAAAATTGATTTTTGATATTTTGTATCTGAAAGGCGAGCTAGTAGAATTGAATTTCCAAGAAAAAGAATAGCTAAAAAAGCTGTGATCTTAACCATTACGTTACCACGAGTTGAGCTCGACATAATCGATTCACTTCCCGCTGCAGTCATTAATCCTGCTTCTGCTCCTTTACCGAATTGAAGAAGAACTACAATGATAAGAAGTAGTGAAGTAAGCGCTTGAAGAACCATTAGAGCTGTAGTCATGTATCAATCCTTAAAAAATTAACGTCTTAATTAAATAACAAACTTACCAAACCTTTGTAAAGATAAAGCCGTGGGCCAGCTTTCTAGTTACATCATGGCGGTGCTAGCACTTGAACAAAGTGCTCTAAAATCCTGTGCCTTAAGACTTGCTCCACCTACCAACGCACCGTCAATATTTTCTTGTCTTAGTAGTGAGTCAATATTATCTGGTTTAACCGACCCTCCATAAAGGATAATCGTTTGTTCAGCATTAAGTTTAAGCTTCGTGCGAATATGAGCATGCACTTCCTCTGCTTGCTCGGCAGTCGCCGTCTTTCCAGTTCCGATGGCCCATACTGGTTCATAGGCGATCATTAAAAGATGAGCCGATTCAGGAGTGACATTTCTAAGCCCAATACTTAGTTGATTTTCAATCACATTAAAAGTTTGCTCAGCTTCGCGCTCAGCTAAAGTTTCACCTACACAGTAAATAACTTTAAGCCCATGCTTTAAGGCCAATAAAACTTTTTTATTCAAAACTTCGTTTTTTTCCCCGTAAATACTTCGACGTTCCGAATGTCCAATAATGACGAACTCCACTCCAATATCGGCTAAGGCCAACGGTGAAACTTCTCCAGTATAGGCGCCTGATTCATGCTCACAACAATTTTGAGCACCAATTTGAATTGAGCCGGTGGTGAAAGCTATTTCTTTTAAAATTGGGATGTGAATTGATTGCGGGGCGATCCAAGCCTTGCACTTGAGCTCCATTTTCATCTTGCTCATCTCTATAAAGAAATGACTAATTTCCACCAAGGTTTGATGCATTTTCCAATTGCCTACAATATGCACTTCGCGCTTTTTCATATCGATCCTGATTATTTTTGTTCTGTAGATTTTGCTTTAAAATTTGGCAGGAGTAAATATGTAACCTTTTTTGAGAATTTTTCACATGAAAATAAAAAAGGCTCGAAAAAATCGAGGCTTTAATTTTTAAATTCTAAATATCAATAAACTTTTATTTTTTAATCAATACCAAACTTAAGCGCTTGAATGCCCGGCAAACTTCCGTTCTCTATGTATTCCAAACTTGCTCCGCCGCCTGTTGAAATATGAGACATTTTATCAGACAAGCCAGACATTTTTACGGCGTTCACAGAGTCTCCTCCACCAACAAGAGTGAATGCATCTAAAGAGGCCAGTACTTTTGCAATTCCCAAAGTCCCTTTGGCGTAATTTGGATTTTCAAAAAGTCCCATTGGTCCATTCCACAAAACGGTTTTGGCAGGCTTTAGATAGTCAGTAAAATTTTGTAAAGTAGAAGGTCCGATATCCAATCCAATTTTTCCTTCGGGAATATTGGCCTGACCGATATCTTCCGGAGTTCCTCCGAAAGTAGCTGAAGCAATATGATCGCTTGGAAGAACGATTTTTCCTTTTCCAGGTGCTCCAAGAATTCTTCTAGCGAGCAATACATCCTCATCTGAGCAAAGAGAATTTCCGATCTCATGCCCCTGAGCTTTCAGAAACGGATAGGCCATAGCTCCGCCGATAAGAAGTTTATCAACAGCGACGAGAAGCATATCGATAATTTTAATTTTATCAGAAACTTTTGCACCACCGACGATTGCGACAAATGGTTTGGCTGGATTTTTTACAATTTTATCAAGAGCTTCGATCTCGCGTTTCAAAAGCAATCCACCGTAAGCCGTGGTTTTGAAGAAAGCATTAATCTCATAAGTAGAGGCATGTTTTCTATGAGCAGCTCCGAAAGCATCAAAGACAAAGAGGTCACCGTAAGTTGAAAGAGTACGGGCAAAATCGCGGTCATTAGCTTCTTCTTCCGGATGAAAGCGAAGATTTTGAAGCATGATGATTTTTGATTCATTCAAATTAAGGAGAATTTTAATTCCGCGATCAAGTGCCGTTTCAGTAAGTAGAACTTCTTGTCCCAATTTTTCAGCTAAGTATTTTGCTACTGGTTCCAGTGAATACTTAAGATCAACTTTTCCATTTGGCCGGCCAAAGTGACTCATAAGAACGAGCTTTTTAGGCTTTAATTCTAGTATTGCCAGAATTGTTTCAACTGCTTCATCGATACGAGTAGTATCGGCGATTTTAGTCGGATCATTCTTGTCCATTGGTACATTGAAATCAAAACGCGCTAAGATTTTTTTATCTTTTGCATTTGTCTTGAAACCTTCATCAGTAATATATTTTAGAGCCATGAATTAAAGTCCTTTACTCGCCATGAATTTTACAAGATCTAGTACGCGGTTTGAAAATCCACACTCATTATCATACCAAGCAACAACTTTTACACTGTTACCGATAACATTTGTTAGAGAAGCATCTACACATGAAGAGTGTGTCATTCCCATATAATCAACTGATACTAGTTCTTCAGTTTCAAATCGAAGAATTCCTTTCAAAGTTGTTTCACTTGCTTCTTTTAGAGCAGCATTGATTTCTTCTTTTGTAGCTTTCGTTTTTAAGTTTGCCGTAAAATCAGTCAATGAAACGTTTGGCGTTGGAACGCGAACTGAGTATCCATCAAGTTTTCCCTTAAGTTCTGGAATGATTTCTCCAACAGTTTTTGCGGCTCCAGTCGTAGTAGGAATCATCGATAATCCAGCTGCGCGAGCACGTCGCGGATCAGTGTGAGATCCGTCTAAAAGCATTTGGTCTGAAGTGTATGAGTGAACAGTCGTCATAAATCCGTTTTCAATTCCAAATTTGTCATTGATAACTTTTACAACTGGAGCGAGACAGTTAGTTGTACAGCTAGCGTTTGAAACGATGTGATGTTTTGCAGCATCGTAAATATTATTATTAATTCCCATTACGAAAGTAGCATCCAAATCTTTTCCTGGTGCACACATAATAACTTTTTTAACTGATCCGCCTTTCATATGAAGGCCGAGACCTTTTTTATCTTTAAAAATTCCAGTTGCATCAATAACGAGTTGAACTCCACATGCAGCCCAAGGAATCTCGGAAGGGTCTTTTTGAGTGAAAAATTTAATTGATTTACCATTGATTGTTAAAGTATCGCCTTCTAGTTTTGCAGTTCCCGCAAAGCGGCCATGAACAGAATCGTATTTAATTAAATGGAGGTATTCTGCAGGATCTCCAGGATTGTTAACTGCAACAATATCAAAATCAGTTTCAGCACGATTGAAATATTCACGAAGAACAGTGCGACCGATTCTTCCCATTCCGTTAATACCAACTTTTACTTTAGTCATAGGGTCTCCAAGGCAACATCTATAAATATGTTAAATAATGATCCGTTTTTTTGATTGCCTTACTATGCCATATTGACGAAGAATTGAATAGCTTAATTCCTAGGAGATTCATTTGAATAAAACGCAATTTATTTCTCAACTCAATGCTAAAGGTGATGTTCTGTCGCCATTTTTGGTCAAATATATCTCCACTGCGGAAGGTAAAGATGGCAAAACCTATTTGAATGTCATTTTAGCCGACAATTCCGGTGAGATCGAGGCGCGCAAGTGGCAAGGAGCTGAACTTGCCATGCAACGAATTAACGCTGGTGACGTTGTCATAGTCAATGGCAAGATCAATCTGTTCCAGGGAAGAATCCAGTTAATTATTCAGGAGATGTCGAAGCTCGATGAATCTCAAATTAAACGTGAAGATTATATTCAGAAAGCGGGAAGTGCTCCAGAGCAAATGTACGCTGAACTTTTAGCCATCGTAAATACCTTGGAAGAAGTTTATATCCGCGATCTTCTCATGAGTGTTTTGAATGATTATGAAATCGCTCGCAGACTGAAAATCTGGCAAGCTGGAAAAAGTATTCACCACGCTTATCAATCGGGTTTGCTAGAACATATTCTTTCTTGCACTCAACTTGCAGTCAATCTTTCTCCTCACTATAAAGTCAATCGCTCTTATGTCGTTGCCGGATGTATTCTGCACGATATTTGTAAAATATATGAACTCTCCGAAGGACCAGTTGTAGAATATACAGAAGAAGGAAAATTAATCGGGCACCTTGTGAAGGGATTGGAAATCGTCGACCATTACGCTGCTAAAATTAAAAATTTCCCTTACTCTGTAAAAACCCATATTAAACATATTTTGCTCTCTCACCATGGAGAATATGAATACGGATCTCCAAAAATTCCAAGTACCAGCGAAGCGTTCTTAGTTCATTTAATCGACTTGATGGATTCGAAAATGAGTTCATTTGATCAAGTAAAAAAAGCGGATTCCAATACCGGTCATTGGAGTGGTTTTGTAAAGCATCTCAATCGCATCGTTTACAAAAGTCAGTTGCCTTCGTTTACAGATTACTTGATTGACGAAAATAATATTGAAGAAAGGCCTGCCAAACTTCAATCAAATAACAAGAAAACAACCTTGGGAAATCTTTTAAAGGATTATAAACTTGATGAGTAATATAAGATGTCAGAGAATATCCAGATAAATTCCCCAATGTATATCAAGATAATATCAATATGTGACTTTTCTGTGTAACAAAGAAAATAAAAGCGATATGACTTATAAATCATTTTTTAAGGAGTATACGTGCAAAACATTTTCACAATTATTGAAAAAGAGAAATCTCAATTGGCCACTCATGATCTAATTAAATGGATCACGACAAGTGATCAACCACTAACCTTTGTTCCGGCGATGACTTTTTTTGTTCTCGGTTTTCGAGATGTTCTCTCTTACATAAAGCGCACTAATCCTAAAGATTTTTGGGATCATTCTATCAATGTTCACTGCGATGAAGATGCTAATCACTGGCAATGGTTCATTGAAGATTTACAAAAAATCGGAGTGAAAGAAACTCTCTGGGGTAATGATTTTTCTGAACTACTTACTATAACTTGGTCTGAAATGGGATACGCTTCACGTGACATGATTTATACTCTCGTTCATTATGCGAAAGTAAATTCCGACCCTTTTGTAAATCTGGCCATGATTGAATCGCTTGAAGCGGCTTTCGCTGTGTTCATCAACGCTCTTTTGCCACAAATTGAAAATAGAGGATGGCAAAATGATCTTCGGTATTTTGGTTCCAGACACCATGAGGATGAATCAAATCATGCATTGGGTACCTGGGTTGGTGAGAAGGTTATTGATAATGATTTAAAGAATATTTTCCTCAATGATATTCAAAAGGCCCAAGCAAATTTCATTGTTCATGAAATATTTCAAAAATTTCATACTGTCTTTGAAAGTTGGTTCAACCAGAAAGATAAATTCCAAGGGCGTTTTACTCCTATTAATCCTTTTATCGTTTCGCCACAATTAGAGTTTCAAGCAAATTTATCAAACTGAACTATAAATTTACTTCCTGAAATAGAGTCGAGACTTTCTTTTGGAATACTCTCGACTCTAATACTTCCTCCCATCATCTCCACACAGGTTTTCACTAAAGGAAGGCCAAAGCCAGTTCCACTCTCACCATTTGTTCCATTTCTATTTGTCTTCTCACTCCATTTGAAAATCTTAAGGAGAAGTTCATCGGGAATTCCCATTCCATGGTCTTCAATTACTATATTCACATGTTTAATATTTTCACTGACAATAATTTCGATGATGGAATCTTGATAGGAGAATTTTATGGCATTGGAAATAAGGTTAGTAAAAATTTGATTCTTCAATAAATCTATATCTCCAAGGATTACAGTGTCCGTATTTGCAAGGTTTGTGAAATTTAGACTTAAGTTTTTTAGAATGAGTGAATTTTCAAAATTACCCAAAATTTCGTTAACGGCTTCATGTAAATTTATTTTTTTTGATTCGATATTCTTTTTACCCAAGGAAATAGCTTGAAGCTCTTTAACTTTTGCAACGATAGTAAGAATGATTTTTAAAGATTGTTTTACATTCGATCCATATTTCCCATGAGAAATTGAATCGTTTTCTTCAAATATTCTTTCTAAATAAAAGTCTAGTATAGTTAAAGGATTAGATAAGTCGTGACATAATATATTCACTAAAGTTTTATTTTGATCAAGGGCCTCTTCCAGATCTTTAGTGCGGAACTTTACTTTTTTTTCCAATTCCAAAGTATATGTGTTAGACATTTGGAGTAAAATAAATCCTGGAAAAAAAGTAGAAAAGATAATTAATATAATGAGAGCAATGCTAAACCCCCATATTGCACCTGATGGATAAAAGCGCAATATAGGATAATCAAGAAAGTGGATAGAATTAAATAAAAGCAAAATTGAAAGTGCATTAGATCCAGGTCCAACTTTTGAATTCCAAAGACGATAGGAACTAATGAGCATTGGAATTGCTATTGCTACAGCTGCGAACGAACTTACCAATGAATAATTATTTGTGAAACGAAAGCAAAACGCTCCCAATAATAATATAGCGGCACAAGTAAATTCTATAGCGTAAGAGTCCCTGATTCGTTTTAAAAGGAAATTACTGAACTGATAAAGACATAATGAGACAAGCAAGTATGTTGAAAAAGAAATATACATCCCTAGGCCTGGAGTGATGAATATTCCTTGAAGAAAAAAATTAATCAAACTAAATGCCCACATCGCAATTAAAATTTTAAAAAGCTCGTGACGATGTAATTTGAAAAGCATCAAACCTGTAGTTAGATTAATGACTAGTATTACAGAATAAATTAATAATAGAATTTGTAATTGGTTGATCATTTTTTACTCTGAGCGTTTATTGCCTGAAGTAATCCTATGAGTTTCTTTTGTTGCTTAACTTCCTTACTTTCCATTCCAAATAAGAAAATCAAATTGGTCAAATCCTTACTCCTTGCTGCCACTTCAAGTACACGGTATACGACCATTTCGATGTCCGCCTTTTTAAAAGGCTTTTCAACAAAATCTTGAACACCTAGTTTAATTGCTTGCACTAAAAATTCTCTATTTTGGCTTGAGCTAATCATAACGATAGGAGTAGTCCTTCCAACTGATCTCACTTTTGTGACAAATTCAATTCCATTTACTTCCGGCATTTGAATATCAGTTAAGATAAAATCAGGATCCACCTCTTCAAATATCTCTTGGGCTATTTTGCCATTTGTTGCGGTGTAAATTGTATTAAAATGCTTAGAGAAAATATTAGATAGAATAATTAGTAATTCTCGATCATCTTCGACGATTAAGATTGATGTTTCCTGGTTATGCATTCTCGCCCCGTTTAAAATTTTTATTGATTCTCTTTCGGGTAAAATTGAAATAAGTTAAATAATATCTTACTGCGGAAAGTTTAAAACATATAGGATATTAAGCACTTAGTGCTTTTAAAATAGGTCAAGATTTCTTAATACGTATTATAAACTTTATTTTTATTCATATTCCATTTAGAATAATTTTATATGAATAAACTATTATATATTGATGACAGCGAAACAAACCTAGAGATGTTTAAAGAAAACTTTTCTGGAACTTTTAATATCACAACATCCACATGTCCGATGAATGTATTCAATCTACTTGAAGGGCAAAGGTACGATCTTATCCTTTTGGATGTTCACATGCCTGAAAGAAATGGATTTCAAGTCCTAAAAGAAATCAGTGAATCCCGTTTTTCCAATATTCCTGTTATTATGTTCACATCTGATGAATTGCAAGTCATTCGCTACCAAGCCCTTGCTTCTCAAGCCAGTGACATCATCTATAGATCTCTTCCTGATAAAGAAATTGAATTGCGTATTCTGAATAAAATGAATCTTTTCTCTAAAAGAAATACTGTGGTAAAACATCTAACTCTAGGTTCACTTAGCTTAAATGTTGAAACGCTTGAAGCTTTTCAACATGAAAATAATTTGAACTTAACGCCTATTGAATTTAAAATCCTCGCTTCACTTGTAAAAAATTATCCTGAAAAAATAACTCGCGAAATAATGGTGAAAAAAGCCTGGAATCAAGACAATGTTCTCGATCGCACCGTGAACACTCACCTTACCAATCTTAGAAATAAACTTCCAAAACTAGAATTTACAATCGAGTCCCCTAGAGGAACTGGAATTATTTTGAAAAAAACTGTTAGAGAGAGAAAAACGATGCCGGCAAATAGATTTTTCTCAAACATCTTTCAGGAACTATAAAACTCTTTTAATCAACTTTGCATTAGGACAAGTTTACCCGCTATGTGTCTAGGGGATTCCAGTTCTATAATCTTCTTATGACAACGGTTCAACCGAAGAGCAGAGAACCTATTAAGAACGATAATTTAAAAAATCTTAAAACTATCAACGGTAAAGGTGTGCCTACTCACGCCTCTAAAGCACATGCTCCCGCTGAAATTTCTGAAACTGCTAAAACTCTAAATGCAGCTCAGACACCGCCGGTAGAGCCTTCTCCTCAAACAGAGTCTCCAAGTACACCGAGTAGCGCCGTTGAAGCTGCAAGTACTGCTACCAATATTGCAAAAACTCTGGCTAAAATTCCCGTTCTTCCCATAGCTGTTCCGAGCGAATCTAAAGACGCAAAAAAATTACAAGAAAAAATCTCAGATAGTTTGCCACCAAAATTAAGCTTTATTAAAAAACCGGCACTCATTTTCATTGAAGGCTTTTCGGCTTTTGGTATTTCAAATGGCGACGGTATAAAAGACATGGCCGACAATCTGCCAGGTGCAAAGAGATTTTCTTGGGATGAGCAAGATAAAATTGTCGATGAAATAAAAAAGCACGCCCCAGACCAACCTGTTGTACTAGTTGGGCATAGTTTTGGTGGTGATTCAGCCGTGGAAATAGCCAATACTTTAAACACTGTAAAAAATGGTTTTAGAGGGATTGATTTATTAGTCAGCATCGATTCTGTTGGAATGAATAATACAATTATTCCAATGAACGTAAAAAGAAATTTAAATTTCATTGGCGAAGGTGGTATTCCTTTTCTACATGGAAACCCAGACGTTGCAAGAAACACTGACTATACCGAAGTCATTAATGAACTGCGCCCTGAGATCCATTCAGAAATGGACGACTCGGAAGAAGTTCAATTTAAAATCTTTGAATCTATTAACGATGTTTTAACTGAAGGTAATCACCAGGATATTTTTATCGAGATTCAGACAACTGATGAACTCAGAAAAATTATTGACAAGCAGATGCCTCATCATTTGAAAGATTGAGAGTACTATCTTTTAGTCCTATTTCCATACAGACCGGTTTTTTGTCTTGATTTGATTGGCTGATAAAATCATAAACATTGCTGCAATCTTCATAATTGATCATCTTAATTTCATGAACAACTTTTTTATCATTATAAAAAGTCATGCCGTTCACAAAACTTTGGCAATCCAGAATCACTTTTTCATATTTAGAAGTCTGAATTTCAAAAGAAGCGTACATATTTTCGACTGGAACAAGACCAAGTACCGGCATTTTCTGATAAGTCTCAGCTTTGATGGTAAATGCGCTTAGTAACCCGACTAAAACTATCACCTTTTTCATAACGTCCCCCTAAATCTATTACTAACCTAGTCGGGCATTCAAAATAGAAGTTGAGCTTTTTATTTAAAAAAGGTGACAAAAAAATTTTATTCAACTTTAATATTAAGATATTATTATCAAAAATTTTTCGACCGATATGGAGGGTCCCATGAAATTAGTAATCAGTTCACTACTTTTCGCTCTACTTGCTTCAACTTCAGTTTCAGCACAGACAGGCGCTACATCTGCTCCTGAATCAGTTACACCTACTCAAGAGGCAACTCCTGCTGCTGGTGAAGGTTCAATGGCACACGAAACTAAGCATAAAAAAGCTCACAAGGCTGCTGCTCACCATGCTAAGAAAAAGCACCACAAAAAGAGAAAACACTCTCAAGCTAACTAAAATAGAAAAGGCCGCATTTGCGGCCTTTTTTTTATCTGAAAAATTTTCAAATTATCCTGTGGCTAAAACGGAATATCATCAGCAGTGAAGTTTGTATCTGTAGAGATATCGTACTCCTGATTAACCATACTAGTATCGTAAGATTGTGAAGCACCTTGAGATTGAGAATTCTCTTTTGGAGCTCCAACACCAGCTTGTCCGCCAATGAACTGAACAGTCTTAGCGACGATTTCAGTTGTATAACGTTTTTGTCCAGACTTGTCGTCCCATGAACGAGTTTGAAGTCCGCCTTCGATAAAAGCTTGTCTGCCTTTAGTTAAGTATTGGTTGCAAAGTTCAGCAAGTTTTCCCCAAACAACAATTTTATGCCATTCAGTTCTTTCTTGTTTTTGTCCTGCTTTGTCTGCCCATGATTCGCTTGTTGCAACTGTAAAATTACAAACGGCCATTCCACCTGGAGTGTATTTCAACTCTGGATCTTGCCCTAGGCGGCCTAAAATAATAACTTTGTTTACACTCATTCCAGAAGTCTCCCTTTTTTTATTCACAGTAAGTGCTACGTAAAAGCTTACTGTTACCTGATTAATTTAGTCTTATGTTGCAACATTAAACGCTAAATCATAGGAGCAAAAGAAGATTTTTCTGACAATTTGTAAACGTGGGAATTCTTAAGAATGTTTTGCGGCAGGTTGAATTTTTTGATCGCCAAGCGTCTGTTTATGCACCCAGAAATCCTTAACTATTTGTCTCGCGACTTTTACGTCGCGTTTATACCAAGTTGCATCGAAACCGCAATGAGGACAAGCAATCTGTTTTTTATAATCACTACGCACTGCAAGCTCGAAAACTCCCCAGCTTAGGAAGAAAATAACGAAAGACTTCGCGCCGATAAAAGGGAAAAGACAGCTGCCTAAAACGATGGAAGTGAGAAGAATTTGAAGGTAATTTTTTTTAGTTAAGCGAGGAGAAATAGAAATCCCTCTCTCACTTCTGCAAAGAGGACAGAAAAAAGTGCTCGCCTGGTTTTTATATTTATATACTCGGCTGACTAGGGGTTTTGATCTCACTATATTGTCTCTCTTAATTACGATCCACAGTTTATTGTACTTCAACTTGGGGGTTGAATCGCCGAGGCTTTTTTTTCCCATTGTAGTTTACTCGGTTTTTAAGGAAGGGCGAGCCAGGACCCCCGCGAGTCCTGGTGATAAGAATGTTCAGTCTGGAGTGCGTATGCACCTTGAGGGTGGTAGTGATGGGATTGCCGAAATACAACAAACGTTCCACTTATCTAGACTCGACACTCTAGAACTACACTTATGACTTCAAGTAACGTACCAACTTGTAGGACAATTCATCGGACCAGTAGAAGACCTATTTTCAATGTATTGTTTGACCAAGAAATTTCCCTTCGGTAGCATTGAGACACCTTATTTCGAATTTATGGGAATTTTTACCTAGTGATTAAAAGCAACCGCGGCCAATTAAGTATCTTTATGGGCATCACGCTCATCATCGTCATGAGCATGTTGGCCTTTATCATAAATATCGGTTTGTTCGTAAAAGCTAAAATAAACTTACAGAATGCTACTGACGCCGCTGCCTTTTCTGGAGCTGCCACTCAAGCTCGTCAGTTGACAAATATCGCCTACGCCAATTGGGAACTTCGAAACACTTACAAAGAATGGATGTTTAAGTATTATGTTTTGGGGCAATTGGGGCTTGTTCCCTACAACCTAAGAGACGATAAAATATCTGGAAAACAAACCGTAAATTTTATTCTTCCCACTCCCCCTATAAGTGGTATTACCGATTTTGATAAATATAATATTCCATCGATCTGCATTCACAACAATTCTAAAACAAATATTTGCCCAATCTATGCTCTACCCGGGATTCCGCGTTTTCCGGCCATTGGTGTTGCTGGTATTTCCGAAATTCACGAAGCATTCGTAAACAAGCTGGTTGAAGAAAAAGGAAAAGACTGCAGTAGAAGAAGCAGAGCTAATTTTTTAACAGCCTTGACCTGGGCTTATGGCGCTGGCGGCGGCGTAAGCATGCCTGATGCTCCACTGATTGCAACCAATCGCCCAGGGGCATGGCCTGAGGCTTTAGAGTTAGCTTTTAGAATCAGAAATTTAGAAATGATTGTGAACCGTCCTCCAGTGGCTGATATCAAACTGAGTAACGTAAAACAGTTTCAAGGACAAGCCGAAGAAATTGGATTCAATGAACGCCCCATGAAGGCTTTCTGGTCTGCTTATAGAAATTTGGGTGGTGGCGCTTATAAGAATAATAATGTTAACTCCACCGGTGGTTCAGTTGAAGAATTGTCATTTAATTTATCTCTAACAGAACTCTCTCCTCAGCCATTCGATGCTAAACAAAACGGGGACTCCGTTTCAAGTTTTCTTATTCCAGACAATGCAATTTTTCCTTCGGGCAGTGGAAGTCCGCTGCACCAAAAATACTTTCTAGATTTACAATTGATGCCAGTAAACCTCGCCACTATGTTTTCTACTTTTGTAGATACCGCCAATAACAATATGGGCATGGACGGTGTTGCAATGGAAGCAACTTGTGGGATTTCTAAATCTGCTTTACCGGTGCCCGGCTATATTATGGGCTTTACTAAAAATCCCGAAGTTCTAACTTATTACGCAGTAAAGGCAGAGAGTAAGTTTATAGGATTATTTTTTCCAACTGGCGTTTCTAATTCAGGAATAAAGTTAACTGCTTATGCTGCAGCTAAACCTTTCGGTGGAAGAATTGGTCCCAAATTATTTGCATATACTGGCGGAGATCAAGCGACTGTTGAAGCTAGAGGCGATATCAACAGACGGACTAGTTCTTACATAAATGGATTACAAATTGAAGTCATTGCAGCAGCTGGATTTAAACCTGGAATGCCAATTCCTTCTAGTTCAAATTTTTGGGTTAACGATTCCAATCCGGTCATTGGTGGCGTTCCCGGAACCGGGAAGCCTGTTTTTTTCGGCATCCCCAATATGATTTACGATTTTGTGGATGAAAGTGATCTTGTTACTCAGAGAGCAAGCTCTGGAAAAGTTCAACAAATTGTTCCTATTCCCATTGCTAATCAGGCACCAAAAGAAACTCTAGGTCTTTACCACGCGCCACAACTTAGAGCTTTAAGGGCCAGTATCGGAGTGCTTAATCCTGGTACTTCAATGACTGGGGATGAAGTTTTAAAATCAATAGTTCGTGCCAGACGGCCAACAAAATACGATGTTATTAATTATCTAGTTCCAGACTTTAGAGAAGTCCCTGATAAAAATAATGCCGCTCCTATGGTTCAACGATTAAATAGTATTTCGGGTGTGGGCTTTGCCTACAAACTTTTTGCGCCACTCATGGGTCCAAACCTTCTGTATAAAACACCTGATGATGTTAAATCTGTTATTACAAAGTATATAGATACTAACGGTCCAGCAGTTGATGCTTATTTAAGTTCACTTCTTGGCGTGGCCAATAGTATTTTTAACCTGGCCACTCAAGGTGATAACAAAGACGCAGCCCGCTCTATTCATACTAACGCTGGAACGACATCTCAAACGCCCGCACTTCTCATCCCAGCTCCTTCCAGTGACCCTGGCTGTAAAACTGATTTAGCTTCAAAATTTAACCATTTCTTCGTGGCCGAATACACTGGATGCGATATTATTCCGCTCAAAAAAATGATGATTGAATACATTTCAAATGCATCTACCAATGCTGCAGGACTTGATAAAAGTTTGTACTATATTGGTTATTATTTTAACGAACCTGGCTCAGATCTTAATCTTAAACCAGAGCAATTAATGACCGCTTATTATCCAGGTCCTCGTCAAGGAACCAGAAAAGATGGTTCTGGAATTGCCGATCATCCATTAAATATAAACAGCGCTGACAGTGAAAGTTATTCAACTAAACGCAATTATTATTCGACAAAATTTTTTCAGATGGCAAAAGTCCTTGATTCTGTTCCTAGTGGAGGTAGTGGTATTAAAGATTACCAAAATCAACCTGCGCTACGAGAGTCAGATAAGGAGTTCCCCGCTGATCTAAATGGTGTCATTCAGATGAAAAATCCTCTTAAATATAGCGAAGTCGGCAATAATACTTACTTTCTCGATTTTTAATCTTGAAAAAATTCAAGTAGTTCATATATACTCTTTCCCAGTTGATACTAGTTCTTTAGCAGTCATCCATAGTGAAAAGAGGGTAAGATAATGGCAAAATCAAAAGCTTTAAAATCAGCAAAAAAAACACCTGCAAAGAAAGCGGCACCTGCTAAAAAGCAAGTAGCTAAAAAAGCTCCTGCAAAAAAAGCGGCACCTGCTAAAAAGCCAGTTGCTAAAAAAGTTCCTGCAAAAAAAGCAGCTCCTGTTAAAAAGCCAGTTGCTAAAAAAGCTCCTGCAAAAAAAGCAGCTCCTGTTAAAAAGCCTGTTGCAAAAAAAGCTCCTGCAAAAAAAGCAGCTCCTGTTAAAAAGTCTGTTGCTAAAAAAACAAAGGCTATTGCAGCTCCAATAAAAAAAGAAACAAAGTCGCAAGTTCTCTCTAGAGAAGAAGCAATTCAAAAATATAAAAATAAAGCTTCGCCAGTAAAAGCTAAATCAAAACCTAAACCTGTCGTGATCAATGATGATGAAGATGAGGATTTTGATTTAGAAGTTGATCTTCTTGAAGACGATGCTGAAACTGTCGACGAAGCAATGGGCGACGAAGATTTTATTGATGACGATGAAGAAGAAGGCGATCCGCGCTTTGTTGGTGGCTCTTTCGATCCGGATGAAGATGTAGATGAAGAAGTTAAAACTGAAGGTGCCTACTCTTACGGCTGGGGTTATAATGACGCTTTCGATAAACCAGAAGATGTTGATACCAACCGCGATCTAGATGAAGACGAGGAATACGCTCTTGGTAAAAAATCAACTCCAAGTGGCACAGAAGCTCTTGATGATGACGACGACGATTACTAAAAATTATTAAAAACAAAAAAGGCTTCTGAAAAGAAGCCTTTTTTTTATCTCCCAGGATTCTATGAAAACACCTTTATTAGAACTTTATTATTTTGATTCATGTCCTTATTGCCAAAGAGTATTGAATATTATTAATGAACTTAAAATAAAAGTTACTTACAAAGATATTCATAACGACATAAACGAGATGCATAAGCTTTATTATGTAACAGGAAGAAAAACAGTGCCGTGTCTGTTTATCAATGGCGATCCAATGCATGAGTCTTTAGATATTATTAATTGGTTAAAAGCCAATCTAGAAACGTTAGAAAAAACTGAATAAGGAAATCTCCCAATGGAAATTCGCGATCCCGTCCACGGTTCTATCCATATATTAGATGAAGAGATCCCAATTATCCGCGATGATTTTTTCCAGCGTTTAAGAAATATCAAGCAACTTGGTTTTTCAGAATATGTTTTTCCAGGTGCAACTCATACTCGTTTTATTCATTCGATAGGTGTTATGAATGTGGCCGAAAAAGCGTTTGATCGACTTTTCAAAGAAAATCTTTTTGATAAAGATATTCAACGATTGAAAGAAACTTTTAAACTGGCCTGTTTGCTTCATGACGTAGGACACGCCCCTCTTTCTCACTCAACAGAGACGGTAATGCCGAAACTCTCGGAACTTCAAATCCCGTCCGATTTTCTTTCGAAAAAAGATCAGAAGACAGACCGTCAGGCGACTCATGAAGATTATACAATCAAGTCAATCGTAGATAGCTCTTTTGCTGGTTCATTTTCGTTAGTAGAAAAAAAATTTGGAGTAGGAAGAAAATATATCGCCGACTTGATCACTGGCCATACAAGTGATGCAAGTTACTTTACGGTGAAAGGAATTAATTATTTTCCCATTCTTCACCAATTGGTTTCTAGTGAACTCGATTGTGACCGCATGGACTATCTTTTAAGAGATAGTTATTTTTGTGGTGTCAGTTACGGAAATTATGATCTCGACTGGCTGTTGGATAATCTAGAAGTCTGTATTGAAAATAATACTGCATATCTGGGAATCAATGAACGTGCAGTTGTAACTTTTGATGATTTTCTATTATCTCGCTACCATATGTTCATCATGGTTTATTTTCATTACCGGGCTGTTTGCTTAGAACAATTGCTTTATAAATACTTTAGAACTTCACCGCTTGAATACACTATACCTGCTTCTATTGAAGAGTATATTGAACACGACGATCACTATTTAATGAAAGTCCTTAAGAAGTCTAAAAATAAATATGCCGATGCAATTATAAAAAACCAGGTCCCTCAAAAAATTTTTGAATCTTTCAATGAAGGTCAGGAAATTCACCTTTCTGCTATACAGGCATATCTTGAAAAAGAAAATATTGAATACATCCGTTCGGGTTCAAGTGGCCGTCTTTCAAAATACTATGTCGATGAAGAAAGTATCAGCAAATACCCGATGAAAGTGGTAAGGAAACTTTATGGTAGTGATGAGAAAATCACTTTTAATATTGATGAGGCTACAGACTTGTTCACTAAGTTTGCCAAGGCCCATGCGGTTAACAGATTACATTGTGATGTGGACAGCTTAAGCGCCATCCAACATAGAAATCTCATAGCCCTGATCCATTCATACAAGGGATAATATTTATAAGGCCCTAGCAGCTTTTGCCTCACTCCAATAAAGATCAGCTCTTCGCTACAATTGAGATTGTACGAACGCCCTTATAGGAGTGATACGAATGGATCTTAAAATTTTTCAAATGCTAGAGTTTATCAATTCTCGTCTTAATAATATTGAGAAAAATATTACTCGTATGGATGAAAAACTCGACTTCTCTATCACCCTTCAAAGAAACCATTTAGTTCGAATAAAAAACGGCGAAGAAATCGACGACAATATGATCCTAATGGGAAGACCCTATAACGACATCAACCCTCAAAAAGCATGGGGAATTTATAATAATCCCAATATAGATTTTTTTGTAATAGACGTGTCTCAAAAAGCTTTCCAAGGCACGCGCTTAAAAGATGCAATTCAAATTCCTTTGGAAGAACTTCATATTCGCTTTGTAGAAATCCCAAGCAAAACTGTTCCAGTCATGATCATTTCAGAAAATGGCCTTCGCTCTATCCAGGCCTGTGAAGTTTTGGTGAAGAAAGGCTTTTTTAATATCAATAATATTTCAGGTGGCTATGAATTTTGGCCAGGAAATGAAAAAGCTGAAGCTAAAAAAGATGAAAACCCTTCCGCTGATGTTTAAGCCGTTTTTTGCTTTATTCAGTTAGATGTTCAAATAAACTAGGCTGGATTAACAATTTGGAATGAAAATTTTTCAGAACTAATTCGACTCTATTTAGTTCTAAATCCCCGATCAAGTCAGTGTATTTTTTTTCAATTTCGTTAATGCACTCAAAGAGATTAAGTTTAAATTTCAAACCGTATTCAGTGAGAAAAATATTTTGCTCGCGCTTATCTTGAATATTCACTTTGCGATCGATATAACCGCGTTTTTCTAATTCATTTAAATGGGAAGTCATCGTTTGTTTTTTAAGACCACAACCATACCCAATTTCTTTAATAGTTGGTCCTTCATGCTCACAAATAAACAAAAGTACTTCCAGAAATGACGGACGCAAATCAGTGAAGCCCCTCACTTGAAGAAGTGTTAAGAGCTCACCTGAGTATGTTCGGTAAATTTTTTTAACCAGACTGCCAATGCTTGATACTTTCTTCATGAAATAACTCCCGGACCTTCATAGTCCTTAAGTGAGACCAAATTAGTTTCCCACGAAGAGATTCTGCAAGTCAAGTCTGATATAAGGACTAACCTAAAAGAGATTTCGGGCGTTACTAATGGACGTTACGATCCCACAGCAAATTCCGAAGGTCAAAAGGTTGGATCCCCCATAGGACATGAGAGGTAGGGGCACCCCGACAATGGGCATTAATCCGGAGACCATGCTCATATTAATCATGGTGTGACAGAAGAAAATAGCTAGTATTCCAACTACGACCACGGAGTCGAAGATTTTATTAACATTGGAAGCAAGCCATAGCAGTCGATAGAAAAGTGCAATATAAAGGGCGATCAAAAATATCGATCCAACGAAGCCGTGCTCTTCATTAAAGATGGCGAAAATAAAGTCAGTATGGTTTTCAGGAAGATAATTGAGGGCCCCCTGACTTGATCTGCGGAATCCTTTTCCAAAAAATTGTCCAGATCCAATTGCGATCTTAGATTGGATGGCATTATACCCCGATCCTTTTGCATCAAATTCCGGATCGATAAAAGTGGTAATGCGTTTCTTTTGGTACTCACGCAAACCAAAATTATAAACTACGGTTGCACCAATCATGGCAATGATTGCCATGATTGTAATCGTTTTCCATTTTAATTTACGGTAAAAAGTAATGATGAAAAAAATCAGCATGACGAGCATTCCCGTCCCTAGATCGGGCTGAACAATAATCATCATGGCAGGTATAAAGGTGATTAAAAAAGGAATAATTAATTCTCTAAAACCAATTTCTTGTTCAGGTGAAGCTTTTGAATACCAACGCGACAGAATTAAGACCATAGCAATTTTTGTAATCTCTGATGGCTGAAACTTTAAAGAGCCAAAACCAATCCATCGCTGACCCCCAAGAGCAGAGTGACCAACAACTAAAACCATAACAAGTAAGACGACGCTTATTAAATAAGATGGATAAGCTAGCCGAAAGAAATTTTTTGGTTGAATAAAACTTACGACAATCCCAACAATCCAAGAAAGAATAAACCATACGATTTGAGTTTTATATAGACCTTCTTCTGGACCAATTCCTTGGGAGTGTGTTGCTGAATAAAGATTTAAAATACCAATAATAAAAATGGCAGTGCAAATTCCGAAGAATGAATAGTCGTATCTTTTAAGCTCTTCTCTAAAATTAAACATTCTTACTCCAACGGTCCTGTTTGAACTTGCCCACCTTTTTCTAAGGTATAAGGCCTAATTAATTTCCCAGTTTCGTCAAAATAATCTTTGGTATCGTTTTCAAGTACCATTGGAACTGGATTCGCTCGGTTGTCTTCCTGGATTTGACTCCAAGACATTTTTGCATTTTCTTGAGCTATGATTTTTTTCTGATAGCTTGGATAATATTTATTCATATATGCCGAGATAATTGCCTTTGCGACTGGCCCACCAGCACTTGCTCCGTGACATCCATGTTCGATCACAACACTCACTGCAATTTTTGGACTTCCAGCTGGAGCATACGCTGCGAACAGTCCGTTGTTACGGTATTTGTATTCTTGGTTTTCGCATTTATTGAAAATTTTATCTGCAGAAAAACTGATGACCTGAGCAGTCCCAGTTTTAGCTGCCATTTGTATTCCTATACCTTTTGATGCACCAGCCGTTCCGCCTGGAGCATTGGCAGTATTAAATAATGCCTCATGTACGATATCCCAAGTTCTTTTATGGATTTTAAATTGGTGAATCAATTCGGGCTCAACTCGCTTTAATACTTGTCCCGAATTTGAAAAAACTTCCTTAACAACATGAGGTCTCCACAACTTTCCTTCGTTGGCCAAGGTTGCGTAGAACATTGTTAATTGCAATGGAGTGACGTTAACAAAAGACTGACCGATAACACACGAGAGGGTCTCCCCCTTCTGCCATTCAACACCTGTTTGCTCTTTTTTCCATTGTCTATTTGGTATTAACCCTTTTGTTTCTCTTGGAAGAACAATACCAAGACGTTGTCCCATTCCAAATAGTGTTGCATATTTATAGATCACATCAATATCAATTTTATTTCCGATACTATAAAAATAAACATCACAAGATTCTTTAAGAGCTCTTAAAACATCTACTACACCATGGCCTTCTTTTTTCCAGCAGTGAAAAACACGACCACCCATTCGGTAACCGCCGTTACAAACGACTTTAGTATTTTCATCGACTATGCCTTCTTCAAGGGCAGCAATGGCAGTGAGAGGTTTGAAGGTAGATCCTGGAGAATAATGTTCTTGAATGGTGCGGTCTCTGAGAGGACGTTTTTCATCCATCACCAGTTGTCCCCAATAATTGCTCGATAAACCAGTTGAGAAATTCGAAGGGTCATATGCCGGACGCGAAACCATCGCGATAATTTCGCCGGATTCAACATCGACGGCTACGGCTGCTCCATCTTTACCATCGAGTGCATGATAGGCGGCAAGTTGGACATCGCGGTCAATAGTTAAGCGAACATTTTTTCCTGGTTCAGCAGGTTTATTATCGATACCAGAGTAAAGATCATCACTCGTTACATGCCTGCGAGCTCTTCCTCTAGCATCAACTTCCATAAATTGATAACCATCCTGGCCTCTAATTTCTAAATCGTACTGCAACTCAATTCCACCTTGGCCGATGAAATCTCCCTGTTTATAATCGTATTTATCGCGGTCTCTATAGCGAGGAATTTTTTCCTGAGAAATTTCAGAAATATATCCGAGCAAATGAGCTCCGGAATCTTTATCCGTGTACTCTCGGCTGATAAATGTTTCGACTGATACACCCGGAAGTTTAGAAGACTCTGTTTCAAGAATGGCCACTTCGCGGCGTGAAATATTTTTCTTTATGACAACTGGAATATACTTTGCTTGACCTTGATATTTCTTCAAAGTTTTAACAATGGACTCTGGAGTTGTTTCAAGAATTTTTGATAAATATCCAATTGTTTCGTCATCCCCTTCAAGATACTGAGGAGTGATAATGGCATCAAAACGTGGAACATTATGAGTAAGAAGAACGTTATTGCGGCTGAAGATCATTCCTCTTGGAGCGCGGACGACGTCTTTTCGCAGGCGGTTTTCTAAAGAATAATTAAAAAACATTTTTCCGTGATAAATTTGTAAATACCAAAGTCTTGCCAATAAAATGGCAAAAGATATTACGATGACATTAAGAATGATATCCGCTCGTTCCTGATGAGACCTGACGAGATCGTCTTCTCCAAACATTAGATCTTATCTCCCAGCATTCCGCGATCGTCGACGTTCCAGATTTTATTCAAAATGAAAAAGAAGAGTGGCGACAAAAGAGCGATAATTACGCTCTGAGGAAGGAAGCGCCATCCCTTATCGAAAATATAATCGAGATTTCCGAGTTGAATATAAATGAGAATCGATTGCACGAAAAACCATAAAAGTTGAAATACCTGAGTGATCAAAATAGTCATTCCCCAAGAAGAAAAATGGATCATCTCTCTGACGTATGAAACGACAACACAAATAACAATTCCAGTAACAGTTCCCATTTCCCAACCTTCAACTGAGAAGAAAGCGTGGAAATACTGAACGATCATAATAAGAATTGCGAGGTACGGAGTTTCAAGGCGTAGGCCTAGAAAAAGTACTACTAGAATATTAAAAGGAACTCTAAAATTCAAAAGACCGATCATTGGAAAAATAGCCGTTGTTATAATTTCCAATACAAAAAGAAGAATAAGAGTTTTTATCAGTGGAAATACGATGTCTTTTAAGTTTGTTTTCATCGTTTGACCTCTGTGCTATTGAGCTGCTCTTCAAGTGCTTTCCACTCTAATTGTTTGTGTTCTTCTTGTTCGTAAACCAAAACCAAAACTTCTTCCAACTTAGAAAAATTAACTAAAGGAGTGATTTCTACATGCTGAGTAATCCCGTAACTTTCGCGTTCGATGCGCGAGATATATCCAATCTTAAGTCCTTTAGGATAAACATTTCCTAAACCTGCCGTTAAAACCAAATCGTTAAGTATAATCGGCTCAGTTCTGTTGACGTACTTCATAATACAACGTCCGCGGCTATAACCTTCTACGATACCGTGTGAGCGAAGACGTTCTACAACCCCATCCACTCTATTATTGGCATCTAGAATTGTGATAACGTCTGCGAAATGATCTGTTAATCGGTAAACGTACCCAACCAAACCTTCTGCACTGGTAACTACTGATTGAAGACGAACTCCATCTTTTAAACCGCGATTGATGCGGACAACTTTATAATCATCAGCTGAATCCCAAGAGACAACTCGTGCTACGATTTTTTTGCGGTCGATTTGCTCGCCATACTTAATAAGTTCTCGCAAACGATCACTTTCTTTAATCGCTTCTTGATAACTAAACATCTCGTTTTGGAGATCTGCAATCTTGCCTTTCAAATTGATGTTTTCTTTGCTGGCGTTTAAATTAGCTACGTAGTGCTCGACATACGAAGAAATTCCACGCTGGAAAGATGTAACCATACTTTGAACAGGTGCCATGAGATCAATAATGACTCTCTCGGCAATTGAAGTTTTTTGAAAAACATAATCTCGCTGCGACATACCATACAAGGCAATCACTAGGATTATGCTGTTGATTATGATTTTGGTTCGTCTCTCTTCTGAATCAGACAGCCTCAAATGAAGTACTCCGAAAAATGATTTGAAATTAATTGTACTACGTAAGCTTATGCAATCTATTTTAAAAAGCCAATAACCTTTACGAAGTAACTTTTTTCTCGTTACAATAATCGTACTTTTTAATAGCAACATGAGGATTAGCCAATGTCGGAATTTACCAAACACAAAACGGCGAATATTTTCGCTACCCTTTTAATCGGGATCATCGTTCTTTCATTCATGTTTACTGGGTATCAATCTCTTCAACAAGGTGGGGGTTCTCCGAACGCAATAGGGAAAGTTGGCGATCTACCAATTAAAACAGAAGAGTACCAACAAGAATACAACCGCCAAATTGAGTTTTATAAACAAATGATGGGTGGAGAAATCAGTGCCAAGCAAATCGAGGCAATGAAAATCAAAGAAAGTACATTGAAAAATCTTGTTCAAAGAAAATTAATGGTCAAATTTGCTACTGATATCGGAGCCTATCCCTCTTTAGAAGAAATCAAAAATGAGATTAAAACTCTTCCTTATTTCTTAAGCAACGGACAGTTCGACATCAACCGTTACAAAGCAATTTTGGCGGCTAATAAATTAACTCCAGCTGAATTTGAAGCCGATGTAATTAATCAATTAAAAATGAAAAATACTCAAGGCTTAGTTCAAACCTTTCCTTTATCTAAAGGATATTTAAATGACCTTCAAAAAATTAGAGATGAAAAACTCAATGCCGAGATTATCTCAATTTCTAAAAATGGTTTGAGAAATTTTGTAGAAGTATCTAAAGACGAGCTCGCTAAATTTTTAGCCGTTGAGACAAATCAAAAACGTCTTCAATCAATGTTCAATGAAAGAAAAGCCAGCCTAGATAAACCTGAAGAAGTGAAAGCACGCCATATTCTTTTAATGGCAGAAGGAAAAAAAGATGCTGACTTGAAAGTAGCAATCGAAAAAATCGCAAAAGAAGTTACCGCTTCAAACTTTGCAAAAATGGCCGATAAATACACTGAAGATCCATCAGGAAAAGGAAAAGGCGGAGATCTAGGTACTTTTGGAAGAGGAAGAATGGTTCCTGAATTCGACCTTGTAGCCTTCACTCAAAAACCTGGAACAGTCTCAGCACCTATTAAAACACAATTTGGTTATCATTTATTATTAGTAGAAAAGAAGTCAGAAGGACACGCTGCTACTTTTGTTGAGTATAAAGACAAATTTGCAACTGAGTTGATTCAAAAAGATAAAGTAGAAGCCATTAAAAAACTAACGGTAGATATTGCAAATAGCCTGAGACATGCGCTTGAAGCTGGAAATGCAAATGAAGTGAAATCAATCACTGAAAAATATAAACTACAATATGCTAAAGGTTCAGTGAATCGCCTTGACGGGACTTCAACTGGGACTAACTTAACTGCTGAAAACATGAAGGAACTTTTTTCTGGGGACATAACTAAACCGCAAATTCATTTATTTGATGACGGAGCCTCAATGGTCATGATTAAAACAACTCCAGCAACTGCTGCAGCTGACTTAAATGAACAAGCAAAAGTAGCAACCGACAATGCTGGTTTAAAGAATGCACTTTCAAGAAAAATGATGGATTCAATCCTAAAGAAACTTGAAGAAGAGACGAAAGTTAAAATTTACTCAAATATGTTACAAGAATAAAAGGTATAAGCAGTGGCCGATAAAAAATCAAAATGGTCTGAAAACTCTGGAGGGCAGTTTTACGTTGATGATCAATGTATCGCTTGCGACGCTTGTGTAATCGAAGCCCCAGGGTTTTTTATAATGAATGATACTGACGGCCACGCTTACGTCAAACTACAGCCAAAAACAGCTAAAGATATTGCAGAATGCCTCAGCGCTCTCGAAGCTTGCCCAGTAGAAGCTATCGGGAGTGATGGGGATTCTTGATTTATTTTATTTCTAGATTACTAGCGCTCTCTAAATACTTTTCTTAAATCTTTTGGCTCAGTCTCTCTGAAATCTTCAAGTGATTCGCGAAGCATCTCGCTCGACATCCATTTTCCATTTTTAGCATAATAATCTTGATCGGCCTTAGTCACTTGAGGAAGCAAGATTCCTCCGATAATTTTTAAACTGGCCATCGTTGCAATGGTCATTGAAGGAACATCTTTAGTGAAGTCTTTTGGAATTCCTGAAACCTTTGACAACATTCCCCACACTCCCGGAATATGGCGAGTCGACCAAATGGCCTTGGCCGCAATCGAAGTCAAGTTTTCATGAATTTTATAATTTCTCTCATCAATCCAACGAAACATTTCTCCAAGAATTGCATCCTTTCTCCATGAATCTCTCATAAGACGGAAATCAGTCCAATCTAGAACGATGTCAAAACGTGAATCTGTTTCCATGTCGTTTGGAACCATCATGGCACCTTTCTTAATTCCTATACGAGAAAGAAAACTGGCATCATTCATTGTGATAAGTGACATTGTTTCAGGCAACAGAACCTTTCCATCTGAAGCATGCTTGAAAGAATCGTAAGCAACCTCTTCACAAGAAAGTTTCGTATTGTCAGAAAAATCTAAATCGTAATCGTACGGAATAAATTTATTCTGTTTTTTAAGCGTAACAACTTTATTGAACATATAGTCTGCCGCTCTTCCTGCCAGCTCTGCATCCTTTGAACGCAGAACTAAAATTCGAGAATTTTCATTTTGTAGAGCCTCTTCAATTGGAAAGATGCTTACCCCTTTTCCAACATAAGATTCCATCGTCGTAACTACTTTTGTTTCTTTGTCTACGTGAACAAAAACAATATGGCTAAAGAGTGAACGCGGGTGTGCGATTTCAGAAATGGTTGAAGACACGAAGCTCACACCTTTAGTGATCATGAGATCGCCATTTCTAAATTCGAATTTTGTCTTAGGATCAATTCCAGCTCCGACATGATATGGATGGTATGCAGTAGTTTCATAAACTGGAACTGGCTGCTCTGGAAACTTAATAGAGCTTGAAGAAATTTGCTCATCTTTATAATAATGAACACCAACATAATCTTCGCTAGAACGGATTAATAGATTTAACTCTTTTAATTTAATTCTACATCCTGTTGGCAGAATATCGAGAATTGAGTGCAAAGCTAATCTCGCTTCAAAACTCAAATCTAGAATTTTTTGGCCATCGGTCTTTAGTACAGCCAGCTCTAAATTTTGAGGAGAAAGTAATTGGTAATCGCTTATTAAACTACTAAGTTCGTGATCACACGTCTCGCCATTAATTTCTCTAGTAGCCACCAAATCGATAATGGACTTTGATTCTGCTAACAGATCCAATCCACCCTGTTCGGCACTAGAGACTCCTCTCATTGCTTTCGACACTGCAGGGGACAACGAAGAACATGAAGAATTAAATATCAATAAGCAAAAAAGTATAGAGAGTGAACGTTTCATTTTCTATTCCTACCCAAATAAAGAAGGGACCCTAAGGCCCCTTATAAAGTTAAAGAAATTATCTCTTAATTTGTAATACTTCTTGAAGCATTTGATCCGCTGTCGTTAACGTTTTAGCGTTAGCTTGGAAGTTTCTTTGAGCAGTCATCAAGTTAACAAACTCGTTAGCGATATCTACGTTTGAGAGTTCGATAGATTTTGACAGAACTTCTGCACGTCCGGATTCACCTGGTTTACCAAGAGCAGCTTGACCTGAAGCCTTAGATTCTTTAAATAAGTTTTTACCAATTTTAAAGAGACCTTCGTTGTTTTCAAATTTTGCTACTGCGATTTGAGCAATATCGCGAGTCTCACCATTGTTATAGTTAGCAGTTAAAATCCCTTTATCATTGAATGAAAGAGAAGTTAATGTAGCTGCACTCGAACCATCTTGAGTGTGACGAGCGATTGCAGATTCAGATCCGTATTGAGTCGAAGCATCCAATCCAGTTCCACCATCTTTTATTGATTGTCCCCAGTTGAAATTAATTTTTTGTCCTTGAGCTGCACCTTTATTGAAGTTGAAAGCGTTCTTTCCTTCTTTCTTCTCTTGAAGTTGCCCTTTATCATTAAAAACTAAAGTCCCTGAAGCTTGTTCATACATTGTATCCGGCTTTCCACCTTCAACATCTTTTCCATCAGCACCAATATGGTATTCCCATGTATTGTTATCTACTTTATTGTAATAAGCAGTAACAGTTCTTGCTGTACCGATGTTGTCGTAGATAGTCATCGAGTTAGAAAAGTTAGCAGTCTTCTCTGGATTTTCAATTTTAAATTCTGTTTTATTCATGCGTGAATCCAAGTTCATCGACATAACAACTTCTTTAGATCCTTTCGCTGCAATTGTTGTGTTACCAAGTTTAATGGCATCAACCTTATTCATCATTTTTCCAGTTTCATCAGCTTGAAAACCCAGAACCTTATAACCATCCATAGTTGTAAGTGAACCTTCTTTATCAAAGTGAAATGAACCATCACGAGAAAAAGTTCTTCCTGCTGGAGAATCGATCGTGAACATACCGTCTCCTGAAAGCGCTAGATCTGTAACCGATTCTGTTCTTGTGATATCCCCTTGGGTCATGATTGGCTTGATATGGCCAAGTTTTGTACCAGCACCAAACTGATCTCCGCCTTCAATACCTTTAAGTGATACTGCCAGCACGTCTTGAAATTCTGCTCTTGAAGATTTGTAACCGTTGGTTCCGGCGTTGGCAATGTTGTCACCGATGACTCCCATCCCCTGACCACTTGCATTTAAACCAGATACACCAATTGTGAATGAACGTAGAATACCCATGTGTCCCTCCTAGACCTAATTTTCTCAAAAACGTTTCTTAGTACTACAGACTAAAAACTAGGGCTTCCGGAAAGGACCAGCTCCGTTTCTTTTGAGATTTTTTATGTTGTTATTAATTCATTAATATCGTCGAATCAATTTTTGTAAATACATTATCTCCTATGCTGTCTTTATCGATCGCCGTAACGATCATGTTTTTTGGTACATCAATTATGTAAGCAGCCTTACTCGTAATTACTAATGAGTCTTGCCCGCCTTTCAGTTTTAATTTATCAATCGCACTTAAAATTTTTGTGTATTCTTCTTTATCAATAGACAGATTTCTCTCTTGCAATCTTCTCATTGCATGAGTTGAAAGATTAAGTCCTTTTGGGGATTCTGCTATTGGTGCTTGTTGTTCTAGATTGCTATCAAGTAGGCTTTTAAACTCGGACGTTTCGCCTTTGGCTAATTTATTAGTTGATTCAACATTCTTGTTCGAAGGAAGCTTCGTAACGTTGGGGATGAGAATGTTATTAATTTTAGAATTTGCCATTTTTTAAATATTTTTTTCCATTAAAACTTTTAGTTCGTTTGGTTGTCTACTTGATTATAAGTCGACGCAGCTTGTTTTTGCAATGCAGGCACATTTTTACTTGCTACATCTTTTTCGGGTAAAGAAAAACTTTCAACATCTTTTAAATATACTTTTCTTCCACCACTTACGTCTAAAATAGTTTCACCATTTTCAAAACGTACACCCGACACTGTCCCTTCTGCTCTTGTGACACCCATGAATTTTTCATTCTTGTCGTCAAAAGCGATTACATCAAAATGATATTGTTCTTTTGGTGCAATTTGCCCATCAAGACCAATTCCATCCCAAGTCACACCCTGCTGTCCTTTTCCAAGATCTACTTTATCTACTTTTCCGATCATCTGATTTTTATTATCGTAGATGCGGATAATGACATTCTTAGCAGATTTATCAAGGTAGAAAGGAAGTTCAACATCTTTTCCTTCACCATTATAATCAACGGTCGTACCTCGTGTGACAACTTTCTTTCCAAGGTAACTTGCACCTTGAAATCTTTTTTCGTTATCATTGTTGGCATTCATTCCATCCATCTTTTTATTCATCGCTGTCAATTGCTCTAATTGAGAGAACTGTGCGAGGTTAGATGAAAAATCTTTTTGATCCATTGGCTTCATTGGATCCTGGTTCTTTAATTGATGTGCGAGAAGTTTCATAAAGCCGTCAGGGCCAAGAGTTTCATGGGCCTTGCGGTCAACGAAACGTTGATCTGGTTTTACACCAACCATTTTATTTAATTCGTCACCTATTTTTGGATCAACAGGTGTTCCGTTACCTTGAATTTCGGCTTTTTTAATTGCAATATCTGAATAAGAATTCCGGCTTTGATTGCCCGGTCTACCGATCATTGGCATGGATTAAGCTCCATAACGTTGTTGATACTCTTCCCACAACTCTTTTCTTCTCTCTGATCCACTACCCGTATCACTAGCGAAATTATTAGATTCGAAACTCATGAATTGTTTATCCGATCCATCTTGATTTTGACTGAATGAACTAGACTGCTTAGAATCACTTTGCCCAAATGCAGATGATTCACTCATCGTAGAAATAATTCTTAAATCAGAAAGATTAATTCCTGCTTGATTTAAATTTTTCATTAAACTCACTTCGTTCTTAACAAAGAAATCATGCCCTTCTTTACTTGAAGTTGTGATTTGCATATCTATAAGACTTTGTCCTTGAGCCTGAGCAGGCATTTTACTTACTTGAATTTTAAATTCTCCAAGAGATTCGTGCTTCACTGTTAGATCCAAGCTGCTTTTGTTGGCTACTTGATTTTGCTCTACATAGTCTGAAATTCTTTTGATGATTTCAGTAGTGTTGGCAGTATTTATTTTACTCAAGTCTAGTACTTTTTGGCTTGCTTGAGTTTGAGTTTCTGCTTGAAGGCCTTGATTATTTTTATTATTTTGAATTCCAGGAATCACATCTTGCTTAATGGCAGCTAGTTCAGCTCCTACTTTTGTATCAGGAGACCGGAGTTCATCTATTGCTGAATTTCCAATCTTTTTTTCTTTAGTAGCCAGGTCTTTTGTATTTTTAATTAGTGGATCGGAAAGGAGTGAAAGTCCTTGGCCGTATCCTTTAACATTTTGTGTATTATTTTTTTGAAGTTCGGCAAGGCCATTCAACAAGACAAGTTTGTTCGAACTTTTCTTTTCAGTTGATTCCATATTTTTTAAATAATCTTCACCTGTCATAACTTTTTTCTGCCCAAGAAGAGTTTCGATATCTTTTGAAGCTGCTGGAGTCGTTGAAGAAGTTGCTTCGCTTACATTTTTAGCCTTAGCACCATTCATTAAGAAATCTAATGGACTCTCTGATTTCTCGACTTTAATTTGTTGTTCACCCTTCTTAGCGCGCACGCCTTGAAGTTGATCAACATTCCCATTCTCAATAAACTCATCAGAATCTTTAGTTCCTTTAAGGTTATTTAAAAGTTGATCGAGATTGCTAGAAGTCTTAGTTATTTTTTGTTCAACTTTTGCATGAACATTTTCTGCTTGAACAGCCTTTGGATCAATGACTGCCACTTCGCCAGTTTTGTCTTCAGTCTTATCTTTATTTTTATCTGTTAAAAGATTTTTTAGAGTCTCACCCGTTTCTGATTTAACGTCACTTGGTTTACCTTCTGTTTTGCCTTCCGTTTTGCCTTTACCAGTAAGTTTGGCAAAGAGAGAAGCGAAACCGTCATTCGAAGCAACCTCTGGCGCCCCTTCAACCTGACTTCCTTCAACAGCCTCTCCAGCTTCAGCCTTAGCTGAAATTTTCTTCTCACCAAAGGCTTCGGCCTTAGATGATTTTGGGAGTATTTGTGAGGGCAATCCTTGCATAGTTTCCTTAAATAAAAACTTCAACGCTAAGCGTACTCTTTTTAGTGTAACTTATTTCTTCATCTGAAGGAATTGTTTCTGTAGTCGGGCAGAAACTTCCTTGTCCATTAGATTAAAAATCTTTGATGCCTTCTGAGCTTCTAGTTGTCCCAATATCCGAACAGAAAGATCAGGATCTTGAACAGATAAAACATCAGCTGCACTTTGGGGCTTCATACCTGCGATGACTTCAACCATCTGAGATATTCGTTTTTCTACTTTATCATTTTGTGAATCAATACAGCCCAGGAATTTTTTCTGTGACTCTTGAAACTCAACAACTTTTTTTTGAAAGTCGTTCATATTCAGTTTTAATTGCTCTTGTTCTTTTTGTACATTGAGCTCTTTTACTTTGATCGCTTCTTCTTTTTCCAGAAGCTCTTTAGAAAAATCGATCAGGTGACCACTGCCAGCTTTTTTCATTAGCTTCTCAGCTTCTACCATGACAGCTTTTTTAAATTCTTCTTCTGTATATGTGCGCTTAACCGGCCCTGCTGGTACAACTGCTTTAGCAGGCGCAGTCGCAGCGATTGTATTCGAAGAGAAAGTTAATAGTAGTAAATTTAAAAATACAATTTTCATAAAACACCAGTGATTATTCTTTAGAAGCATCAAACCCACTTCTTCTCATCATTAAAAGTTCTTCTATTGATTCCATTTCTTTTTTGTTTCGTTCTTTGGTGTACTCACCCAGTTTTTTTTCTTTAAAATTTTCCATAACCTTAACTTGGCCTCGTGCTGTAGCAAGTTCAGTAATTTTTACGTCGTACTTTTTCTTGAGCGCCCATAAAAGATTTTCTTTATTTTTAATGTCTTCTTTTTTTCCTTGAATAAAATAAGGAAAAAACTGAAGCATTCTTCCAGAAGATGGATCTTTCATGAGGACTTCTTGAGCCTCATAAGTCTCATCTATAGCCTTATTAGCGAGAGCTATCTTCCCTTCCACTTCACTGATCTCTTTTAGGATTTCCCCTAACTCAATCTTTACTTTTTTTTCTTTAAACTCTCTAACTTTTAAAAGACCATCGAGCTTGAATTTAAATTTTTGCATTTATTTTTTTAATCTCTATTTAATATTTTCAGCTTTTCGTGCAATATCAACCATACGGTCGTATAGAGTTTCTATTGGTAAATACTCCGTCATCCCTTGGTTTTGTCTAAGTAGGTTCATTAGGTCATCGTAAATTAATATGGCCTTATCAACTTTTGGGTTTGATCCTTTAGCATAAGCTCCAACATTAATTAGATCTTCATTGGCCTTATAAGAAGCGAGAAGATCGCGAAGGTGACTCGCTACAATTTTATGTTCTTTTGTCGCAACTTTCGACATTACCCGCGAAAGACTTGCAAGAATATCTATTGCGGGAAACTGGTTTCTTGAAGCTAACTCTCTTGATAAAATAATGTGGCCATCGGCGATTGCTCTTACGGCATCGGCAATGGGCTCATCCATATCGCCGCCCTCAACTAATACGGTATAAATTCCAGTTATAGAACCTGCTCCGGCCTTTGTTCCTGCTCTCTCCATTAATTTTGGAAGGCGAGCAAAAACGCTGGGTGTATATCCTTTCTGTCCAGGAGGTTCTCCGGCAGAAAGTGAAATTTCACGATTGGCCATGGCAAATCTGGTAATTGAATCCATCATTAATAGAACATCTTGGTTTCTATCACGAAAATATTCTGCAATGGTTGTAGCCACATAAGCAGCTTTCATTCTTATCAGTGCAGAGGAATCTGAAGTTGCAACAACAACGACAGATCTCTTTAATCCTTCCGGACCTAAGTCTGTTTCAATAAATTCTAAAACCTCACGTCCACGTTCTCCGATCAAAGCGATAACATTTACGTCTGAACTTGAGTTCTCGGCAATCATTCCAAGAGTAACTGACTTACCAACACCTGATCCGGCCATTATCGCAAAACGCTGACCTTTTCCTGCAGTCATAAAACAATTGATGGCATGTATACCGGTATCAAGCGGTTCTCTAATTGGTGGTCTTTCAAGTGGATTTAAAGCGTGTCCATAAATACTTCGGGCTTCAACATTAACAGGCTCAATTGGACCTTTACCGTCGATTGGATTTCCTTGGAAATCGACAACTCTACCAAGCATCGCTTCTGATATTTTTATTGTTGTTGTGAGATCTTTTAAATAGACTCTAGTTTCAGAATTTATTCCTGATAGTTCATCATATGGCATGGCCATACATCTAGTTCCATTGATACCGACTACTTCACCGAGTGATCTATCACCAAACTCAGTAACGAATTCTACGTTTGATCCAATAGGTGCCCGAGAAAGATTGATTTCAAAAACCATTCCTTTGTTGGCATATACTTTTCCGATTTTTTGATAAGGGGATGCATACTCGTAATTATTGTGAATAGAAGTTAGGTCGAGTATCTTATCCATTTTGCTATTCACCTTATATTTTTAATTAAGACTCAACTAAAACATCTTCAAAAAGTTTATCTAAACTCTTAAATTGCTCTTCCATAGTTGCATTTATGATTCCATTATCAGATTCAACAATCATCCCTGAAGTTAGAATGGCAGAATCTATTTCTACTCTCACATTTTTCAATTCACCTAAACGAGATTGAACATGAGCCAGGATTTCTGGCATTCCACCAAAATCATTTGGATTAACTTGAATCAAAAGATTATTTCTAGCCTGAATCTCCAGTAATAATTTCTCAAGCAATCGCTCAATATATTTCCCGTCTTCTTTAAGTTCTCTTAAAATAATCCATTTTGTAAGATTTCGAAGAAGAAGATAAATTTCTTTTTTCTGTTGTGCCAGAATCTCGTCCTGAGTTTTTAATACCTCAGTTACCATTTGGGAGAAATTATCGAGTTTCTGGTCAACGACACTTCTCATCTCATTAAAAATTTCTTCGCGTCCCTGATTAACACCTTCATCGAAACCTGTTTTAAAAGCCTCTTCTTGAATTTCATTAATCCTTCTTACAACTTCTTTTTCAACAGCAGCTTGATACTCCTGCTCTTCCTGATCTTTTAACCCTCTGTGTTTCTCAACAAGCGGATTAACTTTAAATTGACTATTTTTTGCGTGAGTTCTCTCTTCTTTAATAACTTTCTGAAATTCATTTTTTGCAATAGCATGGCTTGAACTCAAAAGAGGTTTAAATTCAAACAATGTAACTTTGTCAGCTTCCGCATTTTCATTTGTAAAACTTTTAAATTTATACTCTTCGACATTTGAATATTGCTTAACCATAAACTAATTCCTTTTCCTTATTATACCAATGAATCGCCATCAGAACCGCGAGCAATAAAGGCTTTACCTTGAGACTCAAGTTCTTTAGTTTTTTGAACCATTTCAGCCTGAGCTTTTTCAACATCTGAAAGTTTTGTAGGTCCAAGTGCCTCAAGATCTTCTTTAAGCAACGTAGCCGCACGATTCGACATGTTCTTGAAAAGTTTTTGCTTGATTTCGTCAGGAGCAGTCTTCATTGCAATAACAAGCTTTCCATTGTCCACTTCGCGAAGAAGGTTCTGGATACCTTTATCATCAACGTACATAAGGTCTTCGAATGTAAACATAAGTTTTCTGATCTCTTCAGCCAGCTCTGGATCTTTTTCTTCCACGCGAGACATGATATTTTTCTCTGTGTTTTTATCCATAAGGTTAAGCATGTCAGCAATTGGCTCAACACCACCAAGTTGATTCGTATCAATAGAACCAAGCGTAGAAAGCTCAGTTTTAAGTACGTCGTCAAGTTGAGAAATAAGTTCTGGTGAAACGTAGTCGAGGTTGGCAACTCGCAGAACAACCTCGGCCTGAAGTCCTTCTGGAAGACGTCTAAGAACATCCACTTTTCTCTCTGGATTTAAATGGGCAACAATAAGAGCAATAGTCTGAGGATGCTCGTTGATTAAAAAGTTAGAAAGAGTTCTTGTATCTACCAGTTCAAGAGATTCGAGTGTATTTGATTGTCCAACTTCAACAATTTGTCCAAGAAGTTGCTTAGCTCTATCTTCACCAAGAGTGTTGATAATAAAATCACGACCACGGTTTTCCGCAAATAATAAATCACTGTCTTCGTTTAGTTGACTGTAGAAATCTTCTAGAACTCTTTTCACCATCCAAATCGGAGCTCTTTTAACATTCGACATTGCATTGATCATTCTCTTAACATCGTTGTCTTTCATGTTTTGAAAAACAAGTTGAGTAATGTTCATACCTAGTGAACTTAAAAGTAAACCTGCTCGGTCAGAACCATTGAGTAAACCATACTCAGTGTCCGGATCCAGTACATTGTCATCGATTGCGGCCATAATCAAATCCTCTAATTTTTACTAAAACACTTACTTAAGCAATTTGTTTATCTGATTCACTCGAGTGAATCATTTCATGGATAATCTGTGCAGCCTTGCCTGGATTGTTTTCAACCAGTGCAATAATTTTTTCACGCAACATATTTCCTTCAATTTTCTCAGGATTCAATTTCTCTTCTATCTGAGGAAGTGCATCCTCAAGACCAGGAAGACGTTGATTGGATTGTACTTTTTCTAACTCTTCAAGCGTACGAGGCAAGAAATCTTCCACCGTTTCGATTGTATTGTCCGTAACCCATTGGATGAATGGTCTTACTACTAAGAAGAAAAATAAAGAGATCGTTAAACCGACCGCTAAGTACTTCACGATATTTTTAATAAGTTCACGATTTGCTTGTTCTTTTAACATTGCATCTGCAACGCTCATATCCTCTCGAGCAAATTCCATATTCTTAATAACTAATTTGTCCCCACGTTTATCTGAAGTTCCGAGAGTTGAAGCCACGATCTGAGCAAAGTTTTGAAGATCTGCTTCACTCCACTTCTCATACTTCATAATGGCGGATCCATTCTTATCAAGCTGAGGAAGACCATCTTCGCCTAAAACTGCAATTCTTTTTCCATCAATCATAACTGCTGCAGATATCGCTTTTACGTTTGCCGATGGCTTTCTCGACTGAGTCACAGTTGTTGGAACATTTAGATTTCTAGTTGTTAACTCTTTTGTGACATTGTTTTTAGTTTCAGCCACACCCGGTTGTGGAACTTCGCCTGGAAGATTTGACTGAGCACCAGCAATCCCCTGGGGAGAAGGACGAGAACCGTTTACATTCTGGATATTTTTAACTTCTGAAACAACTGCTGAGTTTTCATTATCGTATTTTGTTTCAGTGGCAACCGACTCCGTGAAGTCTAAATCCACAGTTACTTTTGCTACAACTTTTCCATCTCCAACAACTTTTGTTAAGATATCTTCAATTTGTTTTTCGTATTTTTGATTTAATTGAGCTTCAAGAGCAAGACGGTTAGCCGTAGTGGCCGTCATCATATCTCCGATATTTTCCGAAAGCTTTTTCCCACGGTCGTCTAGGATAACAACATTTTCAGGTCTCATCTCTTCAACTGATGAAGCTACTAAAGATCCGATCCCTTTAATCTCTGCGGGAGTTAATGAAACTCCATTATTTAATTCAAGAACAACTGACGCAGTTGGGGACTTTTTCTCAGCTACAAATGGAGACGATTCAGGAATGGAAATATGAACGCGCGCGCGCTTCACACCCTGAATATACATAATGGTTTTAACCATCTCCCCTTCGAGAGCTCTTTGCTTATTTACTTTCTGAACAAAACTAGTTGTTCCAAATGATTGTTTATCAAAAACTTCGTATCCTACAGTTCCTGAAAAGCTTGTTCCAAGTTTCGCAATTTCTAAACGCCAAACACCAACCAGATCTTCCGGAATTGAAATTGTTTTCCCATCGTTAGATGTTTGATAAGGAATTTTCTTTTCTTCTAAAAGAATCGCAATCTTTCTTGCGTCTTCTTTATTTAATTCTGAATAAAGCGTATCGTAACGAGTTTTAGATGCCCATACAACAATTCCAGTCATGGCCGCCATAATCATGCAAGAAACAATGATAAAACCAAGTTTCTTGGTTGAATCGAGTCCTCCGAAGAACTCCTTAAAATTTCTATAAATTTTCTCTAATATATCTTGCAAGGCCATCCTCCTGATCTCTTGATTTCACATCCTATGAAATCAATTCTCAAATCCTTAAAAACTAAAACCTTTTTTACTTCAGATCACAAAACTCTAATGCCAAATACTACTTTTTCAATTTTCAAAATAAGTTGAATTGCTCCAAAGGAGCAATTCATTTGTGATCACATTTGCATTCTCATAATCTCTTTATAGGCTTCAATTACTTTCATGCGAACCTGGTTCATGGTTTTGAAAGCAATTTCGGCGTTTTCTACTGCCAGCATTGTCTCGTGAATATTCTTCGTTTGCCCTGAAGCTAATTTCTGAATAGCTTTGTTGGCTTCAACTTGCATATTGTTCACATCAGTAAGAGATGTTGCTAACATTTCACTAAAGCTTTGAGGAGGTTTTGCTCCGATGCTTGGATTGGCTGCGAGCTCATTGAATTGTGGCAATGAACCTTGCTCAATAGATGCACTTTTCATCCAGTCTTGAGTGTTATATCCACTCAACATTTTGTTCATATTTCCTAGATTTTCAATGGCCATGGCTTATCCTTTTATTTTTAATTCTATTAATTTTTACCAATTTCTAAATCTTTCATTGCCATACTTTTCGCAGTATTCATCGCATTGATGTTTGCTTCATAGGCACGTGAAGCTTCAATCATATTGGCCATCTCTTCCATCGTGTTGATGTTGGGATAAGCCACATATCCTTCTGCGTTTGCATCCGGATGGTTAGGTTCATATTTTAAAACCGGCGGTTTCTTGCTATTAGTAACTTCTTTCGCAATAACAGTCTGAGCATTCTCTTCCATCTCACCACTTAGGATTTCTGAAAAAGATTCTTTTGCGGGCTCCGATCCAAAGACTACTTCTTTCGGTTTGTAAGCTCCGCCCTCTGCTGTTCTTGTAGTCTGAGCGTTGGCTATATTAGAAGAGATCGCTGCCATTCTTTTTTTATTGGCAGTTAATCCAGATGAACTAATTTTTAAACTTGTTAATAAATCCATTCACTCACTCCTTAACATTTAACTAACGATCAGATCCAACGACGTACTTCATTAGACCTAATTTTTTATTCAGTAATTGAACTGAGGCATCGTACATAATTTTGTTTTCTGCCATCTCTGCCATCTCGGCATCACGATCAACCGTATTTCCATCTGGACTCACGATCCCGTTAGATTCTTCGTAAATTTCTGGCTGCAAATTATTAAAACCACCGCCTCCAACATTAAAATGTTTAGAGTCGGTAGTTTTTAAAGTTTGTTGTTCATCAGTATCAAGAGCACGGGCCAAAGCATCTTCAAAATCTATTTTTTTAGCTTTGTAGCCTGGAGTTTCTGCGTTTGCGATATTAGACGCGATCAATTCCTGGCGCATCTGTCTGAACTTCAAAGAAGCAGCAAGGGCCTGAGTTGTTTTATCATCAATATTCATAACAGTTCTCCTTTTCTAGCTGCCGTTAGGTCAATTGCAACTTAGGTTGCAATTGACCTAACGGTTATCTCAAATTAACAAAATAAGACGATCCATCATTTCTGTATTCATTGATTTTGTTTCTAAGAGTTCTAATAGAAACACCAAGAATTTTTGCAGCTTGAGTTCTATTTTCAGTCGTGTGAATAAGTGCTTTTTTGATAAGAAGTTTTTCAGCATCTTTCAACGACATAAGTCTCACACCTTCAGAGTCATCATCACTCATGAATTTTACTGATTTTTTATCGCTAACTTCGTAAGCGCTTTCATCTAATAAAGATGAATTGTTATTCACTGAACTTGAAATCACTTGCTTTAATTCATGAATATTATTTGCCCAGTAATGAGAAGTAATTCTATTCATTGCGATTGAATCGATCTCACTCGACATTTCAGAAGCGTCAGTTGCTTCATTCATAAAGTGACGGGCTAATCTTTGAAGATCTTCTTGTCTTTCTCTTAACGCAGGAATAGTTACAGCGTTATTTGCGAAGATTGAAAATAATCCGCGATAGAATCTTCCTGCACCAACAAGTTTAGATAGATTTTTAGTTGTTGTAGCAACTAAGCGAACGTCGATATCGTAATCTTCAAGTTCGTTAATAATTTTATGGAGTCTTTTTTGGAATTCTTCATCAAGACAATCGATATTAGCAAATACCACTGTCCCCTTATTAGCTGCTTCAAGGATTCCTTTGTTGAATCTTCCTGTTGCATTGTCTCTATGACCTAGAATTCTGTTCTCAACATCCTGAGCTGGAAGTGAGCAATCTACTAATTCAAAAGGCTGGCTAGCTCTTCCTGAATTTTCATGGATGTAACGACCTAGAGTTCTTTTACCTACCCCGTTTTCACCAACAACTAATACCGAGGCTTTACTAACAGATAAGTTTCTCGCTTGTAGAAGAGCTTTCTCAACTCTTGCATCAGTTCCAAAAAGTTCTACTCTAATCACTGCTTCCATCTGACCTCCTGTCATACGAATCGCCTCCATCCTGAGACTAATTTATAAAGTTTTTTCCTTCAAATTCAATAAACTCAGTTCACTCTTTGCAAGTTCTTTGATGTAATCCGAAGTATTCTTATCGTTCATCAAACTTGTAAAAACATCTCTTCCTTCCTTCACTTTCTGATTAATGATCATTGCCTGTCCTAAAAGATAATTCACTCGTCCAGTGTAAATCGATCTAGGATTAGCTTTTTTAAAATCAGTAATCTTTTTCTCAAATAACATGTAGTTCTCTTTCTTACCAAATCCGGCGGTTATTTCGATACCAAGGTAGGCAATTCTTTCCCGCACGTTCTGTATATAAGCATTATCCGTGCCGAAGCTATTGGTGTCATTTAAGATTGCTTCACTTACTTTCAGGAATTTATCAGTCTGACCTAATTCATAGATGGAGTCAGTATAGGCCCGGATCATATCCGCAACGTCTGAAGGATCATATATTATTCTTTGGTCTTGTTTAGAGAAAAAATTCTCAAATTGTGTGACAGCTTCCGGATAGTTCTTTTGGTTAAAAGCAACCAATCCTCTATAGTAATTAGTCTTATTATAGTTAGTCATTCTTTTTCCGAAAACTGCGATATTCTTCTGAACTAAGTCCCAGTTTTGTAGCTTGATATCTTTGATTAAAACCAATTCACTGAGAAGATCACTGGCCTTCTGGAAACTGCCGCGAGCGATCCAAATTGGGAATGTTCTATTCGGAGTATCTTTTAACTTTTCAAAGCTTGCATAGACCTCGTCAAAGCCTTTATAGAGGCCAAGCTTCACATAGCTGCTTCCTACGACGAAGTTAATAAATGGATCCTGTGCCACTTTATCAACATATTTGTCTTTGTAAGTTTGCCAAGCCTTAATAACTTGTGAGTACTCTGATTTTTTATAGAAATCAGAAATGATTCCGTAAATAATTTCTGCACCGTCGCCGTCAAAAACGCGAGCATCGATCTTAGGCATTGTCACCATCGGGAGAAGTGATAAATAAGCCAGAGCTTCTTTGTATTTTCCATCCACAATCAAGGAACGAAGTCTTACTTGTTGCAATAGTTTTGAAAGGTTTTTATCTGGAATTGTTTTTAAATTCTTGTCTTGTTCCAGAAAAATTCTAATTTCCAGGTCGCGGTCATCAAGAGCTATCTTTCTCACGCCTCTAAACGCCACATAACGGATGCGGGCTTCATAACTGACATTACTATCAACAGATTGATCAATTGCTCTCTTATAAAGTTCTAATGTGTCCTGATAGTTACGATCCATTAGATCTGAGCAAAGTGCAATTCTAAGGCTGGCGTTGGAAGCTACGAATTCATGAGAATAATTTTTTACAAAATCTTCATAAAGGGCCATTGATTCATTATAGCGACCTACTCTGAAGTAAGCTTCGGCCGTGTTGTACATGATAACCGGATCAATTGGTTTAGCCAATGAAGCTTTATTTTTTTCATAAAGAGCAATCAGGCTTGTGAGATCTCCAGAACGAAGGTAACTAAATGTTTGATACGATAAGATTAATTGAGCTGGCAGAATCTTTTTCATAGACTTCTCTTGCGACAACTCTTGAATTTTTTCTATTTGTCCAAGTTTTGCTAAAGAATTCAACATTGCTTCTGCTGGAATGGCCGATTCTTCAAAGTCAAAATTATCGCGAGTACCAGCGTAATAGTTCTTTGATAATTGAAGAGTTTTTAAATGCTCCCCTTTTGCCATATAAAAAGTCAGTAGGTATTTGTAGATCGCTTTTTTAAGTTCGTAGTTCTCACTTTTTTCAGAAAGAGTGCTTAGAATTGAAAAAGCATTCTTAAAGAGTTCTGGATTTGGAGTCTCAATATTTTCTCTTAAAATAGCATTGGCTTTGATAAACTCAACAAGTTCCCATTCTTTTTCCATTCCGTATTTTTGTTGGAATAATTTGATTGATTTATACATCAATCCCCATTTTTTCTTTCTATAAAGATTAATGGTTAGTTGCAGATGAGCTTCCTGCTCGCTTTTCTTGAATGAACGATTGGCAATTGGATAAAAGATTTCTGGGATTTTAGTTTTTAAATTAACAACTTCTTTATATGCAGGAGCTATTGGATCATAATCCCAAATAAAAGTAGCTCCGTAACGGAAGTCTCTATATGGTTTTTTTGATTCAACTTCTTCAGCAAGAATCTCTTTGTCTGACTTTACAACGACTTTATTTGGATCAACTATAAAGCTAGATAGTATTTTATCTTCTTTAACGATCGAGACTAAATCTTCTTTTGATGCAGGTTTATTCGCCTGATTCTTTTTTACCTTAGTCTTTGGAGCTTTAGTAATAACCGGAACGATTGGCAAAGGCTTTGATGTGACGTCTACAACCTGGTCTTCTTCTATCGGTTTTTTAATGGCCGCTTTATTAAGAGAGACAGTGTCGCCATCCATCCAAAAATCGACTACATATTTTTTGTCTCTTTCACGATAAAAACTAAACATTTCAACGTTATCATTTTTTAATTCTATTTCGATTGCCAATGCGCTGGCCGAGTTGGCTTCAGTATCAGACTCTTTATAGTTAATACCTTTGATATAAGACTGATCTATCTTTAAAGAAGCGAGCTCTTCTTTAAGATTCTTGTAAAGATCATTATTAAGAGTCTTTATAACAACCTTATTACCTTTTTTATTGAATTGAAGTTGATCGCGACCGGTAAAGAAGTTCCAACGTAGGTAGGTTGATGCCTTCTCTTGATCCATAATAGATTGAGCAAAGGAAATATTTTCCAAAAGGATTAATGAAAGGAAAAAAAACGTCAAAAATTTGAAGATTTTTTTTACTGGGCACATTGTCACGAAACATCCTGTTCGCATCAAATTTGTCCTTATGGGAGCCTTGTTAAATAAAGTTTCATTCATCCTGAATGCACTTCTGACTCAGGACTAAGTTTACTCTGTTTTGAAATTTTTTAAAGGAATATTTTTCCGAGCGGCAAATATTTCTTGTCATTAATATGACATGTGGATAATTTACTCTGTTTACAACAATTTAGAACGCTATTCTAATAAAGATAAACGCTTAACGAATGATGGCCTAAAACCAAACTATTTTAGACGAGTTTATGAAACACATTTTACTATTATTATTCTTACTGATCTTGAGTTCTTGCTCCACCACAGATAGCGGTGTTTATAAAAAAAGTATCAGTGTTGAAAATAAATTAACAGAAGAAAATCTTTATCCTTGGTCTACAATGAGTTCTGAAGGATCTGATTTCGCTCTTCAAAATAAAAATACCAAGTCTCTCTTTCTTTTTAATAGTGCCTGCAGAAAATACGAGGCGAGCACTCTCAATTCCCTCACCTCTTCCATGCTTGCCGGTATAGAAGATGTAAAAATCACTGAAAATAAAAATGTTTTCTATCAGAACCGGGAAGCAGTGGAAGTCGCTGCCAATGGAAAGCTTGACGGAGTCATACGTTTTTTCAGAATCGTCACTATTCAGAAAAACAATTGCATCTATGACTATATTTTAATCTCTACTAATCAAAAAAATCTGGATGCTGATTCACCCTCACTGAAACTTTTCCTACAGAGGATTATTCTTAATTGATTAAAATAATAGAAAGCAAAATAGAAAGCCTCTACTTATCTACACGAGAATTTTTTATTTTCGTAGGTGAGATTTTTGGTCTGTTGTTTGAAACATTAAAATGCACAGTCACAGGTCCATTTTATTTTTCCCGCCTAATGGAGCAAATTAATCATATTGGATATGGATCAACTTCAATTACTGTCGTCATTGGTTTGACGATGGGTTTAGTTATGACTCTTAACTTTGGTTATGGACTTGCGAAGTTTGGTGGAACACTTTATGTTCCGGCTGTAGTTTCTCTTTCACTTGCCCGCGAGATGGCGCCGCTCTTTACATCTTTATTAGTAGCTGGCCGTGTTGGTTCAGGTATTGCAGCAGAAATTGGAGCAATGAACGTTACTCAACAAGTCGATGCAATTAGAGCACTCGGAACTTCTCCCGTTCGAGTTTTAGTAGTTCCACGTTTTTGGTCACTGGTGATTTCACTCCCGCTTCTTTCCGCCCTTGCTTTTGCAGTCGGGATTCTCGGCGGAATGGTCGTTTGTAAAAGCGAATTTGATATCGTGCCTGGTTTTTATCTTTATAAAGTTTTTTCAACTGTAAAATTTCACGACTATATGTCTGGACTGGTTAAGTCTGCGGTGTTCGCGGGAATCATTACTATTTTTGCTTGTTACAAAGGTCTTAAAACAAGAGATGGAACTAAAGGTGTTGGCTTGACGACAACCTGGGTTGTTGTAACAGCTTCAATACTTATTTTAGTAACTGATTTTTTTATTAGTAAAATCTTTTTGGTTATTTGGTAATTTATGAATGAAGTAATCCTGGAATTAAAAAACATTCATAAATCTTTCGGGAACAACACAATCCATAGCGGTATTAATCTTACACTCCACAAAGGAGAGAGTTTGGGTCTTCTCGGTGGCTCTGGAACAGGAAAATCAGTTCTCCTCAGATCAATTATTGGGCTCGAGCAAATCGATAAAGGAGAAATTCTTTTCAGTGGAAAACGAATTGATCATCTTTCAGAAAATGCTCTCATCCCTTTTCGAATTAAAATTTCATACTCTTTTCAAAGCGGTGCTCTATTCGACTCCATCAATGTTTTTGAAAATGTCGCCTATCCTTTATTTGAACATACGAAATTTAGCTATAATCAAATCAAAGACAAAGTGGCTAAGATGTTAAAGTTAATAGATCTCGAAGGTAAAGAAGATCTTATGCCTTCTGATTTATCAGGTGGTATGCAAAAACGTGTCGGTATGGCTAGAGCGATGATTTTAAATCCCGAAATTATTTTATATGACGAACCTACAGCTGGACTCGACCCGGCCAATACTTTAAATGTCGTCTCTTTGATGCAAAAACTAAAATTGAAAGGCCTCGCTTCTATTTTTGTCACTCACGATATTCCCTCTGCCATTATGCTGTGTGACCGTATCGTCGTTTTACACGAAGGAAAAATCGCCTTTAACGATACACCTGAAAAGTTCCAGAACTCTGAAGACCCGATCGTCAAAAAATTCATTACGAGCACCAAGGAATAACTATGATAAAGCCAACTGATAAAAAAAATTATCTAATCTCCGGATTTTTTATTTCAATCCTCCTTGGCGTATGCGCTGTCACAATCTTTATGCTCAACAAAGAAAATGCACTTTTTTCGAGACGTGTTTATATAAAAACAGAAGTAACAAACGCTCAGAACTTAAAAGAAGGCGCTGCACTTCAATTAAAAGGAATTAAGATCGGAAGTGTTTCTTCAATTAAATTTAAAAGCGTCAGCACTTTGGTCATTACTCTCGGAGTAAGTGCAGATTATAAAACGTGGGTTAAAAAAGATGCCACAATGACTTTTAAAACTCAAGGTGTTCTCGGTGATAAATTTTTAGAAATTAACGGTGGGACTGATGCCGCTCCTTCAGTGCAGGAAGGTGATACCCTCGTCACCAATGAAAGCAATCAATTCGAACATATCATCACAAAGAGTGAAGACTTAATGGTTGCCGCTGGAAGCATTCTCACTAAGTTTGATAGAATTCTGTCATCTGTGGAAAATAATCGTTTAGAAAAAATTCTATTAAATCTTGAAAATTTAACTGCCAGCACTAATAAAGTAATGAGCAGCTTAAATGATAAACATCTCACTCAAACAGTGACGAACTTTAAACAGTCTTCGGAAGCAATGAGCAAGATCACCAAACAAATTGAAGAAGGACCAGGAACTCTACATGCGCTTATATATGATCAAGGTTTGCATGAAGATTTACGCTCTCTCGTTGGTGGTGCCAACCGCAATAAGGTTTTAAAATATTTTCTACGTGAATCGATTAAGAAGGGTGAACAGTAGTTAAAGGGAAAACATCTGGTCTTCAAACGCAGCCAACGCTGCCTTAGCTCCTTCACCCATTGCAATCACGATCTGCTTATAAGGCACGGTCGTTACATCTCCAGCAGCATAAATCCCTTTTGCTGAAGTTCGATTTTTATTATCAATAATAATCTCTCCAAACTTAGTCGTCTCAACAATGTTTTTAATAAACCCACTATTGGGCAACAATCCAATCTGTATAAAAATTCCGTCAAGATCAATCTTCATCATCTCTTTAGATTTTCTATTTTCATACTCAAGCGATACGACCTTTTGGCCATCTCCAATAATTTGCGAAGTCCGAGCTTCTGTCACAATCGATACATTCGGAAGTGATTTCAATTTATCAATTAAAACTTTATCTGCTTTTAACTGATCCATAAATTCAAACAACACAACTTCTTTCACAATCCCTGCAAGATCTATAGCTGCTTCAACACCAGAGTTTCCTCCACCGACAACTGCAATTTTTTTGCCTTTGTAATAAGGTCCATCACAGTGAGGACAAAAGGCAACACCGCGACCGATATATTCTTTTTCTCCTGGAATACCAAGCTCTCTCCATTTCGCTCCAGTTGTCACAATTATAGATTTCGTCGTTAAAAACTCTCCACCTTCAATCTCAATCCGTTTGATAGAATCTTCTATGACAGCACTCACTCTTCGATGCTCGAACACTGTAATAGGATATTCTGCAATATGTTGATTAAATTGAGCTACTAGCATTGGTCCTTCCGTGTACTTCACTCCAATTAAATTCTCAATCCCCTTAGTCTCTTGAACCTGACCTCCAATTTTTTCAGCTAATAAAGCAGTCTTCAAACCCTTTCTTGCACTATAAATCGCAGCCGCTGCTCCGGCAGGCCCACCACCAATAATGACAACATCAAATTGCCCTAGATTAGGATCGGACAATACATTCGACTCTTCAACTCCAAAAGTCTTCTCAAGACTCGAGAGTAAATCTATCAAACTTAGTTTTCCGGAGTAAACCAGTTTTGAATCATGAATAACACTCGGAACACCCTGAACACCAAGCTCTTTAATCTCTGCTTGTATGTATGCTCCATCAACCATTTGGTGTTTGAAGTTTCCGTGAATAATCGCCATTTGATTTAAGGTTTGCACGACATCAGGACAATTCTCACAACTTAATGAAATAAAAGTTCTAAGCTCTATTGGTCCTTTTAATTTTTTAATTCTTTCAATAATTTTTTGATCTGGAAATTTCCCCTTTCCATCAGAATTTAAAATGGCCAGTATGAGTGAAGTAAACTCATGACCACTAGGTATTCCTTTAAACGAAATCCCATTGGTGAAACCTTTATGAGCAATATGAAATTGAGGAATGTCAGAAAAATTTTTAGAAGTTTTTACTTCAATATACTGAGACGTTGAACCAATTTCACCGAGCATTTCGACCAACTGAGCTTGGTCCGCATGATCACTTAGATCATAAACTAAGTCCACAGTGTTCGTAAGTTTTGTAAATACAGTTTTCAGTTGCTCAATTATATTATTATCCAACATAGACATTCCCCACTTTCAAATTCAGCTTTTGCTTTTATTAAATTTTACCAATCAGATCAAGACCCGGCTTCAAAGTCTCTCCGCCCGGAACCCATTTAGCAGGACAAACTTCATTCGGGTGAGCAGCAACAAACTGAGCGGCTTGAACTTTTCGGAGTAACTCATCAGCGTTTCTTCCAATGCCATTATCATTGATTTCGACAAGTTTAATAAGTCCTTCAGGATTTACTAAAAATGTTCCTCTATAGGCCAAGCCTTCTTCTTCGATATGAACACCGAAGGCTCTTGATAAATGTCCTGTTGGATCAGCTAACATTGGGTATTTAATTTTTTTAATTGTCTCCGAAGCATCATGCCAGGCCTTATGAACGAAATGTGTATCAGTACTTACAGAATAAACTTCAACTCCTAATTTTTGGAAAGTTGGATATTTATCGGCCATATCTCCAAGCTCTGTTGGACACACAAATGTGAAGTCTGCTGGATAGAAAAAGAAGATCGACCACTTTCCAAGTAGCTCGTCTTGAGTAATCGTTTTGAAATCGCTGTGGTGGTAAGCTTGAACTTTAAAATCTGGAACTTTGGTGTTAATAAGTGTAGCGGCCATAGAGTACTCCCTTGAATAATTTTTTTAAGTTGAATAAATCAACACAAAAAAAGTATCGCCCATCGGGGAGTTTTAATAAAATCGATTGATATTATGAACTGATAGATAAAAACTATAACATTAATTCAACTGCAAAAAACCTTTCTTCTTCATTTTCTCAATCAAAGTGGTGCGGTTCATAGAAAGAAGTTTAGAAGCTTGATTCTTATTCCCCCCTGTCACTTCTAACGCCTGATTGATAAGTGAATCTTCAATATCAGATAATAACTGCTTTAAATCCACACCTGCGTCTGGAAGATTAATTAAGCTCTTATATGATTCAAGATTTTGGGGTGAGGCTTTTAAGAATTTTGCGGGAAGGTCGGCAACTTTAATTAAGCTTCCGCCTTTTAAGATAACTAAACGTTCAATGAGATTTTCTAGTTCGCGAACATTTCCGGGCCAATCATAAGAAATAAGCAGCTCGAGAGTTTCATCATCAAATTCAATATTATTTCTTAAATCCGCACTTACGAATTTTGATAAGAAATAAGAAATCATTAAAGGAATATCTTCACGCCGCTCTTTTAGTGAGGGAATTTTGATAGGAATAACATTTAAGCGGTAATAAAGATCTTCGCGGAAGTTTCCTTCCTGAACGGCTTCTTCTAAATTTCTATGAGTGGCAGTGATAATACGAACATCGATTTCCGTTGTCTCGGTACTACCAACCCGCTCGATCACGCGGTTTTGAAGCACGCGCAGAATTTTAACTTGTAATAAAAGAGGCATATCACCAATTTCATCAAGGAAGATTGATCCTCTATGAGCCATTTCAAATCTTCCCTTGCGAGAAGAAATTGCACCAGTAAAGGCACCTTTTTCATGACCAAAGAGTTCACTCTCTAAAAGTTCCGAAGGAATTGCACCGCAATTCACAGAGACCATATTATGAGCTTTTCTGTTAGAGAGATTATGAAGAGCATTTGCTACCAACTCTTTCCCAGTTCCCGAAGGTCCGGAAATAAAAATGGTCGAATCCGATGCTGCTACTTTTTTAATTCTCTCGAAGACTTGCTTCATTTGTTTTGAACGTCCAACCATTCCGCAAAAAATATCATCAGGCCCTGGAGCTTCAATTTTAAATTTGCTTTGGAATAAATGAGGAGCGTTCGAAGCATTAGGAGAAGTATTTGTTTTATTAATAAATGCTTCACTGCTTGTGAAAGCGCTTTCGGGAACATTTAATTTTTTAGTGAACGCTTTAGTGACAAGCTCACTTAGGATTTCTAATTCAAACGGCTTTGTGAGGTAGTGAAAAACACCTTTCTTAGTCGCATTGATCGCAGTTTCAATCGAAGCAAAACCAGTCATAACGATCGATACAAAATGGTGTCCGCGCTCTTTAAGAAGATCTATTAACAATAAACCATCAGAACCACCAACTTCAAAACTAATATCAGTAATTAGGCAGAAGGGAGTTTGATTAACGACGGTTTCAGATTTTATTTTTTTATCGAGTTCGAGAAGGCATTCAGTGGGAGTTAAAAAGAAGTGGACGTTTAGAGCTAATTTTTTTTCCAGGTATTTTTTGATCGTCATACCAAGCACGCGGTCATCTTCGACCAGATAAATATCTGGTAATTTTACGGTTTGAATTGTTCCAGACTTAGTCTGATCCTGCTGCTCAAAAGAAGTATGCAGAAATTGAAAATCATTCACTCTTCAGTCCTTGAAAGAAATTAATGAAACCTAATGCAAGCAATAAGTTATTACTTAAGAAAATTGGTCAATCCTTATGACCCATAGAAAAATGCTAGCAATATAATTGGTGTGGTGTCAATTTCTCAACATCCTAGACAAAAGAAGGCAATAAATTCCCAAAAATACTTTTGTGAAGAGTAACTAGTGAAAAACGTGCGTGAAAGTCTGCACAATTTGATCCGGACCACCAATTATAAAATAGGCGACTGTTGATGTAAGACAAAATAAGGTTATAGCGCCCCATGCGTAGGCCATTTCTCTGAAGTCTTTCAACCAATAAAGGTATCCGAAGTTTGCACTCATAAGTCCCATTGGCACGGCCCAAAATGGAATATATTTAAGGATGAAGAGAAATATATCTAAGAAGTTCATAAAATTATTTTAACACTGAACCTGATCCTTCAGGATTTTTTTGTTGTTCATCTTTATTAGAATTTGTTTTTGGCGTTCTATTACCATTAAAACTAGAATCTTTTTCGAGGGCCGGTGCTCTTGCCGTTGAAACTGGTGTTAACTCTGCTTTACAAGCAACTGCAGATAATTTTTTAAGTTCTGGCATTTCTTTTTCCGAAGCTTGTTCAATACATTCGTTCACTCGAGCGCACTGCTCTTTTTGAACAACCTCAGCCGTCTTCTCTTCGATTCTGACTCCTCGTTGCTGGTACTTTACCGTAGCGTAAGTGAAGCCAGCGAAAGACACTTTCTGCGTTCCATCTTCCATTTTCTTTTCACAGCCAAAACGTGTAAATGAAATAGCTGTAATTGACGGCTCTTCGCAGACAAATTCTGTTTTTTTCAAACCTTTACTTTTAAAATGATCAGCACAATTTTTGAAATAGTTTTCTGGATATTTTTGAAAAAGAAGTTTCATTTCATTGCGGGCATTTTCTTCATAAATTGAACTAGGATATTGCTTTTTAGGCATGGCGGAACAACCGAGACTATCATCTGATAAAATAACTACTTTATGAGAGACTTCATCGGTAAAAACTTTATCGCTGCCTTTTTGAATTTTAGTCGTCGATATATCGAGATCACACATACCTCCAACCACTGCCGGAGAACGACTTACTTCGGCTTTTAAGTTAAAGCAAAAGAGAAGAGATAAGATTATTAGCGATTTCATATTAAACCCTAGGATGAAGCTTAAAGGCTTTATCGGAGGATCTATAAATAATATAAATCGACTGTATTGATCAGGAATCACATGCCATAAAACAACCGGTGAAATTGCTGAACGATACCTCTCGCCTAAGGCCACACAAGCAGTTCTCGATTTATTAGGTCCTGAAAAATCGGCCCTCACTGCAACTTGGTCCGACTCCATGAGAGCTGATAAAGATTATGATGCGTTCAAGGACTATCACTTCATTGAAATTCAAACTGGAAAAAATTATCAAGACATAAAAGATATAGATCATGAAAAAAGAGACTCGGTCACTGTTTTAAAAAAATATCCCGAACTACTAATAGATCCACTCACTCCTAGAACCGTAAAGATGGCTGCACTTAAATATCTCATTCATGTTATTGGAGATATTCATCAGCCTTTACATGTCGGAAATTCTTTCGATATGGGCGGAAACCTTTGTCGCGTCCAATTATTAAACCTTCATTCAGTTTGGGATAGCCAGCTAATTGATCTCGACATGACTCAATTGAAATCCAAAACTTCTCCGTTGAAAAATTACGGTTTCATCAATTATGCGGATGATATAATTAAAAAGAACTCACCTACTCTAGAAGATATAAAAGAGATTCAATCTGCAAATTATTTCGACTGGATAAAAGAATCGCAAAACTTGAGATCAATTGTATATCCTGATGAACTTCCGGCCGATGAAGAGTCTTCAAGAGTTTATTGCCAATCATTTAGTCCACCTGCTGTTGATCCTCTATTGACTGACGATTACAAAAAGAAAGCAATTGAAGTAGTAGAATTGAGATTGCTTAAGGGCGGAATTAGATTAGCTGGATTGTTATATAAGATTTTTGAAATCGGATCAAACAGCGGCCCTGAAGTATCAATGGATAAAAAACAAATTCTGGGAAAATTAAACCTTACAAATTTTTAGATAAAAATAATGGCCCTCTTTGATCTGGACTATAGGTTAAATTAGAACACCTTTCTCTTAAAATGCAACTCGGATCGCCCCCCCACATCTCCCTTTCTAAAAGGCGAACTAATCTATTCTGGTGAGGGCTATCTTTCGGCTTTAATATTTTTCAATGAAGATTCAGAAACTCCTAGAAAATTTCTCGCCTATTCGGGCACATTTGAAATCACTGGCGCTGATGAGGTCATTCATAAAATAAACATATGCTCCAATTCAAAAAAAAACGGAACTCAAAAGAGGAGATAATTTATGTGAAATTAAAAGGACTAATTGTTCGTGAGAATCCGATAAAATTGAAAACGTTCAAGGTAAAAAAAATGAAGTATAAGTTAAACTACTTAATTATTTTATTAACATTAATTGTTTGTGTAAGTTGCGCTGAATCTTCAATCAAAATGAATTCTCTTAAGACAGGAATGAGTAAAGATGAATTTTTTAGTGTTATGGGAAAACCATCTGAAACTGGAGCAAGAGGTAATATGGTAGTTTACACATATTTCCTGCATCCAAATGATACATTACCACTCACAAGAGTAGATGCTTATTTTTTTGCTTTTAACGATGAAGTTTTAGTAGAGTTTGGACAGCACACGTTCCAGCGTCAATAAAGAACAGAGTTATAATCGTTACATCCCATTTTGCTAATTAACTCAGTGCCATGAGGTGAAATTAGAGCACTAATTTAAAAACTAATCAATACCTGGGGACCTTTCACGAAGCAGCAAAAGCCGAGAGGGTTTTGATGATTCGGGTTTCTTGAAGGAACGCCTAACGGCTGCTTTTATAATTTTTTTTGGTTTTTATACGGCAAAAATGTCGTTGTGAAATATGCTCTTCTTATATAAAAAAAAAGCCGAGGCATTTTCCTCGGCTTATCTTCATGACCTATGCGAGTTTTACATTGACAGCGTTAAGACCTTTCTTTCCTTTTTGAATTTCTTTTTCTGAAGATTGTTCAATTTTGCGGATATCTTTTTTATCGATTCCTCTCTCTAGAGATTCTTCATTTCTTTTAATGCCGGCCTGATTAATTCCTTTATTATGAAAAGGAGTATGTCTTCCACCACTTTCTTTTAAAACTTCCATAATGACTTCTACGTCAGTTTCATTAAAACCTTCACCTGATAAGGCCTTTATCATTCGGTCCATCGCCAGGGCTTCTGCTTTAGGATCAATAACGACGTCAACCTGTGTTGCAGATTTATCAAGAATTTCTTCTTTCACTATGTCCATAATTAAACGTAGTTCATCGTGGCTAAAACCTTTCTCTGATAAATCTTGCTTGATTAATCCAAAACCTTTAGCGTCGTTATAAAATTTTACGACTCCATTTTTCATAGCGAATACGTTTGAGCTTAAAATTAGACTCACAATTATAATGACTTTTTTCATGGTTTCTCCAAATGAATGAACTAATGAACTTAGATATGCAACATCAATGCCGTCAAAAAAGATTAGACTTTCAGGGCCTTAAAAAGGAGGAGTGAGTAATTTTTATTCACTAGTGTATAAACAATAGTCTATTGGGCGTCTCTCTATCAAAAAAGTTTAAACACCTAAAAGTTCATAGGCACATATCTCGAGTTTAAGTATCCACAGACTTGCAGAATCTTAAGCTTAAAATAGCTCATATTTCGATATCCATAAGCCCTTTTTTAACCGTCTTTATAACGTTATTTATTCCTTCTGAAAGTGATGAACTTGAGTGAAGCTGTAACGAAGTAAATGAACACATTTTATTCCCAGGATGGGATGTATGCCAACACGAGCAGGAGCGGGTGTTGGTCACAAGAATTAACATACGAGGTTATAGTGGGGATCAAATATGATGAGGAAAAAAGATATTGGGTTGCCTCTTACTGCAAGCGACATCCCATTACTAAGAAGCCAATTTCAATCATTAGAAGAAACATGACTATAGGTTAAATTAGAACACCTTTCTCTCAAAATGCAACTCGGATCGCCCCCCCCTTTAGAGAAATGATCTGTACCCTAAAAAGTAGACAATAAAATAAAGGCCCTATCATAATATGTTAGGGCCTTTTTTTTGCCTATTAATTCAACTTTTTTTAATGTTTCTAGGACCACCAGTTTATGAGGTAAAT
>JACMPM010000054.1 GCA_014377485.1 Bacteriovorax sp. | reverse complement strand
GAAAGAATCAGGTAAATCCGAAAATCCTGGCATATTCGCAACCTGATTTGCCAGAGGTTTACAGTTGCTTGAGCCCATGCTGCTGGCACAATCACTTTTGACAGCGGGATTAGGATTTAATGGTATTTCTTGTGCTTGATTGGCCTGAAAAGCAGCAAGCTTAATTTGCTGTTCATTTACATTATTAGTTTTAATTCCATTTTGTAGAGTATCCATGTCTTTTAAAATCTGATCGATTTTTACAATATTTGCATCTAGTTTATCCATCTGGTCTTGGGAAGCTTTTGAAGCCAAGAACGACAAACCAGCTAAAGTTCCAAAAGCAATTGCTCTGTTTAATGGAACAAACATTTGCATATCTACTGTCGTTGCAAGTGTTCCACTAATAAGAACATATGAAGCAGTCGTAGCGACTCCTAGACCTAATAATGGAAGCCAGCTTGCTTCTGCCTCTGGTAAAAATAAATTTAATACCTGATAAGATATTTTTTCAAAACCTGAAAGATTTTTAGATTGCATTTGCTCATATGAAACTACTGGAATTTGTGAACCAAATAAGATTTTATTAATGAGCGAATTACCATTATCACTAAATAGACTTGCATTGGGTTTATATGAGAAAACTTGATGTAACATTTCGGATTTCAAAGCTGCTCCACAGGCCATATTAACTGCACTTCCTGCTTTAGGTGCTATAACTGCTCCAGATGCTGTTTCTGCTACACATTTAGGCAACAGTGCTGTTGTTTGTTCAGGAGTAATTTGACTACTTTCCAAAGCTGATGGGCCCGGTGAAACACGTTGAGCTTCTATGGACTTCATATAAATAGAAAAAGGGGCTAATTGAGCTTGGCAAGTTCCACATGCCAAACCTTCTTTAACTAGCAAAGTACCAACGGGTACCGCGGCAGCGGCTGTCAATCCAGCTTTTATACATACATTTAAAGTTTCTGTCGATGCTGTTAAAGCAGTCTTGCAATTAGCTGCTAAAGTATATTCTTGATATGCCATGTAACTTGCGAATGCGGCTGCTCCGGCAAAAGCAGCGGCAGCGGCTAGTTGCATAGTCTTTTTTGTGCCTGTTGTTTTCTTAGCTTCTTCATAAGATTGTTTTAAATCTTGAAGTCGATCAATTTGCGCCTGATCTTTTTTTCCATCATTAGTTTTTGTAATCTCGACGCTCATATCTTCTATAGTTTTTTTAAATTTAACATTTGAGATAACTTCTCCAGCCATAAAGGCAAGACCACCAACAGCTGCAATCATTACATCATTTGTAACAGGACGATAACTTACGAGCATTCTTCCAGCAATTGTACCTGTTGCAAGCATTGTTATCGAAGCAAGCATGTCTGCACTCTCGACACCATCGAATTTATGAGTCTCTGTTTTTTTCAAAACACCATTTTTATCACGAGTAACATTGCTCTCTGATGACTTGCTCATTTGAGCAGTTGCAGAACCAGTTGTCTCTTGTGCGAAAGCTGTCATGTTAATGGTCATTAAAGAGCCCGACATAACAGAAATCAGAAGTGTTTTGTATAAAAGTTTTAGCATAGGGTTACCCACCATAATGTTATAAATCTATTTTACATTATAAGTGTTTAACGCCTTAAAAGATGGAGGAAAGAAACGCCGTTTATAAGGATTTCGGTCGGATATTGCTCTTAAGAGAGCAAGTTTGTGTGCCCATAAAAAGAGTCAATCTTAGCCTAAGCTATTTCTCAGAGACTCTATATATAAAATCAATTGCACTCTCATTCTTCTCGCTTTTAAAAGCCGCACTTTCCGGAATAACCAAAAAAGTATGCATATAAGTTTTTTTAATCCAAGTCTCTACATTGGAATAATTAGTCGCTAATTTTTCTACACCATATGGACCCAGGATATTTATTTCCTGCTCCTCCGGAGAAATATCACCGAAGACTAAACTCATCACAATATCCCTTGTTCCTTGTAGAATACCAATTTGCCAGTCAGATAATGTCTCAAATACTTTTGGTAATCCTTTTGAGATAAGACCGTTGTCTTTATTTATTTTCAATCCAATAACAGCAAATGCAGTTTCGAAGTCTTGATAAGTTTCGGGCGTAAATTTGTGCCAAAACTTTTGTCCGAAATGTAAACCCGCTGAATCTGCCACTACAATTTTGTGAACTCCAGTTGGTCTTAAATATTGGTCCAATGTTTTTGTATGTACTAATGACCCAATAGCTCCTGCAGAAGCGCCCCACAGAAGAACATCATTCAAATTTTTAAAATCAATGATTTTATTTTTTACCAAGTAGTCAAACGTCAGTTCAATATTTTTGGCACCGTAATGATAAGTTGTATTGAGAGGAAAATAGCTTGCCTCATGGTTCCCGGCGAAAACATCTCCCGTGCAGTATGGAAAATAAATATAGGAATGATTCTTCCATTTACTTGCAAGCGGGCTTTCTGAAGAAAGTACGCTAAAGGCCGGCACTTCCGGTATTGGATACATCCAGGTTCTTAAATTAGGGCCATAACAAGTTGAAGCACTCCAACAAGCACCTCCTTGCATAAGTTCAATCACTAAATCAGTTGGTGATTTCAAGTCTATAAAAATGGAATATTCAGATCCATTACCACATTTTGCTCCTGGAATATAAAGGCGTTTCCAATCGCGAGCGGATACAATACTCGACGAAGTGACAAGAAATAAAATTAGAATTATTTTTTTCATCGAAATTCCTTTCTGATAAATTGAACTTAATCAATTGAATCAAATTGAAATCCTCGCCGTCAATTCACGTTTTTCTATGGCATACATTTGATAATTTAAATATATATATCCTCTAGTCTCTTGTAAAAGTGTATTCGATTTTTAAATTTAAGTTTTCAATACTTGTTTTTTTTAATTTTTCCAAAGAATCTTTTTTAAAGTTCACTACCACTTCTCCTAGTCCACCAGGTGTTACGAAATAATCGAGTGCATTCGTCTCCATAACATTCTGACCAAGGCTGTTTAAAAGAGTACTTATTAAAGTTTTAAATGAATTGGCAGGCTCTATCATATTTCCTTTCTTTTGAATAACATCGTATCGAAAACTCCAAATAATCGGAGTATTCATTTCAAAAGCATAAGTGTTTTTACAATTCATTAAATCAAATCGACCGGTATGGACTATTTCTAAATCAAGGTTAGCATTTTTCCAGTTCTCATTTTCAAGCTGAATGATTTCAAAATTATCAACATTAATCTTTGAAATCCTTATATCCGATTCATCTTCACCATACAGATTTCATCCAGTTCTGGCCAATGTACACCATAACCTGAAGGAGATATTTGGATATTATTAGCGGAATTTATTTGATTAGAATTAATTGCTAATTCTAATTTGGGAAATCTCTTCAAAGGTACGGAAATAATTCTTTCATCACTCAAATAAACAGTTAGAAGAGTTTTAGTGACCTAGGCCTTAAGAATTTGTACTTCACGGTCATATGATTTAAATGCTTCACTCATAATATTTGATCCAATCATTAAGAAAACGTTTTTGATTATTTCGAGCAATCTTTAAAATAATCTTTATTTCAGATGGTTTAAATCCATAACTACAATCAACAAATAGAGAACTAAGATGTCGCTACTTCTTATCATTTTCAAAAGGAAATAAATTACTTAATCGGAAAATATCTCGCATTTTTTTTATCATAGTAATATCTAAATTCTTTAAAGATTGGACTCTTTAAAATAACTTCCGTAATTTCTTTGTTATCTTCATCTAAACGAGGGGCCAAAAAAGTTTTATTATTCATTTTTACTTTTGCCACACGAACATGAATTAATTTTCCTTTCATCCTGATGCTAATAATAAAGGGTTCTTCAACATCTACTCCGTAATTTTTTAAATCCTTTTTCTCAAGTTTATCTAACTTTTCTGGTGTGACAATAATGCCAGCGGAACTAGCACTTACATCGGAAGCTATTTCTCTCTTAAGTTTATCAATCCCCTTTTTAGCATCCTCCAGACGAAGGGAACTTCCACCATCTTTGGAAGAATTTTTAGGAGTATTTTTCTCCTCTAAATTTCCATTCTTTATTCTACTTTCTCTAAAATCATTCTCTTTTCTTTCGAGTTCTTGAGCTCTCGCCCAATAATCAGCATCTCTTAAATCTGCAAGTCGTCTACGATCTTCTAGTGACCTTTCACCACTTTTAAATTTATTTTCTAATTCTCTTTCAATGGATGAATAATTCTTTTGCTCGTTAGATATTGAGTTATTAGTTGCTGTGCTTTCAACTTGAGGAATTTCTATAATTTTTTTCTGAATTTCCCCT
>JACMPM010000053.1 GCA_014377485.1 Bacteriovorax sp. | reverse complement strand
ATTTTTACAAAATTAAGAAGTTTTCACGCGCTTGAAAGCAATCTAGCAACAGAACTCAAAAATTTTAAAGAAAGTGTAAATGCTCTATTCAAAGTTGTTTTTACGAGATTAGATGGAATTGAAGATGACCTAACGCCGAAACTTCCTGAACAACGTAAAAAGATTGGTATTAAAGTTGAGTCCTAAAACTTGAGGTTCCAATTTGGAACCTCAAGATCTCAGTTCGATAACGTCAACTCCGGTGCACCATCTATGCGTATTGCTTTAATTAATTTATCACAACCTTGTTCGAGCCAGTCACTCTCAAATTAAATTTCAAATTTATCTATTACTATTTCAGATAAATATCTAACTAATATTCTAGTATCCATAAAATAGTTTGGGTAACTTGCCTCTAACTTTTTAACATCACTAGTATTAACAAGTACAACATTGACATTAATATCATTATAAAATTCTTTTTCCTTCTGCATATACACAGATGTTGCTTCTTCAATTTGATTTGAACTAAATGATTGAACTGAAATTGTGTTCTTATGAGAATCCAGCAAAATTAAACTATAATTTCCGCTTCGCCCTTTCTCTCGAAAATCGCTTGAACTAATTTTATATATTGCTGTATAAACATTTAATTGCTCGATTGCTTTTAAATCTTTAATCATTTCTTTTAGAGAAGCTAAAATTTGTTTTTCACTTAATGCCTCATGCTCTTTTAAAACAGGCATTTCTTCTTTCAGTGAAAAAGCTGAGCTAAGATAAGCAAATAAATCTAACCATTTTTTTTCACCGTAACCAGACTTAAAAGAACTATTCATCAATGTTCCAAAAACTTCAACAGCTGTTGCCCAAATATGTTGAAGATAAGAGCGCACTTGTATCTCAATAAATATACTAGGCTCTTTTTTCAATTGATAAACTAAATGAACACTCCTATACCCATCTGGTTTAGGAGTTGAAATATAATCATGGAGTGCAAACAGCTTATGCCTAGACTTTGAAGTTCGATATAGATCTACTAATTTATATACTTCATCAACATTTTCTAAGATGGCCCTAAGCCCACCAATATCTTGCATCGCTGATAACCTCATTGTCTTATGAGTTTTTAGCTTTAACAAAATTGATGGTGTTCTTTTTAATCTTTGAGCGACTATGAAATTTTTTTTTGACTAATTTTTTTTACTCTATTTTTCAGCACTTTTGCAAAAATATCGAGCGGCATAGCATGAAACGCTCTCCAATTAGAAAGTATATCAAGAGCATCGTCTGTATCGGCGGTTTTAAAACCCACTTTTTTTAGAATTTCTCCGGCCTTATCTATCTTCGATTTACTATATTTTAACTCTACAACTTTCATAAACTCATAATAACACATATTTCTTGGAAGTTAACTCCGCATAAGCTGTTGAAATGTCGAAATTGCAAGGTCTTTACAATTTTAAATCTAAGTATTTACTATTTAGCAACTGGCTCCATAGACTTATAATAATACATATTTCTTGGAAGTTAACGTCTCGTAAATTGTTGAATTCTCTTGGAGTGTGATATGGAATCACATTTCTTATTAATTTACTTACCTCTTTTTCAACAATGAAAATTTGAAACGATTCACGTAAAAAAATCGGTATTTAAGCTGAGTCTTAAAACTTGAGGTTCCAATTTGGAACCTCAAGTTAGCTATGGAAAACTCTATCAATCATAAGGTGGAGTAAATTGATTTGTAGCTTTGAAGTCACAAATTGTGACTTCAAAATTTTAATTATCAAATATATTGTTTTTTAATTTCTCTTTGAGGTCACAATGTGACCTCAAAGATTTCACTTCGAATCATCAATTACGGTAGTCGTGGCTTTCCTGCTGGTTCGGGATCCACTTTCTCGTGAACATCCTTCAATTCCACAACCGAAAATAAAAAAATCAGAAATCTCCCAGCTATTTAATAATTATTACCTTGTTCAAATTCATCCCGATGATCAGAGAGAATACGCAAATAAAGGTTTTACTCAATCCGGGGTTTATGAATTTAATACGAAAAAACTAGTTGCTCCATTTCCTTATCAACAGAGAATAGCTAATTCACAATTCCATACAATCCATGAAGATGTTCAGCTTTTTATAAGGAGAAGGTATTTGATAAAAAATCTTTCAGATAAAGGAATTAGCATTTACGAAAATGGTAAAGAGAAATTTAGCTACAAGGTAAATAAATTCTGCAAACGACTTGCTCGAGATGCATTTATTCCCAACTCCAAAGAATATTTTTGGATTGATACAACTTCCGATGCCCCTATTCCCTATATAGATTATAGTTCGCAAATTTTACTAAAGGCTAAATGCAATAAACGATTTCTTCTAAACTACCGAACAGGAAAAATTGAGCAAATAGAAAATCCTAATGTAAAACTTATCGGAAAAAATACGGATTTTCTGATTTATATAATCCTCATGCTTGTAGTATTAATTGTAACCAGCCTGCTTTCTTTACGTTTAAAGTCAAAGTTTCTCACTTACATAATAGTTCTAATTTGCTGTTTTTTTGTATTCATCATTACAAAAGAAACTGGAGATATCGCCTATCGCTCACTTGATGAAATTTTTCTTTATTTCTTCAGCTGATCTCATTACTTATATCTGAAAAAATAATCAATTTTTGGTTAAATCCATTTATTTAATTTTGCTCAATCCTTATAAGTAAATTTTAAGGAGATTTTATGACAAAAATAGAAAAGAACTCATGGCCATTGAACCGATGATTTATGTAATTTGTGGACAAAGAGTTATGCTCGATAGCGATCTTGCAAAATTGTACGGTGTTGAAACCAAACATTTGAACAGGCAAGTGCAAAGAAATTTGAAACGTTTTCCAGCCGATTTGATGTTACAACTATTTGAAATCGAGGAGGAATCTTTGATGTGCCAATTTGGTACCTCAAAATCTCAGTTCGATATTCGTTAACTCCGGTTCACCATCTATACGTATAATGTAAACTCCTCTATTATTTCAAATCATGATTGATCTAAAAATATTTAAAGAAATCTCCATTGGTGGATTAACGAAAGATCAATTGCTTCAACAATTAATTGAGGCCGGCATTCAATTTAATAAATATGCTAACACGCTCTTCGAACATCCATCTTTTTTCCCTCAAGATAAAATTGAAACAGTACAATTGGTTAAAATAAAGTCCGCTGATTTTGACTTAGGCAACTCTCACTCCTATCAGGAAATCGTGAATCAAGCTTCAAGTCTTGGCTTAAGCCTTTGTCCGCTTTATCTTGCCGCATTTTTGAGACTCGAATACTTAGATCAGCCAGAAGAACCTTATCTTACTATTGCATCGGCTAAACCAGAGAATGATGAGAACTATCCAAACGGTTTTTATATTAGAAATACTGACAACGCACTTTGGTTAAGAGGATATGGGGGCGATGATTACTGTGAATGGCCAAGTGGAAATGAATTCATTTTTTTAAAATCAATTTGAAGCATTAAAACTGAAGTAACTTTTAGCAGAGGCCCCTATCTCAATTAAAACAGTATTTCTTATTATTATCTTACAAGGAATTGTGGGAATAATTTTTTATAAGTATTTTCCCAATTTTGGATATATCCCTGTTGGTTTATTTCTTATTGCAGGAATTATTGGTCAATTACTTCTCATGTCAATTGATCGCAAAAAAAATAGTCCTAACTTTAGATGATGACCTTGAAAGAATTGGTATAGAAATTAAAGGCAATGACAAGTACAAAAAGTATTAAAATTCTAATTCTGGTATAAGATCTTTTAAAAATGTTCGAGAAGTTAAACTCAATTGTTTTCCCTTAGGCCTTGCAAGCCAGAGATGAAATTCATGTATATGCTCAACTGGAATTTCAAAAAGCTCGCCGCTCTCGATTTCTTTTTTCACCATAAAGTTTGTCAGATAAGTCACACCTTCTCCAGCGAGACAAAATCGTTTTTGTGACTCTTGGCTATTAATTTCAAAACCAATAGTTGGAAGTTCTCCAAACAATTCGATAAGTACTTGCGCAGACCTGCGGTCAAGCGTTGCACCAATCGCACTCATGTAACCATATTTCTTGATGAGCTTACGAAGCGTTTTTTCGTTGCTGCTAGATTTGCACTCTTTCCAAATATCGGGGTGACACACTAAGGACATTTTTTCGGGATGCAAGCGTCGGAATTCAATTTGAGGTGTATTAATTTTTGCGAACATTAAAGCAAATTCACAATCAGTCGTTAGAAGAAAATTTACAATCTCTTCTGGAGTGCCCGAACGAATAGATGGCACAACCTTTGGGTGAAGACGTCGAAATTTGTGTAAAGGTGATGGAAGGTAATCATTGATGACATGATCAGAGGCAGCAAAACGCAGAAAGCCTTCGCACTTTTCCTGAACTCCACGACAAAGATTTTCTATATCTTTTTCGGTTTGAAATAATTGTTCGCAAAGCCTGAATACATCGAGTCCCTTCGGCGTGAGAGTGACTCCGCTTTTAGATCGATCAAAAAGTACAACGCCTTCCTTTTCTTCAAGCAGGCTCACAGAACGGCTTAGGGCCGATTGGCTGATATTCAATTTTTTAGCCGACTCTGAAAATTTACCGGCTTTAGCAACTTCATAGAAGACTCGTAAGTAATTTAGTTCCATTATTTCATCCAGTTAGCATCGTTCTATATTTTAGAAGGTTGACTAGCAATCATTCTAATTATCAAAACGAGTAAAGTAAAAGAAATTGAAGTTGGAATTTGGACCACTTTAAAAAGGACAAAAAAATGAAACACTTTATTGCTTTTTTTATTTTCTCAGCATTATCGAATACTGCTTTCGCACATCCTGGCGGCCATAAGTTGGTTTGCAAATCAGCAAACAATTCAGGTTCAAAACAAAAAATCGTGCTTTCGCTTTCCCGCTCAAATGGATTAGGTTGGTATCCTCCAACAATTGAAATAAATGTTGAAAATAAAAAATTTCAGTTAACAACACCTGATGAAATGAATTATTACGGATCAACATCTCACAACTCTCCTTTGAAAGTAATTTTAGTAACTGCCGAAGTACCATTTGAAGAAAAAGCCAATACAGGAAATTTTTCAGTAGTTGCAATGCCAGGGTCTGTTAAGGCTTTTGATAGCGAAAACAAGCCTCTGAAATGGAGTTTGAAAGCTGAAAAAGAAGAATGCAATGATACTAATGGCAAAGCAATATTCCAAGGAATCATTCACGGATACTTAAATGTGGATGGATCTGAAAGTAATATCGATACTCAAATAATGGACTGTGAACTTACCTACAATTCAGGAATGGCCTGTTAATTTTTTTAAATCTAACTTTAGGAGAAATTATGAAAAGAATTTTATTATCTTATTTATTGCTTTCAATGTTTATCTCAAGTAATGCGTTCGCCACTCATGCCTATAGAAGTGAAAATTGTAAATCAACAACTCTCGACCTTGCCTACAAGGGAAATTATCCCATTGGAGGAATGTATGGCATTTCGTTACCAGGACAGGAAGAAGATATTCCAGCTCTTCCGCTTTTTGATACATCAGAAACTCCTAATTCGCTTGAAAATGCCGACGTTATTTTTACTGAAAATTCATCTATAGTAACTGAGCAAGGTGAAACGACTAGTGATTGTGGGTTTGACCATACAGAATGGAAAAGTGAAAAAATCATTGAGATCAATTTAATTGCAAATGATGCTGCTAAAAATTTGAGCTTAAAACAAGGTGATAAGCTTACTTTTATTTGTGAAGAATCAACTGATTATCCAAACGGTTCTGATTGTAACTAAGGATGTTTGAGGTTCCAACTGGAACCTCAACTATACGTAAGGTGTAACTTCCAATGGCTCACGATTTTATCCCAGGAATCGTAAACGGCACTGAGGTTTCTGTAAATGATCCCATAGCAAAATCCATCGTTATGCTCACAGGGAAGTATCAGCGATTTAGTTTTACTTGCACGGGATCAATTTTATCGAAAGATTTAATTGTAACAGCAGCTCACTGCCAAGGCCCTTACGGAGGTGCAGACATTCTGCAATCGGGAGATTTGGTGATTTTAGCTGGATATGGAATCAATGTGCCGGCCATGCCTAATCGTGGAGATGGAGGCGTTGGGATTTTGCAATCCGTTCAACAAAATATTTTAGAGCCGCAATATGGAAATACTGAAATTTTAATTAATATTAAAAACAAAGGGACCTGCAGTGGAGACTCCGGTGGGCCGACTTTTATACAAAAAGATAATGAAATCTATCTTTTTGGTGTTGCTAGTAGAATGACCGATAAGGATATTGTTCCTGTCAGTAAAGTGCAGAAGCAGAATTAGGAAATAATTAATTACTTAAATCTGCAACTCTTTAACAAGTGCCGTTTCTATGATGTTAGCTTTTACCAATTTACAGAAAGTAAAGATCGTGCCACGCTAATTGTTGTTACCGATGATAAATTTAAATCAGGAAAAAAATGGCTGAAATAATCATTCGCAAACTTATTACTAGTGATCACGATCAATTTTCACCAATAAGGCATTTAAGTCTTTCACTTTATCCCGTAGCTTTTGGAACAATGGCAGAAGACTGGAAGAATGCAACGGCTGAACAAACTCTTAGTCCTTTAAAAGACAGCGAGAGCGAATCTGATAATTTTATTTTAGGTGCTTTTATTGATTCAAAGTTAGTTGGTGTTATCGGTTTCAAACGTGAAGCTAGAGACTCTGTAAAACACAAAGGAACTTTTTGGGGTTTTTATGTGCACGAAGATTATCAATCGACTGGTATCGGAAAAGACCTGCTTCAACATGCTATTCTTTTTGCAAAAAAATTAAACGGAATTAGATATGCCCGAGTCGTTCTATCTATTACCAGCTTTCAAGCGATTGAACTTTCCGAGAAACTAGGTTTTAAAAAATATGGTGTTGAAGAAGAAGGGATAGCGGATGATATAAATTATTATGATCAAATTTTCATGAAAATTAATTTGCTATAACCATTGCTTATAAAAATTAACAAATATTAAATACCTACTGTCCAAACTTTAAACTCCTCTTCAAAATTGATAATACAGAGAGTGATGATAAACATCTTGGCTTCTTAAGAACCGTTGCAGCCTTTATGCCCGGAGCTATGAGTACTGATTTCATAATTATTGGAATGGGGAAAACTTTTGATGGTCCTGCTATCTGATTTGAAGGGTATAAATGACCGAGATGCAGAAATTTTAGTGTTGCTAGAAAATTTTAAAAATCAATTATAGTGAGTGCTCCAAAAGTTTGTTGATCGCGACCTGAAGAATATATTGGCAATAATTGCCAATTGCTTGAAGAGACATCTCCACTTGTTTTTTTCCCATGAGTCGAAGCGACGGTTCCAAAGACATACCCCATTGCAATTCCCAAAGGATAATCACTGGCCCAATGAACGCCAACATTGAGCATTTGAAAGCCTACTAAGGATATTAGTGTAAAGCTCAAAGGTCTCATGAATGAGCGGTATTCGGGGTAATTGGCATCGATTACAGTGAGAGTAGAAGTAGCTGCCATGATATGCCCTGAGGGAACAGCATCGTATGCTGACTGATCCTTACTATAATTTTTACTAAAGGGTCTCCATCGTCCTCGATATTTTGAAGCCCTGTTGGGGTCCTCTCGTCCAGTTGCTCTTTTAAGAATTTGCGTAGGAATAGAAGCAGTAACTAAAGAGTTCATAATTTGAGAACCGGTTTGCATAGCTCGATTGTCATTTGTCATAGATCCATTGACAAGAAATGAACCTGCAGTGATTGCTTGTAACCAACCATCACCTATAAAAAAAATAGTAGATCCAACATCTGTTGGACCTCTAAAAATATTGAATTTACCAAGAGTCAACATTGGCTTGGTATGATCGTCGTTACCCAGTCCAATACTTCTTGCAAAAATTCTAGCGTGTTTATAAAGTTTTTCATCGTAAATATAAAATAGAACTGATGATGAAATCACTCCTCCGCATAACCAAAGTGTTTTTGGTTTTGTGTTAAAGGAATATTTCCCCCCTTCATCCAAGGAGCGAGGAATATCAGTGATAAAATCGAAAAACTTTGGTTTGGTATATTCAGTTGCAGAAGAAGATGTATTTAACGTTTCTCCTAACGCAGAAAAACTTGCGAGCAAGATTGAGATAAAAAAAAATTTTATGACCGATTTTTTTTTCATGGTAATGAGTCCAACATAAGTCTAGTTAGGAGTCAAAGTTGAATTCTTGACACAATTCTGAGTAATTCAGTAGATCATAAAGTCATTGCATCAACTATAATTCATGACTAGTATTTTGTGATGACGAACGAAATCAAGAAAAAAATTTTTCTCATAATTTCTGGCAATCCAGAACGCCTTAGTCTTATTTCAGACCATGTCGCTAAACATTACGACAAACCTATTATCTACACCGCACCAAATGGTAATGTTGGTCTTTTAAAAATAAAAAATGCTGCTGTCGATATTGTCATCACAGATTCTGGCAGTAAAACAACAGATGCCTTCAAAATGGTTGAAGTAATTTTTTTGGAAAATCTTAATCCTCACATGGCAATAATAATAATTGGGCATCCTCCTGAGGAAGAAAGTTTTGTCGATGAACTAGTGACTGGAAAAATTTATTTTATTGAAGAAGAATTAAATGAAACTGAATTCGCTCGTACATTAGCAAGGGCCTTGAATTTCACTTCACATAATGAACCGGCCATCTTTTATCTTCGCTATTTATCAGTTGGCGATATATTGATAAAAGAAGGCGAAAAAGCAGATTTCATTTATATATTAAAAACTGGTCAACTTCGTGCTTACAATATGATTGATGACCAAAAAATTACTCTTGGAAATATTGAAATCGGTGAGTTTGTAGGCGAGATGGCTTATATTAATAATGAACCTCGTTCAGCTTGCATTGAAGCATTGACTGATGCTCAACTTATTGAAGTTCCCATTGAACTTGTTGATAAAATACTCTACAAACGTCCTGCTTGGTCTAAAGCTTTAATGCAAACTCTTTCTAAGAGATTGAAGAATGCCAATAAAAATACATCACAAAATACTTAAGAAATCATTAGAATAAATTATAGGATTTTTTTAGCAGAAGAAAATTAAGCTATATTTTTTAGAGTCTCTAGTAGGTGATCAAGTTCAAGTGGCTTGCTGATGAAATTGGTAATTCCGTAGTCTGCTAATTTTTCTTTTCCTTGGGACTGAGCTGACATTGCAACAACAGGTATGAGATTCCATTTTGGATTGAGCAATAATTCTTTTCTAAAAGCATAGCCATCCATTATCGGCATCATAACATCCATAAGGATGAGATCAGGAGTAATGGATTCTAGAGATTTGATACCATCTGATCCATTAATACTAGAAGACACTAGGTAGCCTTGGCTCTCTAAGATCTCAACTAGTAACTCTCGAATAGATGTGTCATCCTCGACGACTAGGATTTTTTTCATAGATAAACTATGTAATACGCAGTGGTTTTTTCAAAGTATTAATCTCTAACAAATACTTTCAATATTTTAACGAATTGCACACAAAAACGCATTCTCATAACTGAATTAGAAGCTATATACCCTATCTAAATTATGTATTTTTAATATGTTGCTGCTTCTGGCACATTGGCTAAAGCAAAGAAAATTAACAGAGGTTCCAAGAAATGAAAAAAAATATCGTTCCTTTAATACTCTTATTACTTCTATCAATTCCTTACTTCGCAAAAGCCCAGGTGTTAAGTGATGATCCCAAAACATATTATGTCTCAGCGGACGGAATTCGAGTTCGTTCTTCTCCTGAAGAAAATGCCCGAGTGCTTGGACTTTTGAATTTAAATGATGAAGTTAAAATCCAGAATTCTGAGGCAATTCTGGACAATAAATATGTCGAAATCCAAATAATTAAAACAAGCAGCACTATTTTTTCATCTGAAAAATATTTTATCGCTAAAGAATTTCTTCTTGAAAAACCTGTAGATTATAAGGAGTTTAAAGGAAAATATTTTATTGTTTTAAATGTCGCGACTGAAACCCTACGACTATACGAAAGAAGTTGTATTGAAATTAACTGTTCTAATAAAATGATTTTGGAAACTGAAGTGGTTGTAGGAGAAGATAAAAATACTCCCAAGGATGCAAAAGGAAAAGGGCGAAGTATTCTCGGTAGTTTTCGAGCCACCGGGTGGACAAAGTTTTATGAAGATAGCGAAGGTCACTACCCGGCATGGTACAAAGAAGGTTATCCAGATCTTCCCAAAGCAGATAATCATAATATTACTCTTTGGTTTTCAAATCAATATATGCCAGAAAATAATGACGGAACTAAAAGTGGAAAAATGAGAGGTGCTTTTGGTTGGTACACAATGTTTGTAGGTCCTCAGTCATTCGGTCAATGGGTTCACGGAACAATTGGGTGGGGCGAAGATAAAGATTATTATATTAAGGCCACAAAAAAAATGCTGCCAAATGTTTTATCTAACCCAAGAAGTTCAGGTTGCGCCAGAAATAATAATGAGGCAATTGCTTATCTCAGACAGTTAGTTGAAGTTGGTACTCCTGTTATCAAGATTTACGCTCAAGAAAAATTATTCGATCCTAGTTTAAAAAATTATCCCAGAAAAGTTGTAAGATGGAGTTATGTACTAACCAAAAATAAAACTCTAAGAGCAGATCGCGAAGATGTACTCAAAACTCTGGGCATCACTTCAGCAGAACTAGATCGCTATTGGGAAACAAAACGTTTGGGTGATGTCGTTATTTTAGATCCCAAAGACCCACTCAACCAAATAATGGAAGTGGGAACTTATCATTTAGACACTCATCCAGATACGATTGAATTCACTCCAGGCGAAAAAATGTCAAAATTTGGAAGAAAAATAAATCGTAAAGGAAATGTTTACGGTGTTAAATCTTGGAATATGTCTGGTACTTATTTTATAGATACTGGCACTCTTTACAATTACAACCATCCTTCGGAAATACTTGAAACAGGTGGTTTTCCTGATGAAGTGACTCCGCCTTGGATGATGGCAAAGTGAGAAAGATAAATTATTGGCAACTTAAATAATCAACACGCTTAAGGTTCAATTTAAACTCAAGCGTGAAGCTCCCTCATTAGGAGGTCCATCATAAATAGAAACAATAAAAGGAAATAAAATTTCATTTTTATTCTAATTCACAAACTATACGTTTATGTACGTCTTTACTTAAATAAGAACCATCAACATTACTTTTCAAAAGATTTCCTTCAATGAAAATTTTTGAAACAAAACTACCAACTTTCGCTCCTAAGAAAAAAACATCTGCATTTGAAACAACTGCGTTAGCTTCACATTTAGAACGTGCTTCAATTCTCACATTGACTCCCAAACTAGGAAGTTTTTCTTTTCTACTATCCGTAAGATTATTGGTTTTTATAAGATCTTTACGGTTCTCACCAGTTTCGTCGTCGTTGTATTCAACATTATAGACTTCATAGTTACTTTCTTGATGTTGATCAACGATGTATTCGCCTTTGATCTTTTTAATTTCGGAAAAGCATTTGTTGTAGCGCCCTTGAAGTACAGGACAAGCAAAAGAGCTGAGGGAATACGAAAAAGCAGATATTAAGATTAATAGCTTCATTAGAAAATCCTTGTTCTAATTGTTACTTATATTGCTTTATAGGATAATAGTCCCTTGAACCTCATGTCATTACGAGGTGCAAGTACGCTCCTAACCAGGGAGGTTCGCCTCCCTGGTTAGTAAATTTTTAAATAACAGGATTTAGAGTTTTAACTTCTGATTTATCCTGAAGGTTAGAAAGAATTGAAGCCATAATTAAGCCTTGCATTCCCCCTGCTTCACCACCACCTGCATAAATATCTGGAGTAATCTTGATATTCTTATCGGCAAGCTTATTGATGATCTCAAGAGCTGCTAGGTTTTTTGGACCTAAAGCATTCGCACTTGCTTGATAAGCTTTTGCTCTAGCTTCCCCGATTTTTTCTATCGACTCTGCCTCTGCAATCGCTTTTACACGGACAGATTCTGCCTGGGCAATTGAACTCACTCGAAGTGATTCAGCTTCGGCCAATGCCTGGACTTTAACTTTCTCAGATTGTCCCTTTGCTTCTTCAATTGATTGCTGAGCACGAGAGTTTGCAATTCTAATTCCCTGCTCTTGTCTAACAACTTCAGCTTGTGATTCGGCCATGGCAACCGCTTCCAAAAGTTTCTTTCGTTCATCCTGTGCCAATTTCTGAGAAGCATAAGTTGTTCTCTCTTCATCAGCAATTTTTCGATTGGTTAAAGTAAGCATTAACTGCTCAGGTGGAACTAAGTCCCCAATCAATGTATCAACAGCTTCAACGTCATAATCGAGAAGTGCATCTTTAATAAATTTTGCGGCTTCTCTTTGTCTCTCAGCTCTCGTCTTAATGTAGTCCAGTGCCTCTGAAGCCTGACAAGAATTTCTAAAATAGTTACCAATAATTGGCTGAAGAATATTATCAACTAAATTTTGCATTGATCCGACTCTCGCAATAACCTTTGATGCCATTCCTGCACCTACATGAATAATTTGCGAAACATCTAAACTCATCGAGAACCCGTCTTTAGTTCTGGTAGTGATTGAATTTAAATTTTCATCATATTTATGCGATGAACTTTCTCTTCCCCAATTTAACACAATATTAGTAGTTGGTATTTTTTCAACTTTTAAAATTTTAATATTTAAAGCATGCTTCCCTGGAAATAATGGTTCTGCCCAAATACCGCGGTTACCTTTTTTGACAAGATTGCTATGTGTAAACTCAGCACCAGAAACATCTTCATCAGAATCTCCTGAAGAAGATACGACTACACCGACATAACCAATATCAATTTCGGTCATTGGAATTTGTTCTATTTTCGCAAACCAAGGATTGATAGTGTAAGAACCGGGTCTAAGAACATCTTCCTGCAAACCTTTAAAACCACCATTCTTAATAAATGCTTTTCCATCTTGAAAAGACGAGTGACCTGGAATACTAGTCCCTGCAATTCTCCCTTCGATTAAAGGCTGTCCATCTAACACAGTAACTAAGCCTACGAAGTCAGACTTGACTTGAGTCATTTTCAAAAATTCTTTCGTTACCCCGGTTAGGTTTTTTTGCTCAATATTATCAGTCGTAATGACTTCGAATAATGAAGTATTAATACGATAAACACCGGCAGTAAGTAGACCCAACTGGCGTCCTTTCTCTCCTCCGTTATCTAAAAACTTAGTTGCATCTTGAAAGTTATTGCATTCAACAACTTCGCCTAAGATACGATTAGCGGGAATTTGCTCACCATCCCGAGCAACGACTAACCCAATCTCGCCTTCTTTAATTATGGTAATAGGTTGCTTGATTACATCGTACATAAAGGCCCACAACCATAAATGCCAGCCTGGAGCTAATGTTCCTGCTTGGTAGCCAGCTTCTCCAGCTGTTGCAATAAATCGGTGATTAGCGAGAGGTTTACCAATTTTTTTAACCAGAATGCCGACTTGCGCTTCACCAATTATCACTAAGCCGACTGCAAATTTTACAAAGAGAAAAATGGCAATAATAGATGCAAAAATCCAAACCATATAAGGCATATAAACTTCCTTGAATGAGATATATTATAAATCTCTATGTAAATTACATGGAAGTGATTTTATACCTGTGCATAGATCAGCACAAGCATCATTCAAAAATTAAATATAAATTCTGAAACATCCATTAAAACTTTCAAATAATGTTTTGATTTTTGCATATTACTCAAACAAATTGTTTACGCAGTCAAATTCTAGATTAATAACATCCTCTAACTGTAACCGTATTTCATTGACGATCATAGTTCATTTGAGATTTCCTAATGCTGTAATTTTCTCTTTTCACTCTGGAGGTTATAGTTATGAAATTTAATATCATTCTCACCTTTATTATTCTTACTCTAAATATTTCATGCAAACAAAACCCTGCAGAAGCTCAATCTCGAATTGATCTGGAAGGTATTCATCGTGGAGAATACCGCATCGGTCTTTATAAGAGTAATGGTGCAGAATTTGATTCTCAAAAGATTACCCATATTATTATTGTAGGCTCTGCTGTGAAGGAAGATTCTGACCAATTTTTTCAATCAGGAGTATCTCGTGCTCAACGGTATAAGGAATTATGGCCTGATCATCAAATAGTTTTAATGAGTGGTCCTGATGTAAAAGGCGCTACAGACGAGCAAGTATTTAGTAAATATAAAATTCCAGTAGTCAAATTAGTTTATCAAAAATTTACAGGTCCATTGTTATTAAGTGAGATTGGTGAATTCGAAAAAATTGCCAGCCTGGATTTTTATGGTCATGCATCTCCTTGGGCATTAATTATAGGAAAATCAAGTGCTGCCTTTGATCCAAGTACTAACCTTGCGGCCCTCAAACAATTGAGACCTAAATTTCTTCCGGACGCCTATGTCACTCTCAACGGATGTAATACTGGATTTTATCTCGCTCCCGATTTAAGTCGCGGTCTCGCTCTTCCCGTTTCTGGCTCTTTGACTAGTTCCATGTTTGAGCGAATTGAATCCGATGGGTCTTGGTATAAAGAAGAAGATTGGAATAAAAGAGGATATGTCTTAACTAATAAATTTAGTTATAAAACAAATCAGTCTTGTGCACTTGGACTATGCACTCGAATGAAATCTTCTAGAGATAATTATTCTTCTTTTTGGGGAACATTTAGTGAGGGAGGACTAAGCTTCGATAAGTTTTTCTGTAACTATGAAAATAATAAAGATGGGAGATGTGAAAGAGGAATGGCGATGTCTCTCTTTAGTTTTCCTTCGATACATCCAATTAACTTAGACTCGAGTAAAGATGAATATAAAGAAGTCGTTTATGATTGGCTTTGTTCGACAGGTAAAAGTAAAACTTATTACCAAAATTGTATTAATGGAATACAAGACGCAATAGCGAGAGGAGATCTTGAGTATCAATCACATCCTACTAATGAGCTCAATTGTGACTTTAATTCGTGCCATGCCAAAGTAGTCTGTAAATTCAAAAATTTTGAAGTTGGCCCAATTCCTGGGTCTTGTAATTTAGACACAGTTCCTAACTTTACTCCGAAAAACGTCGCAATAGAATATTTAAGCCTTATGAAAGGATTCGGAAATATTAAAACTCAATGATAAATATTAAAATTCATGGAGCCAGTTTTTCATCGGGAAAAGCAATTGGAAAAGCTTTTCTACTAAATGAAGATAACGAATTTATTGTTCCCAAATATATAAGTTCCTTTGATTTAGAACAAGCTCGTTTGGGACAAGCTATTCAATCATTAGAACTTGAGATAAGCCAATTTAAAGAGTTGAGCCTTAGTGGTCTAAATAAAGAAACAACCCACATCTTAAATTCCTATAAAATGGTCCTCAGAAACCCAGAACTTTTGAAACAAACACTTCTTAAAATTAAAAATAAAAGTCTAAATGCTGAATGGGCACTTAATAATACTGCTGAACAATTCATCGCGACTTCAGAAACAAATACAACAATTCTTCGAGATGTAACGTCGAACTTAATTTATAGACTTTTAAAAAAGAAAAAAATGGCAATAGAAAGCATGAAAGAACCAGTTATACTTGTGACCAGAAATTTATCTTTGATTCAACTATTATCAATGAATCCAAAAAATATATTAGGTATTATAATTGAGTTGGAGGAAATTTCTAAATATGTGGTCGGCTTAATCCGAAGTCTTGCGATACCTGCAATTTCAACTCTGCAAAAAATTCCTTCTATTATTAAATCAGGGGATCAAATTATTTTAGATGCAGATGAAGGATCAATAGTTATTAATAATGGATGAAGCCTACGGGGTCTGATGAAAAAGATTTCATTACGGCAATTCTACCATTTATTTCATTGGCATTTAATGAGATTTTGTTAATCAGTTTAATAGCATTTGCTTGATCAATTTGAAGGTTTTTGTACTCAACTTTGCATTCCATTTTTTCTTCAACTTCTTTTGAACAAGTTAATACACCATTCGAACCTACTAAAATATTTGCATTCGCTTTTTCATCGACTGGTCCGCTGAACTCAACTTCTTGCTCAACTCCCGTAAGTAATTTTGGGATTTTATATTTCACAGTAATCGACCCACCATATTCAGTTGTTTTAAAACTATCGAGTTCGAAGTTCGCATAATTTTTCAACTCTGCTTCAACCGGAACTGTATATGAAGCTGCAAATACCGATTTAACAGATAATAAAAAAATTAAGGATAATAAACTAGTTTTCATAATGACTCCCACTCAACATATATTTAGTCGCTCGTGCTTTTCCTATAGATATCACAAGACCATTTTCTTTCAAAGCTCTAAGATCTCTCGAAGCGGTAATGTCTGAAACTTTAAAAATTAATTTATATTCACTTACATCTATTGCTTCGTATTTTTTTAAATGCGACAAAGTTTTTATTTGTCTTATATTTAAATCACTTGAAAGATTTAATATCATCTTTCGTTCATCTGATATTTCCTTTTTTTCCGCAACTGGTGCCAAACTGTCCTTTAGTTTAAACATCTTTTCATTATTGAATGCATAACCTTTTTCTGTAGTTTCAATCCAGCCTGAAGCCGATGCTAATTTTTTCCTTAAGGAGCTAAGCGCAGTATAAATCATCATATCGTGACGATAAGAATCGTATTCATAACCCCAAACCATTTTACAAAGTTCTTCTTTAGAACTGCTACCGTTTACAATGTTGATAAGTAATTTAAGATCAAGAGGAGTTAATCCTCCAGAAGGAATTTCAATTTTTTTATCTGAGAAGATAATCACAGAGCTTCTATCTAGATCTATATAAAGACAGTCTTTTCCTCTTGGAACATCAATATATTTATAGAGTAATGACCAATAACTAGAGCTAATAATTTTTTTAACAGGATCAGAATCATTCTCTAATGAAACCAGGAATTCATGAAATAAATCTTCATGATTAAACGTTTCTACTTCTAAAAGGGCTTGTCTTTTTAAAATGTTTTGATTGAGGACGCTATTGAAATTTTTGGTACATTCTAAAAGCTGCTTAATGACTTCGGTATTTTTTACGTCTTTAAAAAGCTTGGCTTCAAAACCTAATATTTGCATTTCAAAGCTTTTATCTGCTTCAAAATCCAGACAACGCCTTGCTGAACGCAAATAATTCCAAGCTTGGGACTCTCTTCCTAGTTGGTAATAATTTTCGGCAAATCGGAGGTTTAAAAGTATTTCTTGACGACGATTTTCACTTGAAAAAATACCGCTTGAAATTTTCTCTAGAGTCTCTTCACAGTGAGCATATTGGCCCCTCAAAGTAAGTTGCCTTGCAAGTTCTAACCCAACGACTGAACGACTATAACTATCTTCTGTCGTGATATTTGAAAACTTTATTAATAAATCTTGAAAGATAGCATCTCTTGAATAACCGTACTGCGCACGATACTGAAGTTCTGCAATCTCTACTGCCTCAGAGATACTTTTATTTCCCAGGCGATGAGATAATTCAGCTGCTTTCTTAAGAGAATCTATTCCCAGGTTAATCTCACCGAGGCGCAATTTAATATGACCCATGAGATCAGTTGCGAGAGATCTGGCATAAAGATTTTTTGAAGTTACTGCATTTTCAAATGATTTGTTATTCCACTTCAATGCAAGTTCTAACTTACCAATGAAAAAAAGATAAAAAGCAATTCCTTGATAAACATAAAACTTTTGTAAAGGCGTACTGTTAATATTTAATGTTTTCTGATTTTCTTTAAATATTAATCTAGCTTTAGCGTATTTAGATTTTCGAGTATGACCTAATCCTAAAAAGAACAAGCAAGCGGAGCGTTCTTCTAAGTCAATATCACGATTATTTTGAAAAAATAATTTTTCAGCTTCAAATATTCTACCAGTAAAAGATAAAGATCCAACCAAGCTTGGAAGGTCTGCGCGTGAAATACTATTATTCTCTTCTTCAAAAAAAGAAATGATAGTATTTTGGTAATGTCCCGATAAAAATTCTTTATGTAGCATAATGATGCTTCATATCTCATTAATTAGAATCCCGTCAAATCCCATCACACCCCTTAGCTAGTCTTGGTGTTTCAACAGGTCAAAAGCTTGTATTTTTTTCATGGGGAGGATTTATGTCCAAAATTATTTTACTTTTTTCATTTATTTTTTTGACGGGGTGTAACTATTCGATTTCAAAAAAACTTGGCGCAAACTCTGGCAATCAAGCTATTGAAAGGCTTCCTTCTGGTACTATTCCTGGCTACCAAATAATCGCTTCTGGAATCATTGCACCTAAATGTTTGGAGTGCCATTCAAGCAGTGGCCGAAATGCAGGCGGAGTTAATCTAGAATCATATACGAAAGTAATTGGGAATCTTGCGGCCATAAGGGGCGAAATAACTTCAGGTAGCATGCCCAAAAATCGCCCTGCTTTAAGTACAAAAGAAAAAGAAGTTATTCTTGCGTGGATTGATGCTGGCGGCCCTCTCGAATCAACCACTTTACCAACAGGTTCAACGGATCCCATACCAACTCCAACGCCAATTCCACCGGATGTTCCAGATCCAGATAAAATTGATTATCAAATAGTACATACTCGTGTGATCGGACTTCGCTGTATTGGTTGTCACTCTGCCAAAGGTGGGAACAAAGGTGGCGTTAATCTGGAAACTTATGAAAATGTTTTCGATCAAAGAGATGCAATTGAAGACGTTATACGCAGTGGAGATATGCCACGACCAACAACTCGTCCACTCACAAAAGTTCAAAAAGAAATCTTTTTAATATGGCTTGAAAAAGGCGCACCCGAAACTGTGCCTCATACTACAGCCCAGGAGAAATTATGAAATATTTTTTGTGTTTATCAACAGTTCTATTTTCAATTACTACTTTTGCGACAATTAACTTAGAAAATGCCAAACAATCAGGAGAAATTAATTTTTTAGCTATTGGAAAACCAGCAATGATAAGAATTAAAGGAAAAGCACCTGCTCCTGTAACGAAAGCGATAATTGAAAACAACAAAATGTCAGTTGAATCTAACTTAGTTTTAAAAGATCTCGATACTGGTATTGGTCTTCGCGATGAACATATGAAGGATAATTTTTTACAGGTTAAAGAGTATCCAACAGCACTTTTAAAAATTGAAAATATAACTTTGCCTGATGGTTTTGAAACCAAACCTACAACTATTAAAAATCAAGCCTTTCAGGGGAAATTAACTCTTCATGGAAAAGAACAAATTATAACAGGAATTTTTTCTCTCAATGAATCTTTAGAATTGGTTGCTAAATTTAGTATCAAACTAACAGATTTTGGAATTGAAATTCCGAGCTATCTCGGAGTTAATGTAGCAGACACGGTAGCAATAGATACAAATTTTACTTTGAGTAGAAAAGATAATTAGAAAATATAAAGTCTGCTCAAAGCTAAAAAACATTGAGCAGACCTAGGGATTATTTGCCAATAGTTTGAGAATCTTTTGCCCAATCTGGTGGATTGTAACCATTAGTAGTTTTTCCATCCTTGGCCGAACTTGATCGAGATCCATTATTAACACCTGAATTTGAATCTTTCTTCGAAGGTGTATTTAATTCTTCATTCAACATTAAAAGATCTTCTGTGACTACTTTTAGAGAATCTTCAGAAGCATCAATCGCTTTGTCTTTTCTTCTTACACAAGTAATCTCAACATATTTTCTGACCGTGAATTTGTATTCTTCGTCGCGATAGATTTCTGGAGTTTTACTAACGAGTCCCAACATATTTGTGTCGACGATTAAGCCTTGTTTATCAACTTTAACATTGCCGTTTTTATTTTCCCAAAGTTCTGGAGAAACAATACTCTTAATGGCTTTTTCATAACCTAGATAAGCACAAAGAGCATCACCTTCAGTAATTCTTTTTTCTTTATAACGGTGATTGCGGTAATCCCCTCTTATTGCATAAAATGGTTTTCCAAATCCTGCATCAAAGAGATCATCTGAAGTGAATTTTTTGATTTCTAGATTGTCTTTCTTTTTGGCAGCATCTGCAATTTCAACTTTTGCAGTTTCTACTTTAATTTTTTTATTGGCTTCCTGCTCTTTATAATGAACAGATGGACCGAACCTTGGATCGTCCAAACATTTTTTAATCTGTTCAGATGAAGACGTCCCACTGTCTACAAGATCATCACAAAGATTTCTTTGTGCTCCTTGAGCAAATGAAATAGAAGTTAAAGAAAGAATGAAAGCAATGTATTTAAATTTCATAATAAGAAACCTCACTTCAACTAGTTTAATCCATTTTATTAGTTTCTTTCAACTAAGAGGCAAGAAAAGGCATTTTTAGTTAAATACCTTAGTATTTTAGTTGGAGTTTTATAGAGGTTTTGGATCAACTAAGAATATTTTTTGATCTGAAAGGTAATCACATTTATAAACAACACAATTAGGAATTGGGAGCATTAAATGGTCTTCTGGTAAAAAACTGTGAAGAATGTTTCGAAGTGCACCTCCGTGAGTGCTAATTCCAATTGATTGATAGTTTGTGCTTTCAATTAACTCAATTAATGCTGCATGAAATCTCTCTCGTGCTATTTTCCTGGTCTCGCCGCCTGGAAACCCGACATGGTCATTATCCTGTTTAAAGCATTGAAGTTTCTTCCATAATTCTGCTCCATAAAGGGCGACTGCTTCATCATAAAGCATTCCTTCAGCCTCTCCATAGCTCATCTCTCTTAGGCGTGAATCCACTAATAATGAAATACCTTTTTTTTCAGCAACTAATGCTCCAGTGCTAAGTGCACGCTCGAGATCGCTTGAAACGATTATATCAATTGGATAATCTTGCATTTTTTGCGCAAGTTCAAAAGCCTGCTGCTTGCCCTTCTCGTTGAGGCATGTATTAGTATGACCTTGGCATCGGCGTTCGCGATTCCAGTCAGTTTCCCCGTGACGAAAAATGTAAAACACTCTATTCATAATCGATAATCTATCCTAGAATCCAAAACTTATGAACTACTTAGTTTTTAAATCCCTTCATATTATTTCGGTTGTGACCTGGTTTGCAGGTTTGTTTTATATGCCAAGGCTATTTGTTTATTTTGCCGAAGCAGAAACAAGAATTCCAACTGAAAGAAAAATTCTTCAAGACCAATATAAAATCATGCAACGAAGATTGTGGTATGGAATTACCTGGCCATCTGCTATTGCTGTTTTAATTTTTGGATCAACTCTCGCTTCTCAATTCTGGCCGATTACTCAATATCCATGGCTAGTTTTAAAGCTAATATTCGTTGCTGGACTCTACGCTTATCATATTTTTTTGCACAGTATTTTTAATCAGCAGCAAGATAATAATACATCCTTTTCTCCAATGGCATTGAGAATTATTAATGAAATTTCTACCATTTTTTTAGTAGCGATTGTTTTTCTAGTTGTCTTAAAAAATGTCTTAAGTATGGTATACGGAATAGTCGGTCTCTTTGTTTTCGTTGCAATCTTATTAACTGCAATAAAAGCTTACAAAAAAATTCGTGAGAACGAAGTGCTTAATTCAGATCAAATAACTTTGGATAAACTTAAACTAATCAACAATAGCAGTGACGATTGGAAACAGAAGCTAAACGAAGAAGAATATCAAATTCTTCGCATGTGCGGAACAGAGCGTCCATTTTCTGGTGAATATTACTTATTCTTTGAAGTTGGATTATATGCCTGTGCCGGATGTGGACATGAGCTTTTTTCATCTGAAACCAAATATAACTCTGGAAGTGGTTGGCCTGCTTTTTATGATGTTGTTGGCACAGAAAACGTTCGTTTAATCGAAGACCAAAGCATCGGGATGAAACGAATAGAAGTAAGATGCGCTCACTGCGATTCCCATTTAGGGCATGTTTTTGAGGATGGGCCCCATCCAACGGGCTTAAGATATTGTATTAATTCCATCGCACTGAAACATCATAAGCCATAAATTTTATTTATCCTGTAATTATTTTTTCAAACAAACGTTTTAATTTTTTAAACACTTATGTTAGTATCTCAAACATTCGCGTTATAAATAAGTAATGATTTAAGGAGCCTAATGGTTGAAAAAGTTTGTTCTTTTTTTGGAAAAAAGATTATTCCAGCTGACACTCGAGACCTAATCTTGGCTGAAGCCCGAAAACATTTTTGTGAAAAAGGATTTGAAGGTGCCTCTATCAGAGACATTTGCGAAGGTGCAAAAGTAAACGTGAGTGCTATCAAGTATCACTTCGGTGGAAAAGAAGGACTTTATAGAGAATGCTTTAAAATCTATGGTGAAAGCCGCCTAAGCTCAGCTTCAAAAATATTAACTAAGCCCAATTCTTTTGAAGAACTAAAACTCAGAATTAAACTTTTCTGTGAAGATTTCATCAAAGAAGGCTTGGAAAATATGTACACCACTAAAATGATTTGTAGAGAAATTGAAACAGAAAACCCATTAATCGCCGATATTTTTCAAGATACATTCTTAAAAGTTTATACGACTCTTGCAGAAATGTTTGAAGATGCAAAAACTAAAAATCTTATCAGATCTGATCTCGATACAATGATCATTACATCTGCATTTTTTCATAACTTGACGACGACTCTAAGAGTTGATCATGTTGGTGAAAAATACTTTAATAGAACACTACGAGATCCAGTTTATTCAGAACTATTTATAAATAATATAATCACCATCTTTTTTGATGGTATAAAAATTCAGGAGTAATTCTATGTTGCTTTTTCGTGCTAGCACGCTATTAGCCTTAGTGATAGCGGCCCCTACAGTGAGCTTTTCGGCTCAATTATCATTGAATGATTTTCTTAAGCAAGTCGAAGGAAAAAACCAGTCAATGACTGCAAGTAAATTAATTGTTGAAGGAGCGCAAGAACGCTCTAACGAGGGTAAACTGATCTTTAGACCTAGTGTCTTTGCTCAAGCCCAAACTGCAGTTGATAAAAAGCCCACAACCAACATCAATGCTCAAGGTGATCGCACTGATTATAATTATGTAACAGCTGGAATTTTACAGCAATTTAATTTCGGACTTCAAGGAAAGCTAGGCTACAATCTCTCTCATACTAAAATATATGATGCCAGCCCGGCTTTTTTACCGGTAAGTGATTTTCATGACGGTGTTGCAACCCTCGAACTATCTCAATCACTTTGGAGAAATTTCTTGGGAAGAGAAAGCAACTCACAAGTAACGATTATTACCTCTCAAGCTCTTGCAACAAAACATTCTGAGAGTTATAAAATGAAAGCGACACTTGCTCAATCAGAATCACTTTATTGGTCGCTTTCACAAATTCGCAAAGTAGTAAAAGTTCAAAAAGAAAGTTTGGAACGTGCTCAAAAGATTAAAGTCTGGAACCAAAACCGACTTAAAAACGGCCTGGCTGAAAGTTCAGATTTCTTGCAGGCAGATGCAAACTACAAAGCGCGTGAATACGAACTCAAAAGCACAATGCAAGATTTAAAAACACTGCAACGATCAGTTAATTCATTTAGAGGGGTTGATAGTGAAGTTTTAGATGAAGAGCTGGAGTCCGTTGATTCAAATAAAATTAAAAAACTTACATTGCCCTCTAAAGAAGAATTAAGAGAGGATACTAAAGCCGCTCTAGAACTTCAAAAAATTTCTAAAGCCAGTGCTGATCTTTCTATCGAAAAAAATAAGCCAACCTTTGAAGTATATGGAACTTATGCATTAAATGGACGCAATCCGGAAACTAACCAAGCTATTACCAACTCGTATAAATCTGACCATAATACAAAAGCAATTGGTCTTCGCTTTATCTCCCCTCTAGATTTTGGCACCACAAGTGACAACATAAGCGGATATAAAAAAGAACAAATTGCAGCTGATCAAAATTTCCAACGAAAACTTTTTGAACAAGAGCAACAATGGAATGACTTAGCCGCGCGATTTGAAGATGCTAAAGCGAAACTGTCTCTTGTCGAAAAGATTGAAGAAGCTCAAAAAATTAAAGCATCTAACGAAAGAGACCGCTTATCTAAAGGTCGCACAGTAACTTTTCAAGTATTAAACTTTGAACAAGATTATGCACAATCAGAATTAGCAAGGATTCAAAATGAAACAAATATTTTAAATATCTATTCACAACTTAAAATTTACAGTGCCGGAGGTACCAAATGAATTTGGCCAGCCTATCTATCAAACGTCCCGTATTTATCACATGTATCGTTACAGTTATTCTAGTGGTTGGATGGCTTTCACTCAAGAAACTTCCAGTCGACTTATTTCCAAATGTAACTTTTCCGATTGTTACAGTTACTACCGTTTACCCAGGGGCTGGCCCCGAAGAAGTTGAAACATTAGTTTCCAAAGTTTACGAAGAAGAATTATCAAATGTTCCTGGATTAAAAAAACTATCTTCTCAAAACTTAGAAAACGTTTCAGTGATTATTGCAGAATTCAACCTATCTACAGATATAAAATACGCAGAACAACAAGTTCGCGATAAAGTTTCTGCAGCCAGAAAAAAACTACCAACTGAAATTAATGAGCCGGTAATTCGTAAAATAGATCCGGCCGATCAGCCTATTATCACCATAGCTGTGCAGTCTAATTTACCTGACGGTGAACTCTATCAGGTTGTAGATAAAAAAATTAAGCCGCAATTTGAACAAGTGAATCAAGTTGGTCTGGTTGATATTGTCGGTGGTAGAAAAAGAGAAATCAAAGTTGAACTTGATCGTAATAAATTGAAGTCGCGAGAAATTTCTGCTTCTCAAGTTGCCAGTCGACTTCAAATTTCGGGTCAGAACATTCCAGCTGGAAAGGTTTCAAGTAGCACTACTGATTCTGTTTTTAGAACTTTAGGTGAATATAAAACGATAAATGAAATCGAGTCTACCATTGTCAATTTTATTGGAAATGATATTCCAGTCACAGTAAAAGACGTAGGATTAGTAAAAGATTCATTAGAAGAAAGAAAAGGTTACGGCTATTACAATGGTCAGAAGGCTATTCTCCTTTCAATTTATAAACAATCTGGGTCAAATACAATTGGTGTAGCTGAGGCTATAAAAATGAAAGCGCTTAAAATAAATGACTCTCTTAAAACTGAAAATAGCAATATTCATTTAGAAGTTGTTCGCGATGGTTCAAGACAAATTAAAGCAAACGTAGATGATGTTTATGAAACTATTGTCTTCGGAGTTATTCTTACAATTATCGTAGTTTATTTTTTCCTGGGTTCAGGACGCTCGACAATCATTACGGGACTTGCTCTTCCTAACTCACTTCTCGGTTCATTTATTCTTCTTGCGGCAGCAGGTTTCACCGTAAATATTATGACTCTTCTAGCCTTGTCACTGGCAGTTGGTCTCTTGATTGATGATGCAATTGTTGTTCGGGAAAATATTTTCAGGCATATTGAAATGGGTGCTGATCCAGTGACCGCTGCAATCAAAGGAACAAACGAGGTTACACTTGCAGTTGTCGCGACAACTCTTACAGTTATAGCAGTGTTTGGACCTATTGCTTTTCTTGATGGTGTTGTTGGACAGTTCTTTAAAGAATTCGGACTCACTGTATGTTTTGCACTTATCATTTCTCTCTTCGATGCTCTAACGATGGCACCAATGCTTTCTGCCTATTTTGCAGGAAAAATTGAACATCACGAACCTGGGCATATTAAAATAAAAAAAGGAATTTACGATCACACTTTGGGTGCTCTTTTAGAAAAATTTAATCAATTCCAAAATTGGTTAGAAGATGTTTATGTTGGTGTTTTAAAATTTTCATTAAAAAAACCAATGATAATTCTTCTAAGTGCTTTTTTTATTTTTATCGCAAGTTTCGCAGCCCTAAAGACTGTGCCAAAAACATTTATCCCAGCTCCAGATGCAGGTGAATTCCTGGTTTCAATAGATTTAAAACCGGGAACAAGTTTGGATGGAATGAATTCAGTTGCAACTGAGATTGATAATCTAATAAGAAAAAACAAAGAAGTTTTGAATACCGTTCTAACTGTTGGTGATGCAAACGGACAGCCAGAAAAAGCAACTATCTTTGTAAACCTAATCCCTGGAAAAAAACGTCCAGGACTTACTACTTCAAAATTTAAAGAAAGAATAAGAACTCAATTAAAACCTTTTGCCTACGCCAATCCTGCAGTTAGAGATATCGATGCTGTCGGTGGCGGTCAGCGTCCTTTCAACATCAATATTGTTGGTGACGATATGAAAGAAATTGAAAAATATTCTGGATTATTATTTGAAAAAATTAAGCATCACCCGGCACTAAAAGATGTTGATACAACTAACCGTCCAGGTAAACCTGAATTCCAAGTTGTGCCAGATAGAACTAAGGCGCAAAAACTTGGTGTCTCAACTACACTTATGGGTTCAGAGCTTAGAACGATGATTGAAGGATCAAAGGCTGCTGTTTTCCGCGAACTAGGTGAAGAGTATGATATTCGAGTTCTCTTACAAGAAAATCAGCGCGATTTAAAGAAAGGTTATAACGAAACTTTTGTTCCAAACATCAACAACTCTCTTATTAAGTTGAGTAGTATGACGACTCCACTAGAAACTACAGGTCCTGCCAATATTAATCGCCAGGACCGTGGTCGCTATATTCAAATCTCAGCTGACATTGCACCGGATGGTCCGGGTATGGGCGGAGCGATTACAGATATTAAACGTTTATTAAGTGATGAAATAAAACTCCCAAGCAATATGCGCTACCAATTTGTAGGACAAGCTGAAAACTTTCAAGAGTTGATTGCCAACATGATGGTTGCAGCTGGACTTGGAATTATGTTTATCTACTTTGTACTTGCCTCATTGTATGAGTCGTTTGTTACACCGCTTACAATTATGTTGGTTCTACCTCTGGCAATGTGTGGAGCTTTCTATGCACTGGCCATCACTCATTCGTCACTGGATCTTTTTTCAATGATTGGATGTATTATGTTACTCGGAGTCGCAACAAAAAACTCTATTCTACTGGTCGACTATGCCAATCAACAGGTGCAACAAGGTCTTAGTCTTTATGATGCAATTATTGCATCTGGTAAATCAAGACTTCGCCCTATTCTCATGACTTCATTTGCTCTTATTGCGGGGATGATTCCTCTAGCAATCGGATTAAACGAAGCTTCGAAACAAAGAACCTCAATGGGTATCGCCGTAATAGGTGGTCTTATTTCATCAACGGTTTTAACTTTGGTGGTTATTCCTGCAGCTTATACTTATATCGAAAGATTTAGAGTATGGGCCGGAAGTATTATGAAGAAAATTTTTATGACAACTTGATTAGTATTTTAATTTCAGACAAAAAAAGCCATCTTTAAAGATGGCTTTTTTTATAAAGCTAAATTACTAATGGCTTTTTTAAGTGTCTCATCAGTCTTTGCAAAACAAAAACGAATCATTCCACTTCCGGCGTTGGATTTTATATAAAAAGCTGAAGTCGGAATGACCGCAACTTTCTTTTCTCGAATAAGTTTCTGACAAAATTCAATATCGTTTTCGCCTTCCTTTAATATCGCCATGGCAAAATATGTTCCAGCGGGAGTTAACACATTAAAACCTGCATTTTTTAAGCCAGAGACTAAATAATCTCTTTTTGCACGGTACTGACTTTTAAAATTAATTAAATAATCATCCATCTTTCCTAGAGCTTCTGCCATTGCCACTTGCAGCGGATGGGCCACGCAAAAAGTTGTGAATTGATGAACGTTGTGAATGGCCTTAATGATTTCTTTTGGACCACAGGCCCAACCAATTTTCCATCCGGTTAAGCCAAAGGTTTTTCCGGTCGATGAAATGGTGATTGTTCTATTGGCCAGGTCTTCAAAACACGCAGTTGGAGTATGACTATTTTCAAAAGTTAAAAACTCATAAACTTCATCTGATAAAATATAAAAATCAAATTTTCGAGCGAGCTCAGCAATGATCTTGATTTCTTCTCGTGTAAAAATTTTTCCTGTTGGATTATGAGGGTTATTCAAAATAAGCATTTTGGTTTTTGAATTAATGGCAGCAATAAGTTCTTCACTATCAAAAGTAAAAGCTGGTGCCTTCAAAGTAACTGGCACCACGATTGCCCCGGCCATTTTTAATGAAGCTAAATAAGAATCATAAAATGGCTCAAAAACTATAACCTCATCACCTGGATTAATGAGCGCCATGCATGCACAAAAGATAGCCTCAGTGGCACCATTTGTAACGACAACCTCATTAGCAGAATCAAAATCAAGATTGTAAAAACGTTTATAATTCTTTGAGATCGCTTCTCTCAAAGGAAGTATTCCTGCTGATGGAGCATATTGATTTTTCCCAACATTGCCTAATTTATGTCCTTGATCCATGGCATTCTTAGCAAGGTCTATAATCCATTTAGGTCCGTCAAAGTCTGGAAAGCCCTGTGAGAGGTTGATTGCTTCATGATCAATCGCGAGCTTAGTCATAGTGGAGAAGATCGATTCCTTAAATTCTATCACAGTATGATTTATTGGCTTCATTATCGTCCTTTGAGGATATTTTTTTTGTCTTTTATAGCAAGATTTAATATATAGAGTAAATACTTTTACCCAGGAACGTTGTGTCCTTTATCATTAGTGCTCAAGATTACGAAGAAATGAAAAAACTGGCCTCACTTGTTCGGGTGATGAATAGTATGGGCCATAATCCTGCGACCAGCGGCAACTACTCTTTACGTTCAAAAACCAGTCCAGACATTGCCCTCGTTTCAGAATCGGGCATTGATAAAAGTAAATTTACTGAAGACAATTTTCTACCTATTTATTTCGAAACAAGAATAATGCTTCCTGATTATATTAAATCCGGTCGAAAGTCATCTGACGAAACTGATATTCACTTAAGCATTTATCAAATAACAAATGCAAACTGTGTTCTACATAGTCATTTATTAGACTCACTTTTATTTGCCGATCTTTTTACAGGTCTTCCCTACGCAACTATAGAAGGACTTGAACTTTTAAAAGGTTTTAAAGGAATTAAAACTCACGACTTAAAAATTAATATTCCCTGTTTTGATAATACTCAAGACATCGCTTTATTGGCAGAACAAATTAAACCCTCAATCTTACAACAAAAAAATAATTACGGACTTCTACTTCGAGGCCATGGCGTTTACGTTTGGGGCGATAGTGTTGAAGAAGCCAAAAGACACTTGGAAGTTTTTGAATATATTTTCAAATACTACTTAAATTCTCGCAGAGGTAATTAATGGCTACACTATTAAAAGCAAAAGAAAATATTACGATAACAGATTTTAAAACAATTCAAAATTTATTATCACAACATGGTATCATGATTGCACAATGGGAAGCTTCAAAGCTTTTAGCAAACGATGCAAGCCAAGAAGCCATTCTAGATGCTTACGCCCATGAATTAAAGCCTTTCATGGATAAAAATGGTTACGCCACGGCCGACGTTATCAATGTTCATCCACTTACAGAAAACCTAATGGCGATAAGAGAAAAATTCATGAAAGAGCACACTCATAGCGAAGATGAGATACGTTTTTTTGTCGATGGCCAAGGTAAATTTTGGTTTCACTTGGACAATGAAGAAATTCTTTGTGTAACTTGTGAGCGTGGGGACTTTATGTCTGTGCCAAAAAATTTCCGTCACTGGTTTGACCTTGCTCCTGGATATTTCGTAAAGGCCATTAGAATTTTTACAAATATGGACGGCTGGGTTGCTAATTATACCGACTCTGGAGTGGATCAAAACTATAACAATTCACACACCTTATGAAATATATTTTAATGGATATCGAAGGGACAACAACTTCGATTAGTTTTGTTCACGACATTTTATTTCCTTACTCTAAAGATCGAATTTCGACTTATATCAATACACATAAAAATGAAGAGCAAATAAAAAACATTATAGCTGAAACTAAACAGACGACAGCTCTAGAGAATCAAATTCAATTAAATGACGAACAATCAATCGCACAATTAATCGAATGGGTTAAAATAGACCGTAAACATCCTGCGCTTAAAAAACTTCAGGGTTTGATCTGGAGTGAAGGCTACCTTTCAGGAGAACTCAAAGGTCATGTCTATCAAGATGTTCCAGAGGCTTTAGAAAAATGGCATAGTGCCAATATTACTCTTGGGATCTACTCATCTGGCTCTATAGAAGCGCAAAGAGATCTATTTGGATACTCAATCTATGGCGATCTCAATTGTTTTATTTCCAACAACTTTGATACTTCTATCGGACCTAAACGCGAAGAAAATTCATATCGAAATATAAGTCTTAAGTTAAATATTCATCCAGCTGAAATTATTTTCCTCTCGGATATTTCAGAAGAATTAGAAGCTGCGAAAAAAGTAGGATTTAAAACAATTCAATTAGTGCGCCTGGAAGATATTCCTTATTCTGGACATGACCAGGTAAAAACATTTCAAGATATAAGATTTTAAAATCTCCACCAAAAATCTAAATTGACAAGATAGGCTTGTTTTCCCAGACGTAATTCTGAAAAATCAGTAGAAGAAACACCAAACATGGTATTGATATTTTTTTCTACGATATAATACGCAACGACACCTCCAACATTTTTTTTATTAACATCAATCTTTGGTCCAAAGATTAACTGATTCCAGTTAGAGAAAATATATCCATAAGAAAATTGTAATTCCAGGTTTAAATCGCGAGTATACTCTTCGCTGTTGTTAAGAGATTGATCTTCAGGCTTTTTAGTAAATAATTTAAACTTGGCGTACGATTTGAAATTAGAATTAGAGGCCATGTCTAAATTTCCAGTAAACTGATAAGAACCTTTTTTACTCGTGTGATAATATTGAAAACCATTTTCAACAGAGAGTTCGTAATCATCATTATCAATCAATTTATTTTTAACTGCTAAATTGGCCACTCCAAAAATAGCCGATGCCAAATTAATATCCAATTGGGTTCTAGATGTTAGTCCATAGGCCAAAACCGAAGGTCCTAAAATCCATTCCTTTTTATTTAAATTGGATGCCGTCATTCCTTGAACTAATCCCGCATAAACTAACGGTCGATATTTTGCAGCGACGTTGCTTTCAGCTCTATAGGTTAGATCATAGCGAGCCGGAATATCATTATTGATTTTTGTTAAGTCTAATTTGCGTAAATAGTTTTCTGGTCGAATGAGGCCATTTTTATTATGAGTTTCAATGATAGCAATAAAAAAATCAGAACTATCTGTGATTGAAGCGACTCTGGCATAGCCAAGTACAAGCTTCGTTTGATGAGAATAAATTGCAAGAATATCACCTGGGGCAACTTCAATCTGTTTATCAATTCGCTGAATCTGTAAACTTTGGTCGCTTATTATATCTGTGACAATGAATTCGCGCTCGTAGGCAAAAACAAGAGTCGCATAAATAAATAAAAGCGATGCCAAAAGGATCTTCATCAATTAAAATACCTTGAACAAGAAATAAATTTAGTAAGGACATCATAATGAAAGTTGGAGACATTTACCAAGAGGAAATTAAAATCACAACCACTCTTATAGAGAAATTTGCGGAATTCTCCGGGGATTTTAACCCAGTTCATTTTGAAGATAGTGCTGCCCAGGCTCAAGGCTTCAAAGGACGCATCGCTCATGGCATGGTGTCAGCATCATTCTTTTCAAAAATATTTGCAAATAAATTTCCAGGCGCAGGAACAATTTATCTCAATCAAACATTTAAATTTCACGCACCAGTTTATGTAGATGAAGTTTTAAATTATCGGTTAGAGGTTATTGGACAAAAAGAAGGCAAACCCATTTTTACAGTCAAAACAGAAGCATTTGGTCCTGACCAACTTTTAAGAATAAGTGGTGAAGCCATAATTAGGGCTAAACTTTAGTTTGTAAATCAAGTTTGCTCAGACAATTTTTTCCATAATAATAATCTCTCCAAAAGAATAGCTATTCCTTGATGAATAGGAAGTTCATTTTCTAACAGGTGTGGATCAATCGATTCCAATCTTTTTTTCCATAGATCAATTTGTGGAATTTCCTCATCCACTATTTTAATATGGGGTTTACTAATTTCAATTTCACTCAGAGTTTTACAAATTAAACGCTCAATTATTTCATGTTTACCACGTCGTGCCGAAAGACCAAAGGCCCGGCAAATAAAAGGACGATGTTCGTATTCACTACAGCTGCCAGTCCCTTGAGATTGATCATTTACTTTTAAAAATAAGCAAATATTCTCTTTATACAATCTCGCATTTTCTAAAACTTCTTCCGCTCTTCCAGTGTCAATAAGATTAAACGCCATAGGTAAAAGCTCATACGGCGAACAAGAAATATCAGCTTTCAAACAACACTTGCCACAGCCTGTTGGACAAGTGAGCCCGGTCTTTTGTTGGAAATGGCCAAAGACATCCGAAACTTCACTTAATTTCTCGCTGATGGCCTTTGATAATTCTCTATTGTGCATTTTAGATTATTTTTTTAATACGAAGATATTCTTCAAATACTATTAAAAAATCTTCCATGTCTTTGGGATATATCGCCCCAATATTAGAAAGTCTAAAAGTATTTTTATTTCCCACTTTCCCCGGATAAATAGTGAATCCTCTATCAAATAAATAATCGTGCATTTCATTGAATGAGTATGCTGGATTTTTTGGATCCATTATGGCCGTCAATAATTTAGCATGATATTTTTCTTCTATTAAAAATTCAAAACCTAGCTCGACAACTTTTTTCTTCATAATTTCATATAATGAAGCATAGCGAGCAAATCTATTCTCAGCGCCTTCTTCAAAGTATTCGGTCACAGCTTGGCGTAAAGCATAGAGTGTTTGTACTGGAGGAGTAAAAAGGAATTGCTTGTTTTTTTCCAGATAAAGATGATTTTCAAGTAAATTAAAATAAAAATTACGAGCTTTAATTTCTTTGGTTTTTAGGAGCGACTTAGTATTAGCTATTACAAAACTAATTCCCGCCATCCCTTGAATACATTTGTTTGATGAAGAAACGAGGTAATGAATATTGTCTTTTTCTACATTGATCATCATCCCGGCGAACGAAGACATAGCATCGACAATCGTCTCAACTTCATATTTTTGAGAAAGTGTGGATATTTCACTGAGTGGATTTAAGATACCCACAGTTGTTTCGTGGTGAATAAAGGCTAAATGGGAAATAACACCTGCATGTTGCTTGAGAAGTTCTTCGACTGCATTCAGGTCCAGCGGGCGTCCCCACTCCTGGTTATAATCTACGTGCTCAACGCTATAAGCGTCACAGATTTTTTGCATTCTCTCACCGTAAGCGCCATTGTTTAAAATCAAAACTTTTTGATTATGAGGAACAACTGAAGTTAAACAAGCTTCAACTCCACCTGTCCCAGAAGAAGTAAGCATTACACAAGTGTGATTTTTTTCACCATAAGCAGCTCGAATTAGATCATTACGTACTGAAAGTGTCAGTTCACCAAACTCTAATTCGCGAGGACAAATATCGGGAACAACCATTGCGTTTTTTACAGTATCAGTTGTAGTTGCAGGTCCAGGATTAAGAAGAATATTTCTCTTAACTTGTTTCATAAAAACCTCATCATTAAATATTACCAGATATGCACTCTTTGCTCGGCCGAAAAGATCATAGGATCACTATCCTTGCAATCGAATGCTTCCTTAAAGCTAGCAAAGTGTTTTACGACCTCGTTTACTCTCGCAACTCCTAGTGAATGCGGATCAGATTTTAATCGTAAATCTCTAACTCCTGGGAGTTGAACCTCACACCATGAACGAGCATAGTTTAAAAAGAAATTTTTCTTCTGTGACTTTAAGTCTGAAGCAGATGCAGTATTGTCGGTTGAAAATGCAGCATCGTAAGCAGCATTCAATCCCACGAGGTCACCAATATTTTCGCCAAGTGTATATTCCCCATTCATTCCTGCTTTTGAGTATTGCTCAATTAAAGATTTTGTTAACTCTTTAAACTTTACAAGATCCTTGGCTGTCATCCAGTCTCTTAATTTTCCATCTGCATCGTATTTTGATCCTTGATCATCAATGGCGTGACCAAGTTCATGCCCTACGACCATCCCAACTCCTGCAAGGTTTTCAATCTCAGAGCTTTTTTGATCATAAAATGGGTACTGTAAAATCCCTTGAAGCATTGTGAATTGATTATAAGAAGGTTGATAGAATGCATTTACTTCTAATGGCTCAACTCCCTCCCATGAACGAATATCTTTCAACTCTCTAAAAAACTTAAATTCTCTGGTCTCAGATATCCCATTGCGTTTTTCAATATTGGCCAGATATGTATCTTTTCCATAAGCAGCTGTAGGTAAAAATTTCCAGTCAGTAAAATTTTGAGGTGAAACTAAGCGCATAAAAGCTGTTGAAATTTTTCTTTCCGCTTCTTTTTTAGCAGTAGGAGATAGCCAGGTGTTCTTAGATAAAGATGCTAAGATACTCTTTTTAATTTTTCCAACGAGATCCGCTACCTTTTCTGATGAGAAGTTTGGAAACATCTTTGGCAATACAAGGTAGTCAAACTCTGCCCCAAAACGATGCATGGTTAAAGTTGTACATTCTTCATCTAACTCAGATCTTTTATTCTTACCGCCAAGAAATTTATTAGCGAAAACAAAAGCTTCATCATAAAATGTAGGATAACCCTGATCTAACTTTGATCTAAGTTCATAAAACATTTCTAATGTTTTAAGTTCATCAAGTGAATAAGTTTTAGCTATTTTATTAAGGAAAGGTATTGTTTTAGGATTCATATTCCTAATAAAAGTCGCTTCCGGTATTTGACTCAGGAAAACGTTTAATTGAAGATCGGGATATTTTTTTAACAATTCTTTTTTAGTAACGAATCTTCTTAGCGAGTAAGCAATTCGCGCCTCAACAGGAAAGAAGCGATTGTCTTGTTGATCTATCTCATACTTAAGAACTGTTTTAGCCCTCTCTTCCGGATGGTCTGCGCCAATCGTTTTGAAAAAATCAGTAACAAGGACAGCAAGGGCCTTAATCAATACTTCATTTTTCGCATAACTTTTTTCAGGTAGTAAGGAATAGCCAACTCCCAACATTAAATCTGATTTTCTTGCATCATCAAAATTATCATTCGTAGAGTAACCAATAAAACCACTCTTACCGCTATGAATTTTTCCGGCTTGAGTTTTAAACCATTCTTTTTTATCTGTTATTTTTTTCTGATCATCCATCAATTTTTGAATTTCATTTGTCTCTTCTTTAGCTCTTGCATCTTTATTCATACAAGAAAGATAAAAGTTTTTAATTTGACCAGAGACCGGCGAATCAGCTTCTTTAGAAGTTAGGTCTTTTATGTAATTCTTTTTAAATTCAAGAATGCGTTCTGCCGAATCACTAAAAGCAAATGAATGCCTACGGCGATCAGCACGCAATTGAAAACTTTCAATGGTCTTTGAACAGGCATGTTCATAAAGATTTTCACATGGATTTATTTTATCATTGAGCGGAAATTCTCTCTTCAAAGGTATTTCACTTGAGGCCCCAAATGAGCTGGTGGCACATAACAGACTCGACAATAGTACTAACTGAATAAACATGGTTTCTCCTAAAAATTCATTCTTATACGAGTGATAATTCTAACTCAATAAAAAGGCATTCAAAAGTCTAAAGAGTAGACGAAAAAATTTTGTATTAATTTGAACAGGTATTAAAATAGAAGATGAAAGTTTTTTTTTAGAAAAATCGGCAGAATTACTCCTGCCGAGCAAAATATTAATCATTATTTAGACTGAACAAATTCCGCAAAACGAAGACTTACTTCAGCAGGAGTAACTTTAGGTCTTCCGAGTTTTTCTGGTGAACCCTTTTGAGTTTTCAAATGTATAAAAGTAGATGATTTTGAATTTTTAACTACACCAAGTATGTTTTTAAAAGCCTCTAGTTTATCAGTTGAGTAAACTTGTTCATAACCAAATCCCAGGGCTACGGCACCAAATGAAATTCCGCCCGTAACTGTCCCTTGACCACCAGTTGAATCATGAGCTTCGTTATCAATTAATATATGAACTAAATTATTCGGACGGTAAGCACCAACCGTTGCCATAGTTCCGGTTCTCATTAAAAGTGCACCATCACCATCAATAACCACAACTTTTAACTTTGGTTTCACAAGAGCAATGCCCAGGCCAAAAGCTAATGCACAACCCATTGAACCAACCATGTAAAATTGATTTTTAAGATCGCCGACTTCGTATAGCTCACGTCCAGTTTTTCCAGTAGTCGCTATCACTGCCACGTCTTGTCCCAATTCTTTTTGAATCACTTCAAGAACAGGAGTCCTGGTTGTGCGTTCTTTATAGCCAAGTTCGAATAGATCGGAATGATTTACTGAAAGTACTTTTTGCGAAACTGCTGGTTTCTTCTGGAGTTTGTAATCAGAGATATCATCTTTTCTCATCACAAAAACAAATGGCTGATTTGTTGATTTCATATAATCATCGGCCAATTTTAAAGCTGGCATAACATCTGCTTCAGTATTTGGAAAAAAAGCCCATTTCATTCTCATTGTCTCAAGAAGCTCAGTTGTGATTTGTCCCATCAACTCATGCTGTGGTTCATCGTGAGCTCCACCTGGCTCTCCTCTTAAAGTCGTAATCACCATTACCGGTATATTAAAAGTATAAGTTAATGAAGTAAGCGGATTAACCGCATTTCCCAAACCTGAGTTTTGAAACATAACGACAGCGCGCTTACCAGCGACTGTTGCTCCCGCTGCGATTGCTACCGCTTCACCTTCGTTTACACTATCTATGAAATCGAAACCGTCTGTGTCAATAACATAGTTAATAAATGGTTTTAGGTAAGAACAAGGTGTTCCTGTAAAAAAATTAAACCCAAGCTCTCTGGCCGGTGTTAAAAACTTATCTGCTGATATCATAAGATCCTCTTTAAATTAAAATTTCTGACCGCGTGAAACGTCAGCATAATTATCTACATCTAGCCAATGACCATCAATATACATGACATTAATTTTTACTTTTTTCTCAAGAAGTTTATTCATAAGATCTGGAAGTTTTAATTTACTAAAGTCGGGAGATTGAGAAAGTTCTTCCAACGTTTTAGAAAGCACTTCTGAACCAACTTTATTTGTTTTCATTAGACCAATCCACTCACCTTGAACTTCTTTGTTTTCTCCGGCTTTACCGAAAGCAATTCCTTTAAGTTCCGCTGGAGCTTCACTGTAAATATTACTATGAGGACGCGAGCAAAGAACAAAGTCTCCTGTGTAACTTGGAGCTCGATCGCTAATAGCAGCATCAACTACAATTGTAATGTCACCTTTTTCTTCTAATAAGCGAGAGAGAATATATTTTCTAAAAAGAATATCACCGTAAGAAATAACGACATGATCAGCTATTTCTTTTTTCGCTAAGAAAAGCGAAGAAAGCTCACTTGTCGTTTCGAAATTATCATTATCAAAATATTTAATATTTTGAAGTTTGAATGCCTCTTTTTTATATCCACGAACGATTGAAATATCTTTGATATTATGTTCGTAGAAAGTATTAATTGATTGCTCAATTAAAGGCTTCCCATTTATATCGATTAGAACTTTTGGTTTGTCTTCAGTTAATTCCTTAAGTTCTGCTCCTCTAGAAGCAGCTAAGAAAATAGCTCTTGGTTTATCAGCGTCGGCAACTGATAAATACAATTTTTCTGCAGCTTCAAGTTCTTTATCATTTTGAAGACGAAAGAGTTCTGCAACAGAAACGATCTTATCTTCCACATTCATTAAAGATTGCTCTTCAAAGATAGTCTTCGTTACACTTTGCATTGCCGTTACCGCCATTCTCATTTGGTGATTGGCCCAGATACAAACAGAGATATTAGCTTCTCTAAAAGCATTTGTCGGAGTTGCGTAATATTTTGTTGGAACGATAACGATCGGACACAATTTACTTCTTTCTCCCCATTCTTTCATGAAAGCTAGAATTTCATCTGGCTTAGAAATTTTTGAGTGCATTAGTATTCCATTTGCTCCGGCCAGGCGATAAGCATCAGCTCTTTTTAGCGCCTCTCCCATTCCCCATCCTGCAATCAGAGCTTCAACTCTTGCGATAATATTAAAATCACTATCAAGTTTAGTGTCCTGACCTGCTTTAATTTTTCCACAAAATTCATCCATGTCAGCTAAAGGCTGAGCTTCAGTACGAAGAAATGAATTTGTCTTAGGAAAAATTTTATCTTCGATACAAACACCGGCAACTCCGCGTTGCTCAAGTTTTGTGACGAGTCTTCTCATATTATTAAAGTTACCGTAACCAGTGTCACCATCAAGAAGGATAGGAATAGTCGTCGCATCACTCATAAATTCTACAACTTCTAAAACTTGAGTCCATGAAGCTTCGTTATTATCACGAACTCCCAGAGCCGCAGAAATAGAAAGTCCAGAACCCCAAATACCTTTAAATCCTGCTTCTTCGGCAATCTTCGCAGACATTCCATTATGCGCTTCCATTAAAAATTCTAGTTCATTTGAATTCAACATATTTCTTAGTTGAGTTGTTTTTTTGATAATAGGTTTTTTCATACAAAGTTTTCCTTATAAACATTAAATGCCATATAGAGACTAAAGAGGACAATTAGGGCCCCACAGGCACGACTGAAATTAATAAAAAATCTTTCTGGGATTTTATTTTGATATTTTTTTACAATTCTTAATAGTATGTAAAACCAAGAAGCAGATCCCACAGCTAGTCCAAACGAAAGAGCAAAATAACTACGATAAACGTTTGGAAAAAGATTCCATGATTTGATCACTGCTGCCAAGCCAGACATTGTTGCAACAAGAGTTGGATTTGAAGAATAGATTGCTACACCTAAAAGAAAAAATGCAAACACAGTTGGCTCTTTCTTTTTTATATCCTTATCCAAGACAAAATTTTGCTTTTGAAAAAACAATTCTTTAAGTCCAAAAGCCAGCAAGAAGACGACTCCCACGATCTTCAAGATCAGAATTGTCTTTGGTGAAAAATGAAATAGTGAAAGCCCACTTAAGATCACCATGAAATAAATGAAATCCATCAGGGATCCACCAAGAGCAATGGCAAAAGCTGATTTAAAATCGTGTTTGATCAGAGTATTCACAACCCACACATTGATCGGTCCGACCGGAATGCAGATAAGAAAACCTGTAATTAAACCAATGATCAAGGCGATAATCATGCTGCTTTTTCCTCAGACAATTCCTGATTAATTTTGAATTGATAAATGAACATCATAATCAACCATAAACTACCAAAGACAACTGAATAAAAGAAAAGAAGATAAGGCTCATTCAAGATACAAGAGATGATTAAAACTGAAATATGAACAGCAGGACCAACAAAAGACCACATTTTCAGAGCGCGAAGATTTTTTTCACAATACAGACGTGGATTAAAAACTAAGATGCGTTCTTGATTACCGGCCTGAATACTTGAATATCCTAAGTATAGCTTTAATGCCAAACGGCGAATATAAGATGCATTTGATTTTTCGCTCTCATCCAGTCTACCTCTTAGGTCTTCAATTTCTCTAACAACAAAACCTCCGTCTCCTTTTTCATATGACAAATACTCAGTAAGGTAATGATCATAAGAAATCGAATGGATTGCTTTTGAAACTCCGGCCACTATAACTAACAACCACGGCTGAAATAAATCCGGGGAGTATTGTTTTTTTAATCCAAGAGCAAGGGTTACATAAACAATGACGTTAACTGTATAATCAACCACACCATCAATCAGACGGCCAAATTCAGTTCCATTTTTCTTGAGTCTTGCAACCATTCCGTCACAACAATCCAGAATAGCAAAAAGCAGGAAGTAAAAGGCACCCCATTTAAAACTCTGAGAGGTTCCCTTTAACAAATTATATCCAGAAGCTATTCCTGAAAGAAGAGCTAAAAGAGAATATTGATTTGGAGTAATAGGTAGTGAGTAAAATGTCTTAACAACTATAAAAGCCAGAGGTCTATAAAAATAGACGTCAAGAGGCTCTTCGGCGTGCAGGTTTTTAAGAGATAATTTATATTCTTTAAGCCAATTCATTTAAATAATCTTTTAGCTTTTTCCAAGTCTTCTTTATTATCGATCTCTACCCAGCGGTCACTGAATGCTTGGTGTATACTCATATCGTGATTGAGTAAAAACTCATTCATGACATGTTCCCAGTTTTTTGAAATATTTTTTTCGTCCGCAAGAAAACTTTTACAGGCATTGTACATATCGTCTCTAAATGCTTCTGAGAATTTCAATATTCCAATAGCTTCTCCAGCAAACGTAAAACGCTTGCGTTCTTCTTCAGAGACTGCACGCTTATCAATCGTCATGCGGACAAATCCATCTTCGTCGATCATAGTTTTTGCGCATTCGATATCATCGATTGAACTCTCTCCGACCAGGATTTGATTAGGCGTAATATCCTCGATGAAACTTTTTAAGATTTTAGTATCGTAGATAAGATCTGCATCGAACAATAAAAAATCACCTTGCGTTTTTTCTAGACCGTAAAGAAATGAATAAGTGTTTCCTTTAACTCGGTAATCTTCGTTGACAGCATAATGAATATCAAAATCCATTTTGTATTTTTCAAGATAAGCTTCAAGTACATCGCGCTTATAACCTGTAACCACAACGACGTTTCGAATTCCTACTTCTTTCCAAGCTTCGAAATGCCAGTCCATTAATGATTTTCCATTTATTTGCAATAAACTTTTTGGGTCATCAGTCACATCCGAAATGCGTGAGCCATACCCTGCGGCCAAAATAAGTGCTGTTAGTTGTGACATATACTTCCTTTTAGGATATTTATCGTTTCTTTGCCCAAATACGATCCATCGTTCTCTTCAATGGCTTGTTATGGTCTTTTATCCAATCGTGAATGACGACTGCATTCATATCGTCTGAAAAACAAGTGCGCCCGTGAAGAACTTGAGCATCGTACGTAAGAAGTATTTCACCGGCTTCAAATGAGTGACGGTACTGATTGTCCGAATGCTCCAAAATGGCATCCAATGTATCTAGCGAATACATTTGCTCGTCTGTTAAAGGACGATCTAATTTATTATGGGCCGATTCCATATAAGGACGAAGATGACGGAATTCTGGTTCGCCTTTTTGATTGTAAGTAATGATTGGAGCTTCATAAGTTGCTTCGGCCACTCCACGCTGTTCCCAAAAGAAATTCTTTTCAAGGATTGCCAGAACGTCAGGATGTTTTTGTTTTAATATTTTAAGAACGTTTAATGCATTAACTAAAATATTTTCTCCTCCTGCCATGGCTGGAGCAATGCAAGCGAGTAAAAGGTATTCCCATTTAAATGGAACATTTACGTTATCAGTATGGATTGTTCCGCCTTCGCGAGTTTGATGATAGCGAGCACCTTTGGTCATAGAATTCGTTCTATCGCGATCGTACACTAAGATCGCTCTATCGCCGGCTTCGTTTTGAACAAGAGTTTCGCCCAAAATATTTCCCATTAACCAGTGAATAGTTCTTTGTTCTAAAATTGTATATTTGTTTTGTAGGTCAATAAATGGTTTTACAATAACAATACGTTTTCCATTTTCAAGTTCATTTCGAACTTCTTCCATTTCATATTTAAAAGTCGGACAATCTTCAGAATCTAGAATTTTTGCATCTTCGATTCTATTATAAACATGTAATGATTTTATATAATCATAAATTTCATTTTGAGCATCACTCGAAAACGAGTAATAAAAATTATCATTCAGCATGGCATTATCCCTGTAATGTTTAGGGAATTAAAGTAGCATTCCCCTCTAGAGAATTCAACTTCTAAGGGCTAAATTTTAGGTTAAATGTTTCATGACAATTAAGAATATTCCTTGTAAAAAGAAGGTCAAAAAATCGATGAGAGGCCCTTGATATGAAAGCTGTCTTTTTACTTATTTGGATAACTATTTTATTTACTGTTCAACTTAAAGCAGAAGTCGTTAAAGATATTCAAATTACTGGCCAAACCAAGACTAAACCTTGGGCTTTGCTGCGAAGAGTGAACGTCCAAATGGGTGACGATCTTACTCCTGCCGATCTTGAAGACCTGAGAATCCGCGTCTCCCAAAATGCCCAATATATTCTAAAATCTTTTAAGTTTGAAAACGGTATTTTAAAAATCGAGATTGAAGACAAGTGGTCTATCATTCCAGTCCCCTTAATTTCTCAATCAGGCGACTACCATATGCGCGGGGTTGGACTATTTGAAAACAATTTCCTCGGTCGTTTGGAGACTTTAGTTCCGGCAGTTGCCTGGACCAATTCAGGAATAAATTATCTTTTACTCTATAACTCTGAAAATTTCTTTTCTTCAAATTTGGGTATTTCTGCACTAGTTGTTCGTTTAAATACCCTCTCGCGTTTTTACCGTCATAAAGTTGTTCAAACTGAATTTGAATCGCGCACTACCGCTTTCGAAGTAACTCCAAACTTTTTCTATAAGAACATGGTTTTCAAAACAGGACCAATTTTTTTTAAGAAAGATATAGTTCAAATCAACTCTAGGGTTGATCAAAAATTTGAAGGAGCCGGATTGCGCTCACGATTTAATATTAAATTCTATGAACAACTCGATACTCTTTTTAAAGGGTATTTTATTACATCAAACGTCTATGCCCTTCGTCCAAAAGATGGAGGAGATACTTTTTTTCATGGTAAAGTTGAATTCGTTTCTTCATATCCAATTTTTGATCATCACTTTATAAACTTCTCTGAAAACCTCGGTCTTGCCTCTGCGAAAACATTTTTTTATAATTTTTCCGAGGGTGCTCATGAAGGCTTTAGAGGATACGACGGTGAATCAATTCATATGCAAAGATATGCAGCTACAATGCTTCAGTATCAACACAATGTTTGGGATCGTTTGTACGCTGTAGCTTTTTTTGAAAACACTCGCACCGTATTAATCAATCCAATTTACGGTGGAGCTCATCTCAATGAAAATACAATTGGTACCGGGTTTCGTTATTACTTAAAAAAAATAAGTATTCCAGGAATCAATGTCGAATATGGTTATAATATTCAGGACAAGTCGTCCCACGTTCATTTCAATGTGGGATTGAAATTATAAAATTATTGATTTTGAGATTTAAAGCTCAATTGTTATAGTTGGATGCTCTTTGTCAAAATGAAATTTAGCCTTCTCCCAATTTGGAGGAAGCATGCATCCCTTACAATTAGAAAATCCGTATTGCTCTTTTGGTACTCTAAGAAAATTCTTATCAAGCTCTTGGTTCATATTGGCATCGTGATACAACTTGACGGCATATTCACCACAAGGAATATCTTTAAAAATATATTCCACGCGCTTGTCTTTTATAGGGGATCTTCCTTTAGTGAACGCAGGTTTCCCGTTTTCTTTTGGCTTGAAAGTATCAGCGGCATTGTCAAGATCGAATTTAATTTGTCCTTCATCACTATCTAATCCAGTAACGATCATTTTAAAGTCACCGCGGCATTCGGCAGCAGGTACTTTCGCTGGTTCTTCAGCAAAAGTTAGTTGAGACAATAAAGTTAAAACAACAAATTTTAAAATCATAATTGCTCCAATTCATGATCATATTTTTTATTAATAAAATCTAAACTCTCAGTAGCATTAGTTAATTTTTCAAGTAAGTTCTCAATCAATTGATTGAGTTTGCCTACAGCATGAGTGTAGTCATTTAACTTGGCACTGTCTTGACTAGCAGCTGCTTTTTCAATCTCGGCATTGATTCGGTGAAGCAGATTTTCATTCTTGGTAATTTCATTTTCAGAAATTTCAATCTCTTCCTTCATTGGTTTACAAACTTTTGCGCGCTCGATTGCGATCTCGGCACGGCGTTGCTTAATTTCCTTTTCTGTTAACTTGCGTTTTCCCGTTTTATTGGGCTTGGTTTCTTCACTTTCCCATCCAATTTTTTCCAGGAATTCGTCATAATTTCCATTAAAAACTTCTGCATTTCCATTGTGGAAAATAATTAATTTAGTGGCAAGATTGCGCAGCATAATCTCACTGTGAGTGACAATGACAACTGCCCCTGGAAAATTTCCAATCTCTTCAGTGAGTGACTCAATTGATTCCATATCCAAATGGTTGGTTGGCTCATCAAGCAATAAGAGATTGGCCGGTTTTGCTAATATTTTTCCAAGTAGTACGCGTGCGCGCTCCCCACCGGATAAAACTTTAATTTTTTTCTTGGCAAGATCACCTTCGAACATCATCGTTCCACAAATATTTCTTACACCCGAAATACTCAAATCAGAATTCTCTTCTTGAATTTCTTCAATAATAGTATTTTCCATATTTAGTCTATTGATATTTGTCTGACCAAAATGACCGACTCGTGCAGCTGGATGGAAGCCCACTTTTCCGAGAGTTGGTTCAAGCATTCCGCCAATTACATTGAGTAAAGTTGATTTTCCTTTTCCATTTTTTCCGATAATTCCGATGCGGTCTTCGCGGTTAATCGGAAAAGTTAAATTATGAAAAAGAGTCTTGTTTTTGTCACCATCATATGAAAAAGCAAGATGCTTTATTTCTGCAATCTGCTTTCCCGGGCATTCAAGAAAACGAAACCGAAATCCTAAAACATCGACATCGTTTAGTTTATCCATGGTGCTCATTTTCTGCAGCGCTTTCATTCTCGATTGTGCCTGAGCGGCCTTAGAAGCCTTTGCTTTAAATCTTTCGACAAAAGCTTCCATCTCCTTTCTCTTTTTGTCTAAATTCTCTCGTGTCTTTTCGTACATTTCTTCATCTTGAAGAATCTGTTCATAAAATTTCGCCGTATCACCTTTTACTTTTTTCAATTGCTGGCGGTGAAGCCCCATTGTGTGGGTCACTACATCGTCCATGAATTCTCTATCATGGGTGATAAGCATAATTTCGCCGGGAAAATTTTTAAGAAATGATTTCAACCATCTAATCGAAACGATATCGAGATAGTTGGTTGGCTCATCTAACAGTAAAAGATTAGGAGCTTTCAATAATACTTTAGTGAGATTGATTCTGATTTGATATCCACCTGAAAAACTCTTCGGATCTTTAAGCATGTCTTCATCAGAAAAACCTAAACCAAAAAGTATTTTTTCTGCTTCGTGCTCTAAAAAATCATCTGGGTCGAGTACTTGGATGCATTCTTCTAACACAGTTAGTTTTGTGAAATGAATGTGCTGTTCCAAAGCGCCGAGTCTATAGCCTTTTGGAATAGTAATTTCTCCAGAATCGACTGATAACTCTCCGAGAATTAGCTTAAAGAGGGTAGATTTTCCCGAGCCATTGCGTCCAACGAGCCCAACTCTTTCTCGGCCTCCTAACTGAAAACTGACACGGTCAAAGAGTTCTTGCCCACCGAAATGTTTCGATAAATTTTTTGCTTGGATCATTTGTTATCTCGCTATATGGGGGCATCTTATGCTATTCTGTCCCGAAATTCATTATATATTTTTTCTGCGCAGAAAGTGCCCAACAAAGGATTAGCCCGCATGTCTAAGAATTATTCTAAACTAAAAAACATTGCCGTCGTAGCTCACGTCGACCATGGAAAAACTACACTTGTAGATTGTCTTTTAAGACAGTCGGGAACATTTGATGAGCGCGAACAGATGACAGACAGAGTAATGGATTCTGGAGAAATAGAAAAAGAACGCGGAATCACAATCACTGCTAAGAACTGTGCTTTCGTTTGGAAAGATACAAAAATTAATCTTCTGGATACTCCAGGCCATGCTGACTTCGGTGGTGAAGTTGAAAGATCTTTGATGATGGTAGATGGTATTCTTTTATTAGTTGATGCTTCTGAAGGACCTCTTCCTCAAACTCGTTTCGTTCTTACTAAAGCAATGGAACAAAGATTAAAAATCGCAGTAGTAATCAATAAAATTGATAGACCCGATGAACGTATCGAAGAAGTTAAACATGATATTGAAGAACTTTTCTTAGAATTGGCTTCAATGCTTAACATTGAAGATTTCGATTTAGATATTCCTATTATCTACTCTTCAGCTCGCGCTGGTTGGGCAACTCACGATTACAAAGTTGTTAGAACTGACATTAATCCAATTCTAGATTTAATGGTTTCAGATTTCTTTCCTCAGCCAAGAGTTTCTGAAGGACCTGAACTTCAACTTCTAGTCACAAACCTTTCATACTCACCATACCTAGGACCTCTAGCTATCGGTCGTATTCAAAGAGGATCAATCAAAAAAGGTGCTAACTACACTCTTTGTGATGCTGAAGCAAAAAACAAAACATTCAAAGTTTCTGCCATTCAAGAATTCTCAGCTTTAAAAATTACAGAGGTAGAATCAGCTGACGCTGGAGAAATTGTTATTGTTGCCGGTGTAGATAACGCTAAAATTGGTGACACGATCGTTTCAACACTTAAAATAGAACCTCTTCCACGTATTACAGTTGAACCGCCTACCGTTGGGGTACAAGTTTCAGTTTCTACAAGTCCTATGTCAGGCCAAGAAGGTGAATACTTAACTTCAAGAAAACTTGAAGAATTTTTACAAGATTCAATTAAAACTAACGTTGCTCTTCAATATGAACCAACTGACGATCCAAAAGTCTTTTTATTAAAAGGCCGTGGAGAATTACAACTTGCAATCGTTTTCGAACAACTTCGTCGTAAAGGATTTGAGTTAATGGTTGGTCGTCCGCAAGTACTATTCCAAATTGCTGAAGACGGAACTAAGTTAGAGCCATTTGAAAAAGTAGTTCTTGATATTCCAAATGAAGCAACTGGAGCTATTACTGAAAGACTTTCAATCAGAAAAGGAATCATGGAAAACATGATGCCACTTGGTGAAGCAAGAACTCGTATGGTTTTTGTTATTCCTTCACGTGGATTAATTGGTTACCGCGGAATTTTCTTAACTGATACTCGCGGTGCTGGATTAATGTCTTCTGAATTTATGGGATACCGTCCATATACTGGAGATATGTTAGGAAGACAAAACGGAGCTCTAGTTTCCGATAGAGCTGGGAAGATGACTCCTTATGCACTTTTCAACCTTCTATCAAGTGGTAAACAATTCGTTAAACCAGGTGAAATGACTTACGAAGGAATGGTTATTGGAGAGGCAACTCGTCCAAACGATCTAGTTCTTAACTGCGTTCGTGAAAAACATTTAACTTCTGTAAGAACTGCAGGTAAGGATGAAAACCCTATTCTACCTCCAATTGTAAACAGAACATTAGAATGGGCACTAGATTGGATTGATAATGATGAATGGGTAGAAATTACTCCTCAATCAATCCGTATCAGAAAAAAAGAACTTGTAGGAAACAAGCGCTCTGTAGTTAGAAAAGGATAGTTATGAGAAAATTAGTTGGATTAATTTTACTGGTGATCTCTTTCAATCTGACAGCCGCAACACTAGATGATGTAACATTTGCAGACAAAGTTAACGTTGAAGGAAAAGATCTTGTTCTCAATGGAATTGGAATAAGAAAAGCTACTATCCTAAAGATAAAAGTTTATTATGGGGCGCTTTTTGTTGAAGGAAAAACAAAAGACCCTAATGCTTTTTTAGCGACAGCTGCTCCAAAACAAATTGTTATGCATTTTGTTCGCGACGTTGAAGCTAAAAAATTACAAGATGCTTTTACTGAAGGAATGGAAGCTGCCAATAAAAACCATGCGAGCTTTAAAGCTCAATTGGATAAATTTAATTCAAATATTGTAAATGTAGTGAAAAATGATTTGATCATTATCACTTTCACTAATGATGGAGTTTCCCTGAATGTTAAAGGGAGGCAAGCTGAAAAAATCACTGGAACTGAGTTTGCTCATGCTCTTTTGAATATTTGGTTTATCAATCCTCGTGACGAAAACCTTCGTAATGGACTACTCGGACTGTAATAATCTTAAAGATTTCGCGCCCTTAACTATAAGGGCGCTCTATTTTCCCTCATTCCTTGGCACCTCGCCCCTTTTCAATCCTAATCAAAAGTTTAAAAATCAAGAAGTTGTGGCTATAAACTCAAGATCTTCGTAAATTAAGCTATCCTTAATAGATTCTAATGAGTTTAGGTTATACTGCTAATATATAAACAACCTTAAGGGATAAATGGATTATGGAGCGTAAAATGCACATTACTATTGTTGATGATGTTAAAGACAATCTAAAAAGTTATAACGAACTTTTGTCCCCTACATTTAATTTAGAGCTAATACAAAATCCACTAGATCTCTTAGGATTTCTTGGTAAAACACAAACCGATTTAATTCTTCTCGATCTACACATGCCAACAATAAATGGATTTGAACTTTATCAAAAATTCAAAGTCACACATCCTGATCTACCTGTTATTTTTCTTAGTGGGGATCCATCTGAGGAATCAATTATCAGAGGTCTTAATCTTGGAGCGGATGACTTTATTGTAAAACCAGTTTCACTTCGAGAACTTGTTGCTCGAATAAAAAATAAAATTACTTTAAAGCCCTCTTCTAATTCACCAGATAATATTTTATCTTTTGATGGATTTAAACTTTACTGCGATATGCAGATGGCAGAAATCGCAGAAGAGAAAATACAGTTAACACCAATTGAATTCAAACTTATTCATTTGCTTGCAAAGAATCCAAATAAAGTTTTTAGTAGAGAGTATATTACTAATCTTCTTTGGCCGAACGTTCACGTTCAAAACCAAAACATCGACACTCACCTTTCTAATTTAAGAAAAAAACTAATGCCATTTTCTCGTTACATCAAAACGATTAAATCTCGTGGTTACATTCTAAGAATTGGATAATGAGCGATAAGAATCACAAAAACATTTTAAACAAAGCTCATACGGCCAATATAGGTGACACTCCTGTTTCGCAATTTATGACAAGTCATGTGATTATGCTCAAGGCTGATTTTACTGTTAAGAGTACAATCGAAATATTTCACATTCATCATATTAGTGGTGCTCCGGTAGTTGATTATCAAAATATGATGATTGGAATTGTTTCTGAATATGATCTTCTCATTCAGGCAGCTTCAGGTCTTTTATCAGGGCGTATCAACTTCAAAACAAATATCACTTCTATTTACCCCGAAACAACCCTCAAAGAAGTTTTAGTCATTCTTTATAAACAGAAATTAAAATGGATGCCTGTCGTTAATAAAGAAAACTACGTTCAAGGAATTGTTTCAAGAATAGATGTTTTAAATTTTATTGCTACTTACAGCGAACTTTGAATTTCGCGAGCGAGATAATCCAATCCATTTTGTTTCTGAATTTTCACCATCGGATTCGACATTCCAATCTGGTGTAAAGCCACTAAAAAAGATTCGTCCGTTAATTCTTTCTCTTCAATGATAATAGACCCTAATTTTTTATGAGCTTCAAGAGCATTAAAAAACTGTTCATTTTTCTGAGCAATCTTCAGGGGAATATAAATTGATTTTTTTCCCACCGCAATCAACTCACATACTGTTCCAGCTCCAGACCTAGAAACAGTTACTGTAGCCAACTTAAATAGATCAATCATCTCAGCCCCGATAAAAGCAATCGGTAAATAGTTTGGATGTTTATAGTTTGTGTATTCATTAAAAAAAGCCTTACCCACTTGGTGGACAATTACGTATCGAGTAGTGAGAACATCTAAATTTCGTTGAATCAATTTATTAATTAATTGTGCGCCATTACCACCCCCCGTAATGAATAAAATTGGAAGATCAACATCATTCAAAAGTCTTCCGTTAATTACAACAGGATTTATAGTGTCGCTGTAACATTCTTCTCTTAATGGATAACCTGAAAAAAAAGTTTTTTTCTCATCAAAATATTTAAATGAATCTTCAAAACTTATAAAAACTTTGTCAGCAAATATTGAACAAATTTTATTGGCCAGACCAACTCTACTTGTTTGTTCATGGATAAAAACTTTTTTCCCTTGAAGCTTTGCCGCGATCACAACGGGAACACAGACAAATCCGCCAGTTGAAAAAATTAAGGTTTCACGACGTTTGAATTTCCATAAAATCTTAAAGGCATCTATTAATCCCATAAAAACTTTCAACGTGTCCTTGAAATTTTCAATAGAAAGATAACGGCGTAATTTCCCCGTATGAATTGGATGATAAATTACTTTGTAGTCAGCAACAAGTTCGCGCTCAATACTATTGATACCGCCGATATAATGGACATTGAATTCTTGATTTGCATTTACTTTTTTAAGGACAGTGAGGGCCGGCATAACATGACCGCCGCTTCCGCCACCTGTGAAAATAAGAGTCTTGGCCATATATCATCCTATAAAAAAGAAAGGCACTCCCGAAGGAATGCCTTTTTAAAAATCTATAAGATATTATACTGAGATTTTATTAAGCGCGGAAAGATCTTTCTGTAGCTGGAGCACGATCTCCACGATCAGATGAACCATTTCCACCGCCGCCTGAACGGCCACGGAAACTTGGACGGCGATCGCGATCTCCACCACCACCGTAAGCTGGTCTGCTCATTGGTGCTGATCTTGTTAATTCAAAACGAACATTGCGCTCATTAATTGTTGGCCCTGTAACTTTTAAAAGTGCGTCACCAAAGTTTTCAGGTACTTCTAGGAATGAGAATGTTTCTTTCATATCAACATTGCGGATCATTCTTTCATCAACATTTACCATTCCAGCTATTGAGCCGAGAAGAGTTTTAAGTGTCAAACCATGATCTTTTCCGATGTTTACGAAAAAGCGCATATTGCCGCTGTTAGTTGCACGACCCTGTGGAGCAGCTGGTGCTGAATTTCCACGAGTATCCATAGTTCTGTTGTCATTTCTGTTATCAGGACGACGTTGTTGTTCTGCTACTTCTAATGATGGGGCTGAATCGTATCGAGAGATTTGAGATTGGAATAAATGGTTATACATAACTTTTAATAGATCTGCTTTATCCATTGATTCGAATTTTTCAGCAAAAACTTCATCAGTTTCTAAGCTTCCTAATTTTTCAATTAGAGAATCAAATTTCTTAAGTTCTTTACGAACTAGAACTTGCTTCAAATCTTTTGGAGTTGGAAGGATAGCTTGAACGATACGAGCTTTCGTATTGTTTTCTACCATTCTCAATCTATAACGTTCACTTGGCTCAACAAGAGTAATTGCTACACCTGTTTGACCAGCACGTCCTGTTCTACCAATACGGTGAACATATGATTCGATATCTTGTGGAAGACCAAAGTTAATAACATGAGTAAGGTTATCAACGTCAATTCCGCGAGCGGCAACGTCAGTACAAACAAGCATGTTAATTTTTTTGTTCTTAAAGTTTCTCATAGTAATGTCACGTTGTTGTTGTGACATATCTCCGTGCATAGAATCTGATGGATATCCACGAGCATTCAATTCGTCTGCCAATGATTTTGTATCGATTTTAGTTCTACAAAAAATCATTCCGTAATAATCTTCTAGTGAATCTAGAATTCTACAAACAGCTTCGCTCATTTGAGAGTGACGAACTACGTAATGTTTTTGTTCAATTGATTCGTTTGATAAAGTTTTCTTTTGAACTTTAACGACCAAAGGATCTTTTAAATAAGTTTTGATAAGATTTAGAATTGGAGCTGGCATAGTAGCCGAGAACATCCAAGTTTTCTTAGTTGCACCTAAATTAGAAAGAATCGACTTAACATCGTCGATAAATCCCATATCTAGCATTTCATCTGCTTCATCTAAGACAGCAAATTTAGCGTTGTCTAAAATAAGAACTCCGCGCTCGATAAGATCGGGAACTCGCCCTGGAGTTCCGACTACGATTTGTGGTCGGTCACGACGAAGGCCACGAACTTGACCTTCTAGAGAAACACCACCGTAAACCGGGATAGTTTTAATTTTTTCGTATGTTGAGAATTTTTTAATTTCGTCATTGATTTGATTAGCAAGTTCTCTTGTTGGCGTTAGGATTAGGGCCTGAACGTCGCGAGAAGATGAATCAATTTTGTGAAGAAGTGGAAGAACGAATGCAGCTGTTTTTCCTGTACCTGTTTGAGCTTGTCCTACAAAGTCAGTGTCTGTAGTTGCTAGAGCTGGGATAGCTAGTTGTTGGATCTCTGTAGGCTCTACGTAGCCTCTTTCTGTGATTGCTTTAAGCAATGACTCGCGTAGTGGCAATTCTTGAAATGTCACTTTTTACTCCGTTGAATGTGGATCTTCACCTCGCACTTTGCTTTAAATGAAAACCGCAACATTTATAACGCAAAAAAAGCACTAACGAGGATAGATTCGTTTTATTAGTAGGGCTCTTCTACGACATAATATGCGTTCTGACTAGCCCTATGTGTAAAAAAGATTAGAAGGCAAAACTAAAGCGTGGGACGAAAGCAAATCCTCCGATATAGCTCTGAGGTTTTGATAAATATTGATGATATTCTGCTGAAATATCGATGCTATTGCGGCCACCTAAATAAAATCTAAGACCGGCACTTGGAATGACTCCGAAGATAGTTCCGCTTTTTAGTTTTGTGTAAACTTTTTCTCCACTGCCATTGATGGCCAGTTTACGAATACTATAATCCCCAATAGATAGGGCAAGGCCTGCCATCCAATCGAGTTTATCTGCAAAAATAGAATGGTGATAATCCATAAAAAGTTTGTATTGAAGAGCGCGGATATTTTCTGGAATAGTTTCTAGAGATGTATCGTGAATCAACTCTAGGGCAAAACCAAATTGATTATGTTCATTCATATCAGAGACTACTCTAAAGTCAGTTAATGTAGATCCGTTATCTAGAGATGAATCAATTCTGTCATATTTAGAATTTAAATATCCAAATGAGAATTGAATGTATTTTTGAGGTGGGTAATATCTTGTAGGCTCTACCAGTTTGAATTCTTCATTAGGTCTTGGAGTTATTATAACTTCTTTGTTTTCTTGCTTAACTTCATTTTTCTGTTCATCAGCTTTATGCTCACCAAGTTTTAACTGACCGTCGACTGGATCAATCTTTGCGGGAAGTATACTGCCAACAGGTGCATTATCTTGAACCATTTCTCGTCCAGCTCCAGGATCAATACTGAGAGGGGGAGGACTGATGATCACGTCTTGTGCGTAAAGGTTTATTGAAGAAAGTAAAAGCAACAATCCTAGTTTAAACATATTGTCTCCTGACTAAATTTTTATTTCACACCAATCGAATACTTCAAATCTTTTAGTAGGGCCTGAGCTTGCGGACGAACCTTTGCAGCTCCTTCTTCTAAAATTCTATCTATCTTAGTAGTATTAACCATCAGCTCGGCATACATTTCTCTCGGTTCTTTCAAGAGATGATTTAAAACAGACAATAGCTCCATTTTAGCCTCTCCCCAGCCAATACCTCTTAGGTATCTAGCTCTTAGTGCTTCAGTCTGCTCAGGCGTTGCAAATTCGCTGTAAAAATCAAAGATCAAAGACTCTGCAGGATTTTTAGGTTCTGTAGGTCCACTTGAATCAGTAGTGATTCGATTGATAAGTTTTTTAAGATCTTTATCGCTTGAAAATAATGGAATGTGATTTCCGTAACTCTTGCTCATTTTGCGACCATCAAGTCCAGAAAGAAGTTTATTTCCTTCTCGAACTATAGCCTTTGGAAGTTTAAGTTTATTGCCGTAAGTATTATTAAAAGCAGTGGCAATATCACGGGCGATTTCGATGTGCTGAAGTTGATCGGCCCCTACAGGAACCACGTCGGCATTGAGAATCATAATGTCAGACGCCATGAGAATAGGATAAGTATACAAACCAATATTCACACCGTGATCCGCATCTCTTTCGAGTACCTCATTATCTTGAACCTGTGCTTTATAAGCATGAGCTCGATTCATAAGTCCTTTGATAGTAAAACACGAAGTAATCCAGTGAAGTTCTAAAATTTCGGGAATATCACTTTGTTTGTAGAGAGTGACTCTGCTTGGGTCTAAACCCATCGCAAGCCATGCAGCTGCGACTTCATAGCTGAAACTTCTCATTAGTTTTGGATCGTGAATTGAAACCAGTGAATGATAATCGGCGATGAAATAATAAGAATCATAGAGGCCAGAGTTGGCCATATCGATGGCCGGTTTAATGGCTCCAACATAATTTCCCAGATGGGGCATTCCTGTGGCCTTAATACCTGTTAAACAGACTTTTTTTGACATAATCTCCTCTTTTCTGAAATGCTTTATTTTTGCAATTTTAAAGCGTTCAGAAAAGAGGAATATGAATTAATTGCCTTCTTCTTTAGATAATAGATCAACAAAAAGCTTAGTCACCGACAAATGACAGAAAGCATTCATAGATCTGTACATACTTCCTTCCATTGAGTCGTATTTTCCGTTACATTTGCTACCTAAATAGTTGTAAGTCTCAGTGTCTTTGGTAGACATTTCTGGAATGTCTTTAGAACATCTCTCTATTGCTGCAGAAACAGTATATACATCTCCACTTGCTCCAAGAGCACATGCAGATACAACTTCAGAAGCTTCATAGCAACTTGTTGCGTTTGTAGCGATGTCAGCTACTTTTCCAAGATAATCCTCAGTGCCAAATTCAATCGGACAATTATCAAGAGCGTGCGCTGAAAACGAAAATAGAACAAAAGTTAATGTTAAAATTGTAGATTTCATAGGGCCTCCATAAAGTTGTTGGTCCTGTTTATCATTTAAATTTTATTTAACATTAAAGATTGAAAAATTTACATTTTTTTAGTCAGTTGCGATGGTAGATAAAATTATATAATCTTGATACGTACCCGGAAGCTTGGTGCTGTCAACAGTTCCAATTACTATACGTATGGGCACCTTTGCTCCCTGAGCAGGAGTTACACCGGAGCCAGATGCAATAGTAACTGGAGAACTAGATGAATTATCAAGCGCGATCTGACTTCCATTAGAATAAAAACTATAACTGATTTCTGATGGTGAACCAGAACCTCCAGAAAATTTCAAAAGACCATTATTTGAAGATGAAATTTTTAAGCGGTATCCAGCATTGCTCACCACTCGCACATCAAAACTTAATTCTTCACCAGTTGCTAATTCTCCAAAGTCTAATGTTTTTGAAGTTTTGGTTGGATCATAAGTTCCCCCACTATCAACTAATGAAATAGAAGTAAATTTTAAAACCACAATATAGATAAACATATCGCGGTAGCCTTCAAAGCCATTAATATTGGTATAAGTTCCGGAGTAAGCCTGCACTTGAATATCATCGAAATAGGCACCGGCCGCTGGGGGAGTTGAGCCAAAAGGAGCAAGACTCATGTAATAGGTATAAAAATTAGTCTGATCTTTTATAATTGTTCCGAAAAAAGTTTCATCTGGTGATGAAATATCACTGGGCTCTTTTAATATCCCGGTTAGATTACTATTTTTATAAATATTATAATAAATGTAACCACCATTGGATAAATTAGTTGCACGACGATTGTAACTTCCGGCCCAGCCTTTTGTGAAGGCAATAAAAAAATTAGAACAAGGAACTCCATTATCTTTTGTGCGAGTGATAGAGACTGTCGATTGAATTGTAGGATTATAGTCAGAAAAATTATAGGTAAGAGTTGGAGTATCTAAATTATAACCACAATCAGCCCACACTGTTTTAGTAGTGATAAAAAATAAAAAGAATATCATTGTCCATTTCATAAACGACTCTCTTTGTAAGGGAGCTCGATATTTCCAATATCAATCAAGCCTTTTTTACTGGATTCTAAATTAATTTCTTTCGCTTCAAATTGTTCATCATCAAGTTGAATTTTACCTTTTGTTGGCTCAACACCTTCAACAAAAAACTCTCCCTCTCTCCCGGTAAAAAAAGGTGTGACCTTTCCCGTTGTTGAAGTCCAAAAGCCAACTTTAAGCGGCTGAGGTTTTTTATCTTTATCAACTATAAATCCTCTTAAAACTAACAATCCCGATTTACCGACAACAAATAAATGCCCACTGCGGTAATGCGGATAAACTACAAAACTTTCCTGACCTAAAATATAACCTGGTTCTAAGTGACTAGGATCAAGTTGTAAACGGCGGTACTGATAGGGCGTAAGACCGGAAATCAAAGATTCTCCAAAGAGACCTGAACTTGAGTCGTCTCCGCTATTAGTTGATTGAACACCAAAGCGTTGACCTCGCCACCCCTCGTTTGGTTTAAAAAGTACATAACTGTTAGAGATAGGACGCGAGATTGAAAAGCCAGAGTCCGATCCATTATGCACAAAAGCAAAAGAACTTAAAAATCTAAGTGATGTTTTAGTTCCAGCTTGGTGACCTTTATTATTAATAATTTCTTCACGTGCACCTAAATCAGCAAGCGTCGTATTGTACTGCAAATCTAGTGCTCCATTTCGTGAGCTGGAATTGTCATCAACACTGGCTGACATTTTTAAATTATTTAATTGTTTCCCATTGTCGTGAATAACCGTCAGGCGTTTAGTTTGAGATTGTTTTTCATAAAAAGCAGAAACAAAAGTAGAACTATCACCAAATGTCATGTTCAAGAAAAAATAAAGTTGTGTAGACCACAACTTATTGTCGTCGCGATTTCTAGCCCAATAAAAAGTAAGTGAACTCGATTGAAAAACTTTAGCGGTCAAACTCGTATCAAAACCTAATTTAGCGGTGTCTCCAATTCTAGGATTTTGATAATTTCCACCAAGTGCCAAATTAAATCTTTCAAAAAGTGGAACGCTATAAGAAAGGCTCGTAATAATATCGAACCGATTTTCAAAATTTTCACCCGCTTCATTGAACCAAGGCGAGCGGTATTCAATTTTAGTAGTTAATGTATGACTATCATACCAATATGCTCCAAAGAGATTGAGCTGATAGGTGGCTTGAACAGCATCACCGGCGTGAAATTTATTCTTTGACCCAACAGCATCAAAAGCCCAGTTTCCAAAACGGGTCGCTAAAATATTATTAGTTCCAAGCAAAGTAAAATTTTTATTTCCTTGACCATAACCACCAGCACTCCAATTTTTATTAAATCCATGTTGATAAAAACCAGTTAAGAATGCTCCATTTTTTTCGTCATATTGCTTAGTAGTATCGGTATCGGTCGACGGATATCCCGCAGCGAGTGAATAACGATTTAACCCCGGTGCCAGTAGATCAAGCGAGCCGGCTTCATTAAAAATAAGAATTTTCTTTTTTCCAAAATCATCGGTGAGCTCTACGATAATTTTATTAATACCATTGTTCAGTGGAATATCCTTCACTGAATACCGCCCTGGATTCATGTATTCCGTTTTTAAAATAGTATTATTTATATAAGTTCTAACTAGTGAACGAGTTTCAACGTCATATTCAAAAGAAGAAGTCGGCCCAGTTGCCCGATAAGGATTGAGCGAAAAATCCCGATAAAAAGAGATTCCCCCTATAGAGCGTGATTGCTGGAGGCCAATGATCGGAAAATTAACATCCCCAATCTCTAGTCGCTGCATACGATTAGGACGGTCGTAAGTTAATTTAGAATTTTGTCGATACCATTGATTATTTTGGCGGGTAGAAAGATAGTTCATTTGATTTTCAGCCGCAACACTTTTGATATTCATGAAAGAGTCGGTCTGGGCTTGAAACGATTGAGGTAAATCTAAATTTCTGACTTGCACATCTTCGAGTTTATAATTAGTTCCAAAACTAAAGGACGCAGGCTCCGCTGCTTTTCTAGAATAATAAGGAATCAACTCATCAAAAACATTTGCATCATGAGGCTTCAAATCGTTGGGAGATAATTCTAAAGCAACCCTTAATTCTGATGGAAAATAATTAATCTTAAAAGGAAGCTTAGCTGGTGAAACCTCAGTCGCTCCAAATGTATAAAGTGGAATTTTTTCTTCGCGAATTTTATCGTGTAAAATTTTTTCAAGATCAGTACCAGATAGCGATAGAATTTTTTCACCCATAATGGAAACTGCGACTTCACCCAGATAAAAATCCCCGAGGGTGGCATCAATAACTATTTTTTTTATTTCCTGGTTTTTCCCAAAAACTTTTTTAAAAAGATCATCCGGTGTTTCGGCACGGGCCTTGATCACAGGAGTCATGACTAAACTCAAAAAGGAAAAAAGAAGAATTGGATTAATCTTTATCAAAACTAATTTTCACCTTATCGGTTGAACTAATTTCAGAGAACTTTCCAGTCATAGGGAAAATAAAAATGCGCTTTGAATCCGCTAAAACATTTTCACCGCTCATTCCTTTTAAGTCATCGACAGTAAGTAGTATTTCTTTTTTCTTCTTTTCATCAATAAATTTTAAGTTAAGATTCGCCAATACTTGATGTTTTTTACCGACATTTTCAATTAAGATTGAAATTTTCTTTTCTACATTTTTAACTTCCGCAACTTTGATATCAGAACTGTAATCTTCTGCCTTCACGTAAAGAGCAGCTACATAACGAAGTAAAACTTTAATGCTGGCTTTTTTATTTTTATTTTTTTCTAATTCAATTGGCAATTGTTCTGCAATCAGGCGGTAGGCTAATTCCTTCGTCGGTAATTCTTTTCCAACCCACGCAACTTTCACTGAACGTTTTTCGTTAGGTGGAATTATCAGCTGTGTAGGATATAGAGTAAGCTCATTTGAAATTTTGGGATTGCTCTCTACACCATTTATGTCCATTTCTCGCTTAACTAAATTAACCTGGACAGCAATAGATTGATCGGTGTCGTTTTCCAAAAAATAAAGCGCGCTACTATCATTGCCCTTCACTCCAATCGATGAAGACATTGGAGAGAATTTGAACGCGTAAGAATTTAAACTAAAAAGAAAGCTAGAAAAACTTATGATAAGTAAAAAGAGTGTTCGCTTCATTCCTTGAAACTGCCTTGTTAAAGTCCTATTAATCTTATCTAGAAAAGAATAGAGGGAAAAGCTAATTTGCGGATATTTTTAAAAATATTGGCTTATTAGGAGCCAATGAAAATTTTAAACGAGTGATTAGGACTTCATATTGAATAGTATGATCAGTTCCAACAACTTTTTTGATATGACCTTCGAGACCAGCTTGATCAAGTCCCTCAACTTCAAATTTTTGACTTTCTCTTGGGTAGCGTGAATTCGACAGACTAGAAAACAACCATAGGGATTGAGTGGCACTTAACTTCATTTCTTTGATATTAGTGCTAATAGAACCCGGTACATAGGCTCGAAGAAAGAGCGTTGAGCGTGATTCTGCTTTAAGCTCTAAACTCAAACTTTGAATTACAAACAATAAGCTGAAAAATAAGTTTTTTTTCATTTAGGCTTATCGGCTAAATACCTGACAGACTTTAGCGTATATGAGGAATGCTAGCGATACTAATTAATTAGCGGCGATTGTGAAAGTCACTGTATCAGCATAAGTCCCTTCGACCATTAATTCAGCGGAAATACCTGTGTAGCTAATTGAAACATTTCTATTAACATTTACTGAAGAAGCAGATGAGTTAGTAATGGTCGAACCAGCAGCCGACGAAAGGGCCACCGCGGATCCATTATATTTCATCGTATATGAAAGAATTTCTAAGCCGTCAGTTCGCTTAAGTTTGCTCAAGTTTGCAGATGAAATTGTCATTTTATAACCGGACTTTGAATTTGATTTTTCATTCATAGTAGCTACGACTAAATCAGTCTGTGAAGTAGATAGGTCGAGAGTTGAAGCAATTGCTTGCGAAGTTACAAAAACACTTATCTTTTGAGCCACTAACCCTTGAAGCAACAAAGTTCCTGTTGTTGCCGCAAACGAGCTAGTCGTCATTAATAAGATCGTTGCTCCTGCCAATAATTTCTTCATCACTCTCGTCTTGATAATTTTTTCTTTTTAGATTAGTTGGCTGCGATAGTAAAAGTCACTGTATCAGCGTATGTACCTTCAACCATAGATTCAGCAGCTACACCGGTATAGCTAATTGATACGCTCTTATTTAAATTTACAGAAGTTCCAGCTGAATTAGTAATTGTTGTTCCACCAGCTGAAGAAAGCCCTACAGCAGATCCATTATATTTCATAGTGTATGAAAGAACATCAGCTCCATCCGTTCTTTTAATCTTACTTAAATTTGCAGATGAAATTGTCATTTTATAACCTGTCTTTGAGTTAGATTGCTCATTTACTGATGCAACAACTAAATCTGTCTGTGAAGTTGAGAGATCTAGAGTAGAAGCAATAGATTGTGAAGTAACTACTAAGCTAATTTTCTGAGCAACAGTTCCTTGAAGTAATAAAGAACCGGTTGTAGCTGCAAACGAAGTAGATGCTAAAGCTAAAAACGTAGTAGCTAATAATAATTTTTTCATAGATGCTCCCTGGATTTTGTATGTGATTTGAAACTGTTTTAAATAGTTCTGCTGTTCTATAAGGCACCTTTCGTGCCACTTGAAATTTTACCTAACGACCATGCTTTAGCCGTTAGACCTTAATGAGGCCGTATATCAATTGAACAGTAGATCCAAATTAGTGTCAAAATGATCGACAGAATCGGCAAAAAACGCCTAGCTGTTTTACAAAAAATTAGTGAAGATTTTATAGAATTTTGAAATAACTAAATAAGGTTGATAGAGTAAATTATTTTCTATTATTAGAAGCTTAACCAGATTGGATTTTTTCCATCAGGAAATGAAACAGGTTACGTTCTTCAGTCGTTAATACTTTAGTGAAGTTTGTTAGCCGAGAGAGATAATGAAGCATGATCTCATTGACTTTAAAAACGCCTTTATCAGTTAATTCGACCAACATTCCACGGCGATCTTTAGGATCTTCCATTCTTTTTTCGAATTCTTCTTTTTCCAAGACTTCCACAAATTGAGTCATTCTTGCGAGTGTTACATTTTTTTTTATCAGTAAATGAAATCGACCGGATGTGAGCCGTTTGCATTTAAGCTGAGATGATTTAAAATTCAACAGCAGTCTTAATGGTCGCAGGTAAAACATCGGGATACTCACTAGCGAGTTCACGAGATTTTTCCAATGCTGCTTCCTATTCAAAAATATTAGTTTATTGCAATTATTCTAATGTAAACCAATTTAATTGAAGGAGCTTTAAATTTTTTCTTAATTTACAACAGCGAGACTGACAATTGTTTGAAGAAGATCGGTAAAGTTGAAAGGCTTGGTCAGATGTCCTAAAAAGCCAACAGCTTTAGTTCTTTCTCTTTCTTCTGCCATAGCATGAGCAGTAAGAGCAATGATCGGAGTTTTATACCCACGTTTCAATAAAACTTTTGTCGCTTGATAACCATCCATCTTTGGCATTTGAATATCCATCAGGACCAAATTGTAATTTCCAGCTAGCGCCTTATCTACCGCTTCACTGCCATCGCTTGCAAGACTCACTTCAGCTCCATTAATGGTAAGAAAATGCTCTATGAGAAATTGATTATCTGGAGAATCATCAGCAAAGAGAACATGAAGTCCCTTTAAAGGAAGATCTTTGGAAGGACAAAAACAATCAGATAAAGTTTTAACCTTATCTAATCCATCTTTTCCAACCAACGCAACAAAACTTACTATGAATGTGCATCCTCTATCTTTTTCAAATCTATCGATTGTGATTGTTCCGCCCAGCGCTTCTGAAAGTCTCTTAGATAGTGCAAGTCCTAAACCAGTTCCACCAAATTGACGAGTTGTTGTATTGTCTGCTTGAGTGAAAGGCACAAATAGACGATTTTTTTGTTCTTCAGTTAATCCACGTCCAGTGTCACTCACTTCAACTGTCAGTCCTAGTGTGCCATCATGTTGCTGTTTAGATTTTACACGAACATCGACTCCACCCATATCTGTAAACTTCACCGCATTGCCGATTATATTAATAAATATTTGGCGAAGCCTGGTTGGATCTGAATAAATATTCTTAGGAACATTTTGATCAATTGTGAGTGTGAGATAAATTCCTTTTTGGTTTGCCTTTCCAGCTAAAAGATTTATGACTTCAGTTAGTAAATCAAAAAGTGGAAAATCGATATGTTCGATATCAAGTCTTCCCGCTTCAACTTTAGCAAGATCCAAAATATCATCAATAATTCGAGTTAAACTTTGTCCATTCCGGCTAATCGTTTCTATGTATTGATCGCGTAACTCATGCACTAGATTTGCACTTTTTAAAAGCTCACTGAACCCCAAGATGGCCCCTAGAGGAGTTCGAATTTCATGACTCATATTCGCTAAAAAAGCCGTTTTAGTAGCATTGGCATTTTCAGCATTTTCTTTAGCAGTTTCAAGTTCTCTTTCAATTCTTTTATAATCTTCAATATCAGTGGCTGTTCCATTCCAATATAAAATTTCATTAAATTTATTTTTTATCGGAAGTACTTTTCCTAAAAACCAACGATACTCTCCGTCGACTTTTCTAATTCGGTATTCTTCTTTAAAGGGTTTCCCGGTTTTCATACTTGTGAGCCATGCTCTAGAAACTGTAGGTAGATCATACGGATGAACAGCTTGAATCCAACCCTCGCTATATTTTTTTTGAGAAGTCATGCCGGTATATTGCAGACATGGCTCATTTGCGTAGTTAACTTTTCCATCAGGCGTTGAAGTCCACATCATATGAGGAATGGTATCCGCCAGTAGGCGATATCGTTGTTCACTTTCTTCTGTGTATTTTCTAAAAGACATCTGATCAGTGACATCATGGAAAATGGCCATTACTCCGACTAACTTTCCCGAATCTTCACGAAGAGGACTAAATGAAAGATTAAAATAACAATCTTCTCTTGAACCATTTCGAAAAAAAGGCAGTAAACGCTCTTCATAAGAGACGGCTTTTCCTTTCATAACTTCTGCGAAAATTAGCTCTATAATTCTCCAGGCTTCATTGAATGTTTGCTTGGTATCTACTCCCAAAGCTGAAGGATGCTTATCTGCACCGAGAATAGACTTAAAAGCATCATTGTAAAATTGAGTGTGTTCACTTCCCCAGGCCACATACATGGGCGAGCCATTATCGAGCATCATACGTATGAGATTTTTAAGTGAATTAGGCCAGCTTTCAGGCGATCCAACGGGAGTCAAGCTCCAATCAGTGGTGCGAATCAGTGCTCCCATCTCTCCGCCGCCAGAGAGGAATTCAGATGAATTCACCATATTCTGTAAAAAAGTCATTCCTTCCTCATTCTAGATTTAAAAAGCTAAAAATATGAAGCTGAACCTACATCAATTTCTAAAGAAATTATAGGTCCTATGTAAATTTTTTTTCTTTAGCTAGACTTAAAATTACTCTAGAGGAAACAAGAACATAAAGATTGTAAATAATATCTTAATGATTTGTAATGGTGATGTTAAAAGTGCTGAGTATAGTGAAGTAAAACTTCTTTGAGACTACCAACTCTTTTGAACTTCCCATGTTTAAACTTAATTCAAAGATACAGAAATAAAAAAATTATTACGGTATCCTTAAATAGCTAACGATTTTTCGTCTGATCTTATTTTGATTTGAAATTTTCTTGAAAAAAAAATTCTATTTTGATCTTAACAATAAGAAATGATTTAAAAAAAACTTTGTAATGTAGATAGTTAAAAAAAGAATGGTGCCCTGCGAGGGACTTGAACCCCCACGCTTGCGCACCAGATCCTAAGTCTGGCGTGTCTGCCAATTTCACCAGCAGGGCGTCGTTTTGTAGAAATGATTTTTACTCAAATTGCCTTAGACTGACAAGAAAAATTTGAATTAAGCTGCTTTTTTCTCACTATTACCTAGTTTTTTTTCAAGTTCGGACACTTTTGAAGCTAGAAGTGTGTTTTCTTGTTTTAGTTTAATAGCTTCTTTTTTCTTCTCGGTAACTTCATTATTGGCTTCAGTAATCCTCGCATTGGCATTTTCTAGCTGTTTAATATAGGTCTCATTACTCTTGGTAGACGCAACGGCTGGCTGTGCTTTACGTTTTTGGGATTCTTCCAATTGAGCAGTTGTAAACTTGAGTTTTTGCTCCATTTTTTTAAGCTCCAAAACCTGAGCTCTGTATTTTTCTTCCAAGCTTTTTTTCTCGGCCTGGAGATTAGTCATCAACAAGTCTTTTTCTACCTGCTCTTTTGAAGGCCCGCCCGTCACGCCCTTTTCATCTCTTAACTTTATATTTTTTTCTTTTTCCTCAAGAAGTTTACTTTCAAGGTCAGATCGCTCATGTTTGAATTTCTCAATCAAAGCTTGAGCCATTTGCATATTAGTTTTTAAAGTCACAAGCTCTTTCTCTTTTTTCGCAGTAGAATCATTATCCAGTTTATTCATATTTTCGTTAATGATATTAATTTTTCGATTAGCGAGTTCAAGCCGAGACGTAAGGCTGTTATTTTCAACCTGTAACAATTCTAATTTTTCTTCATTGGCAAATTCACGACTTCTAGAAAATTCACCCTTTAATTGTTCAAGGTATGTTTCCTGTGTTTGAATTTTATTTTCTTTAGCTGACAAAATTTGCTCGAAATCTGTTTTTTGTTTTTGTGCAATTTTCTCTTTCGTTTTCATCATCTCGAGAGTTTTTGTAAGTGCTTGTTTAAGATCTAACAACTCAGATGTTTGTTCATCACCAAACGGAGAACTTCTTTCCTTCTTAGATGCTTCGGCTTCTACGAGAAGTTTTACAATCTCAGAACGCATTTGATCCATGATTTTTTTCATGCGAAGAATTTGTCCTTCTAATTTTTCACGAGCAGCATCTTGACCAGGCTGTTGAGACAGAAAACGTAGTGCGAATGCGTCCTCTAATTTTTCTTTTTTAACCAATTCACTACTGACAGCCTCATCAACCAAACCTTTAACTACACTTTTTACTACTTCGGGATCAACACCGAGTTCCAGTGAAACAATTTTAATAATATCGGATTCAACAACATTTCGCCCAGAAGATTGAATTTTTATTACTTGTTCTTTAATTTGTTCTATCAAGCCAGTGCGTTTTACTTTCCACTCTTCTTCATTTTTAGCCTCAGTCCATCCACTAACTCTCATCACATCATTACTATCATCCTTAGGCCCTGCACTTATCTTAATGATCTCAGAGATATCTTCCAGAGATTTCTGTCCTAAAATACGTTGAATTTCATCTACATGAGAGTCCAGGTTGGAGTTGGCAATTTTTTGAATATAGTCAGTTACTCCATCGAATAAGCTGTCGTCATTTAATAATTTAATAATAAAATTCTTTATTTCTAAATCAACGGCAAGGATTGCGTCTGGCCTCGGGTAATTTGCAAGATAAGTATCAATATCATCAATTGTGAGTGAAGCAAGTTCAACTGGTGACTCTTCGCTTGTTCTGAAGTTCTTAATAAACAAACAAAACTTTCGAGCCAAATGAAGTTTTTTAGACTGGTCAGCTTTATTACTAACAGCTTCGTAAGATACAATTTCCGTGCCCTCATCCAAACGATTAATCAAGGTAGAATTCGTTTCTTTAAGACTTTTTCGTTCACCTATTTCAGTAAGAAAATATGATTTAAAAGATTGAAGATTTTTTTCTTTAAACCAAAGTGAAGATAGGTAAAGTCTCTCTCTCTTTTTTAAATAACTAACTTCAAAATAATTGGTATTCGAAGAAAAATTAATTAACTTCTCGCCATTGGAATTAAATTCTTTGCTTACATTTAAATCAGGGGCATCCATTGAAACTTGAACCGCAAACCCTGTATTGGAATACGAAAATGAGACTTCAATAGGTGGATGACCATCGTTTTGTTCTATTAATTTTAGAGAATAATTAAAAACGATATTGAGATAATTTCTTATTTTATCGAAGTCAAACTTGTTTTTATAAGCTTCAACTACAATCGTATCAATAAAATAACCGACATTTAAATAATCATGTATTTTCAGGGTAAAAACATCTTGAAAATCTTTTGAAAAGCGATCAACTAAGTCAAAATCCTGAGCATCACTAAAATAAGAACTCAATAGAGTTCTCGAGAGCTTTTCATTGATAAGGTTTTCGTCGAAAAAACCTCGAACCTCGGACAAACAAGTTGGAGCGATCATTTTTTTAGTCTGAATTCTTGGAAGAATTTTTAGTTCTTCCAGGTAATCATCAACGATGAATAGGTAATCTGCAAGATGCTCTTTATCAAACACCGAACAAAGCTCTAATCCTAATTCACGAAAAAAAGCTCCCACCTGAGCATTTTGTTGCTCAGTCGAGATTAAGATTCTTTTTTTCGTCAAGTGATTCAAGCCCCTTACTCCAATTTTACTTAAGCACCTTTTCCAATGGGCACTATATTTTTTTTTGTTTCGACACATTTTCTCATCACATTCAAAATTTTCTCATCACATTTAAATTGTGATTTTTTTATTTCGAAAAATATAGATTTGTGAGAGCTATCCTCAAATGAGTAATGCTCGTTTAAAGCAACAAGCACTATCTCCAGGTCATTCATTTCACTTTTATTAATTTGCCTGTATCCAGAACCATCATAACGCTCGGCCAAGATTACATTTTTGTTATTGCCCAGTTGGTATATATCTTCAAGCATATGGTTATCTTCAGCTGTTAAATGTTCAAGATTTCGAATTTTTTCTAATTGTATTTTTAAAGTCTGAATTGGTACTGAAATATTCAAATCCATTAGATTTAAGAATGTTTCATTAAAAATTTTTGTTAAAAATGCATCGCTGTAATAGCCTAAAAGAAAAGCGCAAATAGTATAGCTGGCAGCAATACTCATGCCTCTCTTAAAAAGATCAATGTCTTTATCCAAAAACTTCTTGGCCTCTTCATGCTCAACTCTCGAAAAAACTTTCCACATAAGCTGATCAATTTCAAACTGTGAGACTTCGTCCCTTGCCAGCTCTAGAGAGAACAGCCCCATCAGCTTCAAGCGCCACTGCAACTTTTCTTTTATTAATATTTCTAATTGGTGACTTTTAAAATAAAAAACAAAGTCGTGTTGTAGCTGCAAATCGATTTGATTTTCAATAAGTAAAATATAATTGGATTTAGAAAGTTTCTCTATCAATAGGTAATTGAGAAAATCTGATTTTGCTGACAACAAAACATGGGCACCTGAATTTTGTTGCCAAAAAATATTTCCTGGAGAAAGAATAAATCCTTTCACATCTTTTAAATTTAATTCCAGTTTTGCCAAAATAAAAACCATTTTGAGAGGGTTACTACCTTAGGCTTTTCGGAGATAAAATAAATAAATTGAATTAAAATGATTAATATTGCTCAGAAAAACTCCCTTTAATAAAGAGAGTCTTTCCGTCAAGGATAGAATTATTTTATCGGATTATAACAACGGTACTGGTGAGTACCTGACTGATTTGTGATTGGAGGAAAATTTACACGACATTCTTCCGTAGCATTCCAGCATCTTGGATTAAAATGACATCCCGATGGAGGATTCATTGGGCTTGGAATATCCCCTTCCAGAATAATTCGACCTGCTCGACCTGCAGTACTTGCATGAGGAATAGCCGAGAAAAGAGCTTTGGTATACGGATGTTTTGCATGACCATATAGCTCACTTGACTCAGCAACTTCAACCATATTTCCAAGATACATAACCGCAACTCTATTTGAAATATACTCTACAACTTTTAAATCGTGAGCAATAAAAAGAAAAGTTAAACCAAGATCTCGCTGAAGATCCATCAAAAGATTTACCACCTGAGCTTGTACTGAAACATCTAAAGCAGAAACAGGTTCATCACAAACAATAAATTCTGGCTCTACTGCAAGAGCGCGAGCAATACAAATACGTTGTCTTTGACCACCTGAGAATTCATGTGGATATTTATTTAAAGCATCTGCCGGTAGTTGAACTTGGTTAAGTAGTTCAAGCATACGAGCTTTTCTTTTACTTTTTTCAGTATGTAGTCCGTGAATTTCCATTGGCTCGGCGAGAATATCACCAACCGTCATTCTTGGATTGAGAGAAGCATATGGATCTTGAAAAATGATCTGCATTTTTCTTCTTACAGCTCTCATTTCAGCTGGTGTATAATTAACAATATTCTGGCCATTGAAGATAATTTGGCCCGATGTAGGCTCGATCAATCTTAGTAAAGAGCGGCCTAGAGTTGTTTTTCCACAACCAGATTCACCAACTAGACCAAGAGTTTCACCTTTTTTAATTTTAAAGCTTACGTTGTTAACAGCGTTGACTGCACCAACTTCTCTACCAAATAATCCACCTTTAATTGGGAATTTTTTGCAAAGATCTTTTACTTCAATTAAATACTCGCTCATATTTTCAATCCTTAAAATTACCTAAAAAATTAGTTGAGTGGATTAAAGCAAGCCACATAGTGGCCTTCACCTTTAGACGGTTTCAAAATGGGGTCTCCTTGAGATCCACGACATGCATCAGTTACTTTTGAACATCTATCCTGAAAATTACATCCATTAGGAAGATCGAACAATGAAGGCACCATCCCTTCAATTGTTTGAAGTCTTTCTTTTTTACTTCCACTCGTTGAATCAAATGACGGAATTGAATCCATCAAACCTTTTGTATATGGATGAGCTGGATGATTGAACAGAGTATTTACATCTGCACTCTCTACAATTTGTCCGCAATACATAACAGCGACAGTGTCACAAGTTTCAGCGACAACGCCTAGATCGTGAGTGATAAGAATAATTCCCATTCCCAATTCTTTTTGAAGCTTTTTCATCAACTCTAAAATTTGAGCTTGAATCGTAACGTCTAGAGCAGTTGTCGGTTCATCTGCAATAAGAACATCTGGTTCACACGAAAGTGCGATAGCGATCATTACACGCTGTCTCATCCCACCAGAGAGTTGGTGTGGGTATTCATTTATTCTTTTATCTGGAGAAGGAATTCCGACCAGACGTAACATATCGACCGCTTTTGCAGTTCTAAGGGATCTTGATAAATGAGGCTGATGAAGTTCTATTACTTCTTCAATTTGATTTCCAATAGTAAAAACTGGATTCAATGAAGTCATTGGCTCTTGAAAAATCATGGCAATTTTATTTCCTCTGATTTTTCTCATTTCACTTGCCGACATATTAACTAAACTCTTTCCTTCGAAAAGAATTTGGCCATTGGCAATTCGTCCTGGTGGATTTGGAATTAATCCCATAATCGCTAGAGCTGTTACTGATTTCCCAGATCCAGACTCACCTACGATACCGACTGTTTTTCCTTTAAAGACGTCAAAGTTAACGCCGTTAACCGCTTTAACTGCTCCACGGTCAGTTCTAAATTCAACAACGAGATCTTTTACTTCTAAAACCTTCTCGGCCATTTTATTTTCCTTTCAGTTTAGGATCGAGCGCATCACGAAGAGCGTCTCCTAAAATGTTAAATGCTAATACGATTAAAAACATCGCTAAAGTTGCAGCTGCTAATTGCCACCAAACTCCACGAGCTAATTCTAATTTTGAATCATCAATCATTGTTCCCCAGCTAGGACGTCCTACAACTCCTAAACCTAAAAATGATAGAACAACTTCCGCTTTAATTGCTGAGTCGAAAGTCTGAGTAAAGTTGATAATTAATAAATGGGAGATATTGGGCAATAGATGACTCCATAACTTTCTTAGGTGAGACGCTCCAATTGCATTTGCAGCATGGATATATTCTCTTTCTTTATGTTTCATTACTTCAGCTCTAACAATTCTACAGAGCCCTACCCAACTGGTTAATCCCAAAGATAAAAAGATAGTTGTTGTGCCTTTACCTAGTATAAAAGCAATCGCTACCAGTAGCATAATGTTTGGTATTGAAGAAAAAGTTGTATAAAACCAAACGATAATTTCATCGATAAAACCACCAAAATATCCGGCGATCATTCCCAAAGTCGTTCCAATAACTATAGCAATAACTGAAACAACTAAACCAATCACAACTGCAGTCTCAGTTGCCTTAAGCGTTTTCAAAAGAACACTTCTTCCAAATATATCAGTACCAAAATAAGAAATTGAACTTGGTGCCATATAAGATGCACCTATTTCTTTCCCCCAATCTGAGGCTAAAAGTCCAGCACCGGTAAGAATAGCAACTAGAAAATAAATACCGACAATAATTAAAGCAGCTAAAGAAATTTTCTCGCTGACAATTCTTAAAAGAGCATTATGCAATAGAGACTTGGATTGTTTTATTTCTGTACTCACGTTAGCCCCTAGTTCAACTTCATTCTTGGATCAACTACAGTATAAAGAACATCTGTAAGTACTCCAAAAAGAATAAATCCAACTGCACTCATAATAGTCATCGCTTTAATTACCGGAAAATCACTATTATTAATTGCATTGATGGTCATTGCCCCTAAACCAGGGATACTAAAAAAAGATTCCGCAAATAAAAGTCCAAGTATTAAACTCGGAATTTGAATAATAATATTAGTTAAAATTGGAATCATCGAATTTTTTAGAACATGCTTAAACATGACTTTCAATTCCGACAAACCCTTTGAGCGGGCAGTACGAACATAGTCTTGATAAGCTTCATCAAGAATAACTGTTCTATAAAACCTGGTGTCAGCACCAAATGAAATGACTATATAAAGAATGATGGGAAGAATGACGTAAGGAATGAAATTTGGAAATCCAAATTCATAACCTGAAATTTCAAACCAACCAAGTTTGTAAGCAAAAAAGTATTGTCCAAAAAGAACAACAGCCAAACTTGGAATACTCATCCCTGCAATTGATAAAATTAAAACAAACTTATCAATAAGCTTTCCTCTATAGAAGGCAACCAGCAACGCTAGAGAAATAGCTATAATATTTGAGAAGACGAAAAGCGGCCCAGTGATAGCAAGAGAAGGTCCGGCCCCTGTCTTAATCATTTCCCAGATATTTTGCTTTGAACTCCATGAATAACCAAAATCAAAAGTGAAAGCTGTTTTCACAGTATCTAAATATTGCATGAAGTATGGCTTATCCATTCCTAACTCGTGGTGAAGTTCTGCAATCTGTTTGAGAGTTGCATGCTTACCTAATAGAGTATAGGCCGGGTCTGGGGCTACAAGGTTAAAGAGAACAAAAATAATTAAACAGACCCCTAGAAGTACTGGAATGACATAAAGGAGTCTGCGAAAAATATATGCGTACAAATTCATTTTATTAAATTACCAAAAATTAAAATTTCTTTATTAGTTCTGCTTTTTTTGCCGTATCAATATTTAAGTATTGAACAGCATCATGGTGAAGATCAGTTGGATGATAATTTCTTAACCAACCTTGTTCCATAATGTAAGCTTGTCTATGCACTCCAAAAAGGGCAACAACTTCTTCAGCTAAAAACTTATTCATTTTTTCATACTTAGCAGTTCTCTCTGGAGAATCTTGCATCTGAGTTGCCACTTCAAATTCTTTATTGAATCCTGGTTCGTCATAGTTTGATCCGTTAGCGCCTGGAGATTTATTTGGACCATAAAATAGTTGTAGGAAGTTTTCAGCATCTGGATAATCTGCACCCCAAGCTAAACCATAAATCTCAACTGATTTCTTTTTTACTTTTGCTTGGAATTCTGGCCATGGACTGGAAAGGATTTTTATTTTTACTCCAATTTGTTCCATTTGCTTTTGGAAATACTCACCCATTTGTCTAGATGTCGTTGAGTCTGGAATATCGTATTTTAATTCAGGAAGACCAATACCTCCCGGGTATCCAGCTTCAGCTAATAATTTTTTAGCTTCTTCTAACTTAGGACCTTTGAATGGATTTTTATAATTAGGATTTATACCAGCAATTCCAGGAGGAATAATTGATTGAGCAGGAAATGCAGTGTTGTTGTAGAACAACGTATTTGCTTTCCCTTCATCATACGCCATGTACATTGCTTGTCTTAATTTCTTATTGTGGAAAAGTTTATTCTCAAAATTAAAAGCTGTATAAGTCACATCTAATTGAGGTGCGATTTCAAGGATGAATCCTTTTGCTGTCAGTTCATCAGATAATTTATTATCTTTAACAGCTGAAGCAAAATTGTCCTTTGGAACGCTATAGTAATCGACTTCACCTTTATTGAGTTTCAACCAAGCAGGTTGAGATTCTTTCATAACGTAAACAACAACTTTATCCACTAAAGGAAGTCTTTTCCCAGCGTCACCTAACAGATGTTTTAACTCAGGAGAAGCATCACTTGGATAAAATTTTTCTCTAAAAGTTGGGTTCTTTGTGTAAGTAATTTTTTTACCTTGATCAAAAATTGGTAGAACGTAAGGACCTGTTCCAACCGGATGATTGATAAATTCTTTACCATATTTTGCCACTACTTCTTTAGGAACAGCATAAGCAAATGGCATTGCCAAAGTATAGATAAACTGAGGAAAAGTTTTTGCTAGTTTAAATTGCAATGTGTATTTATCAATAGCTTTAAGACCTTCAACTTCTTCATCATAATTTGATACAGCAAGTTTTGAGTTTTTATCTCTCCATTCATTTAATCCTTTCAACTTTCCATCAAGAGTCCACCAACCTGTCGATTGATTTCTAGAATCGGCCATTCTCTTAATTGAATAAACGAAATCGGAAGCTTCCATTTCGCGACCTTTTCCACCTGGAAAAGCAATATCATCTTGGAATTTTACTCCCTGACGCAATTTAAAAGTATAAGTGATTCCGTCTTTTGAAATTGTAGGCATTTCAGCTGCAAGATTGGGAACTAATTCATAAGGCATTTTCAACCAGTGATACTGAAGAAGACCTTCATAAATTTTTGAAATTTCTCTACCTGAGTAAAGATCGTCAGCTTGGATAGGGTCGTAACCTTTAATCTCTGTTACACTAATTAGATTCAAAATCTTTTCGTTCGGATTTTGTTTCTTAGTACAACCTGAAAAAATCAAAAGAGACGCGCTCATTACACTCAATAAGATGTTTCGCAATTTCATTTAAAAATCCTTTATATGCATAATAGAATTGTCGGGCTTTTATTTATATCTAGAATGCATTGCATTTGTCATTTTTTTAGGCCAACTTTTTTTGACGCAACGTTTTCTTACTTGTCACAAGACTGGGGTACCAAAAAGAGTGTCATAATGGGATTAGTTGTTGAGGATGATTTTAGAAAAATTTTAAAAACGGTGCGCTCAAAATACTTTTCGTTTTCCGAAAAATTATCCACCTGGAAATTATAATGAGGTGTCTCTCTTCCAAGAATAAAGTGATTATTTTCAGAATTTGAAGTGAAATGGGCCGGATAAACCCCCGAAGCTTTGTAGCGGATGAAGTCAGAAGCAAAGACAAAAAACTCTTCAATCGTTTTCACAATCTGGTCGCGGTCAGATCTCTCACCGACCCTTTCCTTTAAAACTTCAATCAACTCAGAGTGGCTGATTTGTTTTGAAACTTCTTTGGGATTTAAACTCAAACTCACTTTGGTTTCACCAATTATGGGAAAATCCAAGGCAAGTTCAAAGAGGTTTTTTAGGCGATTAATTTGGGATTCGTATGCGAAAGTATATTTTGATCCCACGAGTTCAATTCTTCCCTTCCCCGACCCTTCTATACAGATTTTTTTAAATTTACCGGTTAAAAAGGCTGGTGCCTGAGCATTCGTGCCAACATTTGTACTTATCGCTGCGCACGAACTTAAGAAAAAACATATTAAGATACGGCCAGTTATTTGGACTCTGAAGCTGGTAAACGTACTTTTTCGACATCGTTTAAGATTTTTAATACGTCCTCTTTGTCTGCTTCTACTCGAGCTTGTTTAAGTGCCTCGGTTAAAAATTCTTTCGCCTTATCAAAATAATTGAGGCGCTGATAAATCATCCCGAGATGTTTAGTGATAATAACATCGCTTTTTACTAACTCAAACGCTTTCTTTGCTTCAGATAGCGCTTCCTGATATTTTCCAGTTTGGAAATAATACCAGGCGAGAGAGTCGCGAATATACCCGTCTTCAGGCTTAAGTTTTACCGCTTTAGAAATATAATTAAAAGCTACATCCAAACGTTCATTTTTTTCCAGATAAGAATAGCCTAAAAAGTTCAGGGCATGTGCATTGTTGGGATCTTTATCAACAATGAGTTGAACTAGTTTTCTAGCTTCTAAATACTGTCCATCTTTTTCCATGATAGAAGCTAAATAATAACTATGAGATTCAGTAAAGTTTTTATGAGTTTTAACATCATTCATTGCTTGAATAGCGCTCTTGAATTGAAAAGTGTCTTCAAAGAAACTTGCTTGAAGCATCTTGAACTCTACAGCAGTATCTTCATGGTCTTTTATTCTCTCGGCAGTAAAACCCATAAATTTGCCTTGAGCTTCCCCACTTTTTTTACCTTGAACATATTCTTCTCGAGCAAAAGCTCCGAGCATCTGTCCAACTTGAACTCCCGCATCTCCATAAAGTGCTGAACTAGCAGGAATGCGCTTGAAAAACTCAATCGCATCTTGAAAATGATTTGTTTGTTGATTTAAAGCCCCAAGATAGTAAATAACCTTATCTGACTCAGGAACAACCGTTAAAACTTCTTTAAAGAGGTTTGTAGCCTCTTCATATCGTCCAGAATCTGAATACAGAAGACCCAAGCGCACTTTCAAATTGAGGTCGGTATTATCAATTGAACTGAGAGTTTCAGCATAAGGAATAACTGCTGCGTTTTCTTCCATTGAAAAGAGAACTGTCACCAAACGCGACAGCACAGGAAGGCTGGCACTGTTGCCGTCAGCCGCTAAAAAAGCTTTATAAGTTTTTACAGCAGATTTTAAGTCTTCTTTTTCTTCATAAAAAGCACCTAGGGCCAAAGCCGCTTGAGAATATGTATGGTCCATCTTTAAAGATTTTTCAAAAAACTTTTTGGCTTGTGGCTTATGACCGCGTTCGTATTCGATTTTACCTCTGTAAAAAGCATAAACTGGATCGTCTTTACTTTTCTTTTCACACTTTGCAAGAAGAGCGTGTGCTTCATTATATTTTTTTTCTGTCGAATATGATTTTGCTAAAAATAAACAAGCTTCTTCGGCATCGGCACTTGTATTGATAATTTTTTGATAAGTCGTTCTGGCCAGCTCTGGTTTTTCCAATGCCGCATAAACTCCAGCTAAAATTAATCCAATCGAATCGTCTTTATTATGAGATTCAGCGAAAATTGTTTCTAGAATTTTTTCTGCTTCTTTAAGCTCCCCGATGCGAATTAATTCGATTGAGAGTTTTCTCTTTAAATAATTGTCCTGCGGTTGCAGCTCAACCACATATCTAAAAACTTGAGTGGCAGTCTGGTAATCTCCGCGAATCGAAGCGTCGTTTCCTTTTATAAATAAATCCGTCGCCAGGAATTCCGAAGCTCTTCCGCCAATAGATTTGGCTTTTTCTACCATTTCTTTCAGTGAATCACTTTTAAAACCCAATTCCACTGCTGGATCTGCTGTTTTTTTAAATTCAATGGATCTATGTTCAGTGGGAAGCTGCGAACATGCGACTAAAGAAAAGGTTGTTGCGAGTACAGATATTTTTAATAAACGCATAAGCCATCCAAGGCATTAAGAGAATGATCTCCCTCATCACTCTTTTTCGAACTTCCCCCTTAAAAGCTTTAACCCTAATTGGAAATTCTCATAAAAGGGATTTTTTTGCGCTATGTTCCTAATAGCTGATTTAATTGCATTATTAAAATTTTCTAGAAATTCACCAAAAATTGTTTTGGAAAATGTTTGACAGCATCAATTTAAAATTGTTATTTCATGGCGAGCAACGTCTGAGAGTCGCGACAATTTCTCGGAGAAAACCCGTAACTGTCTAAGTTTACTAGATTATGACTCGCTATTCGAGTGAGTGACAAGATCCATTAAATGCGAAAGTGAAAAAAGTACGCGTACAGGCTTTGCAACAGAAAAATATGATAAAAAAGTTACGGCATTTTGCCGCGAAAGCAAAATTCAGAGAGCTAAATAGACTCTCTTTAAAATAGGGGAATTAAAATGAGCATGAGCGACATTCGAATCATTAAACGTTACCAAAACAGAAAACTTTATGACACTCACCAGAGCTGTTACGTGACTCTTGAAGAGATCGCGCAAATCATTCGCGAAGGTAACGAAATCCAAGTTATCGACAATAAAACTAAAAATGACATCACTTACATTACTCAAATTCAACTTCTATTTGATCAAGAGAAAAAATCAACTAGACCTGGTGATGTTGAACTTCTTAAGCGTGTTATTCGCTCTGAAGAAGGAACTTTTACTGGTCACATCAAAGCTCTTGAAAAGAAACTTGGTGGCGAAGTAGCTGCTCCTTTCATGGCAAATGAAAATAACTCTGCTATTGAAACTACAACTACTTTAAACTAAAATTCAAAGCATTAGTCCTCAAAACCATAAAGGTTCTTAATGCTTAAAAAAATTTTAAAAATAGTTCTACTTACACCCGTCTTAATGGCGGGTGTTTCTTTTGCCCCACGGGCCTTCTCCGAAGAAAAACAGGTCAAGCCAAACATTCACCTACTAACCAATGAAAAATCTGCCCAAAAGGCTAGCAATAGCGAATCATCTGATTCTAGTGAAATAATCCCAGGCGAAATTCACAAGCACTCACTAGGGGTTGGCGTTGGACAAACATTTCTTCGTTCCGACCTCAGTGACAATGGAAATGATAAAATCACTGCTGATCTTTATTATAACTATTCAGCTAGCCACTCATTTGATTTTGTAGCCAACGCACATTACTCCGAACATTCTTACTTAAATCGCGAAGCAACAATAAGAGGCTTAGCTCTTGCGATCAAAGGAAAAGGTTTTCAATTTGATGCCTTCTCTCCGTTTGTCTTAGGAGGATTGGGATTTTATCTTCCAAGTGCCAGCCGAATTCAAAACGGCGTGCCAACAGAAACGAGAAAACAATTGGTATTTGGAGTTAACGTCGGAGCTGGTGTTGAATTGCGATTAAACAGAGATGTAACTATTGGTGTTATAGCCCATTACCACGACCCATTTGATGTCCGTCAGGATTCGGGCCCTAAGCTTGAAGGCTCTTATATGAAACTTTTGATCCTCGCTTTTTACACTTTCAACTAATAGGTGTTCTATGCCTTTGGCACATCATCGACTTTATATTATTACTGGCAAAGGAGGTGTGGGAAAAACTACATTGGCGATGGCCTTTACCAAATACCTTCAAAGGAAAGGTGTGAATGTTAAGTATAATTGTTTTCACCAAACCCCTGAAAAAAATTTAGAAAAAAAGTTAGATCTTCCTACCATTGAAATGAGCATTGAAGCCGGTGCTGAAATTTATATCGGCAGAAAACTAAACTCAACGACTATCGCTTCATGGATCATGAAAACTCATTTTTTCAAATCTCTTTTTCAAATGATTCCAGGGCTGGGTCACATGATTCTTTTAGGTCATTTGATTTCAGAACTCGATGATGACCCTAGTCTGGTTATCGTGCTAGATTCGCCGGCTTCGGGGCATGCACTTACCATGTTTGAATCTACTTCAAATTTTAAAGCAATTTTTAATACAGGTTTAGTCGTTAAAGACATCGATAAAATGCAAACCTTTTTGAAAGGTCCAAATAATTTAAAAACTCATGTTGTGACTCTCGCCACGGAACTATCACTTTCAGAAGCTCTGGATTTAAAAAAAGAACTTGATAATAATCTTCCAGATACAGAAGCGCATTGTGATTTAGTGGTCAACGATAGCTTTAAGAAATTTTTTGAAATTAAACAAGTCGACGAAAATCTTTTACCTCCATTTTTATCTCAAAAAGTAGCACTTGAAGAAAATATAGTGAAAGAGTATTTTTCATTACCTCATATCGACAAAGCTAATGTCGTCAATATTGTAATGGATTTATCTCTCCTGGTAGAGGGATTGGTATGAAAATACCCTATAAAAAAGTTGAAATATTTTGCGGAACTGGTGGAGTTGGTAAAACGACTATCGCTACTGCTAGAGCACTTTTCCTGGCAATGGAAGGCAAAAAGGTTTTATTAATTACTATTGATCCTGCCAAACGATTGAAACAAATTTTGAATATGAAAGATAATGATGATGGAATGATCAATACCATTTCTCTCGATCTTTTCGGTTTTCAAAAAGAAAAAACTTTTGATGCCATGCTGATGTCACCAAGAGCGACTTTGCAAAAAATGGCCGCTGATAAAGACCTGCATGCCGAATTTGAATCAACTATTATAAAAACTCTTTCACGTCCATACGGTGGAATGAATGAGATCATGTCAATAATTGAAGTTCAATCACAACTTGAAAAAAACTATTACGACACAATTATTCTGGATACTCCGCCTGGTAAAAGTTTTATCGACTTTCTGGATTCTTCAGAAAAAATTAAGAACTTTTTTGATAAATCTTTCTTAGAAATTTTTGAATACCTTGGGAAAAATATTTCAGGCGGCGGAAAGGCACGCAATTTTATTACCATGATTGTCTCAACTGGAGTGAAGAAGCTTTTAAGTTATTTGGAAGCTGTGACCGGTGCAGATTTTGTTCGCGAATTTATCGATGCTGTATTGGCACTTTATAAATGCAGAGACTCTTTTTTGAAAGCCCTGCATTTTCAAGAGGAACTAAAAAAATCAAGTTTTTCCAATTGGTTTTTGGTCACTTCAGTAGAACAACAAAAAATGACTGAAGCTCAGGATTTAAAACTTCAAGCCAGACACTTTATGCATGCAGATCTTTTCCTGGTAATGAATAAGTGCCTTGGTAACTTTTTGAATGACTGGGATCCAGGACAAAGCAAAGCCTTAGTACAATTGAAAGAATCAATGACTACTCGCGAACAAGATCTTCAAGACTTCGCTAGTAAAAATTTTTCAAACGTATTAAAATTTCATGAAATTAATCATCCTTCTCCACTTGAGCATGTTAAAGAATTAGCTCAAATGTTTTTGGTTCAATCTAAGCAGTAAGGACGTCATGGAATTTAAAATTAGCAATAAAGATCAACTCGAAAAATTTGTATGTGAAAATTGGGATAATATAAATACCTATATTTCACAAATACAAATTGGTTTGCCTATTCCTTTTTATTCGAGTGTAGACATTCGTGAGAGCCGTGAAAAATATGCTCCAGTTGATCATAATATGTACCCTGCAGGATTTAACAATCTTTGCAATGTAGATATTCGAGGTGCAACTAGTCTGGTTCGCGAGACAATTAAAAAAATTAATCATGACTGTAAAACTGTTGGAATTATTCCTGAGTCACATACTAAAAATTTAATGTATCTTGATCATCTCGCCACACTCTCGAAACTGACAGAAGAGGCTGGATATAAAACTTATTTCGTGAGTTTTGACTCTGCTTTATTTCCAAACAATGAAGATTTTATTGACCTCACTTCAGCTTCAGGAAGTCCTATAAAAATTATTAGAGGACAAATTCAAAATGGAGTTATTACAGCTCTTGGTGAAAAAATAGATGTAGCCATTAATAATAATGACCAATCGAATCCATGGCCGATTGAATGGAAGGAAGTAATAACGCCGATCGCTCCCACACCTTTAATTGGTTGGTTTAGACGTCAGAAAAATATACATTTTTCTTATTATAAAAAAGTAGCAGATGAATTTGCCCAAAACTTTGAAATAAATCCTGATTTAATTCAAGCTCAATTTCGCGCGGTGGAAGATGTGGACTTCGAAACAAAACACGGATTAGAAAAACTGGGAAGTGCTGTTGATGATTTAATCTCAAAGTTAAAACCCGAATCAAAAGTTTTTGTGAAAGCTTCACAGGGAACTTACGGGATGGGAATAAGTGTCGTTTCCAGCGGCGAAGAAATAATAAATATGAATCGCAAAACTAGAAATAAAATGGATGTGGGTAAAAATAAAATTAAATTCACCTCACTTTTAGTCCAAGAAGGCGTAGAGACCATAATTAAATACGATAATAATCCTGCTGAGATCACAGTTTATTTAATAGATGGAAAAAGCATGGGAGGCTTCATGAGAATCAATTCTGAAAAAGACAGTCTTGGAAATCTCAATAGTCGCGGTATGGTTTTTAGAAAATTATGCATGAGTGATCTGGTTGGAAAAGTAGAAGACCACAAATCAAAAGATGCAATCTATTCAATCATCGCAAGACTTGCGACGATTGCTTCAGCTTACGAAATTAAAGAAGTTTTATAAAAGTTATTTTTTAAGGAGAATTTAAATGATGAAAGGAGCTAAGAAAAATATCTTAGATGCCATTGGCAATACACCAATAGTTAAACTTAACAAAGTTGCGACAGGTGTTAAATCTGAAATTTACGTAAAACTAGAATTCATGAATCCAGGCGGATCAAGTAAAGACCGTATTGGCGGATATATTATGGATAGAGCCGTTGCGAATGGTTTGCTTAAGCCAGGTGGAACAATTATCGAGGGCACCTCGGGAAATACCGGCGTAGGTTTAGCAATGTGGGCAGCTGTTAATGGATACAAATGTGTATTCGTAATGGCGGACAAACAATCAGTTGAAAAAGTAAATAACTTGAAAGCATTCGGAGCAAAAGTTGTTGTGTGTCCTACTGATGTTGAACCAGAAGATCCCCGATCTTATTATTCTGTCTCAAAAAGATTAGCTGAAACTATTCCAAACTCTTACTACGTAAATCAGTATGATAATTTGTGGAACCGTGAAACTCACGTAGCGACAACTGGACCAGAAATTTTTGAGCAAACTCAAGGTGACTTTGATGTTTTTATGGCAGGTGTTGGTACTGGTGGAACAATCACAGGAATTTCATCTTATTTAAAAACAAAAATGCCAAAACTAACAACCGTTGGAGTTGATGTTGAGGGATCAATCGTTGCTCAATTTGCCCGAACGGGAGATTTGAGTGGTGCACGTTCTTATGTAATTGAAGGAATCGGCGAAGACTTCATTCCAGAAAATTATGATTTTAAAGTCATTGATGACTGGGTTGTTGTTGGTGATAAAGAATCATTCTTAATGACTCGTGCTCTTTTAAAACAAGAAGGGATTTACACTGGTGGATCAGGTGGGGCTGCAATTGTTGGGGCCATTAAATACGCACAGACTTTAAAAGAACCTAAAAAAATTCTTGTCGTCCTTCCAGATTCTGGAAATAGATATGCATCAAAAATCTTCAACGATGAATGGATGATGAGCAAAGGATATATAGCCTCTTCTTTTAATGTAATCATTAAAGATCTATTAAATGACCTTGGGAAAATGAATGACCAAGTTATTTCTATCACTGATCATGCTAATATCGGTGACGCTATTAAACTGATGGAACAAAAAAGTGTATCTCAACTTCCTGTTGTAAGCGATGGAATCATTAAAGGTGTTTTGAGTGAAAATGCTCTACTAAAACCTCTTTTCAATGGCGAGTATCATTTAAGTGATTCAGTTTCTCTTGCTTACACAGATAAATACAGAACAGTCGACATTAACGATCTTCTGTCTAATGTAGCTGACTCGCTTCTAAAAAAAGATGTTGTCCTTGTGACCGAGAAAGGGAAACTAGTTAACCTATTATCAAATATCGATATCCTTAATTATATTTCGAAGAGAGAAAGTATATGAGTAAAAAAATTTCAAAAACTGTCGCAGCTAAAAAAAACATGCATGATTTCGCTACAAGAGTTATTCATGTCGGTGGTGAGCCTGATAAAGAAACGGGGGCAATCATGCCACCAATTTATCAAACTTCAACTTACGTACAAGAGTCTCCTGGTGTTCATAAGGGTTATGAGTACACTCGCTCACATAATCCAACCAGAACTCGTTTGGAAGAATGCTTAGCTTCTCTTGAACAGGCAGAGCATTGTTTAGTCACCGCTTCGGGACTTTCAGCTGAAATGCTTATTATGCATCTTCTACCGGCCGGATCAAATATCATTTGTGGTGATGATGTTTACGGTGGAACTTATCGATTATTTACGACAGTTTTTCACAAAATGCACAACTTCAAGTTTATCGATACGACAGACGCTAAAGCAGTAGAAAAAGCGGTTAAAGCATTTAAACCTGCTCTCATCTGGCTTGAAACTCCAACAAACCCACTTTTAAAAATTACCGACATTGTTGCTGTCACTGCAATTGCTAAAAAAGCAAAGGCGCTTACTGTTGTTGATAATACTTTTATGAGTCCTTATTTTCAAAACCCGATAGTATTAGGTGCTGATATTGCACTTCATTCAATGACTAAGTATTTAAACGGTCACAGTGATGTGGTTGGTGGATGTATCATGATGAATGATTCGAGCATGCACAAACAACTCTTTACTCTCCAAAATTCTATTGGCCCATGCCACTCACCTTTTGACTCTTGGTTGGTACTTCGCGGTCTAAAAACGTTAGCAATCAGAATGGAAGCTCATCAGAAAAATGCAATGGTTGTAGCACAGTACTTAGAAAAGCATCCTAAAGTTGAAAGAGTTGTCTATCCTGGTTTAAAATCACATCCTCAACATGCTATCGCTAAGAAACAAATGTTAGGTTATGGCGGGATGATCACTTTCTTTTTAAAAGGTGATATTAAAAAATCAAAGACATTCCTAGGAACGGTAAAACTTTTTGCATTAGCAGAAAGTCTTGGTGGTGTTGAAAGTTTAATTGAACATCCAGCAATTATGACTCACGCATCGATCCCTAAACCTGTTAGAGAAAAATTAGGAATTACTGATAATCTTATTCGTTTATCAGTGGGAATTGAAAACGTAGATGATTTGATTGATGATTTAGAAATGGGTTTTAGAGCTATTAAATAATTATATTAAAGAACCCCATTTAATTTTGGGGTTCTTTTTTCAACTTATTTGGTATAAGACGTTTTCTTCTATTTCTAACACTGCCATCAGTGCATCATAAATTAAAAAACTGCCTGATTTATTGCGAGAGACTTCAAAGAAAAATTCATTGATTAATTCTTTGGTAACCATAGTTTGGTTGTCCATGAAGAATTTTTTGGTCGATAACTTCGTTAAAAGTTCCCAATTTTTCATAGACCCCTGAGAAATTACACAAAGTCGGTCGCGAGGTTTTAATTTTAATTTCATCGGCTGATCAAAACTAATGAGCTCCCCTAGATAAAAAAGATATCCCATTCCTTTTAGTGTAAAAGATGCTTGAAGCGTCTTTAAATTAAGAATCATCATACAGTAAGTGAGT
>JACMPM010000007.1 GCA_014377485.1 Bacteriovorax sp. | reverse complement strand
GGGACAAAGAGCAGAACTTGGAGCAATCCAAAACCGTCTGACTTCGACGATTAACAACTTGCAATCATCTTCAGAGAACTTATCTGCTGCAAACTCTCGTATTAGAGATACTGACTTTGCTGCTGAATCAGCGAAAAACACAAAGATGAACATCTTAACTCAAGCTGGTACTTCAGTGTTGTCTCAAGCGAACTCTCAAGGACAAGCAGCTCTAAAACTTTTAGGTTGATTTGCACTTGTACGATTAAATTTTTTCCTAGGGCCTTCCATCAGGAAGGCCTTTTTTTTCTTCTCTCTTCGAAAAGTTAATTTAAAATTGATATATGTAATTATTTTTTTAAATAAATCGATAATATACTCATGAAATTTATGAAAGATATTAACTTTTTGATGGCAGTTATTTGGCTAGTACTATGCCTTGCAGGATTAAGCGCCTTGAATTGGTATAAATTACTACCTGGGCCTGTTGGTAAAATTTCTGTATTTTGGCCACATAATATTCCATTAGAGCGAGATCGCAGTGTCTACAATTTAGTTCTTTTTGCACATCCCAAATGTGAGTGTACTCATGCTTCCTTAATTGAATTAGAAAAATTATTAATCGAAACAAAGAAAAAAATGAAAGTTGTGATTTTCTTTTATCATCCTAAAGGAACTGAACCAGGTTGGACTTCTGGAGATTCAAAAGATCTTTCTCTGAAACTTAAAATGACTGAAGTTTATGATGACCGTGGTGGGGAAATCGCCCGCCGTTTCGGTGCAATGACTTCGGGACAGGTGATGGTCTACAATCCAGACGGAAAACTTGTTTTTGCGGGTGGAATCACTGAAAGCCGTGGGCATATTGGTTCAAATCCAGGCACACGAAGTATTGCGAGTGTCGTTACAAAAGGAGTACCGATTATAAGTAATCAAAATACTTTTGGTTGTCTTCTTTTTTCTGAACAAGAAATGAAAGAATATCAAAGATAATTATATAAGGAAATGTCATGGTAGGTTCAAATTCATTGGTCGGTTTAGACGAGATTCAATTAAAAATTTCTCAGAATTCTAAAAAACTTTTTTTTGATTCATATAAACAACTTTGCATAGATAATGATAGAGTCTTTGCCGTTTTACTAGGTCTACAATGGATTGCTGCAATTGTTGTCGCTGTGGTTATTTCACCTAAAACTTGGATCGGTGCCCAGGACTTAGTTAATGTTCATATATATGCTGCAGCTATTATTGGCGGACTACTAAGCATTTTTCCTATCTATTTAATTTGGAAAAATCCTGGCGCAGAAATAAATCGATATGCGAATGTTATTGCCCAAGGTTTATATTCAGCTCTTTTTATTCATTTGTCAGGGGGGCGCATTGAGACACATTTTCATGTTTTTGGATCTTTAGCTTTTTTTGCGTTCTATCGAGATATAAAAGTTTTATTAGTTGGGTCAATTATTGTTACAGTTGATCATTTAATTAGAGGAATTTGGTTTCCTCAATCTGCATTTGGTGTTTTAGCGCAAGCTGATTGGAAATGGGTTGAGCATGCTGCTTGGGTTATGTTTGAAGATTTCTTTTTAGGTTACACATGTATAAGAGGGATTAAGGAAATGAAACTTGTGGCCCAAAAAACTGCAGAAGTGATGATGCAGCATGAACATGCTGAAGAGATTATCAAAAAAAGGACTGATACGATCAAAGATCAGCAAATGAATTTGGTTCATGCCTCAAAGATGTCAGCACTTGGTGAAATGGCAGGAGGAATTGCCCATGAGATTAATAATCCTTTAACAATTATATCGTCAACATGTTCCTTTTTGAAAAAACTGGTCGCTAAGGAACAACTTGATCCAGTTGTAGTTAAAAAATGCCTTGATGATATTGATAAAACAATTTTTCGGATCGCGAAAATAATTCAAGGATTAAAAACTGTTTCAAGGGACACCTCAGGAGAAGAATTTATTTCAGTCAAGTTGAGAGATTTGATGGACGATGTTGTAGGACTTTGCTCCGAAAAATTTAAAAATCATGGCATAAGCTTTATTATTGATTTAAGTCACCCTGTTTATGATCAAACAATTGAATGTCGAAGAATACAAATTTCTCAAATATTTATTAATTTATTAGCAAATTCTTATGATGCTATTGAAAATTTACCAGAACGATGGATAAGAATAGAATGTAAGGATCTAACAGATACTATTGAATTTAAAATCTTTGACAGCGGTCAAGGTATACCATTAGACATTCAAGAAAAAGTTTTTCAGCCATTTTTTACAACTAAGCCCATCGGAAAGGGAACTGGATTGGGATTATCTTTATCAATCTCAATCGTGAAGGACCATTGTGGAATTTTCTCTATTGATAATGAGAATCCTAATACTTGTTTTGTTATGCGCTTGCCTTATGTCAGGAAAGCTGCCTAAGGAGAAACTATAAAAGATAAAGTCATAGTCTCAATCTTTTATAGTTATCGTGAAACGGTTAGAAATTAATTGCCAGGCTAGCACCTAAGCTAGAATACTTAACTTTTAATTGCGGATCGCCTGAACCAATTGTGTAGCGATAGTCTACTCCAATTGATAATTCTTTAACGATCATATAGTCAACCCCAGCACCAAGATGATATCCAACATCGAGATAGTTAGTTGTATTTGATGGAGGTGAATTTACCATGAATGCTAATCCTGCTGGAATAATCCAAGGTCTAACTTTGCCAAGCCCACCGAAGCGGTATTTTGGAGCGATAACCACAGCTAATTCAGAAACTGAAACTTCGCCGACAGTTGGTCCTGTCGCATTTCCTGCAACGACGTTGATCGCATTCGCTACTTTTTTGTGTGAAAATCTATTGTAATCAACAAAGATCTCACCAGCGATAGAGTTAGTTGGAAAAAGAGGACAATTCATAAGACTTAAATCCAATCCTGCACCGATTCCTTTTCCGTTATTACCATCATTTTTCCCAGCGCCAGTTGCGTTCTGAGTATCGGTAAACGTTTGCCCCCCTCTATTGACTGAAAGCGAAGACCAGCCGTAACGATAAAATACCTGACCATCAGCATATGCATTTGTTGCAAACAGAGCAAGGAAAGCAAGTGTACTTAATTTTTTCATTAAAAATTCTCCTTAGGTTTGATTAAGTTTTAATTCATGATGAACCTCTCAATATCGACTTAATATTTTATAGATTAGTTTTAAAAATGATTGTGATTATGAATTAAAAGATGATTTATAATAGTTTATAATTTATTTTATTTAAATTCTAAGAAAGGAGTTAGCAGGCTTACCCGTGTAAATAATACAGGGAGCAAGCAAAAAATTCTAAAGTTTATTATAATCAAGCAATATTTAAACATTTACCAAAGTCTAATTATGAAAATTAAATTAACAGGTGTTTTACTTATTATATTGGCCGCTACTTCTTGCGGAAAAAAATCCACGATAGCGAGTGCACCTCAATTCGAAACCAAGGCCTTGACTGCTAAAAATGATGTCGCCAAAGATGATATTGAACACACTTGTATTGATGATAAATTAAACAAAGATTTAGAGTCTGGTGAATCGATTAAAAAAATGATTACAAATAGTGATCTCATTTTTTGTAATGGAGTGAGACTTCGTTTAAAGACATATCAATTTGCATCTAAAAAATATAGGGCTTATGGATATGTTCGCAGTAATTCCGGCAGCGATTCATGTTTATCGGAGTCAGATGATTTTACTCATAGCTTATTAGGGGACCAAGGGGTTCTGAATGGTGATGATATTAAAATTCTGATTGGTGGACATCAGTTTGATTCTGATAATAAAATCGTGCCAAGTGAGCATAGACTCGCAAGACACGTTAAATTTGATTGGGGTACTTATAGCGGTGAAATGGCCTTCTTTGAAAAAGGAAAAGTTAGATGTTGGGCCATTCAATAATAAATTTCTAGAAAACTTTTGCGGCTATTGCAGAATCACGATTCATTAAACGTTCCATATAAGCTTCCAAGGGAGGATTATCTTTTACCAGGTAATCATGGGCTCCAGGAATAATTGCAGCTAACATAATATCTGCTGCTGAGAATCCGCTTGATAAAATATAATCTTGTTTTGAAAGAATAGGATTAATTGCCAACTTTAAAATTTCACATTGTTTTTGGACAAATTCATGAGTCGTTTTAGTTTCTTCTTGGGTAGATACATGAGTAAACATGCGGGCAACAACACATTCTAAACTTGCGACTGAAAAAATCATCCATTTGGTATATTCTGAACGGAGTTTTGTATTTTCTAATTTAGGGGCCAATAGTCCATAGCTATATTTATCAGCAAGATACATACAAATAGCGGCTGACTCATGGAGAACAAGATCACCATCAACTATAGTAGGCACTCGTCCCATCGGATTGAGTTTGCGATACTCTAGTGTATCCATTTCACCATTCGCTTTTTTTAAGAAGTGATTGGTAAAGGGAATTTTCATTTCTTCTAAAAGCCATCTCACCCGGTCACTGCGGTCTTGATGGGCCATGCAATAAATATGAATGCTCATGATATAATCCTAATTTAAAAAATTGCGTCAAACCAAACTTTTTGAGAGCGTAGGTCACAGTCGGATTCCCAGACGTGGCGAACTTCCAGGTAACTCATGACACCTTCGCTTCCCATTTCTCTTCCAAGACCTGATTCTTTGAATCCACCAAATGGCATACCTGGATTTAAGAGATGGTACTCATTAATCCAAACAGTACCCGCTTCAAGCTGGCCTGCAATTTTTAAGGCCTTCGCATGATCTTTTGACCAGACAGCTCCAGCTAAACCGTATTTAGAATTGTTAGCTAGTATCACAGCTTCAGCTTCAGTCTTAAATTTTGTAATACCCACTACTGGTCCAAAAATTTCTTCCTGGAAAATTGTGTGAGCGGGAGTAATTTCAAAAGCAGTAGGTTCTATGAAAAACCCTTTAGAGAATTCACCTTCTGTTAAACGTGATCCACCATAGAGTAATTTACCATTTTCTAATTTAGTAATTTCAATGAATCCCAAAATTGTCTTCATTTGTTTTTCACTGACAACTGGTCCGTAACCAGCACTAGGATCAGTAGTCGGTGCAACTTTAACTTCTTTAATTCTTTTTAAAAATTGATCCATAAACTCGGGATAAATTTCTTCTTGTACCAATAGTCTGGTTCCAGAATCACAGGCTTGACCTGAGTGATAAAGGAAAGCATAGAGAGCTCCATCAACGGCAATAGAGAGATCGGCGTCGTTTAATACAATATTGGCTGACTTTCCACCAAGCTCCATTGTGGCAGTCTTAATATTTGTAGCGATTGCTTTTAATATTTCTGATCCTACCTGAGTTGATCCTGTGAAAGCTACTTTTCTAATTTGTGGATGGTTTAATAAAGCGCGACCAACATCGGCTCCACCGGTAATGATATTAACAACACCAGCAGGAACACCGGCGTCTCTTATAATCTCGGCAAGAATAGAGGCCGAAGCAGGTGTCTCTTCTGCTGATTTTAAAACAGTTGTACAACCTGTTGCCAATACGGGACCAATTTTCCACCCGGCCATCACCAATGGAAAGTTCCAAGGAATTATTTGAGCGCATACACCGACAGGAGTGTACTCACGAGAGTTGATTGAAAATCCAGCTCTAGATGCAGCTTCATCTTTAACATTCAGTTTTAATTCGCGTGCCACTTTACTCATGACTTTAAAAAAGGCAGCAGTATTATGAACGTCAGCTTTTGCTTTTCTTAGAGTAGAGCCAGAGTCGCGAATTTCTACATCGACGATTTCTTTTGCCCGTTCTTTAATTTTTTCAGAAATATTTAATAGCAAATCAGCGCGAGCATCCTGTGACATATTTTTCCATTCCGGATTATAAAAAGCCTTATGAGCAGCCGCTACAGCTTCATCAATATCTTTTGCAGAGGGAACATGGTACTTCGCAACTTCCATTCCATTTGACGGGTCAATTGATGTTTTGATAATTTTATCAGATGAATCAATAAATTGTCCGTTGATAAATAATTTGATTTCCATTTTAATAATGTCCTTATTTTTAGTTATAAAGTTTTGTAGTTTATTCTTTGAGCATCCGGAATGCTGTCGTGTGGTCCTAGTTCATGAATTGGGTGGTTTTCCCAAAATGTTCCTTTTGATTGCATCTCCAAATTTCTTTCAAGATTAAGAGGATAGAAAATTTTATTTTCAGCTTTACTGGCTTCTCCACCAACTAAAAGCAAGCAATCTTCGTGACTATTATTGATGAAAGTGTGAGCTATCCCTGTACCGGCCGGAAAGGCTACAAAATCTCCTGGTGAGAGATCATGGATAAAACCGTCAATCCAAGCTTGTGGATGTCCTTTTATGATATAAGCAAATTCTTCTTCAAGGCTCTCAGCATGAGGCCATGAAGTTCTTCTACCAGGAGGAATAGTCTCAATATGAATACCAATTTTTGTTAGTCCTAATTTTTTTCCGACAACAGCTCCGATAGACAGAAGTTCATCACTTGCTGGATATGTACTATTGTCTTCATCCATCAGGTCTTTATAATTTGCAATAAAACTTGTTCTGTTTTTATTCATATAAAACCTCTTATCAGCAATTTTTAAAACTCACAGCAATTCCCTGACCGACACCAATACACATAGTGGCGAGTCCTTCTTTAATAGCTTTATTTTTTTTCATTTGATGAGCAAGAGTCGTTACAATTCTTGCACCCGAACCACCGAGTGGATGACCGATGGCAATTGCTCCTCCATTTAAATTGACTTTAGAAGGATCGAGCTCAAGACCTTTTATGCATCCTAATGCTTGGGCAGCAAATGCTTCATTTAATTCAATTGCATCGAAGTCTGTAACTTTTTTATTATATCGTCTTAACAAAACTTTAACGGCTTCAATCGGTCCAGTACCCATAATATTTGGATGCACGCCTCTGACAGCTGCCCCTGTGACTTCAATCATAGGGGTAAGCTTATGAGCTTTCATAAACTCTTCACTAACAATTAATAGAGCTGCAGCCCCGTCGTTCATCGGACTAGAGTTCCCAGCAGTCACAGTTCCATCTTTTCTAAAAACTGGTCTTAATTTAGAGAGAGCTTCTATTGTTGTATCAGCTCTTGGACATTCATCTTTTGAAAAAAGATATGATTCTTTTTTTAATTCGACATTATAAGGAAGAACTTCGTCGTCGAAGTCTCCGCGTTTCCAGGCAGCGATTGCCTTAACATGAGAGTCATAAGCAAATTTATCTTGTTCAGCCCGAGTGATTTCGTAAAGTGCTGCAACTTCTTCTGCCGTTTCACCCATTCCGTAGAGCGGAAACATTTTTTCCATTTTGGGATTAATAAAACGCCAGCCAAAAGTTGTGTCGTACATTTTTTGTTCGCGGTCATAAGAATTTTGAGCTTTTGATAAAACAAAAGGACCTCTAGTCATGCTTTCTGCTCCGCCAACAATTAAACAATCTGCAACTCCGGATTGGATGCGCCCAAATCCATCGATTATAGCATCGAGAGAAGAGCCGCAAAGTCTATTGATAGTTGTTCCAGGAACAGACAACGGAAGCCCTGAAAGGACAACTGCCATACGAGCGAGGTTTCTATTATCTTCACCGGCCTGATTAGCACAACCAATGATAACATCATCAATTAATGCCGGATCAAAAGTTAGATTATCTTTAATGTCCTGGAGAACGAAGGACATCATGTCATCAACTCTGACAGGCGCTAATTTTCCACCTAGTTTTCCAATAGCTGTTCTTTTTGCATAGACGATAAAAGTTCTTTTCATAATATTTATGTCCCGATTATATTTAAAGGTATTTAAAAGCCTGTAACTTTAATTCAGTTGATAATTTATAGCGCTCATCGCGAGTGATAGTGCTTAATTCTTCCAAAAGTTGAGCGATATTTTGAAGACCGATTTTTTCTCCCCATTCAATTGGACCCAAAGGGTAATTCACGCCATTTTTCATTGCTAGATCAATGGCCGTTGCCGTTGCCAGTTTTTCCCCAAGTGCGAAATAGGCTTCGTTAACTATCATCGCAATTGTGCGAGGGTAGTGAAAACATAATCCCAAGTTTTTATGATTAATCATTTCTTGATTGATTGTTTTAGCAAAATTGGCGATATGCTTTTCTGTTAAAAGATCACTGGAATCACGGAGTGAGTATTCAAAAGCATTTGTAGGAGAATAGAAAAGTGTCGAAACCGAAGCCTTTACTTGTGGAGAGTATTTTAAAATCCATTCGCCCCAGCATAAAGTTAAGTCAGAAATAATATCTGCCTTGGTAGTCTTGGCCAGCTCTTTTAAGAATAAAAATTTCTTTTGAGTTCTTAATGCAGAAAGATCAATAATCAATTCGTAAGTGTCAAAGCTATTAACGGCCTCATCAATTGTACGTACATTATAGTGCTGAATTAATTCCATATAAAGGGGATGATCGGGGTGTGCCACGACCATTATGTTATTATGATTTGATTGAACATTATGTTTCATAATTATAAAATCCTTTTCCCGTTTTTTTCCCAAGTCTTCCCGCTGCGACCATATCTTTTTGAAGGCGGTGAGGCTTAAAGCGAGCTTCATCAAAAAATGCGCGGTAAACTGAATCAGTCACGCTGTAATTAACGTCAATGCCAATAAGATCCATCAATTCAAATGGTCCCATTTTAAATCCACCAACTTCTCTCATGACTTTATCAATTTCACGGAATTTAACTTCATCAAATGTTTCCGCTGCACGAAGTGCTTCACCATAAAAATTGCGAGCAATTCTATTGACAATAAAACCTGGGGAGTCGCTGCATAGACATGCTACTTTCGATCTATCGTTAAACCATTCAATTAAAGAACTAGATATTTCAGGATTAGTTTCTAATCCATTTATCACTTCGACTAATTTCATGATTGTCGCAGGATTAAAGAAATGAAGACCCAGAAAATTCTGTTTTCGTTCAGAGCTCACTGATTGGGCCATCTGAGTAATGGAGAATGAGGAAGTATTGGAAGCAAAAATTGTGTACTTACTCATTGTCATGTCTAAGTCTTTAAAAATTTTCTTTTTCACATCAAGATCTTCAATGATGGCTTCAATCACTAAATCAGCATTGCCATCAATTCCATCGAGTTTTTTGACACTGAGATTTTTTTTAAAAATAGTGACGTCAGAACTTGATAATTTTCCAGCGGCCTGAAGTTTGTCAAAACTTTGGTGTATGCGATCGAGTGACATAAGTGCAAACTCAAAGTTTTGATCTACCATTTCGACTATTAAGTTTTGCTGTGCGAACCATTGGGCAATTCCTTGCCCCATGGTTCCTGCGCCTATAACAACAACTGTATTAATTTTCATTGTAAAACTATCGATTGGCAGTTTCGCGTTGAGGTTGATCCTCTTCGCGGTAAACTGGAAGAGTTAAACCGTGGGCCTCACACATTTCAAGAATTTCTTTGACGAAGACATCACGGATCTCTCCATTTGTTCTTTGTTTTAATCCTAGATTTACGTATAGGTCATTTGAAGCACCTTGAGTTGAACCAAAAACGTTCATCACTCTAGGCCACCAAAGATTTAATCTTTCTTGTAATACTTTCTTTTGCTCTGGATCGCGGGAAAGTATTTTTACCCACTTGTCTCCGTGAGCTAAGTGCATGACTTCTTCTTTGTAAATTCCTTCAATCGCTTTTTTCCACGGCAAATAACTTGAGTTAAAGGTGTCTAAGAGTTGATGTCCTGCAGCTCTGTCCATCAGGAAGTTAAAAAGAATATAGTCAGTCCAGTATTTGATGTCGTAATAAAAAATATTTACACGGTAATCTGGTTTTATTCTTTTGAAACCAATATTGATTTTGTCTTCATCAAGTTTATAACCCAGTTCAGAATTATTTATATGTTCAGAAGTATTTTGTCCTAACTCATCTAACAAGCGGTAGATGACCGAAGCATGTCTCATTTCATCTTTTACCATTTGAGCGACAAGAACTTTTTCTTGAAGAGTTGGCGCTTTTGCAATCCAAGGCATATACCCAAGAGCTCCAGAGTATTCAGAATCTCCTTGCATCCATAATAAATTTAATAAATGCTTGCGGTAAAAAGGAGGAAGTTCTTCGCTTGCTTCAAACGTTCTTCCTTCTTTAATTTCTTTGAAGAGTGCTAGTTCTTCTTTTGAGTAAGTATGAGTCGTCATCATTTTCTCCTGATAGTGATATTCTAGTTTCCGGTAAATTGAGGTTCGCGTTTTTCTAAAAAGGCAGATAGTCCTTCTTTGTAATCAGCACTTCTGCCCAAGAAGCGTTGGGCATACATTTCTCTATCCATTGACTCATTATAACTTGAGTCCATAGCTGATTTTAAATTCTTTTTGACTGTTTCTGTTGCAAGAGGGGATAGCTTATTGATTGTAATTGCGTACTCTAAAGCGCGTTTTAAGACTGCTTCGTCTAAAGCATTGATTAATCCTGCCATATGCATATCCTCGGCCATTAGTGGATTTCCCATTAAGAAAAACTCCATGGTTTTTTGATACCCTAGTGCTCTAACAAAAGTATATGTGGATCCTGCGTCCGGGGCCAAACCAAGTTTGCTGAATGCTCCGACAAATTTGGTATTAGGTTTAGAAATAATTAAATCACAAGCGATCGCTACAGAAATTCCAGCTCCGGCACAAACGCCATTAACGGCAGCGATAACGATTTTTTTTGAATCGCGAATGCTGTTGACCAGAGGATTCCATTCAGTCTGCAATGTGTTTCCTAGGTCAACACCGCCGTTTATTGCTTGAACACTGCGGTCATTTAAATCCTGACCGGTGCAAAAAGCTTTTCCTTTTCCAGTTAAAACAATCGAGCGAATAGACTGAGTTTTATTGGCTTCGCGAATGGCTTGGACAACTTCCATCTTTGCTTCTGCATTGAGTGCATTATACATTTCAGGACGGTTCATCGAAATGATCGCAGTGGCATTAGTTTCTTCGTAAGTAATAAATTTAAAACCAGATTCCATTTTAATTTCCTTTGTATTCTGGATTTCTTTTTTCCATAAAAGCTTTCATTCCTTCTTTTTGATCAGCTGAAGCGAAAGTTAAATAGAAATTTCTGCGCTCAAAATCCATTCCGTCCTTCAAGGACATTTCAAAAGATTTATTAACAGCTTCTTTGGCCAAACGAATGGCAACAGGTGCTCTATCGCTGATCGTTTTTGCTAATTCAAATGTTTCTTGAAGCAAAGTCATTGCAGGAACAACCTTGGCAACCAATCCCCAGTCGCATGCCGTTTTTGCATCGATCATGTCTCCGGTTAAAACCATCATCATCGCTTTTGATTTTCCAATTGCACGAGTAAGCCTTTGAGTGCCGCCAGCGCCGGGGATTGTGCCTATTTTAATTTCGGGTTGCGAGAATTTGGCTTCATCTCCTGCAATAATGAGATCGCATGACATGGCCAACTCACATCCACCACCAAGCGCGAAACCATTAACGGCCGCGATTACAGGTTTAGTAATTAGTCTTAACATTTCCCAAGTTCTGAAGCGCTGATCGTTGATTTGATCAACTGGTGTTGCTTCCATCAATTGAGCGATATCAGCACCTGCTGCGAAAGCGCGGTCACTGCCTGTTAAGATAATGACTCGCACTTCAGGATTTTGATCGAGACTCAAAAAGCAATCAACCAGCTCTTTCATTAAATCAGTAGAAAGTGCATTTAAGACTTTAGGGCGATTTAATCGTACAAGAGCAATGTGTTTGTGATTGTTATAAGGAAATTCTAAAAGAATATTTTCCATTTTTAATAAACCTTATAATCTGATTATTTCTTCTTCAGCAAAGTGTACTGAAATAATATCTTTGTAATTTGTGAAAGCATCTTTACCAGCGGCCATATTCTCAGGCGAGCTCATGGCAGTTTTAAAATCTTCTTTTGAAGCAAAAACTAATTCTGCCATAAAGTGAAGATCACTGGCCCCACGAGGACCACCAGTTACTTTGCTGAAGCGGAATTCTTTTACGAGTGGTACTTTTTTTGCGAGCTCTGAGTGATTTTTATACCATTGATCAAAAGCTTCAATGTCTGCTGGAGTTTTATAAATCGCGATCATTTTGTACATGCTACAATCCTTTTCATTTTCTATTGGTAAATATGGATAATTTGATTCAAAATATTATAATTAGTTTTTTCTATTAAGCAAACGGAGATTAAGTGGAAGTTATTCAAAATATATTAGTAGGATTTGTTGCTTTCTTACACCTGGGCATCCTTTACATGGAAATGTTCCTTTGGAGTAAGCCACAAGGTTTAAAAATATTCAGAATTGACGCTGAGTTTGCTACCAAGAGTGCTGCTCTTGCATCGAATCAAGGCCTCTATAATGGCTTTTTGGCAGCGGGATTAATTTGGTCTCTGTGCGCTACGAATACTGAACAACGATTTCAATTAAAAATCTTTTTTCTCTGTTGTGTGTTGGTAGCAGGGATTTTTGGGGCGATGACTGCGAGTAAAAATATATTATTTCTTCAAGCACTCCCGGCGCTTGTTGCACTAATATTTGTCTTCGTAACAAAATAATAAAGTGATTAAAAAAATATGTAGAATATTAATTGTCGTGTTTTTTATTATTTCTGCTCAATCCAGTGCTAAAGAAATTTGGATAATTACTTCACTTGATTGGCCTCCATTTTCTGGTAAAGAGCTTCCTGGGGGCGGGGTAGGAATTACAGTACTAAGAAGAGCACTTAATGCTGAAGGAATTGAATTAGAGGTTAAATTTCTTCCCTGGTCACGAGCTATCGTTACAGCAGGAGATCCAACATACCTTGGAGTTTTTCCTTCATGGCATGAAGAAGTCAGAGCTGGATTCTCTAAATCAATTGTTATTTTTAGTTCACCTGTAGGTTTTGTTGAACCTCGAGATAAACCACTCGCATGGAAAAAACTAACAGACTTAAAGGGAAAGTTAATTGGCGTAGTTCAAGATTATGGGAATACTGTTGAGTTTAATTCGCTTGTAAAAAATAAAATGATTCGAACTGAAATTGTTCAAAATGATCTGGACAATATAAGAAAAGTTGCCTTAAAAAGAATCGATGGCGCGTTTATAGATTTAAGTAATCTTGATTATTTGTTAAAAAATGACGGAAAAAAATTTGCTTCAAAAGTTCAAGCAAATAGTAAAGTTATTAAAAATAAAGATTTAGTTCTTGCCATTAACAATAAATTTGCCAATAAAAATGTCGATCTTATATTAAAGAAAGGTATGGCCAAGATAAACACAGCTCGAATTATTCAAGACTATAATACAAAATATTTAAAGTGATTAAATTATTTTAAATAACCACGCTTCATTTGGTCTAACTCAATTGCATCAAACAGTGCCTGAAAATTTCCTTCTCCAAATCCCCAATGATTTTTTCTTTGTATAGTCTCAAAGAAAAGTGGGCCAACATATGCTTCAGTGAAATTTTGAAGTAAATATCCTTCAGGATCACCATCTACAAGTAATTGTCTTTTTTCTAATATCGCTAAATCTTCTGTCACCTTAAAAGATCGTTTAGGAATATTTTCATAATAAGTCGCAGGAATATTTAAAAATTTAATTCCTCGCTCTTGTAGATCACCAACTGAGGAAACGATGTCTGCAGTCATTAAAGCAATATGCTGAACACCGGGACCTTTATGGAGATCTAAAAATTCCTGAATTTGAGATTTCGAATTATTTTCTGCGGGCTCATTAATAGGAATAATAACTGAGCCATTAGGCAACTGAACGACTTCTGATTCGAGACCAGTCTTTTGTCCCTTGATATCAAAGTAGCGAGTGACTTCCATTCCAAAAATTTGTTTATAAAAATTAACCCAGCGGCGCATTTCACCTTTAGCTACGTTATTAGTTAGATGATCTATTCGTGAGAATCTTTGAGCAAGCGGGCGAGCTTTAGGGTCAGTCTCTTGTTTTTTAAATTGGGGACGGAAATAGGCCTTTGGGCGTTCAACGAATTCATTGAGAACATCACCAAATCCTTGGATAGAACCAAATTTATAGGTGCCATGCTCACTTTCAATCGTTGTTATCGGCTCTCTGAGTTCAGCCCCTCTACGAAGGGCCTCTGTCAGTGCTTGTTCGGCGTTTTCAACCAAAAAAGAAATTTTACAGACTCCTTCACCATGAGCTTTAAAATATTTTACTGATGGGTGATTTTGATCGGGGTGAGCGACAACAACAAAACGAACTTGTCCTTGAGAATAAACCTCGGAATTACTTTTCTGGTCAATATAAGTTTTTTCAAAACCAAATTTATAGAGAGTATCAATTGTTAATGTATTTAATGAATCGGTACAAAATTCCAAATGGTCAATGGCCTCGATTCCAAGCGGATTTGTTGGACTAATATTTGACACAAGTTACCTTCCTTATATGCGAGTTTAGGATAAAATTAGTGACTAAATTTAATCATTCTTAAGAACTAGTGAGCAATATAAAAATGACTGAGCATAGCACCGAAAGTACGGACAAAAACAGAACTGAGATTTTAAATGGCAATGAATTGATAATTCAAGGAGCCTTAGAGGCGGGATTTCATTTATACACTGGCTATCCAGGTTCTCCGCTGGCCGATTATTTTAATATTCTATATGAGAAAAAAGATGAGTTTCATAAAAAAGGGTTGCGCGTAGTAATTGCCAATAGTGAAGCCAATGCAGCGGCAATGGCCAGTGGAGCAAAACAGGCCCATAAAAATGCTTTGGTTGCAATGAAGTCTATGGGACTTCACGTGGCCGCGGATGCACTCTCAGTTGGGAATTTTTCTAATCCTGGAACTGGCGGAGTCGTTATTGTCGTAGGAGACGATCCCTGGTCAATTTCCACTTCCAGTCCTGCGGATTCACGCTATTTATTTAAACATCTTCACATTCCTTTTCTAGATCCATCAACTCCGCTTGAACTAAAAGACTGGATGAAAAAAGCTCTCGAAATTTCACTCAAGACTTCTGTCTATCAAGGATTGCTTCTCACCACTTTTATGGCCGAAGGAGGAGGGAGAGTAGAAATAGGTGCTGAAAAACCAATAAATAGCGAGTTGATTGAATTGGATCCAGCTACTTTTGATTTATCTAAAAATGTCATGGTTCCGCCGAACTCACTTCGCGCAGATGTGGCAATGATCAACGAGCGCTTTCCAAAAGTATTAGAAGTTCTCAAAGAATTTAACTTGGATAAAGTGTTTGGAAATACAGATTCAAAAGTGGGATTCATCACTAGTGGAGCTGTCTTTGAAATACTAAAACACGTGCTGGATGACAATCACGCGCTCGATCGCTTTTCTTTATACAAAGTCGCGGCACCCTATCCATTGATTTCGGAATTGCTAATACCATATTTAGAAAAATTAGACACACTCATTGTGGTGGAAGAAAAACGAGGATTTTTAGAAACTGAAATTTATGAATTATGTGCTCGCCATAATTTAAAATTAAAAATATTTGGAAAAAAAATCGAAGACAAAGAAGGATTTCCGATTCACGGAGGACTCAATTACGAAATCGTCGTTGATAAAGTTTCTTTTGTGATGACGACCTTAGGTCTTGGAGCCTGTCATACTATCCCGAAAGGAATTGTTTTAGCAGAAGCTCTTCCAAGGAGACTTCCGACTTTTTGTCCAGGGTGTCCTCACCGCGAAACTTTATCTCTCTTAAAAGATTTGCGTGGTCATTTAAAAAAGCAAAATATAAATTTGATCAGCCACGGCGATGTCGGTTGTTACTCTCTCTCATTTTTAGAACCATTCAAAGAAATGCATAATCTCTCGGCCATGGGCCAAGGTGGTGCACTTGGAGCAGGAGTTGATTTATTCACAACGAACCCTTCTGTAGTTTTAATGGGAGATTCTACTTTTTTCCATTCAGGGATAACCGATATTTCCAATTCTGTTCAGATGAATCACGATATTACATATATTATTCTAGATAACGACAATACTGCGATGACTGGCCATCAATTCACTCCGCGCACAGGTCAATCAGTAGAAGGTTTTATCAGGCCTGCTCAAGATATGCTTAAACTTGTCAGCGCTTTGGGAGTAAACGAAGCGATTGAAGTCAATCCGAGTGATCGCTATTTTTATCAAAATTTATTGCGTGAAATTATATCTAAAAAAGGAACGAAGGTAATTATTTCCAATAAAGAGTGTGGACTTACTTTTCACGGAAAGAAAAAAGCAGAAGAGAGAAAGTTGTTCGCACAAGGCTCGACAGTCGATATTCAGCGTTTTTATCAGATTAATACTGACGCTTGCGAAGATTGCAGAGCGTGTGTTGAGTTGACCGGGTGCCCAGGCCTGTCTCAAACTTTTGATCCTTATGGTACAAAAGTCACAATTGATCCGCAGATATGCGTGGCCGATAGTTACTGTACAAAAATAAAAGTTTGTCCAAGTTTTGAATTGGTGGAAGTCGCAAATTATCATCCTTCAAAATATAAGAGTGAATTAAATATTTCTGCACCATTATTAGATTTCCCAATACCAAAAATTAAAAAATCACTCAGCGATATAGCAAAAGGAGTAGATTATAGATTGGTAGTTACAGGAGTCGGTGGTTCTGGTGTAACCACCATTTCACGTGTTCTGGCCGAAGCTGCTAAAAGTATGGGCGGCCGCTCTGATATTGATTTTAAATTTGTCGATCAAAAAGGACTCGCCCAGAGAAATGGTAATGTTACTTCTCACCTGGCCCTTTTTAAATTGGGAAAATCTCATGCTCAAGTCACACCATTGGGAGGGGCAGATCTTCTATTATCACCAGATTTATTAGATGGCTCACAACACTTAGGATTTTTAAGTCTGGAAGGTTGTGCCATTTTAGATGAAAAATTTCAAATTCCACTTTCTATTCTTTTAGATAAAGGAGTTGAACGTGAGCCTGTTAATGAATTGGTCTTACAAAATAAATTAAAAAATCTTTTATCAAACCGTATAGAGCTAATGCCTTTAAAAGAAGTTTGCGAAGAGCAATTAGGGAAAAGCGTTTATGCCTCAGCGATGATTTTAGGTGCGGCTTATCAGTTAGGTCTTCTTCCTTTTGAATTAAGTGATTTGGAAGCGGCCTTTAAACGAACGATGAAAAAAGCAGAGCTAGAAAATAACTTAACGGCGTTTAACTTAGGCCGTGGACTCTCGATTGGTCGTAGACCAGTTAAAGGAATCGCTATAAATTTAGATCAAACTCAGGTTTTAAAACAATCTATTCGCGAAAGTTCGTTATTGAGTGACAATACTTTTGTTTCTTATTTTGAATTGAAATTAAAAAAACTTCAAAGTTTAGTTCCTTCAATTGAAATCAATCATCTTGCTCAATACATTCACGATCTAATTATTTATGACCGTGGACTTCACTTAGATAGTTTTCTGTCTGATGTAGAAAAAATCACAAATCTCTACAGCGTCGAACTTCAAAATATCGCGGTCAGAACTCTGGCCAAAACTTATTTTATAAAAGATGAAGTTTATATCGCTCATATGATGATTTCACCCATGAGAAGAATTAAAGACGAAGAAACTTATAGAACTTTGGGATCTGGATTTACTAAAAAGTTTATCAATAGACCTAGTTTCGATATTGGTTCTAAAAAGATTGAATTCGATTTCTCACCAAAGCCTTGGATGTTAAGAATTATGAGGCATGCTCGCTTTTTAAGGTCACTCTTACCCTCGTGGCACAAATTAGAGCGTGAGATAGCCCATGGGATAAAGCAAAGAATTCTGGGCAGTTCCCTGAATTATTCAGAGCTTAAGCTCTTAGAAAATATAAAAGGGTATCGTGAAGTTCGTTATACTGAGGCCCGGGTTCAAAAAGTATAGTTTCATGTTAAAGTGTAGACGGAGCAATAGAGTATTATGAATATTAAATTTTTAACTTTTCTCTCGACAGCTTTTTTGTTTTTTTCACTGAAAGCTGAAGATATTAAACCGACTAATTGCGGGAATCTTTTAAACGTCGTCATGAAAATTGATCAGGCTCAAAAAAATGCAAGCCTGGAGAATTTTATTTTTTCCAAAGAACAGTTTTGCGATCTGGGCACTAATGAGCTCAAGTCTAATTTTGAATTGATTTTATTAGATAAAAACAATAAGCCACTTAACCAAAAATCTGTATTTTTTAACACGGTAGAAGTCGTTGAATCATTTAAGTCAAAAAAATCCATGGAATTTGGAAAAACAAAACTTTTGCAGACACCCCAGTATCGAGTTGTAAGTTTTGCCATTTTTGGGAAACCTGAAACGATTACAAGTTATAAAATAATTTCTAAGGCTGATAATAAAATTATAGGTGTTGGAGTAGTAAGTGAAAAAAAATAATTTGTTAAAAGTGGCACTGTTTATGTCTTTGTGCTCAACTTCTGCTCAAGCTTATAAAATTTCAGTTTACACTGACCAACCTGATCAAAGTAAGGCTCAAGAAGTAATCAATACTTTTAAAAATACTTATCCATTTAATCAATACGATATTGAGTATGAAGTAAAATCTGTTCAAGCATCTCAACTAAACTGCAAAGCTGATGCTGCTATAGCTAGACTTCCCGAATGCGATACACACGCAATTGTATTGGATGCGGCCCAAAGAGGAGTTAGTCAGGCCATTATTGTTAAAGATAATCCTATCTACGGTGGATCTGGAGGAGCTATTCCGGTTGTGACAACAGGTTCACCTGCATCAGTTGCTGTTCACGAATACATGCACACTCTAGGACTTAGTGATGAATATCAATATTCCGCTTCAGAAGCAGTGATCTATTGCAAAAGTGTTTCTTCTCCAAATTTGGCATTCATTGAACCTAATCCGAATGGTTATCAAAATGATTCATCGGCCAGATCGCAGCATATGGGACATATACCTTGGGGCGAGTTTATTAAATCGGAAACACCAATCACTCATTCAGGTGGAACTCTATTAGGTACTGATGGAGTTAATCATGACATGTATGCAACTCCTAATTCTACAGGAGCACCAAGCCGTATGGGATCGAGTGTAGGACTTTATGAGGGAAAGACTTGCAAAAGTGCAGTTCCACCATTGAAAACATGGCAGCCGGGACGAGAGGCTTCAATTATGGAGTTTGTTGCTGCTGGTCTCGGGGCCGGAAATGAAATGTCGATTGCCAAAGCTCTCGAGTCTAGAGGCGTAAGAAGAAAAACACCTCTTCCTGAAAATACTTCATCGGCCATCAATACTGAAGCGCGCGGAAATAAAGCAATCCAAAATGAAGATAATTCTAAATCCACAGGTACAAATACTATTTCCAGATAATAGCTTCTTAAAAAGTTAATTCTGTAATTTTTTCACCAAAACCCACCACGCAATTTCTATTTGCTATACTCGGCAAATATTCAAAAAAATTATTTTAGAAAAAATAAAATTTTGGCTTAAATATTGCTCTGATTTTGTTTAATTAAACTCCACCAAAAAAAAGGATGATTTTTGGAGACGAAGTGACGCGTAATTGGTGTCATTTTGGCTTTGAATTCTGATTTAATTTTAATTTGGTGACGATTTGGGAGAGTGGTTTTATGAAGTTTTCGAAACAGTTAATCTTTGTTCTGACTTTTATGCTCGCACTGCTATCTCAATTTTCTCTGGTTATTGCCGGCGAAATTCCAGGTTATGTTGGTCAGCAAAGTTTTCGATTGCAAGACGACCCACAATTAAATGATCTCTCGAGAAGGGCCGATGATGCCAAAGTTGAAGTGGCCAGAGTTGACCAGATTAAGGCGCAACTTGCTGATCAAATCCGAGGATTAACACAGCAGCGTGACAGTATTATTGGTCATATGAATGATTTACAACAAAGAATTGATGGCGCGAAGGCGACAAAAATTAGCCTTCAAGCAAAATTGGCCGAACTTAATAAAACTCCTGAAGTGAATAAAGATCAAATCACAGATATTCAAAATAAAATTGTTGAGCAAGATAATTTAGTTGCCGATCTCTCGAGACAGTTTGGAGCAAGTAAATTAGACCTGGGCCCTGTTAACGTTCGTTTGGATCAAATTCAACACGACTATTCAACTGCAAACCAAAATTCACAAATTGCTATGGGCCGCTTGCAAACAATTGCCAGAGACCGCGAAAATTACCGCCAAGACTTGATCAATGCAATCCAAAACATAAATAATCAAGGCGCTCGAACTGGTCTTAACGATGGAACAAATGATGGGGCATCAATGGCCAGAAGACTGGGACAAGATATCGGATCTCGTGATGGACAAGGAGATGGATTCAATCAAGGAACAGCAGACGGACAAAGCCGCGATTATCGTCGTGGTCAAGATTTTGGGGACCGTGATGGATCAGCTCGTGCTAAGAGTGATGGCTTAAGAGATGGAACAAATGAAGGAACAATAAGCGGTAACCAAAATGCAGCTGACCGTGAAGGTGAGGTCGCTGGTATTAAAAGAGGAGACGCGAGTAACGCGGCAGCAGTTGGAATTGATCAAGGGATTAAAGCGGGAAAAGAACGTGCAGTAAAAACCGGATCAATTGATGGTAATAATAAAGGTGAAAATGAAACTGTTCAAAAATATGAATCAGGTGCTTTAAATTCAGTTAATATCAACGGACCATTTGCAGGATCATTTGCCAGAAGATCTCCTTCTTATCCAGGAGATTTTAACGGACCAAATTTCAACCCAAATGTTTACAATAATAGAGACGTGTTAAAAAAAGCTTATTCTGATGGATATTTAGATCAATACCGTCAATACAGTCGTTATGAATATCTACGTCGTATTGATGGAGAATATAATGCTGTTTATGATAGCAATTATGCTTCAACTTATGATCAAGCCAATAATCGTCAGTACCCGGAATTTTATGAAAGAGGACGAAAAGATGGTGATGCTCGTGCTTACTCGCGCGATTATCCAGTAGCAAAAACTGCTGCATTCCAAGTAGCGTTTGATCAATATGATGCTAGCCCAAATCGTACATCTATTGAGTACAAAACAACTTATAAATCTTCTGAACTTGACGCTTTCAATAATAGATACGAACAAATCAGACGCGTAAATTTTGATCGCTTAGAAATAGAAACTTTCAATGCTAATATTGGAGCTCAAACAGAAATTTATCGTCAAAAACGTATTGGCGAAGTAACGACTGTTTATAACAACAATGCTGTACTGGCTTTCGTTAGCTCTGAAATGTTTGACGGTGGTATCAATGGAATCGCTAAACTTGATGGAGTTTTCCAACCAGGTGAAGCAACTCTTCACTCTATCACTTTAAGTAACTTTGGTGCAGTCGCTGCTAAAAACGTTTCTGTTTTATTGGACAATGGTTCAGCAGTCTTGCTTGTTGAAATTCCTGCAAGAAGTTTAGTAACAATCAAAGGTGCAGGACTCTCTAAAATATCGGCAAGTGCAGCTATCGGTTCAACTGCCAAGACTTCTCTAAAAGTTTTATCTAAATTAACAAGTGATGATGCTGTAGAGGCACAACATTTTGATTCTATCGGCGGTGGAGTTTTAAAGAGTGCAGATCAAAAAGCTGCTCGAGTGGCTTATCCACTCGCTCTATCTGGTCTGTCACTTAACTCACTACTTCTTAAAGGTGTTGCCAATAAATTAAGTGTTTCTGTTGCCAACAATTCATTACGCCCATATGCCGGTGATATGAAAGTTCAAGTTAACGTGAACTCTCAATCAGCATTGATCACTAAAGAATTTGGTGTTCTTTCAACTCTTCAAACAAATGCTCAATTATCTGATGCAGAAGTTTTAGTATCTAATGATTCTGATATTTACAGAGACCTTTCTTTCTCGGCGACAATATCTCAAAACGGAGTAACTCTCGGTGTGCTTTCCTCAGACATGGTGGCAATGGCGAAAGCTCAATTTCATGATATTGGAAAAGATGCAGTTATCGTAGCAAACTCTGATAAAAACCTGGACAGTTTGTTAGACGCTCTAAGCTTGGCCGGTGGAACAGAAAAAGTTTCTGTTCTAGATTTAAGTCTTGCCACACTTAACGCTGGAATCTTATCGAACGGTCTTTCTGGAAAAGTACTTTTAATAGTTGACGATGAAAATGGAACGAATATCAAATCGCTCAATAGCTTCATTGGGAAATCTAAATCATCTAGTTTTGTTTTTATCGACGAATCAAATACTGGTTTAAAAAACGCTCTTGCACTTGGATCTTCTAAAGACGCTCAAAAACTTCTTTGGGATAAGAGAGTCGTTATGTTCACTAATCCACATAGAGCTGAAGGAGTTCAAAAGTCTTCGGCCATGATTCAATCTAGTTTAAAAAGTTTTGATAAAGACCTGGCCCTTGCAGGGGAGTTAACTCAAACAGCTCCTGAATTACTTGCTAGATTAAAAACTGAAATAAATCGCTCTACTTTCTTTACTCCAAGTAACAGCATTAAAATGTTCTCACTTAAGGCAATGGCCGAAGTTCTTTGTATCAATATTGCCTACGATAAATCAGGTAGTATCTTTAACCGTGATAAAAAATGGCCAGAAATGATTGCTAATGACGGAACTCTTTTCATCAATGTTCTTAAATCTGCTAGCAGTGGAGATGTTACAGAGGCCAAATTAAGCGCAGTGTTGCCGGCGATTGCTCTAAAAGATACTGTTTCAAATGCCATGAGTAATGCAGAAGGTGTTTCTCGGGCGATGATGCTAAAGATCACAAATGCTACTAATAAGGTTTTAGGAAATATGGAAGATGATTTCAAGAAAAGTTTGAAAAATTTCAATAAAGACCTTTATAATAAGGCCTATGAACAAGCTTCAATCCACCGTCCATTTTATATCGAACCTGCAAGAAATCCGAATCAATAATTTTTTTATAAAGCTGGCCTTTCTCGGGCCAGTTTTTTTTCTCTGCTTTCAAAATAACTCCTTTGCCCTCACATCCTTAAATATAGCAATTATCGACACAGGTTTTTGTCCAGACAAAATAAAAATTGAAAATATCAAAATTGATAACGTTATTGACCTCACGGAAAGTGTTAAGCTAGATTGCTCGAGTTCTAAGTTTAATATTCACTCCCCACGTTTTCATGGACAATTAGTTTTGGAAGAATTTTTAAAATTTTTCGATCATAAGAAAAAATCAATTCATTTTTATCCATTAATAGTCTTCAATGAAAGAGGCGACCAAAAATCCGAGTACTGGATAAAGGCCATTGAATGGATTAAAAAAAACAAGATTGATGTTGTTGTGACGGCTTCAGGTTTTATCACCAACGATAAGTTGGTAAGTGAGTTACCGGCCATTTGGTTTGTGCCTTCTGGCAGAGTAACTCCCCAAATAAAAAAAGAAAGTGGACTCTTTCCTCAAAATCTCGCACCAAAGGAAAATCTTTTCATCATTGGAGATTTTTATGCTGGAAGGCAAGTTCTCTATGATTCAGGTCTTCTTTTTCAAGACAAGATTGATTATTTCTTTCCTTCAGGTGAAAAAGGATTTGAAGGGACTTCGCGGGCAGTGGCCGAAGGAAGTGCGCGTGCCTTGAATCTTTGTCCACTGATCACAATGCGAGAATGTTTAAAAAAACATGGCGTTCTATATAACGATAATTTGAGTAGAAGAAAGATTCAGACTTTTTAAGAAAGTAGTCTTGAACTAAGTTCAAGACTACTTTTAATATTTATTCTTATTTGTGTTCTGGAAGTGCGGCCTTACATTTATCACTAACTTGATCTTTTTTGTCCTCAAGGCATTTCATTTTTCCACCTTTGCCTTTAGCAGTTTCTTTACATAATTTTTGGATATCTTCTTTGCAATTTGCATAAATGTCTTTTGCTTTTGCTCTTATTTTTTCTTTACCAGCGAGCATTTTGCTTGTGCAAGCTGGAGCTAAATTTGATTCATGTTC
>JACMPM010000052.1 GCA_014377485.1 Bacteriovorax sp. | reverse complement strand
TTTTAAATTCAACCGGGATTTCGGGCGAATTTTCAATCGCTAGGTGTAGGGCCTCGCGAATCATGTCAAATCCTAAATTTTCGGGAAGATTGCCTTTTTTTATATACACACCAAAAGCAACTCGCAAATTTGCATAAAATATTTTCTCGACTCCCTTTCTTTTTCTTTTAGGAGTGATGTTGTCGATATCTTCAAAAGTGTTTAATTGTTTTTTTAATTCATCATCTTTGATGGCAAGAAGAGTGTTACTAAAAGCGACCGTCTTTAACTCGAGTTCTATTCTATCAATTTTCTCTTCGCGAATTTTTCCCGCTTCACCATTATCTGGGCAAGTGAATTGGAGTGGATTTTGGCAAAATGGCGAGGCGGCCTGAACAGTTGCACTGATTGGAAATATGGAGCTGATCAGCAATGTAACTAAGGCAGTATTTAATGTTTTCATCACCGCACAATAGCGAATTTTTATTGGTCTTAGAATGTCATCCTTGCTTGTAGTGTAATTTTTTCACTTTATCCTGCTTAAACTGACAAGAAAGCTCTGACTTTAACTAAAACTTATCCGTGGTAGAAGCACGGTCTATCATGACAAATCCCTAGTATTGATTAATAATTGTTGGATCATTACTGGAGAATTTATATGCCTGTGTCTATTACACGAAATCCCAATCTCACAAAAGCAAGAGCGGATCACCAATATCAATCTGAATTGCAAAAGGATTTTGGCAATAACTGGTGGACTGGATTGCCTCCAGAGAATTGCCCCGGATTTGATAGTGAAAGACAATGTCTGGTTGCTCTTCCGCTTCTTAATTTAGATATATGTACACGCGCTGATGTACTCGATTATTTTAATAATACCTGGACTCTTACTGAATTACTCTTTCAAGGTTTAAAAACTGAAGAAGTTTATAAGCGTCCTCCGTATCATGGGCTTCGCCATCCGCTTATTTTTTACTATGGTCATCCGGCCGTTCTTTATTTAAATAAATTAAGACTCGCAGGATTTTATCCAGATCCTATTAATCTTTATCTCGAAAAAGTTTTAGAAACGGGTGTTGATGAAATGTCTTGGGATGATATGGCCAAGAATGAAATGGAGTGGCCATGTGTAAATGCCGTTCATGCTTACCGCAAAATTGTGTACACACTTATCTCACAAACGATTAAGACACATCCTGATTTAGATTTTAAAGATCGAGTCGCTGGAAATAAACTTTTACAGAATTCTCCCTGGTGGGCATTGTGGATGGGATTTGAACATGAAAAAATTCATTTCGAAACTTCCAGTGTTCTTATTCGCGAACTGCCGATTGAGTTTGTCGAAACTCCAAAAATGTGGGCACCAATGCATCCTTCGCGCACAGAAAATAATGTTCATGAAAATTCATGGGTAAAACATTCTGGAGAGACTGTTGTTATTGGAAAACCAAAATCAGCTCCTTCATTTGGCTGGGACAATGAGTATGGTGAAAGAAAAGTTAATATAAAAGATTTTCAATACAGTAAGTTTCAAATTACTAATCGTGAGTATTTTGATTTCGTGGCAAATGGAGCTTATGTAAACGATTCCTATTGGAGAGAAGAAGGCATTTTCTGGAGAAAATTTAGAAATACCAAACGTCCTACTTTTTGGACTGGTGTCGGTCCGGAAGGATCGCATGAATACGAACTAAGAACTATTTTTGAATTCATCGCAATGCCATGGAACTGGCCGGCTGAAGTAAATTTTCACGAAGCTGTGGCCTATTCAAATTGGAAAAATGAACAAGATAAAAAATCGACTACTACTAAACTTCATTATCGTTTAATGACCGAAGCAGAGTTTGATTCTCTTCGAAAGAGTGAAGCTGACGAAGTTCTTCAGAAAAAACATTTTAGTAACTATAAAAATTTTAATGAGTTCAAACCCAATTTCAATTTTCAATGGTCGACACCTGAAAATGTGACAGAAGAAATTGCAGGGAACACCTGGCATTGGATGGAAGATCAATTTAATCCATTGCCAAATTTTGAAATTCACTCTTACTATGATGATTTTTCCACTCCTTGTTTTGATGGAAAACACCAGATTATTTTAGGTGGATCTTTTATCAGTACGGGAGAAGAGGCAAGTCGTTATGCCCGTTTTCATTTTAGACCCCACTTTAACCAACATAGTGGATTCCGTATGGCCGCAAGCCTCGATGGAAGTTCTGATAATGGGTCGACAAAATTATTAAAAACTGATGAGTACATTCACCCTCGCCGCGAAAATGTTCTCGATCAAATTTCTGGTTCCCATTGGTGGAAAAAAATTGATCAGCCACTTGAAATGAATGAAGAAGAAATGAAAACACTCTTTGATTCAACTCAAGTTGAAGTTCTGGATTATATGAAAAAGTTTGAGAGCATGAGTCCCATGGGATCTGCTCATGATCCCAATACTAATGGATTGAAAAAAGATTTTATTCTTCCTTATCAAATGACTAAAAATTTTCCAGAGCGGCCAGAAAATTATCATGCTCTTTTAAAATTAATTTTTAACGAAATGGCGCCACTCTCGCAACTTCCAGGTCACCCTGGATTTGCAGCTTACGTTGCAGGAAGTGGAAATGCTATTTCCAATACAGCTCAGCTTATTGCTCAGACTCTTAATCCTTTTACTGGGCACTATATGATGGCTCCGGGATTAGTAGCACTAGAGCAAGAAGTTATTAAATGGTTTATTTCCCTCATGGGATACGATGAAAAATCGGCGTTAGGTTATTTAACAACTGGTGGAAGCCAGGCCACGATGAATGCATTGATCATGGCACGCTTAAATAAACTCGAAGGATATGATTATTCTAAAGTCACAGGATATGTATCGAGTGAAGCTCACCATTGTGTAGCGAAAGCTTGGGTGATGTTGGGATTTAAAAAAGAAAACCTTCGTTTGGTAAAATCGACCCATTACAAAATCGATATTGCTGAATTAAATAAAGTTTTGGGACAGGATAAAACTCAAGGGCTAAAACCATTTTTTCTTGTGGGAACTGTAGGGACAACAAAAACAGGTAGTGTCGATAATATTGATGCTCTTGCTGATGTGGCCGCCAAAGAAAATTTATGGCTTCATGCCGATGGAGCTTACGGAGCTCTCTTCATGTTAACCGGGAAAGGGCGTGATCTGCTCAAGGGATTAGAGCGTTCAGATTCAATTGCCCTCGATCCTCACAAGGCACTTTCTATTCCTTACGGCACAGGATGCCTTTTGGTAAAAGATGGCAGCAATATGAGTTTTGATTATATCTCAGATGACTCTTACATGCCTCCAAAACCTACAATGGGAGATCATGACTACGCTGATATTTCTCCTGAACTCTCGCGTGATTATAGAGGTCTAAGAGTATGGTTGCCGATAAAAACCTTAGGGATCGCTCCTTTTATTTTAAACCTGGAAGAAAAATTAAATTTAAGTACCTGGTTATGTGATGAACTAAAAAAAATTAATGAAATCGTTATGGTATCTGAACCGACTTTGACCATTCAAGCTTTCGCTCATAAAAAAGGGGACGAAGCAACTCGTGAGTTGATGAAAAAAATTAATACCAAAGGAACATTATTTTTATCTTCATGCATGCTTGAAGGTCATCTTGTCATCAGAGTTTGTCTTTTAGGTTATAGACTTCACTTCGATCGTTTGCAAATGGCATTAGATGAGATTCGTCAGATGGCCCATGAATGTTAGAGAATTATAAATCAGAATTCTATAGAACTGGAAACCGGCTGCACCTAAACAATGCAGGCCTTGCTCCTATTTCTAAATCTGCCCGCGATAAAATTCACTATTGGGGCGAGCGCTTCTATCAAGAAGGATTTTATACCGATCACGATTATATGTTTGATGTTCAGCACTCCAGAACATCGCTATCTAAGCTCATTGGTTGTGATCAAGAAGAGATTGCTTTTTTTCAAAGTACAGCGAGTGCCATAAGCCAGTTGTGTTTTCATTTTCCCCTGAGTTCCGCCGACGAAGTTATCACTTGGGATCAAGAATATGCATCTAATCTTTATCCCTGGCAAGAAGCTTGCAAACGTTCGGGAGCAAAATTAATCATTGTTTCATCAGGAGAAAATCTCACAACTCCGGTCGAGCGAATTCTTGAAAAAATAACATCTAATACAAAAGTTATCGCTATCTCGTGGGTACAATTCTTAACAGGATCGATAACTGTTATCAAGGCACTCTCAGAAATTACAAAAGAAAAAAATATTTTTCTCTTTGTCGATGTTATGCAGGGACTCGGTCTTCATCCTTTTAATATGAAAGATTGGGGCGTAGATGCAGTGGCCGGAGGTAGCCATAAATGGCTTACTTCTCCTGTGGGCGTAGGTTTTTTAGCTCTTGATATGAAACATATGAACATTATTAAACCTCATAATATTGGAGCTTATACTTTTGGAACGTGTGATGACCCAACTGATTTGATATGCACTCCAAAGAGAGATGCGCTAAAATTTGAAGCGGGATCAAAACAAGTTTTAGAAATAACCGCCTTGGGAGCTTCCGTTGATTTAATTTTAAAAACCACAGTTCCAGTGATTGAAAAAGAAGTTTTAAGACTTTCTAACATTCTCAAAAAAGGGTTATTGGAATTAGGATATAAAGTTCATTACAATAATAGTTCTATCGTCAATTTTTTCCCTCGTACGGATAGTGCTTTAAAATTAACTTCGATCCCTTGTAATTTTGCAATAAGAGGACCAGGCATAAGGCTTTCACCTCACGCTTTTAATACCGATCAGGATATTGAAAGAGTTTTAAAAGCACTTTCAAACTAGGTCTGCAATTCCAGCTATTTTTTTTCTCAACAATCGTGGCGTAACCCAGGAAATAGATCATTAAAAGAATGTATTATTTACACTTTAGGACTTAATAAAATAGGATTTGCTATAATCGTCTCATGCTAAAAATGACTATTTTCTTTCTATTATTTAGCTCTAGTCTTTGGTCTATGGACCTGTCGATTGCTTATTTAAAAGGCAAGGATCAGACACTCGCTTCTGAAGTCAGTGCTCTTCAAAAGTATAAAGTTTTAATCATTCCCGGAGTATTGGCACAATCGTTTATCTCCGATAGCAATAACCAGATTAAATTAACTTTTCTTTTTGAAGACGGATTCAAAGAACAAATTAAACTTTTAGAGACTCTTAAAATTGAATATGAATTCCTTAATCTGGAAACAGAAAATTCACCGGGAAAAAATGCGCTTGCTATAACGAATGTTATAGAAAAATCGATATTGCCGGTTCTCATTTATTCTCATTCAAAAGGCGGTTTAGATGTGCTTGAAGCCATTAGACAAAATCCAGGTCTTCTTGTAAAAATTCACGGTTGGGCCAGTATCCAGAGTCCCTTTTGGGGAGCACCGGTTGCCAGTGGGTTCAATAATAATTTAGTCCTCAGAGATAGTAGCAATAATTTATTTGAATGGATGGGAGGGGATGCCAGTGGAATGAGTTCGCTAACAATTGAAGAAAGAAATACTTATATGGATACAAATGAAATTAAAAACTTGTTGATTGTAATTAATCAAAAAATAAAATTCCTTAATTTTGCCAGCTACAAAACGAATACACTTGGGATTGATACGCCTTTGGAGCTTTTTAGAAATTATACAGATTTATCAGATGGTGCAAACGATGGAGTTGTTCCACTGAAAAGTGCATTGATGAAAGAGCACGGAGTAGATATAAATTTTATTATTGAAGAAGAAGTGGATCACCTTATGACCATGACCCGGTACCGTTTAGATAATAATCAATACAGTCAAAAAACTCATACCATTTCAGTTTTAAAACTTCTTTTATAGGCTTGTGCCTATTGTAAAGCTTCAGGCGATGTAATAAAATTTATCTATGAAAGTTTCAGATGTTTTATCTAAAGAAGAAATTCAGGATTTAATGCATACCTCGGACTTGAGAGGGTTCATGGCATTGTTTACAACTTGGGGGTTAATAGCAGCTTCTTTTATTTTGGTGGCTTACTATCCAAACATTTTCACTATTTTTATCGCCCTGATTATTTTAGGCGGACGCCATCTTGCTTTGGCCATTCTGATGCACGATGCTTCTCATTACTCATTATTTAAAACTAAAAAACTTAACGATATAATTGGTGATTGGTTTTGTGCTTTTCCAACTTGGCAGGACCTTCGTCGCTATCGTCACCATCATTTAACCCACCATAAATTTACAGGGACTGATAAAGATCCGGATATGGATTTGGTTGCAAATTTTCCTATCTCTAAAAATTCTCTTATGAGAAAGTTTTTGCGCGATTTATTCGGCATTTCAGGATTCAAGAGAGTGTATGGATTAATCCTGATGGATCTGGGATTTATCAATTACACCGTTTCAAGTACTGTTGTAAAAATTGATCAAACGGGTAGAACTCTAAAAAATATTAGTTCTGTTGCCTTCAATAATCTCTACGGCGTGATAGTTACAAATATTATTTTATTTTTAATTTTAAAATTCTTTAATCACCCTGAGCTTTACGCCTTATGGATAGTCTCTTATATATTCACATTCAGCATTTTTGTCAGAATACGTTCAATCGCAGAACACGCTTGTACTCAATTAAATTTGGATCCAACGAAGAATACCAGGACTACCTATGCCAATCTGTTAGCACGTGTGACCGTAGCTCCTCACTATGTCAATTATCATCTTGAACACCATCTTTTAATGACTGTCCCGCATTTTCAATTTAAAAAATTTCATGAGCTTCTTCTCTCAAGAGGTGCTTTTAGCGAAGCTTATTTAGCAAAAAATTATTGGGAAGTATTGAGCTTGGCAGTAAAAGATTAACTAATATTTTTCCTGGCGGCTTTTTTTCTTATCACCATGCGATTTTTTTTCATTCAAGCGTTTATTAACGGCTGACCTGCTAGGTTTCGTTGCCTTTCTTAATTTAGGGGCAATGGCCACAGAGTTGATCATTTCATGGAGTTTTTCGACAACATCAGTTGAGTTTAAATTTTGAGAACGGCTTTTTTGGCTTACAAGAGTTATGATTCCATCTTCATTTAATTTGTTGGAGTATTTTTTGATAAAACGCTCGAGCACATCTTTGGGAAGAGAAGTGTTGGCGAATGCATTCCATTGCAAAGTGGCCTTAGTGTTTACCTTGTTGACGTTTTGTCCGCCTGGACCAGAACTTCTAGAAAAAGAAAAACTAAATTCAGAAGCGGGGATTTTAAAACTTTGCATTATGATTAGTAAAATTGCGATCAATAAACTTTTCTAAAAGTTCAGAGTCATAAGGAAGACGGCGAACTTCTTCAATAATATAATCGCTCTCTAAAGAGCTTAATGGAGCATTGGCACGTTCAGTAGTCCAACCCCAGCTCCAATGAGTTTTATTTTTCACTGGAGAGTTATGACCGGCCCTAACCCCTGTATATATAAGTTCTGCCCACGTCGCTCCGGCCACTTCTTTTACACAGGCCTTAAGACGTAAATCAGTTTTATCCATATCTTTTTGATCCCCTCCAAACCAGTAGCGCATATCGTGTTCGACACAACAATGTTTCCAAAGTCCTGGCTTTGAAGGAGTTCCATCTACGAACATTGTACAGCCATCGGTTTCGAAAGATTTGAGCGAATTATTTAATGTCGATACAGACTCTGACTGAGCAGATGCAGTTATAGTCAGGCCCAAAAATAGAATCAGCGTTATGAGAGTCTTCATTATAAAATGGTAATCGCATATAGCTTTTGGAGAAAGGTAATATGCAAAAAATATACGATTTAACTATGTCTTAACGTGTTGATTTTATGTAGTGTTTAGCCTTTTCTCGACATTTTAAGAAAGTAGATCATGATAATTGCTAGGATTATTTTTTACAAGGAGTAAATTTATTAAATTAATAGCAGGACTAGGGTTAATACTAATGATTTCAAACAATGCTTTTGCGGTTGATACTGTAAAAGTGACGGTTGGAACTCAGACTTATCATTGCGATTTAGGTGCAGAACTTAGTTGTAAAGCTGTCAATGAAGTTCAACAAAAAGCGATTGTACTCAAAAAAGTTGGTGGGCAAGTTGGTGTAGAAGATAAAGCGCGCGGTTTAACGGCAGAAGCGGTTACTTCTTTGAGTGGCACTAATGTTGTTTATGATGTCACTATTTGTTCGGGACAGTCTTGTAGTATTAGTACGCTCACAACTGATTCAACTGGAACTATAAACCAAGTCATTTCTGGTCAATACAATATCACCCAAAAATCATTTGATGTTCTAGGTTTTTTTATTAGCACCCAGACGCCTGTAGTTGATCTTCAAGAAAAAATCCTTCAAAAACTAGGAAGAATAAAGTGAACGATCAGTTTAAAAAAGCATCCGTTTCAACTTTAGGTAATCTCGCGGGAATGAAAGCAGAAGACCTTGAAGATTTAGAAGTTCGTCTAAAAGACGCCAAAGAAAAAACGAGTGAATTCATCCGTAACTATCCGCTCACTTCAGTAGCTATCGGACTTGGAGCGGGTTTTCTTATTGGCAGATTATTCTCTAAAAAATAGAAGGAATTTGAATGGATATTTTAAAAATGGGCGAACTTGTTTTTAAGTTCATGATGGGACAACGTCTTAATATTGGCGAGCGTTCCCAGGAAATTTCGGTTGAAATACTTAATCAAGTCAGAAGAATTTTAATCTTAGTTGTTATCACTCTTGGAGCCTTGACCATGTTTTGCATGGGAATGAGCCACTTGATTGAGAGAGTTTTAAATAAGTTGGATGAAGGTTCATTTTACTTTACTCCCGCTATAGGGGTTATCCTTTTTTTCCTGGTTATTTGCATTGGAGTATTGATTTATTCAACCAATAAAAATGTCTGGTTGAATATTTTTAAGAAAGAGAAAGCCCAACTTGAGGAAGCACCACCGGCAAGTCCACTTGGAAATCAAATTGAATCGGTTATTTCGCTTTTAGTTTTGGATTTTATAAAAGAAAGAGAAAGCAATAGAGAAGCAAGAAAAAATAATCCAAAAGAAAATAATGGAGGACATAATGACTGAGTTAATTACAGACAAATTTATTAGAAATTTTTTTAAAATTCTTTTAGCTGTCTTAATAATCAGTGCATTTGTCTATATTCTTGTTCCGTTTTTTATTCCGATTGTTCTAGGTGGAATTTTGGCCATGGCCTTCAGCCCGTTTGTTAGTTTTTTTATCAAAAAAGGTCATGGCCGAAAACTTTCACTTATTGCTTTAACTTCAATCTTATTTGTTGCAGGTATTGCTCCTGTAACTCTTGTTTTAATTCGCGGTACGAGAGCAGTGAGTACTTTTTTATCTGAGCAATCATTAATTGTGATCAAACATAATATTGAAGACCGAATTTATGCAGTTCTCGATAATTTTTCTGAACTCAATAATATTGATCCCACTTCAGTAAGAGATAAGTTTGACAGTTTTATGACGACTGCTGGAACTTATCTCTTAAATCTCTTTAGTAATTTCCTCACCCAGATTCCAGATATAATTTTATTGGGATTTATTACTATTCTTTCTTTTTATTTTTTCCTCGCCAATGAAGAACACATTCGAAAGATTTTTGATCGCTATTTCTATTTCTCAAAAGAAAATGGAGACCGCTTCATAACTTTAATGAAATCGAGCTGCAAAGAGGTTTTCTTCTCAAACGTTATGACTGGAATTGTTCAGGCCAGTATCGTTGCAGGAGGAGCATTCTTCGCAGGGATTGGTGATGCTTTTATTATTTTCATTTGTACTTTCTTTCTTTCTTTTATTCCTGTTTTTGGGGCAGGACCATTTTCTTTCTGTATTGCTATTTTCGCTTTTTTGGAACACAAAACAGGACCTGGAATTGCAATGGTAATTGTCTCAATTGTTTCAGGGACAGCTGATAATATCGTTCGTCCTTATCTTACTAGCTTTGGAGAAGTTCAGGTTCATGGCTTTGTCACTTTTTTAGCAATTATTGGTGGCGTATTAGTGATGGGGCTTCCAGGATTATTTGTAGGACCTTTATTGGCCTTGTTAACTTTTGGTGCTCTACCTATTATCATGGACGATTTTTTTCCGGAAAGAAGCCACGATTAAATTTTAATGAAAAAAAACACCAAACTTGAAAACCTCGTGCTAATGACTCTTTCCTTTTTTGAGCCGATGACTTTTTCCCAAATCATTCTGGATTTCGATAGTGATCTTTTAAAAGATTTTCCTGACTTCGATAAAGAGCAGTTACAGGAAGTAATAAATTTACTTGAGAAAAAAAAGTTCATTAAGAGACTCACCATTGATAAAGAAATTGGCTGGATTAGAGTTCATTCTAAAAGATCGTGGTGGAAGAGGCTTTTTTCCCTGTAAAAATCACCTTATTTATATCAATCGTAGCTATTTGGGTTTATAAGCTCCAGATGAGTACAGAGCTAAAAGACACAAAAGAAACTAATATAACTAGTTGTTCAGACGAACTACCTATAACTGCATGGCTTCCCACCACCGTTAAAGAAGCCAAGAAGCGCGGTTGGGATCAAGTAGATGTAATTTTGGTCACGGGAGACGCCTATGTCGATCATCCCGCTTTTGGTGCTGCGGTTATGGGACGATTATTGGAAGCTATGGGACTCAAAGTTGCCATCATCGCACAACCGAACTGGCAAGATGACCTGCGCGATTTCAAAAAGTTTGGGGCTCCAAAATATTTCTTTGGTGTGACTTCTGGAAATATGGACTCTATGGTTAATAAGTATACGGCAGGAAAGCGTAAGCGATCCGTTGATGCCTATACTCCAGGCGGATCACCTGATCACCGTCCCGATTACGCCACATCTGTTTACACTAAAATTTTAAAAGAACTTTATCCTGAAACTCCAGTGATGATTGGAGGAATTGAAGCCTCACTTCGCAGGGTTACTCATTATGATTTTTGGAGTGATAAGTTATTGCCTAATATTCTTTCTACTTCTGGAGCAGATCTACTAGTTTACGGAATGGGTGAGCAGCCGTTAAAAGAAATGGTTAAGTTGATGTTGGAAGGAGTGCCATTTTCTGAAATGAAGGCCATTCCACAAACTGCTTTTCTGATTGATAAAAAAGAAAAATTACCAATGAGCAATATTATGTGGGGCGATCAAGAATTGACCTCTCATGAAGAATGCTTGGTAGATAAAAAGAAATACTCTCGAAATTTTATGTACGTTGAAGTCGAGTCGAATAAACAATTTGCCAATCGCCTGATACAAAAAGTAGAAAATAAAATCTTAGTTATCAATCCTCCGTTTCAAACTATGACTGAAAGTGAAATCGATGCCTCTTTTGATTTACCTTACACCAGGCTTCCTCATCCTAAATATAAAGAAAGAGGACTTATTTCAGCCTATGAAATGATTAAATTTTCGCTCAATACTCACCGAGGATGTTTTGGCGGATGTTCGTTTTGTACTATCTCGGCCCATCAGGGAAAAATGATTGCCAGTCGCTCAAAAGACTCGATCATGAAAGAGTTGGAAGAAATCGCCAAGATGAAAGACTACAAAGGTTATATCAGCGATATGGGCGGCCCATCTGCTAATATGTATCAGATGAAAGGAATTGATCAAACAGTTTGTGACAAATGTGCTGCTCCTTCGTGTGTGCATCCTGTAATTTGCAAAAACCTCGATGCCAATCCAGAAAAAATGACAGAACTTTATCGTGAAGTAGCGGCTCATCCAAAAGTTAAAAAAGCATTTGTCAGTTCAGGTCTTAGATACGATTTAATGTTTAATGAAAGATCATTGGATCCAAAAAAAGATGAAGAGTATGTTGAGCAATTAATTACTCACCATGTTTCAGGTAGATTAAAAGTTGCACCTGAGCATACAGAAGATCACGTCTTAAAGGCGATGAGAAAACCGGCATTTCATTATTTCGAAACTTTTAAAAATAAGTTTGAAGAAATCAGCCGCAAAAAAGGTATTCGCCAGGAAATTATTCCTTATTTTATTTCTTCTCATCCGGCCTGTACTCCAGAAGATATGGCAAGATTGGCAGTGAAGACTAAAAAATTGGGTTATAGACTTGAGCAGGTTCAGGATTTCACTCCAACTCCTATGACAGTTGCCACAGAAATTTATTATTCTGGTTACCATCCATATACTTTGAAAGAAGTGAAGACAGCGATTAGTCTTGATGACAAAACTCGCCAACGAACTTTTTTCTTTTGGTATAAGCCTGAAAACAAAAATTTCGTTAAGAACTATCTGGCAAAAAACAAATTGTTTGATCTGACCAAAGAGTTGTTTGGTTAAGAAAAACTCTATTTTTCAATCCACTATTATCATAATTTTTTAATAATTTAATTCTACAATACACAAGTAGTTTGATTCCACTTTATTAAAAATCAATACATTGTCTAGCTTGACCAGAATTTTAGAAAGGCGTATAATTAACTTAGTTAACTATAAACAAGGTTAAGTATGTCCGAGCCCAACGAAATTGCAAAAAAACTTTTGGAAATCATCCCTCCTTCGATGAACTGGATACGAACAGAGATGAGATCGACAATGAACGAAGAGCTAACGGTGCCACAGTTTAGAATTTTAGCTAGTATATTTCGCGGCAATAATGTGGCCTGTGATATTGCAAAAACTCAAGGAACTAGTCAGGCAGCGATGTCGAAGATGATCGACGGACTAGTGGCTAAAGGATTTGTGAAGAGAGAAGCAAACGTTGATGATCGAAGACATTTTCATTTGATGTTGACAAGTATTGGTGATGCTTATTTTAAGAAAACAAGAAAGCATGCACAAGCAAACTTGAAAGAACAAATAAGTTGTCTTGACGAGCGCGATAGAGATGACTTGACACGTGGATTAATAGCACTTGAAAAATTATTTTTATCGGCAAGAGAAAAAGACAGCAGGATTACAAAATGAGAGGTAGCATATGAAAACAATAAGCGGAATTTTAGTAATGATTATGATGGTACTCTTTACTGCTTGCGCTTCAACTCCGTATAACCCGAGTAAGCCTGAAATGAGTGTACCAAGTAATAGTACTTATAAAACACCACCTACAACTTTTAATAAACTCCATAATGATTGGGAAAACTAAAAAATGCGGGTAGCTTTCTGGTTTTTGCCTTTCCTGATTACAATAGGCAGTTTGAGAGTTAAAGGTGCTGATGTAATCACTTGGCAATCTGCAAGACAAGAAACAGAGAATGTTAATTCAGAATTGAGTTCGGCAAAAAGCTCGCTACAGGCTTCTTCTTATCAAGTTAAAGGAGCTCGTAGTGGCTTTTTTCCACAGATTAGTGCTACTACCGGCTATAGTTACGATTCAACTAATTCGCCCAAATATTTTTCAGCCACACTTAATGCTACTGAAAATTTATTTTCAGGGTTCGCTGATTCGACCAAAATTGATCAGGCCCGTTTTAGTGAATCTTCTTCAGAAGCCAATCTAGAAGCTGTAAAGGCTAAAGTTAGTTTTGATTTGAAATCTGCCTTTATGGGTTTAATTTATTCCCAAAAATATATAAAATTGTCTGAAGATATTACCAAGAGGCGTGAGGCAAATTTAAAATTGGTCCAACTGCGATTTGAGAGCGGTAGAGAGAATGTTGGTTCTCTCTATTTATCTAAGGCCTATCTGGCCCAATCAAAGTACGACCATCTGCAAGCCGTTAATTCGTTGGAGGTTTATCAATCGCAACTTGCGCGAGTTTTAGGGCGTGAAGATTTTAATTCAATCGAAGTCGAAGGATATGTTCCTACCCAAAATCCTCCCTATGAATCCAATCGAAAAATTGATTACAAAACTTTAGTAAAAGACATACCTGATTATAAAAAAGCTTTTTATAATGAAAAATTAGCCCAATCGACAATTGATTTAACTAACTCAACTTTTTATCCCTCTTTAAACCTCACTCAAACCGTAGGCAAAACTGGTCGAGAATCATTTACACCCAACAGTACCTGGGTTGTCGGAGCAGCGGTTACCTTTGCTCTATTTAACGGTGGAAAAGATTTTTATTCATCTAAAAGTGCGACCGAAGATTATCGCGCGAGTGCCATGACTCGCAAAAATACTGAAGAAACAGGTATCACAAATTTAAAAAAATCCTATACGACTTATGTTGAAGCGGTAATGAAAATGGAAGTCGATCAAGCGTTTCTTCTTGCTGCTAGTTCAAGAGAGAGAATCGCCAAGGCCCAATACAATAATGGACTGATATCATTTATCGATTGGGACACTATTGAAAATGATTTAATTATTCGCCAAAAAACTTTATTACAAACTGAAAGAGAAAGAGTTATTGCTGAAGCTGCATGGGAGCAGGCACAAGGAAAAGGGGTTATTCCGTGACTAACATAAAAAAAATTGGGATTACGCTCGTGGTTACTCTTATTCTTGGATTTGCAGGTTTTAAACTGTTGGGAAATAAATCAGAAACAGCAGTGACTTATGTAGAGCATGTAGTAAAAAAAGGAAGTATTAAGGTTCAAATTCTAAGCACCGGTGTTATTCAACCTGAAAATAAAGTTGAAATCAAACCACCTATTCCCGGTAGAATAGAAAAAGTCTTAATTGTTGAAGGTGCTAAAGTGAGAAAAGGACAAATCCTTGCTTGGATGAGTTCTACGGAAAGAGCAGCGATGCTGGATGCTGCCAGTTCTAAAGGTGCTCAAGAACTTAAAGACTGGGAAGAAATGTATCGTGCTACTCCTATATTAGCTGCAATCAACGGGACGATTATTCAAAAAAATGTTGAGTCGGGACAGACCTTCACAACAACAGAAGCCATTCTTGTTATGTCTGATCGATTAACAGTAAAGGCTCAGGTTGATGAAACAGATATTGCTCAAATAAAATTAAAACAAAAAGCAAAAATAACACTCGATGCATATCCGGAAGAAACGATTGAAGCACAGGTTGATCAAATTGCTTTTGATGCAAAAACTGTAAACAATGTCACAACGTATATTGTAGATGTTCTTCCTGATGTTGCTCCGGCGTATATGAGAAGCGGTATGACTGCTAATGTGACTTTTAATGTTCAAAATAAAAGTGAAATAATTGTCATACCTACTGAAGCCATTAAAAATACTGAAGGTCGAAGTTTGGTTATGACTCCTGATCCAAAAGATCCGAAAAATAAACCGATAGAACATGAAGTTCAGCTAGGTTTAACAGACGGAAAAAAAACTGAAATAATAAATGGCTTAAATGAAGGCGATATTATTTTGGTTCAACAGTTTAAAATAAGCGATAAAAAATCTGGATCTTCTAATCCATTTAGTCCGATGGGATCACCAAAAAGCCGTAGTGGAAAATAAATGTTAAACATAGCGAATATCAATAAGAGTTACAAAATGGGCGATACTATCGTCTATGCTCTTCGTGATGTGAGCCTGACTATTGAAGATGGCGATTATGTGGCCATCATGGGTCCGTCTGGATCTGGTAAATCAACTTTAATGCATATTTTGGGTTTATTAGACGTTCCGAGTGAAGGGTCTTATAAAATTAATGAACGTGAAGTTTCTCATCTCTCGGAAGATGACCTTGCTATATTACGACGTGAAACGATTGGATTTATTTTTCAACAATTCAATCTTCTTCCTAGAATGAGTGCATTAGAAAATGTCACACTTCCTCTATTATACTCGCGACTTCCTGAAGGTACTTCATATGGTACGAATCTGCTGGATCGAACGGGCTTGGGAACGAGAATTTTTCATAAACCCAACGAACTCTCAGGCGGTCAGCAGCAGCGTGTAGCCATAGCGCGTTCATTGATTAATAGACCACAAATTATTTTTGCAGATGAACCCACTGGAAATTTGGATTCAGTTAGTGAAAAAGAAATTTTAGCTATTTTAAAAGAATTAAATGAACAGGGAATTACGGTTGTTATTGTTACTCACGAAGAAGAAGTAGGTCAGCAGGCGAAACGGTTAATTCGCATGCGAGATGGATCGGTCCTGTCTGATGAACGTATGGCACCATTACCAGAAAAAAATAATAATAAAGAATTAAATAAAACAATTAAAGATCCACACAAAAAACTAAATATACTTTTTGAAGCTATCGAGTATTTAAAACTAGGTTTTAAAACTTTAGCCGCTAATAAAGTGCGAACTGGTTTATCGATGCTGGGTATTTTAATTGGTGTTGCAGCTGTTATTGCCATGCTTGCCATCGGAAGAGGTGCTCAGAAAGCGATTGAAACTCAATTGTCTTCATTAGGTTCAAATCTACTTGTATTAAGACCAGGGGCCGTAAGAGTGGGAGGTGTTTCTCAGGAATCGGGAACAACAACACGCCTAAGTATAGAAGACAGCCAATATATAAAAGATCAGCTTGATTTCGTTAAGTATGTTTCTTCCAATGTGAGTGGTCGTGGACAAGTTGCTTTTCAAAATAAGAATTGGAGTACGCAAATTCTTGGTGGCAGCGCTAGTTATGCTCTAATACACTCGGCCTCTCCGGAAATTGGTCGCTTTTATACTGAAATTGATAATCAAAAACGTGCGCGAGTGGCAGTAATTGGAATGACTGTGGTGCGAGAAGTTTTTGGAAAAAAGAGTCCTATCGGTGAAATGATAAAAATTAACCGTGTTAATTTTCAAGTCATCGGCATTCTGCCCGAAAAAGGTGCCAATGGTTTTCGCGATCAAGATGATGTCGTGGTTATACCAGTTTTAACGGCCATGCACAGGTTGCTGGGAAAAGATTATGTCGATTCTATTGATTTAGAAATTACCGCCCCTGATAAAATGGAATTAGCTGAAGATAAGATTATTGAAATGATGAACACTCGCCACAGAGTTCCGCTTGCACTAAAAAAAGGCACATTTGAAATAAGAAATATGGCCGATATACAAGCGGCCGTACAACAGAGTTCTCAAACTATGTCGTTATTACTTTCATCAATTGCGGCCATTTCACTTATCGTTGGTGGAATTGGTATTATGAATATTATGCTCGTTTCTGTAACTGAAAGAACCCGAGAAATAGGATTGAGAAAAGCAATTGGTGCCAGACGTTGGGATATTTTGGCTCAGTTTTTGGCTGAATCAGTTGTGGTCAGTGCGGTTGGTGGTGTTATTGGGATTATACTTGGTTGGTTGATTACTGTTGGAATTAATTATTTTTCAGGTTGGAGTACTTCAATTTCACCTTCGTCAGTTATTTTATCTTTTTTCTTTTCAGCTTCAATAGGTGTAATTTTTGGAATTTACCCTGCAAGAAAGGCTTCTCTTTTAAATCCAATAGATGCTTTAAGACATGAATAATAAAACGTGAAGCATAAAAAATTGCGCCAGGCTAATTACAAAAAAAGACTGGCGCAATAGTTAGAAATTAATTTTTAGTCATCACTTCCGCAATTTGTACTAGCAAATACAGCAATCTCATTATTTTTTACGTCATAAAAACCAAGTACAGTTCCAGAAGTATTATTACCACCAGCAGATCCGCTATAAAGTTCAACACCAACTTGCTTATTGATATTAGAAACTGCAAGAGCTAGAGTTTTGTAATCAGCGTCTTCTTTTCTTAAATCTGAATTATCTAACAGATCAGTAATTGCGTTCAAAGTTCCTTTTTCATCTTTAGTATTTAAACCAATACTTACACCTTCATCAAAAAATCCACATACGGTGTGAAGTGCCTGAGCAACAGCATTTTCTCTAATTTCTTGAGGTGTTGTTCCTTTACCTTTAAGTTCGATAACTTTTTTCATTCCAGCATGGGTAACTAGGGTTAGACCAACAAGATTTTTGTTGGCAGAATCAAGCGTTGGATTAGTTAGCGTTTTGATTGTTACTATTTTAGAAGCAAAGACGTTAGTAGACATAAGAATTATAGAGGCTAAAAATAAATTTTTCATAAGAATCTCCAATGTGTTATACAAATATTTTTTGCATGTATTACTCTTGAAAATAATTGGGGTAAAGAGGACTTTTTTAAGTCTATAGTTTTTACATACAAATTGGCTGAGTTTATGAAAGAATGTTAGGAACCAATTAAGACTTACGGTGAGGGCCAATGAAACAGAAACCTAGTAAAATTTGGATAGACGCCGATGCTTGTCCCAAGGCAGTCAAAGAGATCGTTTTTAAAACTTCTTTCCGCCTCAATATTGCACTTATGTTAGTAGCAAACTCCTATCTGACCATTCCTCATAGTGACCTTATTAGGCTTATTATTGTAGGTAAGGGATTAGATGTCGCCGATCAATATATTATCGATCATGTAAGTCCTAATGACTTAGTGATCACCGCCGATATTCCACTTGCCGCTAAAATAGTAGAAAAACTGGCGATCGCCATAAATCCACGGGGTGAAATTTATACCGAAGAAAATATTGGTGAAATTTTATCGATGAGAGATTTTATGAAAGAGCTGCGCGATGGAGGCTCTATTACGGGAGGTCCCTCAACTTTTGGTCCAAAAGATGTTCAGCAATTTGCAAACTCACTTAATAAACTCTTGTCTTGAATTCTAAGATAATTGAACATAAGCAATAATATGGGTGTTGATTTTCGCTGCTCTTTTTATAAAAAAGAGTGATCCGATAAAACAAATTATTCCATTAATTAAAAAAGTTTTCTCCAGAGTTATATGTTCGGCCATAGATCCCATTAACAGACTTCCAAATGGAGCTGTGCCAAAAAGTGCGAGAGTCAAAAAGCTCATGACTCGTCCACGCTTATCATCATCTACTAAAGTTTGAATGACAGTATTGGTTGAACTCAACTGTAACATCATGCCAAGACCAATCATAAAGACAACACAAAGTACTAATCCCAAAGTGTGAACTTGGGAGAGCAGTATCAAGAAAAATCCCATTACCAGAGCGCCAAAACCAATAATTGCCGCAAGATCGGGAGGACCCTTGCGGTAAGCAAGATAGAGAGCTCCAACTAAAGAACCTAAACCCGTACTAGTAGAAATCCATCCAAATGTATGTGCTCCTCCATTAGGTAATTTAGCTGCAAGAGCAGGCATGAAATTGATGTATGGTGTACCAAAAAAGCAGGTGAAGGCGACAAAGAGTATAGCAGCACTTATTGAGGGATTATCAAAAGTAGAACGATAACCAATATTAATATTTTCAAAAATTTTATGAATATTAAATTTTAGCTTTTTCACTTTATCGACTTTGATACTAAAAAGAGCAAAGAGTACTGCGATATAACTTATACCATTTAAAAGAAAACACATTCCTTCACCAAGGGCCGCTATGGTTGCTCCGGCGATTGCAGGCCCAATGAGTCTGGTCATGTTAACAATGGAAGAATTAATGGCTATGGCATTTGGTAAATCTTTTTTATCTTTAATTAATTGTATGACAAAAGATTGTCTGCCTGTAATATCAAAACAATTGATAATTCCCAACGTGAAGTTAAGAATAATAAGTTGAGTGAGTGTTATTTTTCCTGAAAAGGTCAGGGCCGCCAAAGTAAAAGCTTGAAGGGCAGAGAGTGATTGAGTCCAAATGAGAAGTTTATGGCGATCGACATGATCGACAATAACACCCGCAAAAAGTCCGAAGAGAAACATTGGTATTTGAGAAGCAAATCCTGAAATACCTAACCAAAAAGCAGAACCGGTCAAGCGATACACCATCCAACTCATGGCGATTTGCTGCATCCAAGTTCCAATTAATGATACGAATTGGCCACTGAGATAGACTTTGTAATTTCGATGTTTGAGCGCAGGTAACATTTTTATTAACTCTTTAAATAAGCTCTTTCATATTGTTTCGGAATGGCGGGAGAATCTCCCAATTCCAATGCTGCCTTAATAGGCCAGTATGGCTCTCTTAATAATTCGTGTGCAAATAATATGGCATCAGCTTTTTCATTGATTAAAATTTCTTCAGCAAATTTAGCTTCTGTTATCATGCCAACTGCGCCAGTTAAAATGCCAACTTCCTTTTTAATCTCGCTGGCAAATTTGACCTGATACCCAGGGCCAACCGGAATAGAAGCCTTCGCTACATTGCCTCCAGTTGATACATCGATAAAATCAATTCCTATTTTTTTGAGTTCACGGCAAAGAATTATACTCTGATTTAAATCCCAACCACCTTCAGTCCAGTCAGTGGCGGAAATGCGGACAAATACTGCTTTGTCGGAAGGCCAGAAATCCCTTAATGCTTTTGCTACTAATAGTGGTAGCCTCATTCTATTTTCAAGTGAGCCACCAAATTCATCTGTCCTGAAATTTGAAAGTGGCGATAAAAATTGGTGCATTAAATAACCGTGGGCCATATGGGCTTCTATGACTTCAAATCCAGCTTCGAGGGCAAGCTTAGCTGATTGTACAAATTTATCAGCGAGAGCGTATATTTCTTTAGTTTCCAGGGCCCTTGGTGTTTTGTAGCGATCAGAAAAAGCCACAGCGCTTGGGCCATAGATATCCCATTCGCCTTCGCCTTTTCTACCGGAGTGAGAGAGTTGAATACCGGGAATCGAATTTTGTGACTTGATAAATTTAGTAATATTAATAAAAGCATCTTTCTGTGTACTATTTTCCAATGCAAGACAGCCATAACTAATTCTTCCTTCCATAACAACACCAGTGGCCTCCACAAAAACTAAACTCGCTCCTCCAACGGCCCTTGAGCCCAGGTGAACTAGATGCCAGTCATTGGCCACTCCTTCGAGAGCAGAGTACTGGCACATAGGTGAAACAATGATTCTATTTTTTAAAAGAGTTTCACGAATTTTTAATGGCGAGAAAAGCATTGAGCTCATAATATTATTCTCCATAATTTATACTAATATTTTTATTAATTCTGGACAAGCTAGTATTGGATTGATTAAATATATGGCCAGGAGTATCTAATGCAATTAAACAAATATTCACTTTGTGCAGTGATGCTTTTTATCATAAATCTTAGTGGATGCGCTTATTTTGAAAAATATAAGACACCAACCAACGAAGATATTCACCTGGATTCTTCTTTAGTCCAAAATTACAGCCAAACGTTAGAATATCAGGAATATCTAAAAGCTCCTTTTATCTCAAGTTATAATTATGGTGACAAAAATTTAATTTATCTGGCAGCAGTTCACACTGATGGTTCCGGGAATACGACACATCATACAATTGAAAAAGCATTTAAAGATTTTAACCCAAAATTTTTAATAGTCGAAGGAAGTGCTTTTACAATTATTTCTGATCCTGATGATGTGACTTACGCCAATAATTGTCTGAAAAATAATTTTATGAATTGTTCTGAAGACGCATATGCAATTACACTGGCGATAAAGGCCAATATCCCTTTCAGTTATGGAGAGCCAAGCGATGCTGCCATTCATTCAACTTTAAAGAAAAGATTAATTACGGATGATGAGTTAATTGCATTTTTTGCTTTAAGAAATATTCCTCAATGGAAACGCGCTAACATAAAGCCTAACCCTGAACTAATGGCTTCTTGGAAGAAAAAACTGGTGGAAGCCTTAGCTAGAGCATCTAAGAAATTTCGCGCAACAACTATCATGAGCGAAACGAAGTTCAAAAAAATATATAAAGCTAAAATGGGCGAGGATTTTCGTTTTATCGATATTACTGACGATACGATTAATCCACAAATAGACCATGAGCCAAAGTGGTCAAATAAGATGGCCCATATCGTGGATATCTTGCGAGAGCAATTCTTAGTGAAGCAAATTGAAATGAGATTAAACAAATACGATAAAGTATTAGTTGTTTATGGTGCTGCTCATTTGATAAAGCAAAGACCAATGTTCAAAAAAGTTTTTGGTGAGTCGGCAGATATAAGTATTCATTAATTGTTTTGATTATGGTTCTTTTACCGAGCTAACAAGATAAGGGCCTTCAATTGTCGCAATGGCCTTTGAGAAAGCTACACGCATTTTAAAGTTTGGTCCGTAAGTTACAAATGTATGAAATTCCCCGTTTTCGCCAGCGTGATCAACGTCTTGTGGCAGTCTATCAATATAAGCATGATCAAATTCACAGGCTAAAAAGGTATTGTCGAGTTTGTCAGTCATGATAGAAGTCACTAAGGCTTTGTGTCCTGTATTTAAAAATTCTCTACTTACATCAATTGATTTTTTTCCCCAAAGAGGAAAGACGGCTTTCATTTTTAATGAAGAGAGCATCTCTTCACGAAATTTTTTAATTTCTTCTTGATGAATATCTCCAAAGGCAACAGTGCAAATGCCACGTTTGGAAAAAATGGCGAGAATTTTTCCGACATGTTCAGTGTATTCTTCATTAGTGCAGTTGCTTGGAAGAAAAATTCTTTGCAAAGGCAGTTTAAGCATTTTTGCCTGATCAATAATTAAACTATCCGGGATGCCATGGAATCGAACTGTATTTTTTTCGCGATCAAAGGTAGTCACCAAACCGATAATTTCAAAACGAGGATCTTTCTTTAAATAATGAAGTGCTAAAGCGCTATCTTTGCCACCAGACCAAAAGAGAAGAATTTTTTCTTTAGCCACTATATTATTTTGCATTTTATTGCCTATGGAAATTGTTTAAAGAGCCTTATTTCTACCATTATTTATCAAACAGTAAAGCAATTGCCGAGTCGTTTTTAGGTTAATTTTGGGTGTTCATTTCATTATTCTATGACTTAGATTGATTACCTGAGTGAATTCATCGCTTCAAAGTACTTAAAAATTCTAACTCTTAACCGATACGACTTTATGAGTAAAATTCTCTTAATTTCTCTATTTTTTTTATCACTGTTTTCATGTGGTCAATTGGTCCGCACACCGGCCTCGTTAAAAGAAAAAAAGCACGTGGTCTTTGATATTGACTGGACTATTACATCTGAAGTGAATCCAGAATTTATTGGCACTCGAATTATTGAAGTTGAAGGAAAAAAATATTTTGTTCACGACGCAATAGAACAATTTGTAGAAGAGTTATTGCAGAAAAAAGGAATGACTATTTCTTTTTTCAGCGGAGGAAGTAGCTCACGCAATCATTCATTGCTTAGACAAATCAAATTGAGCGATGGACGATCGCTTGAAGATATAGCCTATAAAATATTAAACAGAGAAGATCTCACCATTGTTGAAAGTGCATTGCCTTCAAATAAATTTTCTTTGCGATTTAAAAAAGACTTGAAAAAAATAACCACCGATCTAAGCAATCTCGTTATGATCGAAGATACATTACATTTTGTTCTGAATCAAAATCAAGAAGAGCATGTTTTATTTATAGGTAAAACTTTTCAGCATTTTGAAAAGTTTTCAGATGCCAAGCATTCGACAGGAGAATATATACCTCGCTCAGAAGGAGAGTGGAGCTTAGCGCGAAAAAAATTATTAGTTTTAAATAGTGCTTTTAATGCAGCCTATACTGAGACAGAGCAAAGTGGAATGTCTTGGAGCGAAGCTATTAAAATCCAAGAGGCACAACTAGATTTTTCAAGTGGAGAGTGGAATGACTATTCTCGAATGATGTATAAAAATTCACAAAGTTTTAAACCGATTGAAAGCACTACTTGTTCCCGAATTTTTTCTGAATTTATACAAATTAATAAATAAGATTTTTCTTATTTAGGCAGCTGCCGTTTAAGCAAAATAGGCAGGGCACTCTCTGGAGTTAGTGGCCAGTGATGACGAGGATAATCTCTGGATAATTCCTTAAACATTTGGGGATAAGTATTCTTCCAGAAGCTGGCAAGGTCTTGAGTGACTTGAATGGCAAGTTTGTGTGGACCTTGGAGTTTAAGAGTGAGTTGAATTTTTCCCTTAGCTAAAATTGGCGTCTTTGTTAATCCATAAAAATCTTGAATAAAAGATTCAATGAAAGGATCTTGAGTCCTGTCATAGACGATCGGTATTTTTCTTCTATCAGTCAATTGTATGGTCAATGGAAAATCGCTTTCTAAATTATATAAATCTTTAGGATCAATTAAGTCTTTGAGTGTAGAAAAAAAGTAACGTGCAAGATGCTCTTTATCTTCTAATTTAAAGTGGAGTTGATCATTAAAAAAATCATTCAAAATACTGTGCTCTGAAAAATTGAGTTCAATCTTATCCAACAATTTATTAAGAGTGAGAAGACGCTCGTATTCTTGTGTTTCATGGAGTGATTTAATAAATTCAGTTGCTTTATCTATTAAGATTTTCTTTGTTTCGTTATTGCTTGTTTTTGATTGGGTCTTGGATTCGGAGAGTAGTATTTTTCCAAGAAGTATCCGTTCAGTCTTTTGCACTTGCTCATTTTTTTCATCCCAAAAATATTTGTCTTCTTCAACAATAGGAAAAGGTACAAGGTCATAAAGCCAGTCTTCTTCAATCGCTATGCATTTCATAGCTTCGCCTTTATTATTTAAATCTAAAACAATCCATAAAGAATGATTGGGATCAAAATCATGACTTATTTGGGAAGCAATTTTTAGAGTCTCCCCATTTTGAGTGATGACATCAAAATATTTTTCTCCCCTGGCCCGCGCAACTCGGTCTGGAAAGCCAGTAAGAATAATTTCTTCCAGGCACTTCGATTTTAAAGAAGTAGCCGAACTCTTGTTAATAGATAACATTTTAATAAATCGATCTTTGCTTTTTTCTCCTAAAAATTCTGCAAGAAAAGATAAGGCTTCTCTGTGGGCCGAGGCAGAAAAATTTTCTGCCTCGGCCAGGATTCTGCCGAGTCTCGGATGAAGGGGGTATTTGAGTATTTTCCTCCCTATGGCAGTGATACTTCCAAAACCATCAACAGCATTAATGGCAAATAATAAATCCTGGCTATTTTTAAGCGCTTTAGATGGAGGATTTTCAAACCAGGAAAGTTTATCCAAGGATGTGTTAAAAAGTTCAAGCGACATTAAGGAAAGTTCACTAAGATCGCTTTTTAGAATTTCTGGTTTTTGCAAATAAGGGCGTTGATCAAAATCAAGTTCAGCGTAAAGCCGAAAACATTGGCCCGTTCCCTGGCGATTGGCTCTACCTGCTCTCTGAGTAGCAGAGGCCCTGGATATTTTTGTAATATTTAATTCGGGAAGACCAGAAAAAAAATTATATGAACTCTCTCTTTGCAGACCTGAATCCAGCACGATGCTTACGCCTGGAATTGTCACAGAACTTTCTGCTATATTAGTAGAAAGTATTATTTTTCGATATGACCCAACCTCTAAAACTTGCTCTTGTTCAACGGCATCCAGGTCTCCGTGCAAAACCAGACAGAGTATTTCATAATGCTTGCATAGATTTTCAAGAATAGTCTGGCAATCCCGTATCTCCCGCATGCCAGGGAGAAAAACTAAAATATCTCCAAGCTCCTCTGAACTTAGGATTTCTAAAATGGCAGAGTAAACTTTCTTTTGAAGCGGAGCCTGAACCACGCTGGTAATATTTGGTAAATAATTTAACTTCAGAGGAAAGCGCTGAGCTGTTAATTCAATGGTCGTTGTGCTTGAAGACTGCTCTAGATAGGATTGCAAGTTATCAGTTTCAATTGTTGCCGACATCACCATTATTTTTAGATCCGGACGGCTTTCTCTTTGCAGTTTGGTAACAAAACTAAGGGCTGCATCGGTGCTTAAATGCCTTTCGTGAAATTCATCCAGGATAATCAGACCGACATCATTTAAGTTTTTATTCTGAGAAAGAATTTTTAAAAAAGTGCCTTCTGTTAAAAAAAGAATTCGAGTTTTATCACTTATCGCTTTTTCGTATCGAAACAGATAGCCAACTCTTTGACCAACAGCTTCGCCCAATTCACGTGCTACTTGAATGGCCGCGAGTTTGGCAGCCAATCTTCTTGGCTCAAGAATATAAATTTTCTTAGATGTTTTTTCTAATAAATAAAGAGGTACACGAGTCGTTTTACCCGACCCAGGTGAAGCTTTTAAAATAATATTAGAGTAAGATTCAAATGAAGAAAGAATTTTTTCCTTAATGGCATCAATCGGTAAATTGGTTGTGGTGAACATGATCCAAAGTTTACTATAAACTTAACCACTCTGCGAGTTGATTAAATTCTAATTCAAAATAATCGATTGAAGGAACAGCCCCAGGTATAGTGATATTAAGACCAGTGTAGCGTTCGGCCTTTGAACCAATTTGCTGAGTGTAGGCGGTGTAAACAAGTGGGGTTGCAATAGTATCGGCCACAGATTCAACGATATCGTGAGTACGAGAAACGCTTTGAGCTTCTGTTAATAATTTTCCATTCTGATTATTCATAAAATAGTAATTAAAAACGTTTATTCCAGGTGCAAAGGGTGTGATAACCAGCTCGGAGTTCTCACTTAAGTTTTTCATAGGCCATTGTTCATTCTTAGGGCCTGCAATGAATCCATCGTTTTTTAAAATAGTACTGTAAATTTCACCTTCAGAGAAATCTTTCTTACTTCCAGTCATCCAATTATTAAATCCAAAAACCATTTGGGTTTTCATTGAATTATCAGGGGAATGAAGGTGTATACGAGGATTGGTTTTTAATTCTTTGACAGCTTCGATGTTCAAAAGTCGTATAAGAGAGGTGAGTTTGTTATCAATCTCTACACTATTATTAAGACGACGCATCTCAATTAGGAATAACCCCAGATCGATCATCGATTTGTCGTCCATAGAAGCTTTATTAATTAATAATTTATTAAGTTTAATTTTTTGATCAGCAGATAATTTTTTAAAGAGATTTGAAACAGTCTTCATTGAAGCAGCAAGAGATTTTAGCTTTTTGTTTTCAATTATGGATATAGTAGCAGAACTCACACTCACATAATTTCTTTGCTTGCCATTTTTCAAATAAGAATAAGACTCAATAAAATTTTTTGCCAAAGCAAGTGATGCTTCTTTTCCGCTCGATAAAGCAGGCAGGAGTGAAAGCGTTTGAAAAGGTAATCCAGAAGCAAACTCAGCTTCTTCTGAAGCAATGGTATAGTCACTTAAACTTCTAAGTTCATAGAGAAATTCCAAGTTGGACATAAAACAGGCATCAAACCATAGAAGATCCAGATGAGGCGCAGATTGCAAATCTTCTTTAAGGTCTTTTGTAGATAAACCCTTCAATCCATCAGCACCTCTACCATGAGAATAAATAATTAAAGCTCTTTTGGAATTTGATTCTTTATAAAAAAATTTCAAGAAAGATTTTAACTCAACACCGGCATTTGTTTTAAAGGTTCCAGGAACCTTTAATTGATTTAAATCCTGGCGGTAAAGTAAATCTCCAAGAGATATATCTTTTTTACTTGGCCCATTTGGGAAGTAAGAATAACTCTTACCTTCAATTTCTCTGTAAAGACCAATTTTTAAAGTGGCACTTGGGTTTAGGCGGGCAAGTTCTAAAATATTATCATCAACATCTTTTTGAAACTGTTGATCTTCGCCTTCACCACGAAAGACGATCGCCACTTCCCATTTGGTTTCGGCAGCATTTACGCTGACCGAACCCAGTATGACAAGAAAAAGGACTAGATTATTTAATCTTTGAAGGAGTAACATTGTCTTCATCACCATTTACGCCAAACAAATTATCAGAATCTATTTGTTTCGCAAGAGTTTGATAGCTTACAAATCCATTTCCAGTCTGAGCTAAATTCAAAGCTTTTTCCAAGGCCATATCTAGGGCAGCACTTGCAGCTGGCATAGCATCGAAGGCAGTAGATAATCCATTGGTAAAGATATCTAACTTCTTCGTTCCTTTTAGATCTTTTGCATTAATCTTTCTTTCGAAGTAAGCAGTGTTGTAATATTTGTATGATGTACAACTATCAAAAAAATAAATTTGGTATCTTTTAGAGAATTTAATTGTTTCACCAAGATTTTGTTCAATTGAATCAAGATCTAAATGTCCACCAAGACCTGAATGACCTTCGTACATTACGATAGAAGCATTTTCCAGAGCGTCTTTATAGAACCAATGAAATCCAAGGGCCTCTTCATCAATTCCAGTAGGAGCATAAAAGAAACGATAAACGATTTTTTCTTTTTGGATTGTTTCTACAAACGGAGCGGCTCCATCGAGAGTTTTAGCAATGGCATTAACTTGATTATCGGTCCATGTCGTCGCCTTATATCCATTTTTTAATAGATAATTTCTGAAAGTACGATAGTTAACAGCATTAATATCAGTACTACTTAATGGATTTCTACTTAGAGTTGGATCATCCATTCCGAATAAAACGTGGATAGTAATATTTCCTTTTTCGTCCGGAAGATTTTGGTACTCCGGATAAGATAATTTAGAATTCACAATTCTTTGGATTTTTGCGTTTACAATATTATAGTCTTTTCCTTCTTTTAGCTTACAGCCTGGACGGCTTGGACTCCAGAAATACCAGAAGTCACCTTCAGTCTGGTAATGTTCATCAGTACATGGATTTTCGTCTCCTACCATAGCTGCAGCATAAATTGTTTTTGGATTAACTGGTAATAAAATAGTATAAGTATCTTTGGGTCCATTTTGAAGTACGATTGTACCTTTATATTTATAACTTATTGTTAAAGTAGTTTTGTCCTTTTTTACTATTTTAATGTCCGTGACAATATGATCACCTTTTGGAACAGCAGTGTATTGAGCTTCAGACATTGGGCCAATGATATGATCAAGTTGGGCTTCAATTTGATTTCTCATTGTCTTTTCGACAGGAGTACGAGCAGATTCATATTGAACTATTCCATTGAATTCTAAGATTGCCTCAGTTGAATTTGAAGCAGTATAAAGTTTTCTTTCTGTACTCTTAATTGAGGTAGCACCGAAAGCAGATGCCATAACAAATGCAGCAGTAGTCACTACAAGTAATCGATTGATCATATATATATCCTCTCTTTAAATAAGTGGCCGTATAATAACAAATGGCAAAAAAAATGGTGAGAGATTGTATTTTTTATAGGGAAAATCAATAGACGGGTCATTCAATAGACATTTATAATTCCATACACATGATTAATAAATACATAAACCTCATTAAACATTCAAAAAACTCAAGAATTTTCATAGTTTCAATGATCGTTGGGATCTTTGTTGTAGCGGTATTTCTATTTGAGTCTTACATGTCTTATAAAAGTGAAATGCATAGTGCCAAGGTTCAATCAAGTAATCTAACTGAAGTTTTAGAAGGACAAATCTCAACTTCATTTAAAAAAATAGACTTAATCCTCATGGAATTACAAGATCAATTTTCTATCGATCAAGTGCTCACACCCAAAAAGAGTTATACATATAATAAATTACTACTTAACCACAAAAACAGACTCCCTGAAGTTTTAAGCATTAAAGCTGTAGACCAAGATGGAGAATTTATCGGAGATGATTTAGGTTTTCTTGCTAAATCTAATCTTCGCGATAGAGAATATTTTCAATACCTGAAAAATAGTAATAAGGATGAATTAAAGATATCTAGGCCGGTTATTAGCAAAACTACAGGAAAATGGGTGATGGTTCTTGCTAGACCCATACTTTCTAAGGTTGGAAAATTTAGGGGACTTATTCTGGCGACAATTCCTCTCGATTTTTACCGTGAAATGTTTTCTGCTATCAATATAGGACCCAAGGGAGTCATTACTCTTTATGGTTTTGATCATTTTGTTTACGCCCGCATACCTTGGTCTGATGAACATTTTGGAAAAGTTATTAAACTCGCGCCTCAAATTGATGATTTGGTAAACGGAAGTAACCATTCTACTTCTTATCTTTCTTCTTCTCGTATTGATAACGTTGAGAGAATTGTGACTGGTCGTAAAATTGGCAACTATCACTTTACCGTTTTGGTTGGACTTGCAGTTAAAGACTTTTTATATGCTTGGAAATTAAGAACCTTCATTTATATCATTTTGATCTTGGTTTTATTTTCGGGATTTGCATTTTTTCTTCTTAATTTTCTCCATTCTTTGGAGTTAGTTGAAGAACAAAGAAAACTAGCGATTCAGTCTGCCAAGTTATCTTCATTGGGAGAAATGGCCAGTGGGATAGCTCACGAGATTAATAATCCACTCACCATTATTTCTGCATTAGCTATGACCATAAAGAGGCCTACTAGCGAAATTGAATCTGACAAAAAGTTAAATGACTCTCTTGATAAAATTATCAAGACGGTTGATCGTATAGCTAAAATTATTAAAGGGCTCCGCACATTTGCAAGAGATTCATTTAATGATCCTGCTGTCGCCATTTCGATTAAACATATTATTGATAGTATTCTTGATCTTTGTGGCGAACGATTAAAAAATAATGGAATTGCGTTACGGATTATACCTTTTCAAGATTTAATTATCGAATGCCGTGAAGTTCAAATTGTACAGGTCATTATGAATCTTTTAAATAATTCTCTGGATGCTCTGGAAGACACAAATGGAAAATGGATTGAGATAAAAATCACTGACATGGGGGACAGAGTTACTATTGCTATTTCCGATAGCGGTAAAAAAATTCCTGAAGCCATTATTCAAAAAATGATGCAGCCTTTTTTTACTACAAAGGCTGTTGGAAAAGGCACTGGATTAGGACTAAGTATTTCTAAGGGAATTATTGAATCTCACAACGGCCGATTTACAATTGACAGTAATGCTATTCATACTACATTTATCATTGAGCTTCCCAAAAAATCTGACTAATAAGTTTTCTTCTTTAGATATTCTTTAGCCAGAGAAGGTCTTATATGCCAATTCCTATTCCTTAATTTTTCTCGAAATTAATCTTGAAAATCGTAATGGCGCTGAAGTTGAAAAGTTTTTAATTGCAGCTCCAGATAATCCAAATAAAAATGCACCTTTTGTAATTATTAGCTGAATTATTACACCTCAATTTGTCGATCGCTTTCAAAAACGATTTGCAGGAATTTTTTGAAACATCTTTTCACGCAAATGAAAATTGATCGCAACATTGATAATTACATTATCACTCATATTAATATGCTGATTAATATTTCGACCGCCATTTGCATGCAGATAGAATGGAATACAGATAAAACTCTTGAGAAGTTCGTTTACGCAGCTTATCTTAAAGATATGGCCATGAAGCTCTTATATTACAAAAAAAAACACTTTCTCCGATCGACTACAAAATGATTTTTGAGTATCCTATTATCGCCGCTCGCAGCATTGAAGGTTTGCGTGAAATTCCAGCAGATGTGGCTTCCAAAAAATTCCTCCATTGTCAGTAGTTTTTATTATTGTTAATGATTTAACTGAGTACATACTTGCCAATCCTAAATGGGATGTTGAAGAATATATAAGTAAGTCCCGAAGAAAATTTAAGGTCTTTCATTTTTCAAGAATTCCCTTCTCGCTTTTAGATATCAAGTAAGGATTGATTAATTCATGTTGATCGATATACATACACATAACTTGTTAGTTGATTGTACTGATCAATTGCGTTTTTTAGTAGGCAAGCACTCTTTAGGGATTCATCCTTGGGAATTAAAGACGCCCTTTAATGAAACTCTTTGTGCTGAAAAATTTTTAAAATTAAAAATGCAATTCCAGAAAAAAACTCTCGCCATTGGTGAATGCGGTCTTGATCGAAGAAGAAAGGGGATTGTTAATTGCGATATTCAAGAAATAGTTTTGGGTTGGCATATGGACTGGGCACTTGAAGTCCAACGACCCTTAATTCTTCATTGCGTAAAAGCTGAAGCTGACCTTTTAAAAATATTAAAGGCAAAAAAGTATAAAGGGAGAATTCTGTTACACGATTTCGCAGGAGATTTTGAAATTGCCCGATCTTTTTTAAAATACGATTGTTATTTCTCATTTGGAAGCAGACTCTTTAATTCTAAGACTCTTGCAAATGAAGTAATGAAATTACTTCCGAGAGAAAAAATTTTTCTAGAAACAGACGACCAAACCGAATTCACACTAGTCGATTTGTATCAAAAAGCAGTACTCAGTCTCAATATCGATGGCAAGACTTGTGAGGAATTATTCTTCTCGAACTTAACGAATTTCTTTTCTGATTTCAACGATATCAGTTCCGCGGATATTATCAATGATCTTCGCACTTCCACTATTTCCTAACAGCTTAATAATTTCATCAATAGGAGTTCTACCATGGTGAACTCCAGAGCGAACTAATATATAAGCAGACGAATTGGGTTTTAAGACGAACACTATGGCATATATCAAAGTTTTAAAATCACTATCGAGAAAAAATCGGCAACGGTTTTTAAAATCGTTGGGAGATAAAAGTCCTTCGTCTTTAAAGAAATAAGGAGGGTTTGAAACTATTAAATCGTAAGAGTTTTGAAATTCAACTTCCAGTAGTTTTTGATAATTAATATTTAAAAAGCGAAGTTGGTCTCTACCAGCTCTCGGATAAATCATTTCTTTGTTTTTATCGAAAAATGATCGATAGATTTCTTGAACTTCTAAAAAATCGATATTCATCTGAGCTTTGACATGAATTGAGAGTTCTAGGCCAATAATACCGCATCCCGCACAAAGATCTAAAACCTTCCATTTTGTGATTTCAGCTTCGCTTTGAATCAATTTTGCCACTTTTTGAGCAAGAAAAACTGAATCCAGAGAGAATCTGTACTCTTCAGGCTGAAAGTAGTCATATGTGTAATGAGAATTTTTGATCATTTGCTTTTTATTATCTAAAATAAGTAAAGAATCAACACCAATTTTAATCTGGAGCAAGAATGGGCCTAAGTGAATGGTATCACCTACCGGTTGCTGCTTTGATCAATAGTCTTTTTTATCTATTCTGGCAAAAAAGCATTGCCCAAAAAAGAATTTATGGTTTCAAGACCATAGGACTCATATTTCTTGGTTCCCTTTTTAATGCATGGGGATTGGATGTCATACAGAGGTTGCTGGATATATTTACATTAGTACAAATGATGAAAATAAGTTTGGGCTGCTGGCTTATGATTGCAGCTGCTACATCAGCTAAACACTATGCAGTTAATGGTTGGTCTAAAAAGAATTTTTGGATAGACTACGGGGGAGATTTGATCGGTTTTATGATAATGGGCCTGATCATTTATGCTCTCACTTAATATTTTGGAGCGAAGAATGAGTACAGAAAAAGCACTTTTAGGAGCTGGTTGTTTTTGGGGCGTTGAGCACATTTTAAAAAAAATAGAAGGGGTTAAATCCACGGATGTTGGCTACTCAGGCGGAGTTGTGAAAGATCCAACTTATCCTCTGGTTTGTTCTGGAACAACTGGGCACGCTGAAGTGGTCTTGGTGGAATTCGATCCGGACATCATCAGCTATGAAAAAGTTTTAGAAGTTTTTTTTCGTCTGCATGACCCCACTACCGTAAACCGTCAACATAACGACATCGGAACACAATACCGTTCTGTTATTTTTACTTATAATGACGAACAGAAAAAAATTGCCATCGAAGTGATTAAAAAACTAAATGAATCTAAAGTTTTTAAAGATCCAGTCGTTACTCAAGTTCTCGAGGCCCGTGAATTTTATTCTGCAGAAATTTATCATCAGGATTATTTGGATAAAAATCCGGACGGATATATGTGCCATATTTTAAGAAACTAAAGGGATTTTTTGAATGGATGATTTAGCAGTACTTTTTAAAGCACAAACTAATAATCGTTGGAATGTTTCAAAGACAAATTATAAAGAGCGCAGAGTAAAACTCCAGAGTCTTAAAGCGGAATTGCTTAGACGTCGTGAAGACATCAAGCTGGCCATGTTCAATGATTTTAAAAAGCCTTACGCTGAAAGTGAACTGACTGAAATTCATCCTGTACTAGATGAACTCAATTTTGCCATAAAACATTTAAAAAATTGGATGAAACCAAAAAAAGTACCGACTCCGATTGTTTTAATAGGCTCCAGATCTGAACTTCATTATGAAGCTCGTGGTGTTGTTCTCATTCTTTCTCCTTGGAATTATCCATTTTCTCTTCTGCTTAATCCAATGATTGCTGCAATTGCCTCGGGTAATTGTGTGATTGCCAGACCATCTGAAAAAACTCCACACACCGGCAAAATTTTAAAAGAAATAATTGATTCTGTTTTTAGCCCATCTGAGATAGTTCTGGTGCTCGGTGAAGTTAATATTGCTGAAGAACTTTTAGAACTTCCTTTTGATCATATTTTTTTCACAGGCAGTATTGCTGTCGGAAAAAAAATTATGGCAGCCGCTGCAAACAACTTAGCTTCTGTGACTCTTGAACTAGGTGGAAAATCCCCTGTGATTATTGACCGGGAAGTAGATTTGGAAATGGCAGTATCGCGTTTGGCGTGGGGGAAATATATGAATGGAGGACAAACATGCGTTGCTCCAGATTATCTTTTTATCCCAGAAGAATTAAAAGAGAAGTTTCTAAATCTTTTTACTGAACAGATTAAAAAAAATTATGGTGAAACAAGCAGCGAACGATTGTTAAATCCTGATTATGCCAGATTGATTGACTCTGAAAGCTTTAAAAGATTAACTGCCAAGATTCAAAGAGAAAAGAATTTGTTAGATGGTGAAGCCTTCAGCGATCAAAATTATATTCCTCCAACTGTTATTGAAACGACTTTAAATAATCCCATTATGGAAGATGAAATCTTTGGACCGATCCTTCCAGTTTTAACTTATAAAAAGATAGATGAAGTTATCAATCACATACGTTCAGGAACAAAACCACTGTCCTTATATATTTTTTCTAAGCAAAAAGATTTTATTAAATATGTATTGAGTTCCACAACTTCCGGCGGAGCTGTTATTAATCACGTGGTTCTTCACCTGGCAAATCCAAATTTACCTTTTGGTGGAGTTGGTCATTCGGGACAGGGAAGTTATCATGGGCATTTTGGTTTTAAGGCTTTTTCCCATGAAAAATCAGTTCTTATTCAGGGGCGCTTCACTCTAACTAGTTTATATTTTCCTCCATATTCAACATGGTTGAGTAAGGTATCCTTTAAGTTTTTAAGATTATTCGAGTAAGTAATTATTCACGAAGCCACTCTTAACATGATAGTATCTCTCAATCTATCTCAGGAGATTTCATGACTATTTTATTAGTGGCCGTCAATATTGCATTAGTTATTTTTGTTCTTTTAAAAATTAACAAAACAGATTTTAGTTTTTTAACTGCAGATATTTCCAATGCTACCAAACCTATATCAGATAAATTAATTCAGCTCGAAACAATCATGGTTCAACGTTTTGAAGGGCAGAAAGAAATCACCAAATTTCAAGTTTCAGAAATCATCGAAGAAAAATTTAAAAAAATTACTGCCGAACAAAATAAAAGCACTCAGGATATTATTCTGCACTTTTCAAATTTTCAACAAGCGATTACCAGTCAATTGGTAAGCATGAATGAAAAAATAAATAAAGACCTGCAAATTAAGCTTAATGAAATTTCAGATCGAGTTAAAGAAAACCTGGATCAAGGTTTCAAAAAGACCAATGAAACATTTAATAATGTTGTTGAAAGGCTAGCTAAAATAGATGAAGCTCAGAAAAAAATTGAGTCCTTGTCGGCGAACGTCGTCTCTCTTCAGGATGTATTAACTGATAAAAAAAGCCGCGGTATTTTTGGCGAAGTTCAATTACAGCAGGTTTTGACCGCTGTTTTTGGAGAAAAAAATGATAAAGTTTATCAACTTCAATATACACTTCCAAATGGGAAAATTGCTGATTCTATTATTTTCCTTCCAGAGCCAACAGGAAGTCTGGTCGTCGATTCAAAGTTTCCACTTGAAAACTTTAGAAGAATGTTCGATACATCATTTCATGAAACTGAACGTAAAGAATTCGTGAAAGATTTCAAAAGCAATTTAAAAAAACATATTGATGATATCGCTTCAAAATATATCATACGCGATGTTACCGCAGATCAAGCAGTTCTTTTTTTACCGGCCGAAGCGATCTTCGCCGAACTCTATGCCTATCACGGAGACATTATCGATTACGCTCACTCGAAAAAAGTATGGATCACAAGTCCAACTACTTTTATGGCAATGATAACCACTGTTCAAGTTGTACTCAACAATATTGAGCGCAGTAAATATACAAATGTTATTCATCAGGAGCTCAACAAACTTGCAGATGAATTTGGCCGTTATAAAAAGCGTTGGGATGCACTTGCAACTCATATTGATACTGTCAGCAAAGATGTTAAAGAAATTCATATTACAACTAATAAAATTACTGACCGCTTTGAGCAAATTTCAGATGTAAAAATCGATAAACTTTTAGAATAGGTACAAGCATGAGCAGATTTGAAAAGTATTTGGATGTCTATGCACAGTCTCATCAAAATCCGACGAATATCCTTATTCATAAATTTTGTGTGCCAGCAATCATGTTTAGCGTTCTAGGCCTTCTAAAGGCTATTCCAGTGCCAGAGACCTGGCCTTTATGGCTCGACTGGAGTTTCTTTGCGATACTTGGTGCTCTAATCTTTTATGCAAGTTTTAAAAACTTAAAAATTTTTATTTTAATGGTGATGTTTTTTTTGCCTCAATCACTATTGTTGGAATATTTAAGACCAAGATTTTTTCTTTTATGTTTACTCATTTTTATAGTTGCCTGGATTTTCCAATTCATTGGACACAAGATAGAAGGGAAGAAGCCTTCTTTTTTGGCCGACCTAGTTTTTTTACTAATAGGCCCGATCTGGGTGATGAAATTTTTAACAGATAAAAGAAAAAGTTTATGACAAACTCTACAGAACTACGTCCTATTATCGGAGTCAGTGCCTGTCTATTAGGACAAAAGGTTCGTTTTGACGGTGGTCACAAGTTAGATAATTGGATAGCTAGTACACTTAAGTCAGAAGTTGACTTTCATTCGATATGCCCGGAAGTCGAAATGAATTTAGGAATTCCAAGACCTCCTGTTCAACTTCAACAGATTGATAATCAGATAAGAATGATATCTAAAAAAGATCATTTTGATCATACTGAAAATGCAATAACAACAGCTCAAAGACTTATTTTAAATTTGCCGCAGTTATCAGGATTTATCTTGATGAAAAAGTCTCCAAGCTGTGGTTTTGAACGTGTAAAAATTCACAATGAAAATGGAGAGCTATTGCCTGGCGTACATGGTCTTGGATTATTTGCAGCAGAATTGAAAAAAGCTTATCCTTTTTTACCCATTATAGACTCAGGTAGATTTCAAGACCTTAGTCACCGCGAGAATTTTTTGAGAACGATTTTTATTTATCATCGATTTCAAAATATAACGTTTAAACTTTCAAGCTTTCAAGAATTCCATCAAAATCATAAATTTATTTTTATGGAATATCATCAAGACTTAATGCGAGGTCTTGGAAAAATAGCAGCCAATACCACCAATGAAAATTTTTCTGAAAAATATTTGGAATATCTTGAGCTTATGATGAAAATGCTTGAGTTACTCCCTTCGAAAAAAAATCGAGTGAATTCAATAATGCATCTATTTGGTTTTTTTAAAAATGATCTTACCAGTAGTGATAAAAAAGTATTTATGGAAATGTTGGAAAATTACCGCAATGATTTAATACCTTACCTGGCAGTACTCAAACTTTTGGAATTCTTATCTTTTAAATATCAAAAAAATTATATTTTAAAACAACATCTTTTTAATCCATTTCCTAAAGCACTAATGAAGGGTCAATAGGAAAATATGAAATTTATAATAAAAACTTTGGCTTCAACTGTCTTTGGAATGGTTGGAGGATGGTTGGGGGATTTTGTTGGATTTGGTACGGGACTTATGGTCGGCTTTATTTTTAGTATTGCTGGGTGGTATTGGGCAAAGTACCAACTTGAAAAATATTAATGGCTTTTTACAAATAACTTTTAATTTCACCAGCTACAATTGCTATGGGGAACTTAAATTGAGCTGCTATTAATATAGCGGGAATAAAACTAATCAATAGTTATAAGGTATTAAATAGACAATATTCATATTAATAATGCCAAGGATACTTAGAGAAATCTCGTGCTCTCTTTTCTACAAAAGCGTTTCGGCCTTCCATTGCTTCTTCAGTTCCATAAGCTAGCCTGGTTGCTTCACCCGCAAAAAGTTGCTGCCCTACTAAGCCATCATCAATCATATTAAATCCGTATTTTAACATTCTCATGGCAGTGGGAGACTTTGAATTCATTTCGCGTGCCCAATCAAGAGCAACGTTTTCTAATTCTTTATGAGGGATGACAGCGTTTACCATTCCCATATCAAAAGCTTCTTGAGCGCTATAATTTCTTCCTAAAAAGAATATTTCACGAGCGCGTTTTTGTCCCACCATGCGAGCGAGATAAGCTGATCCATAACCTGAATCAAAACTAGCTACATCAGGATCTGTTTGTTTAAAGACGGCATGCTCCGCTGAAGCAAGAGTCAGGTCACAAACGACATGAAGTGAGTGGCCACCGCCAACTGCCCAACCAGGAACTACGGCCACGACAATTTTTGGCATGAAACGAATGAGGCGTTGAACTTCTAGAATATGTAAGCGACCTAAGCGGCCAAGATCGACTTTGGAATTTCCCGTACCATTACTGTCAGCGCCTTCGTATTTGTATCCATCTTTTCCACGAATGCGCTGGTCACCACCCGAGCAGAACGCCCAGCCGGCATCTTTTGGAGAAGGTCCGTTGCCTGTTAATAAAACAACACCGATGTCAGCAGAGACTCTTGCGTGATCGAGGGCAAAATAGAGTTCATCTACAGTTTGAGGTCTGAATGCATTTCTTACTTCAGGGCGATTGATTGCAATTCTCACTGTCCCTTGATCAAGAGCTCGGTGATAAGTGATGTCTTGAAATTTAAAGCCTGGAACTTCCATCCATAACTTGGGATTAAATATTTCTGAAATCATATAGGCTCCGTTTGAAGGGTCTTTTTAGTTATTAAATTCAATTGATGTCTGTCCGTCAACTCTAAAGCCATCTTCGTTGTGGATCCTTGCTATCAACAGGCCATGACTTGAAATCATGCTTATGTTGAGTCGCAGTCATCAGGTTGTGAATGACGATTTCAATATCTTCCAAGCTCCAGAAATCGTCATTGAAATCTTTCTGACTCTCGTTAATTGTTAGGGCTATATGAGTAGCTAAAGAATAGACAAATCCACTCATGGGAGGAATGTTTAGCCCCATTGTATTTAAAACACCTTGAAGCCGGGAGAGCACTCCTTTTCCGCCCACAGAATGCATACTTATCATGACGCTTGCAGGTTTATAAAGAAAAAGATCACTAGCTTCATACTGGGTAGTCGTTTCCAAAAATTTTTGCATTGGGCTTCCCCAGCTATCCCAATAAGTGCCCGAAGTAAAAATAAATCCATGGGCCCAGGTTAATTTAGTTTTTAAATCATCTTCATTTTCTTCCAAATGTAAAATATCAATATTAGCGCCATGAACAGAAAGATACTTTTTAGCAGTCTCGATTAAGACCGAAGTATTACCAGTGGCTCCGCCTAGACTTCCATTGATTATTAAAATATTTTTTTTAACTGATTTCACTGAAGAATCTCCTGATTGTTTTCGAAGAATTTTTTTAAGATCATTTCATCCAGATGGTTAAAATGAGGAGTGTTGAGTTTATGAGATGATTTTTTCTCATCATCATTCATCTTCCACCACAAAAGTAGATTATTAAAAAAAACATCTTCGCTATCTATTCTAGAAATTGAAGATTTAAGGCATTTAAATAAATGAATAACATAGGCATTCATATCAGAGGCCACGTACTCAAATTCCTTTTTAAAATTATCATCGCTTTTAATTAGATTGCGAAGATCTTGCTGGTCGTAAATTGAATTGATGAGATAGTAAAAACCAAGTTGGCCTTTTTGAGATTCTATCTGGCTAAAAAATTGATCTGCATGCATAAGATCGTGCAGGACAAAGCTCAGTGGGTCCCGGCAATCAAGCACTAATGAATCTATTGCTAAGGGATCGGTTATAACTGTAATACATCGAGTGTTTTTTACTTGAAGGCGCAATAGTTCACGAGGACTAGGAATATGCTCGAGCATTTCAATGCTCCAGATTCCCTTCAGCCAATGAATTATTGTTTTATTAATAGATTCAGGAATGGCCTTGAGGTTAAAATAACTAAAAAGATCAAAAGTAGTTAGTCCTTTTAATTTTTCTTTTTCCCAATCATTCAAGCCAAAGCTATCGGGAATAATCGAAAGAAGTTCTGGCCCAAATTTTTCACATTTTAATTCGAAATTGTGTTTTTTCGTTTTTTTCTGAATCCAATTCTTGGGGTGTTTAATTCTTAAGAACAATAGCAAATAAAGAGTAGTGAAGTCCTGGGGCGATAGACTAAGTTTTTTAAGAGCTTCGAGATTGGTTCGCAAGACTATGCCGTGGGCCTTTAAGGTCTCAGAATCTATTAGAATTTTTTTATAGGAACCGTTTCTACTTTTCATTATTTAGCTGTTATTTTGCCTCGTTTTAAAACCATACAAATAAACTCAAGTTTATGTCCGGATTTGTCGATAAGTCTACAATGAACTGTATGTGCCTTAGGGCAATTATTCTTATTACCTTTTCTTTGTGTTCCGCCAACTTGCTCGCGGTTGAAAGTGAAGCAGAAAAGGTGAATCCTTGAGCGATTTAAAATATAAAAATACCATTCTCGATTTCTCACTTCTTCTCAACGCCGCTCAGAAGCCTATTCAAATTTTAGATGCCATAAAATGGAATGATGATATTGAAGATTTCATCATAAAAAATAAATTCAAAGAAATGCCCAAAATTGATTATCGCGATCGTCCTTTAAAATATGACCCGGAAAAAAAATTACAAGAATTTAAAGAACTTCGCTTTAAGATCACCAAAGAGCTCGGGGTCAGTGATCCTTTAGGAGCTATTCTTATCCGCAATTGTCTGCAGTATGAGGACGTCGTCCGCATGCTAATGAATAGAGGGAAGCCGGAATTCTACGATTATTCAAAAAAACTTTATGGCAGTCCAACTGAATTAATGAACGATGGTAAAACCAAATTATCTGATCTAGCCAGTATTATGAATACACTTCTCAATTCGTTAGATGAAACCCAGTTAGGTGAAGCTTACGAAAAAAATATGACGGCTGAAGCTGTTGTCGAACAACTTACAATTCGTCTGGAAAACTTTTTTAAAGGCGAAAATATAAAAGTTAAACTTTCCGATGGGATTATTTCTGATGCCTCTGCAGGTGCTGATTATATAAAAATTAAAAAAGGCATGATGTTCTCCAAAAGAGACCTGGATATTTTTGAAGTGCATGAAGGCTGGGTTCATTTGGGAACAACTCTTAATGGTCTCAATCAACCTTATGCTAAATGGCTATCAAAAGGTCCGCCGTGCTCTACTGTCACTCAAGAAGGTCTGGCAGTTACCATGGAGCTTTTTAATTTTGCACTTTTCCCAAGAAGAGCAAAACGATTAAATGACCGCTTGATTGCCTGTCAAATGGCAGAAGATGGAGCCAATCTTCTTGAACTTATCGCTTTTTTCAGAGACAAGGGACAAGCTGATCAACAGGCCATAAGAAATGCCGGAAGAATTTTTCGTGGAGCAAGCCTCGAAGGCGGTTCACCATTTACTAAAGACATTGCCTATCTAAAAGGCTTTGTGATGATTTATAATTTTATGCGAACAACGATTAAAGAAGGAAGGGCCGATCTTATTCCTTTCCTTTTTACGGGTAAAGCTACGTTGGAAGATCTGCCAGTGTTGTATGACTACCATAAAGAAGGCGTCATCTCTCTGCCAAAATATCTGCCACCACAAATTCGCGATCTCAATGGACTTGCGATTTGGATGGCGTTCTCGAATTTCTTAAACCGCATGAAGTTAGAAGATATTATGCAGAAGAAATCTGATGATAAAATTAATGAGAAGAAAGCGTCCTAAGTTGGGATCGTTGTTTCGGCAACCCCAGGTGCATTTTTAAATTTCTCTAAAAAGATTTTTAAATCTTGATGATTTTTCAAACTACCCACTTCTCTAAAATCATACCAATATAATAAACTGTATAAACTCATGGTTAAAAAATTCCAATGAGCTGGATTTTTATCATCGAGAGTTCTTACCCAAGGAGTAAGATAGTCTAGGATATGGGGAATGCGAGCTTTATGTCGTTCCACAAGACCATTGCCGGAATTTAGGTCCAGACCTCCACGGCGTAGCATGAAGAGGTTGACAGCAGAGTCCATCGCTCCGTCGATTGCAGTGAGGATATTCTCTTCATCAATTGTAAGTTTGATCCATTTATTTTTATTGCTCAAATAGTTAAAGATGACTCTGGAATCCAGTATGGTTTTTTCCCCATCAATTAAAACAGGCAATTTGTTTACGGGATTTATTGATTTTAAATAATCATTTCCCTCTTCTTCCATATAATTTACGACTTTTAATTCATATGGTGTGCCATGAAGAAGTAGACGTATTTTTCTGACATAAGGTGATGTAAGAGAACCAAGTAAAGTGTAATTCATAGAATCTTCCTAGGTATTTTGTGATATAATGAAATTTATCATGAAATGTACCTACTTTCTACAATCTCATTGCCGTTCTTGTAATCTTTTAGATAAAAGTTATACGAACACTTTGCTTTTAAAAGAAAGCGAACTTAAAAAGCTTTTCCCTCAAAATAATATTTTATTCAAACCGACTGTTGGATTAGAGCACGATGCAACAGGATCTCGCAGCAAAGCTAAGTTTGCAGTCTTTTCAAAAGATAATGAATTAACTTTTGGTTTTTATCATAGCGATGGAACTCCTCGAGAACTAGAAGTTTGCCCACTGCATGCAGTAGGAATTAATTCTCTACTGTCAGGGATTCGCGATATTCTCAAGAAATACAAAATTATTCCTTATGACCTCAAAACCAAAACTGGTGAACTTAAATATCTTCTCCTTTCTAAAAGTGGGGAGAGTGATTCAGCTGAGTTTTTACTACGTTTTGTTTTACGGTCAAAAGAGTCTCTTGATCGATTAAAGCAGTCGACAGCGGATATGCAGGCAATGTCTTCGAAGATCAAAGTCATAACTGCCAATATTCAGCCTATCCACCAGGCGATTATTGAAGGAGATGAAGAAATCGTTCTCTCTTTTGAATCGGCGATCATTCATCAATTTGATGAATTTAAACTGGCATTGGGGGCGCGAAGCTTTTTTCAAGTCACACCTCAGATTGCCCAACTCCTCTATAGCGCTGTTGCCGATTCTGTCGCTATTGATTTACCCAGCTCTTTAATCGATCTCTATTGCGGTGTAGGGGCTTTCTCCTTTTATGCTTCCAGACATTGTCCCGATGTTACAGGTGTAGAAATTTCTAAAGAGGCCATTGATTGTGCCAAGAGGTCAGTTTTAACCAATAAAAGCAAAATTGATTTTTACGCAATGGATGTTGAAGAGTACTTAAAGAAATTTCCTAAAAAGTTTGAAGCTGTTTTAGTCAATCCACCCAGAAGAGGTTTAAATTCTTGTATCATAAAAATGATTGAATCTATTGCACCTCAATTTATATATTACTCAAGTTGTAATGCCTCGAGCTTGGCCAGAGACTTTAGCGAATTGGAGCCTAATTATCAAATCCAAAGCCTGCAGATTTTTGATATGTTTCCTTACACGGCCCATTATGAAACTCTCATGTGCCTGATTAGAAAATAGTTTCGGCGACGATAAAAAATTTTGCAAAATTTCCCTGATTATAAGCACTTTCTGAATTTTTCAGAAAATCCCTTAATCGTTCCGGTGAGAAATTATTTCGAATTAAGCAGAATGTAATTTGTTGTGAAAGAATAAATAAGCAGCTCAACGGAGAAATTTGAGAAGCCGTTAGTTTTTTAGGGTATCCGTCCCCGTTGGGCATTTCATGATGTTCTACAATTATTTTTTTGGTATCTTCCAGCAATTCAATATTGTCTTGTAGATAGTTTGCCGAAGAAAGAGGGTGTTCGATAATTTGTTTTAATAAAGCAACATCACTGATCTCATTAAGTTTCATTTCATCGTGCTGAACATCCAATTCAAATAAGCTTAAATCATGGTAAAAGGCAGCAGAACAAATTTTTTTCATTGTCGAAGCAAAATTGAGGTTTGTTTCTCTGCATATTCTTCCCGCTATGTACATAATCAGCATGGAGTGTCCAATAACAAAGCCTTCATTCTCACAAAGTTTAAGAAATTGATTTTTACTTCTTGGGTTCTTTAAAAGTGAGTCAATGGTCTCTTCAATCACTTCATTGACTTTTTCAATATGCTGGCTAGAAATGCCGACATCATTCAGGCCTTCGAAACTGACATGAAAGTTAAGTCCTGAAACCTGATAGAGGGTTTCAGCTTTTTTCTCCCCATCAATATTTCCGTAAAATTTATTGAAAACATCGTTGAGAAAGAGTTTAAAAAAACTTCTTTCAACATAAATATAATCAATATCTTTTTTTAAATAATGCTCTAACAAGTCCTTGTCTGGAATATTATCTTCATTGGCATTGATAATTTTTGTATATTTATTATCACTAAGTTTTAAATAGACTTCAGCTGAACTTTTTGAATGTAGAGCATAGTAAGAGAGTTTAACTTTTATAAATTGATCATTAGTTGTGATTTCACTAACCGCTGGACTTATATTAATTTTTGCTACGGCATCTAATAAGTCGCGGTCGTTAAAGGGTTTATTGAAGAATTGGTTTAGTCGATTGGTCTCATGAAAATCTTTGAACTCGTTAAAGTCACCGAGCTCACCGCCAGAAAAAAGAAAAAATGGCACATTGGTTTGATTTTTATTAAAAAGATAGACTTGGCCGCCAGTTCCCCCCGGCATATTATAGTCAGAGATAATAATATCAAACTGAGCAGAGCTTTTTAAGGCATTAATGGCATCCGTTCCAGATGAAACCTTGGTCGTTTCACAGGAGAATTCCGACTCAAGAATCATTTCGTAGAGGTCGCGAAGCATTTCTTCGTCGTCAGCAATTAAAATTTTTAATTTATTCACTAATTTATTTTCTCATTTTCTTCTTTCAAGGTTATCCCTAAAAGAATTATAGTAAAGATATTATAGTCTTTAATATGCACATACAAAGGTCGCCGCAAAATGGATGAATTACTCAACTATTCACTGAAAGAAAATGCTTTAACCAGCTTTGTCGAATGGTTTGAAAAAGCAGAGACCGTTGAGCAAAATGCTTTTGCTATGGCCGTTTCAACTTATGACCATGAGAAGAACAGGCCTAATACCCGTTATCTTTTATATAAAGGGATATCTGATAATAAAATTGTTTTCTATACAAATTATTTAAGTCCAAAGGCCAAAGACTTAAGTGATAACCCTGAAATTGCCCTGGCGTTTTATTGGCATGTTTCTAAAAAACAAGTTCGCATTCATGGGCGAGTTTCCAAAATGAGCCACGAAGACTCTACAAGTTATTTTCACTCTCGCGATCGTGAAAGCCAAATCGCTTCTTATTTATCTCATCAAAGCGAGCCCATTTCTGACAAAGCTGCTCTTCTTCTGAAGTATAATGAGACTGTAGAAAAATTTGAAGGGAAGCCAATTCCACTACCGGAGAATTGGGGTGGTTTTTTAGTTGAGCCGTACGAGTATGAATTTTTCCTTTACGGAGACAATCGTTTGAACGATCGTTTTCTTTATCAATTAAAAAATCAAAAATGGGAAGTAAGTAGACTTCAGCCATAATATTATTTTCAAGGATGAAAGTATGAATCTGTTTAGTGTTGATCCAGAATTAGAAAAAGACTCTTATTTAATTGCCGACATGGAATTGAGTAAGCTTTATGTGAAAAATGATAAAGATAATCCGTGGTTTGTTTTAGTCCCCAGAAAATCCAGAGCGGTCGAGTTGATGGATCTAACCCACGAAGAACAATGTATGCTGATGGAAGAAGTGACGATTGTTTCCGAGTTTTTAAAACGATATTATCAACCCACAAAAATCAATATAGGAGCCCTTGGAAATATTGTTCGTCAGCTTCATATTCATGTTATCGCTCGGTTTGAAAACGATCAAGCGTGGCCCCAGGCTTTGTGGGGAACGACGCCGGAAGTTTTCTTTGAGCAAGTTGAACTAGAAAATATCAAATCAAACTTCCAAGAGTTCATCGAATAGATTACTTACGCAACTTTTTCGTGTTTAACGTTTTGGTTTTTATCATTCACACTATCAATATAGCGGTTGATAGAATCCGGCACTTCCTGAAAAAAGTCATCATCGCGGAAATAAATTTTATTTTTCAATGCAGTATTATCAATGGCAGCATCAGTAAAATAACGTTGTAAGCGGTACAATGGTCCTGCAATTTTATGAGAGTAAAATAATCCCCAAAGAATCGCCACACTAGAAATACTTAAGGCCACTGCAATAAAGACTTTCGTCATAAATGCTTTCTGTTCATGAATCATTAAGAAATACGGGTGATCAGGAGGTAAATTCAAAAGCTGACCTTTCTGCATATATGAATGAAAGAAATAGTCGTTGGCCAGATAGATGATCGACATCGACACAATGGAAATGAGAAGCAGCGAGGCGATAAACTGAATTTGAAAATCAGTGTTGATCAAAAACTTTTTCTCTCCGAGAAATAAACTGACAATAGGTAAGCGCTTTTTGGTAGTTGACATAGGACCCTCGTAATTATTGTTAGGTTGATTATTGTTATTATTATTATTATTGATTGTTTCCATAGACCATTTCCTCTTTATCTTCCTGATTATAATTCATTTCAATGAGTTTCGATTCGCTGCTTTCACCAACTTCCGCGCCGTCGATGAATTCATCTTTTTCTTTTGGTTTTTTCTTAAGAGAAGCAACGGCTCTTCCGACATTGCCCTGGCCTTTGAAAGCAGTGATTCTGTCTGAAAAAGTATCTTCTTTAATTAATTCAGTGATGTAATTAATTTCTTCAGGATTCAGTCCATTTTCACTGAGCGACTTAATGTTATTGATTTCCCCGTATGTGTAATTTTCCTGCAACATTAAATAATAGACAAATTTAGGATCCCACTTTTCAGTGTTAGTTGTTTCTGTTTTAAGCTTATTTTTGATATCAACAATTTCATTTTGAAGTCTTTTAATATCTTTAATTGAGCTGGCGCGATCCATAAAGCTTTGTTCTAAAAGATGTTGTTTTTCAGATAAATTCTGTGCAACATCAAAGACTTTTTTAGCTACTTTAATCTGGTCTTTAGTTTCAGAATCGATATCAACGTTTTTTTCGTTGATAACACTTCCGATTTTATCGAGTTCGCGTAGCTTCTTTTGATAGACAGGTGAATCGGGATCGTTAGCTGCAAGATGATGACGTCCGTGCGTACCTGTATTGGTAACTTTATTAGCTGCAACAGTGTCATCTCTTAAATAAGAGTAAATACCCCAGAGAATTAAAAAGCTGGCAAAGGCCATAATCGACAGTGTTCTCATATTGGTTTCTTTTTTTGACATGAGGGTTTTTGTTCTAAACGGCAAACGTACAACAGACAAAACCTCAGTTGATTTGTGTCTATTCTAAAGAATTGAGCGTTATCCACAATGGACTACAAAGAGAAATGCAGAATAGTTAAAATTTATAATGGCTTAGAAGTGTTTTTTGGACTTTTTGGTGAGTTGAAAATAATAGGGAAAAGTGGCAATAAAAAAAGGCAAGGTCGTATTAACCTTGCCTTCGGACTGTCTCAATATTTATTTATTTTCCTTCTTTTACGCTGGCAGGAAGACGAGAACCAGAGTTTGCACCGGGCATGCCCTCAATATGTTTCAATTGCATGATGGCGATTTGGTCTTCAGTTCTTCTCAACTCTGAAGCGAGTTCAGTATTGAGCTTGATCATATTTTTCAAGTCTTCAGCTGGCTTCATTTTTTCTATTTGTCTTTGGTATTCAAGTAATGATTTTGTCTTATAAGCGAGTTCTCTTTTTAAAAAAACAGATTCAGCACTGTATTTCACAATCATTGCTTCTTCGATTTTTTCCTGGTTCATTGATTTTTCAATTAAACGATCTTTTGTTTTACGAAGTTCAGTTTCAAGAAAAGTTATTTTATCGTCATATGACTTTTGTTGTTGGTCTAATAATTTTGTTAAGTAAGTAACTTTCATATCTTGACTGTAATTGGTATCAGCTATTAGATCGACAATAGGAGCAGCATATCCATCTTCTAGTGGGTTTATTACTTTCGCCATGAGTGAAGTTGATAGAGTTGAAGCAATTAGAGAAACCATTAGAACTTTCATAAATCTTCCTTAGCAATAGATTTAGCGTTTGAAGACTTCTCGGCGGGAAAGATATAATACTTTAGTAAAAAGATCGGACGAAAAAAAGAGTCTAGATATGACTCTAGACCCTTGATATATCTATAAAGAATTGAACCTTACAAACTCTCTGGAGTGGCATCCCAATCTTTTGAAACTTCACCTTTATGGGTAATCGTTAAAATTCTGCTGGCGCTATCAAGCACAAGAACTTTCAACGTTTCTTTGTCCTTTTCAGAACAGTTTTCTTCACAGGCCTTAGACATTTCTGCCATCATTAAAGTTCCAACTGTATACGGTCCATTTAAGTTTTCATCACATGCTGGCTGGCCCGCGTAATCGTGCCCAGCAGGGCAATTAGTATGCATGAAACTTAAACTCACACCATTTCCATCACTATGACGAGCTTCATGGAAGAAAGTTCCCAATCTAAAAATACTGTTAGCTAGTGCATCTTGATTATCTTTATTAACTGTAAGTTCAGGAGCAAATAATCCTTCACCAATCTGGATGATACCTGCACGCGGTGAAGTAATAGCGACTTTCTCAGCAGCTCTAAGTAAGCCGCGAGAAATTTTCATTCCATAAACTTGTCTTTCTTTTTTTCCACCTAAGTAAAGAGCAGAACCAATATTGCTCATTACCGTAAACGAGCCTTCAGCATTCAGGCCGCTACTAAGCTCAACAAAATTATTTTGAATAAACTTATCTGATGAATAGGGAATGATATTGGCATTTGGAAAATCAACATCTTTTCTATCGATAAAAATAATTCGCTTTACTAGTAAATTAAAAACAGAGAGTGCATTTTCCGACACAACATAATTAACTCTCTTGTTCAACCACTCAGATGCTGCTTGGCCGTTTAAAGCACTCATGCCCATAACCTGTAAAGTTCGTGGCGAAGCTTGTGTTTTAAATTTAAAACTATCTATTAGGTTAAGATCTCTTTCAATTTTAGAGCGAAGGTCTGATTTAATAGTCTTGGAAAGGGTAATGTCCGAAGCATTAACTTGCGATGTAGCTGCGGCCAGGATTAAGCCTGTAACGATAATTTTTTTCATAATTCCTCTTTGGTCGCTGTAGTGTTAAGTAATCTATACATTAACTGAGTGTTTACCTCTAGCACCATGTCATTAAGCAGTAATGTTTACATACGCAGTAAGCGTACGGTAGCAGAATCCATCATTGTGTGATGACTCGCTTTCAGCTAGCATTTCTGAGTATGAAATTTTTACTCGCATTTACCATGTTCGTATCTCTAGCGGCCCAAGCTGGAGCTCCGGACTGGTTTTCAGATTATATGAAGGCCACAGGTTGTGATAAAGACTATTTATGTGCAGTTGGCGAGGGCGAAACACTGGCCGATGCCCTCAGTGACGCGCGATCGGAAGTGGCAAAATTTTTTCAAAACAAAATTAATTCTAAATCTCAAGTATCAACTTCATCAGAACAAAAAGGCATCAATGCCAGCATGGGAAGTTTTGATGAATGGACTAGTAGGACCATGAGTGAAGAAACCAGCGAAATGATCAGCGGGTTGGAAATTAAAAAGCAAGAGCAAGTAGGAGGGCACACTTATGTGTTGATGACCCTTGATCGCTCTAAAACGGCAAAGTTGTTAAAAGAAAAAATTGAAGATTTAGATACTGAAGACTCGCAACTCCTGGAATTAAACTCGCGCTTTACTTATCCCAAGATGATGAAAAATCTAGTTTTGATTGAAGCTTTGAATGACCGCTATACTTTAGTGTCGCATATGCCATTAAAACTCAAAGTTAAAAAAGAAACCATCCAGGATAAAATTAATAAACTCGTTCCGGTGAAAATGGTCCTCGTTACTATCGACAAAAAACTTCCGGCCAAACTCAATCATGTTCTAATCGACTTGCTTTCACCCTTAAAAGTAGTGATCGTTTCAAAGAAGTTATCTCCTAAATACACTTTGCGTTCAGAGATAGTGACGGAAGAGCAGTATTTGAAAGTTGAAGGATTTAAAAAACTTAATGTACAATTTCGCCTCGAACTCATTAATTCAAAGTCGCAAGTAATGGGCAAACTCAGTGCCTTGAGCGAGCAAACGGCAAGAAACAGTGACCAGGCAATAGAGAAGGCTATTCCAGATATTAAAGAGGCCCTACAAGATAATTTAGAACAACTTTCTAATTTGAAGTTTGAAGATTAATTTTACGGATTTAAAACAGGAGATGTTTTTATGAAAAAAATTCTAGCGAGTATCTTTCTCTTAAGCCTGGTGGCCTGTTCGAGTACACCTAAGAAAGTTGAAGTTGTTGAGCGTCCATTAGAGGAAGTTAAACACACGGACATCAAAAGAGAGTACGAAGTGCGTGACGCCAGCTCTAATTTCCGCCCAGGATGGATTGAAGACGCTGAAGTTTGGGCAAAACAAAATGAAAAAGACCTGGATAAAAATAGATTTTTTTCTAACGAGACTGAACCAAAAGTCACTCGCAGCGTAGCTTGTGATATTGCCAAGGCCAATGCCCGTGTTGATATCGCCAGCGAGATCACAACTTTTATCGAAAAAACACTTGCTACGACTCAAGAAGGGAATGCTTCAATTGATTTAAATAGTCCAAAACTTTCTCCGCTTAAAGAATATATGGAAAATACTTTGGCTGAAAAAGTACAGTCGATTATTCACGGAGCTTCAGTTGTAAAAACTTACTGGGAACAAAGAGAATACAAAAAAAGCTTGGGAGCAAAAGAAGATTTCAAAGCTTTCACATGCGCTGTTCTAATCCGTATGGAAGCTGACCGTTTAAGAAAATCAGTTGATGAGGCAGCAAGTTTCGTCGCTAAAAAAGTTGAAGATCCAGAAGCAAAAGAAACTGTGAAGAAGGCTCTGCAAAATGTTTCTGATAATTTCATTAAAGCTCGTCGTGGCGAACTGTAGTTAACAAATAAATAATCGAATTAATATTAGATTTAAGGGAGATAGATAATGAATTTTTTGAAGACAACTCTGGTACTTGCGAGTTTATTAAGTTTTGCAAGTTGTAGTTCTTTCAAAGCAGAAAGAGTAGACAATAAAGTTTCAGATGAGAAAGCCTTAACGATAACTGATCAATGGGTACAGGCCGATACTGAAAATGTTATTCGCGATGCTATGAAAGAGATGAGTGAACACAAAGGCCTTAAACGATATATGACTGAACACGGAAAACAATTGAAGTTGTTTGTCGGTGAAGTTCAAAATTTAACTTCAGAAGCCTATTTTCCTATCAATGATTTAAACGACGAACTCTTGAATGAAATTTCTAAACAAGGTGATTTCACTTTAGTAGACGCTGCAGCTCGTGAAGGAATTTTAAAAGAAATAACTTACCAAAACGATGGAATGGTCGATCCTAAAACGGCAAAGAAAGTTGGAAAGCAAACTGGCGCTGACCTGATGATTTTCGGTAACGTTTACATGAAACCAGAAACTCGCGACGGGAAAACGATTAAGCAGTACACAGTCAATCTTCGTATAACTGATATCCAGAGCGGACTTGAGATATTCAGAACTCGTACTAAACTTTCAAAATACTCTGAACAAAAGAAAATGGGCTGGTAATTACTTAGTGAAAAATCAATATATATTAGGTTTCCTCTTAATCATCTTGTCCGCCTGCTCTAGCGGCGGGCGAGATGAAAGACGGGAACTTCGAACTTTTTATATGACAGGTGCTTACGATCAAGGCCTGCAGTTTATCGAAAAATCTAAATTTTATCAGGACAAAGACGAAAAACTTCTGGCCTTGATGGAAAAAGGAATGCTCCTTCACGCCAAAGGTGAATTTGAAATATCTTCGCTTACGTTTGATGAAGCCCGTACTCTATCAGCTCAGCTCTATACTGTTAGTGCTTCTAAAAAAGCCGAGAAAACTTTCCTCAATGATAATTTCGATATTTTTTACGGAGAGATTTACGAGCGCTCTATGCTTCATTTTTATCTCTCGCTTAATGCCATTTTAAATTTCCAAAAGACTGGCAAGCGCGACGATCTTTTTAAAGCTCGTGCCGAAGTTCTTGCTTGGGATAGTTTTTTAAGTTCAATCAAAGAAGATCGACTTGGTAAAAGTGTTTATAAAAATGACCTGCTCTTAAAAATCTATGGGGCTAAAATTCACGAAATAGTTGGAACGCGTGAAGATAAGCAGATTGCTTTGCAGCTTTATAAAGATGCCAGTGAAGTGCTCTTTAAAAACTATAATACTTATCCGACGTTTAATCTTCAGTACCAGTCTTTTAAAAAAGACTATGATAAGCTGGCCAGCCAATCCGTTGCTGAAGTGAAGAAAAAATACATTCAGGAATCAGATCTTCAAAAAAATATCCAAGAGTATCTTGCCCAGAATATTGCAAGACTTACTAAGACCAGCAAGAAAAAATTAATAGATATTAAAACACCAGTTACCCTAGTTATTGAAAAAGGAATGATTGCAGAAAAGGTGGCAGATAAAAGTTATTACAGTTTAGATTTTTTATCGAAAGAGCCAGTCGTCGCTCTTTTTGTCGCAGAAGTTTTAGGATTAATGCCAAGTCGTAATTCTTATAATCCCGGCGGAGCCTTTGCTGGAATTGCTGTGGCCAGTCTCGCTCTGAAAACTATTGGGGTAGGGTTTGAGTTGCCCAAAATTATAAATAACAGTCCACCCAAAAAACAAATGTTGGTGGTATTCGACAAAGACAATAAAGAAGTTTTGACTAAAGAAATTCCCCTCATAAATCCTCTTGGCGACATTGCCGAAGAAGCAGTGTTTGAAGGCTCTGCATGGATTTATACCAGAGTAGGATTCAGGCTGGCCGCTAAGCATGCTACAGCGATCGCAGCCTCTTTTGCGACTTATAAGGCTTTTGGGGGAGGGAAGAAAGGAGACAATAACTTTTTGGCAAAAAACGCAGCCCTGATCCAATATATGGGTGCCGCAAAATTAATCGAAGAATCAGAAAAAGCAGACACACGATATTGGTCAACTTTACCAAATGAAATAAGACTTATAGATATTGATTTAGTTCCTGGTAATTATCATCTTGAAATTACATTAAGCCCCACTGAAAAAATGAGCTTGGGCGATATCGTCGTTACCGCTCAAGATTCACCACTTCTTTTTAATGTGAGAAAAAATTGATCCGATAGGTTTCTCATGAAAAAGAAACTCAATAGAATTATCGTCTTAGTCGCTTCACTCACACTTTTTGCGACTGCTTGTTCAAACTTTAAAGCTCCTGTCGGATCTGATTCAAAAGAACATTTTGAAAGTTCAAGGACAGTTGCCAATTCAGACATCGATCAGTTAATCGAAGAATTCAAAACACATTTTATATCCGGGATAAGTTCAGATCGAAAAGCTGAAATAAAAATCGTTCAAGAAAACCTTTTGAAATATTTAATTGAAGCTACCAATAGTGATGATAGTTATAAAATTAAAATTTATAACGATGCCACAAATTATTTTAATAAAATTTATCCGGTACTTTTAGCAAATATTCGCGCAGAAAAAAAAGGTGAAAATACATTCACTAGGATTGTAAGTGCTCCCATCTGGACGCTTAAAGAAGAATTGACTTTTTTAAATGCAGAAGTTGAAAAGCTACCTAAGCCAAAACTTAAAGTGGACTTGCTTGAAGGCTTAAAAATGGTATCTCCATTTTATAAGAATTTAGCAGCTGATAAAAAAGCAGCAATGGCTGCAAACTATGACAAAGCGGCAGAGAAGCTTTTAGGAGCAGAATTTAATCTTCATCCAACATTTCCTGAATTAGAAAGTGTTGTTGAGTTTGCTGGCAGTGAGGATGAGAAAATTTTAAAAATTGTCTCAATTGTGGAGAGTAAGCTAAAAAAACACGAGTTATCGATACGAAATATCGGTTCAGAGATCGCTAAATCCGGTCAAGTTGATATGAAAAATACCCAAATTAGATTAGTCGTTAAGTTTATGGACTATTATTTTAATAAACTTCCTGACGATGTTATTAAAACGATCATGTCTGAATTAGTGACGGCCGGCCCTAAGATGACCCAAGAGACTGTCATAAATACGGTGTTTCAAAATACTGGTCCGGGACTTGGAAAAGTTTTACAACAAATAGGAAAAGAAAAAGGTGTTGGTGAAGAGTTTTCAAAAATTATGGCCATCCTTGAATCTTCCGGTAAACCAGTTCCGATTCATTTGGTTCGGGAGGTCGTAAGAACTGATCTAGGTGGTTTTGAAATTAAATCGATTACCGAAAAACCTTTAGGAACAGGAACCATTGCTCAAGTAAATAAGGCTATTCTTGTTCATGAAGATGTCGAGAAAGTTGTGGCCATGCGTCTTTTAAAGCCCGGAGTCGCCCAACGCTGTAAAGAAGACATTGCCATCCTTAGAAGGTTTGTTCCTGATAATGAAAAAATATTTTTACAAGAAGGTTTTCAAGATATTAAAGTGATGGGCACTCTTATTGATAGCGTTGAAAAATTTTTAGATGACGAAGTGGACTTAAGCCTAGCAGTTGAACGCCAATTGAAGGCTGATGAAGTCTATACACGTTCAGTGAAGGTTAGTGCTAATCCTAAGTATCATATGCTCGAAATGAAAGTTCCCGAAGTTTATATTCCTCCAAAAGGAAAATCAAATCTTCATATACAAGAATTTGTCACGGGGGGAGTTAAATTTTCAGAGCTCACTGATGTGGGAGCAAAAAAAATTGTGGCCGAAGAAATGCTTCGCATGTGGTTTGAAGAAGCACTTTTTAGAAGTGGTTATTTAAATGCCGATCTTCACCAAGGTAATTTTAGAATTGTTTTAATTGAAGAAGATAATAAGATCAAAGTATTACTTTATGATTTTGGATTATCATCTACTCTAACTAGAGAAGATCAACGGGCATTTATTCTGCTAGGGGCCGGTGCCTATTTGAAATCTCCTGCAACTATTACTGACGGATTGATGGCCTCCATGAATTCAAAAGATACTGCAATACGAGCAACTCTAATGAAAGACATTGAAGCAGAGTTAAAAAAGAATCCAGGTAAACAAGCCGAAGAATGGGTTGCTTGGTGTGTACAAAAAAATTATTTTGTTTCAGATAAGCTTGGAGCCTTTGCCAGAGGCTCACTCCTTTTGAAACAACTTCCAGAAAGTATAGGTGAGACAGAAATGTTTAAAGACGTCGTGGTTAAAAGCGCTGTCAAAAACCTGGTTCATTCAATCGTAGATCGAACTTATAATTACCCTTTGACTAAAATCGACCTGGTAAAATTAGGTGCGATTGGGGCCAGGAATTCATGTGTTGAACTTTTTAAATCCTTCTTTAAAAAATAAGACAACAAGTTGCAGTCTTATTAGGCTCTATTGTTAACCACTGCTTTTTTTGTATTGATATTAATTAAAATCATCGCCAGAGCGAAAGTTAAAACTTGCGCGCTAATCGTCTGCCATGTTGGAAAAAGTCCAATCGTATCAAAACGAATATTCCAAGGTAGAATCGTAATATTTAAAATGCCTGCTTCTTGCATTGAGTGAACGGCTTTTCCAGCGAGAATGAAGGCCAGAATGCTGGTTAAAACTGAAGAGATCTTAAAGAGTTCTCGCACAGGTAATTTTTTAGAGTAGCGAAGTGCGAAGAAAGAGAATAAAAAAATCAGTGCTAGGGCAGCAATGAGTCCCAAACTGATTGCATTTTTTCCGTCCGTATTGGTCTGAAACCAAAGGGCACGGATGAAGAGAACTGTTTCAAAGGCTTCGCGGAATACAGAGATGAATGCTATCGAGAATAACCCAAAAAGGTTTTTATTATCTAAAGCACCTTGAACTTTTTCGTGAATAAATTTTTTCCAACGAGAAATTTCAGTTTGACGATGAAGCCAAAAACCAAAATAGAGAAGTATGACAACTGCAACAGCTGAAGTAGCGGCTTCCATCACTTCTCGGCTTGCTCCACTCATTTTCATTAGTGTACCAGAGAGAAACCAAGCTACGAACCCTAAGAAAAGAGCCGACGCCCATCCGGCATGTACCCAAAGTGCTGCTTTTCTACTTCCAAAAGCTTTGATGACACTTAGAAGAGTTAATATAATAAGGACTGCTTCAAAACCTTCGCGCAAAATTATGGCAAAAGCTCCAGAGAATGCTACTCCAAAACTCAATTCTTTGGCTCGGATAGTATCTTCAACTTCAGAGAAAACATCTTGAGTCACAATCATTTGAGCGGCTAACTCTTTAACTGACCCGTTAGGATTAGCAATAATTTGTCTAAGCTTTCCCATCTCTGTTTCAATTTTTACAACCAGAAGAGGATTGTTTGCTTTAATCATCGGCTCAATAGGTTCTATCCCTTCAAGGTATGCTTGAATGGCAAAGCGTTTTGCATCGTCTTTAGAATTATTTTTATAAGCAGCAAAAGCCTGATTCAAATAAGTCTTGGCTTTAACAATAAATTGGCCGCCGGAAGTATTGTCATTTTTTGTTCTTAAAAGTGCCAAGGCAAGATTTTTTTTATTATCATCTTTCTCGTTAAATTTTTCTTTTAATTCTGTGTCTGATAAAGTGGCAGCTTCTTCAAGTGTGATTGTGTCGGTGCTGATAATATTTGAAGCTGCAGCGGCTTTAGCCGTTTCTTGATGTCTTAGGGACATAATATAAAATGAAAGATCCCAAACTTCTTTATCACTGAATTTATCCCAAGCAGGCATTCCAGTTCCTGGAACTCCCAAGCGAATGGTATTGTATGAATGAAACGCAGAGATCTCACTCATGCGTTCAGCTTTATGAAAATTTGCTGGTTTTGGTTCTAAGCCAACTCCACCAGGACCATCTCCCAAACCGTTTTGTCCGTGACATGTTACACAGCTTTGTTCAAATAATAATTTACCATTAGTAAGTGAAGGTTGATTGATTGGAGCTAAGCTTATCTTTGTTATACTTATTAAATCTTTTTGGATGTCGCGAGATTGAAGTGCCACGTCAACTGCTTCTGTCTTTGAATCGATCATAGACTTAAGTTTTACAATTTTGTCATATGTTTTTTTATCATTTTTTATTTCTGGCAAAGTTCCTGCGAGTTCAAAAACTTTTGCTACAAATTCTTTTTGTTCAGAATATTCAGAAGCAGAGATTACTTTTCCGTGAGCAACAGCTCCACCATAATCATGTGCCAGGTAATCGAGAAGGTGAATCGCAAAACGAGGAGACTGCTCGTTACTTTCAGAACTTTTTATTGAAGGTGTTTGTGATATTGCAAAGGGTGCATATAGAGAAAAAAGAGTGGCCACTAGGAGAGTAAATTTAAGCATAAACGACGCCTGACTTGATTGAGGGATATTTGTTTCAGTTTTACTATAAAAGTTTGAGTAGTCAACCAAATAATTATTGCCCTTGTATTCAATAAAATTACTGCTATAATAATATCATGGTGTTAAAAGTTAAAGCCGCTCAAACAGTATTAGTCGTTGACGATGATGCTGATATTCTTGAACTTTTTAAAGAAAGTTTAGAGGATTTATCATTCCAAGTTTACACAGCGAAAGATGGAATTCTGGCCCTTAACTTCCTAACTACTAATAAAGTTGATTTTATTATTACTGATATAGCCATGCCTAATATGTCTGGCCTTGAGTTTATTCATAAGCTTCAAGAACGCTCAGATTTTACTCCATTTTTTTTCATCACCGGTTATCACGACTATCCAAGAGAGGATTTAAATCGTTATAAACCTCGTGCAATTATCTTTAAGCCATTCGATATAGCAGAAGTAGCGATGCTGGTTAAGAATCATTTGATGAGACTTTCTTAAAAATTATTAATTATTTCCAAAAATCGTGATGATAATCAAAATGAGTCTGGTGTTTTACTGACTGTAAATACTGATGCATTTTCACAGAAAATTGAAATTCAGGAAAAATATACATCCCCCATATATGTGAAGCGATCATAATATCAACAATCGTTAAAGTAGAACTATTATAAAAGGGAGTGAGCTTAACTTCGAGTTCATTGAATAAAATATCATTGAGAATTTTTAAATGAATTTCTTTATTCTTAATAAGATTTTTAAATGGTCCGCGTTTAATTTCTTTTTTAGTTTGAAAATATTTTCTAGACTCCGGATCAAATTCTGGCATCCAAATCCAATAGGGCATACAAAGTGAATTAACCTGGCTTCCTAAGTTTGTAATTAGAGTTTCAACTTCATTGGAAAGTAAATCCTGGACTTGCCAAGCCAGGAGATTTTGAGGATCAAATTTTTTAAGAATATTTAAGCTTTCGTTTATGGCGTTGCCCTCTGATATTTCCAGAATGGGTAGCATTTTTGTGCCTGTTAACTTGATAGGAGTTTGTTCGTCATAATAGGGCAGGACCTTCGATTCATAGGAAATACCAAGCAGCCCAAATCCCATGCGGACGCGAATACAAAATGGGCAGTGAACATAGTGATAAAGTTTCATATCTTATAAATATCATTTTTCTTCAAATATTGTTAATTTAATTCTATGAAAAAAATTTCAAGTGATCTCTGGTCGCTGTTCTGGACACAATTTTTCGGCGCCCTGAATGATAATGTCTTTAAAAATGCCCTGATCATTTTGATAACTTATCAAGGGGTGAGTTTATTTGGAATCAATTCGTCAGCGCTTGTTGCTTTATCAGGCGGGGTTTTTATTCTGCCGTTCTTTTTTCTTTCCGCCACATCAGGGCAAATTGCCGATCGCTTTGAAAAAACCATGCTGGTCAAAATTATTAAGAAATTTGAAATTCTTATTTCAATGCTTGCGATTATGGGTCTGACCTTAAAAAATTACCCCTTACTTATATTTGTCTTATTTCTTTTTGGTCTGCACTCGACTTTCTTTGGACCACTCAAGTATTCACTCATTCCCAATTATACAAAAAAAGAGAATTTAGTTTTCTCCAACGCCTTGATAAGTTCAGGAACATTTATCGCCATTCTTATTGGAACAATCCTCGGTGGATTGGCAGCTTCCAATCAAAGCAATCTTTGGGCCCTGAAATTTCTTTTAGTGCTTTTTGCGACTTTGGGATTAATGGCCGCTAACCGGCTTAAGCCCCTCGAGAGTAGTGAAGTTGTCACGGAATCCACTGCCGTCGATTGGAATTTCAGAACTTCAACTCGTGATATTTTAAAACTGGTTTTTAAAAATTCAATGGTGGGGATTTTAATTATTGGTTTGTCATGGTTTTGGTTTTTAGGAGCGGGACTTTTATCGTTATTGCCATTAATTTCAAAAAATATTTTTCATGGCAATGAACATGTTGCCACTTTGATGCTTTTTACTTTTACCATCGGAATGGGAGTAGGTCCATTTGCGCTGGATAGAATTACCTCAGGAAGAGTTTATCGTGCACTTATTCCATTAAGTCTGATCGCAATGACTTTTTTTATTTTTGATATTGCTTTAGTGTTAAATCTTATTCAAAAGCAAAGTTCAATGATGGGTATCCTCGCCACACTCAACGGAGAAGTTAATATTCATGATTTTTTTCAATTAAAAATGAGTACCCGAATCATTCTCGATCTTTTCTTTTTGTCGTTATTCGGAGGGGTATTTACCGTGCCTCAGTTTGCAGAATTGCAACGGATTACTTCCGGGCTTGAACTTTCTCGAATTATTGCTGGAAATAATATTATCAATGCTCTTGCCATGGTTTCCGTTTCAGTCTTATTAATGATTCTTCACCAGCAACACTTATCACTTTCAATTATTTTTGGAGTCTTAGGTTTTTTAAATATGGTGATGAGCGTAGTACTGATTTTCTATTATCGGGGTGAGTTTAATAAATTTTGGAGATTTTAAAAATGATTCAAAAAGCCATTTTAGTCGATTTGGATGGAACTCTTTGTGACGTTGAACACCGAGTTCACCATGTTCAAGGTGCGAATAAAAATTGGAAAAGTTTTAATGAATTAATGGTTCACGATGAACTTAATCATTGGTGTTTTGAATTAATGGAAGCAATGGCGGCCCGAGGTTACAAAATTATTTTTGTTACTGGAAGGGGAGAGCCTTGGAGAAAACCTACTGAGAATTGGTTAAAAAAGCACCAGGTAGCTTATGAGCACCTCTTTATGCGGGGAGTTCTGGACCATAGAGAAGATTCGGATGTGAAAGAAGAGATTTTTTTAAACGAGATAAAGCAAAACTATCAAGTATTGTTCGTGGTAGATGACCGAAAAAGCGTAGTCGATCGCTGGAGAAAACTTGAGCTAACTTGTCTACAATGTGCCCCCGGCGATTTTTAATTTTTCATTTAGTTTTCCTCAATAAGAATTAACATTTTCTTCCTTTGTCGATTTACCGGAGCATGGTATTTAATTTCAGATTTATAAACTCATAAAAAGGATTTTTATGAATATTGAAATTCCAAACTGGCCGCTCTCTTCAATCGAAATTTTCAGTGTAAGAATTATTTTTACTAATTGGCTCTTCTCTTTTTGGAAATCTGAGCGACAATCATTATATACAATGATTGGCGATGAAACTTTATTCTTAGAGTTTTAAGAGGGAGAGCGTGTGAAAAAAAATCTTAATCTAAAAAGAACCGGCATTATTTTAATCAGTCTTTTTTTTTCAGTGAGCTGTAAGCTTTCTCAAAAAATTGAAAATATCAATACTGGTTCTCAAATTGGCAATATGACTTTTTCAAAAGAGCGTCCCTTTATTCAGTCTGAATTAGTAATCGGCCGAAGAATTTGTGCCGCTTTAAAAAAGAAGCGCGAGTTTATTCAGGGCCGTTATGACAGACAAGATAAATTTAAATTTCAAGGATCAATTGTAAATTGTCAGGGAATCACAACTTTGGATTCATCTTTTGAGGCATTTATTATCGGATCCTCACTGCAATACTTAGATTCTGCGGTTTCACCAAGAGAAAATTATTTTAACGATATAATCACAGACCAAAGCATTGCAATGAATGATATTTGTTTGTCTCTGGCGGTTAGTGACAACGTTTCAAATTCTTTCAAAACAAGCTCTCTTAGATACACGGTCAATTTCCTTATAGCTGAGAACTACGACCGCTATGAAGTTCTAAAAGAACTCAGTGATAGTAAAGGTGCTTTTAGTATTGCGGGAGCAGAAGGCATTTCAGTCATTACACAAACCACTCAAGCAGAGTTTAAATTTTTTGGTGTTGAGAAAGAACGTGTTCGAAATACTATTTGTGACGGTAAAAAAATTCAAGTAATGAAACAATCTTGGACAGGATCTCTTACACCTTTTTAAAAAACTTTCTTAAATTGATACATAAAAGATTTTTCTCTTTGAGAATCAGTTTTAATAGTCACTACCATAGAGCTGGTCTCGCTGATTTTGTTTTCTAACTGAGTTTGAACATAAGTAGTTCCAGTATTACTTCGTCCAAACGAAGTTGTGAGAGTTCCATAATCTAGTTTAGCCACATTGTTTATATTAAAATTTTTAGTACCGTCGTTCGACTGTTGGTAACCTGCACCAATGCTGCTGCTTTCTCCAACTTTGTATTTGCTGGAGAATTCTATTACTTGCGCACCACTGCTCAAAGAGTCAGCTTTAATTGTTAGATATTCGTTATTTTTGTCAGTCAGTCCTAGCTTTACTGTCCGTTTTGATTCCAGTCCAATATTGCTTGAACCTCCGCCTATTGAAAATTCATTCGCAATACTTCCTCTAAGTTTCATTACATTGTCACCATCAATTGTTACTTCCATTGGGAGTGTGGCGACAACAGATTTTTTACCCGATGGTACAAATGACCCGGATACAGAGGCAATCTCGCTGCCTTTATCGTCTGCAAGTGAGATTGTCGTAGATTGCTTATTATAATTAAAAATATGCTTAGTATTCAAGTTGAGATCTTCTGCCAGTTTAGCCTGGGTTCCTGCTGTTACAAAATTTATATCTTTCGGAAGTAAATTATCTCCAGTTTTAAGATCGACCTCTGCGTTGAAATAGTTCCCATTAGTATTCTTTTGGTTCTTCGTCAATGAGCCGCTAGGCGAAGAGAGCTCGGGAAGATTATGATTGCGAGAAGAGCCGTCTCTTGCTTGGTAATCAAAATAGCGCATTCTACTCGTGCCATCTTTATTCATCTTCACTTCGATAATAACGTTGCTTCTGGCACCCTCACCACGATAGTAATAATAAACTTCTTCATTACCCTTAGGGATGAATTGAACATCGGTGACTGCTGATATATTCATTATTGTTTCAGTAACAGTTTTGATTTGTCCGTCTATCATGGGAGATTTAAGATTATCTTTCTCTCCTCGTTTTTTACAATTAACTTCTCCAGAATCACTTTCTGAACGAACGACGTAATAAAGAAATTTTAATTTATTCACCTGAATCAATTGTTCGTTTGCTTCTATTATTGAATCACTGACCTTTATCTTTGCGACGATTTTATTAACTTCATTGGTCAGGTTTAAAAACTTAGGGCAGTGGGCACATGGCTTGTCATCCACCTTATCTTCGAAAATTAATTTTGGTTCTTGAGCTGGACCTTCGCCTAGTTTGAGCTTGAGTTGCTCGGCCACTTTTCTCGCCTCTTGATTTTTATTCAAGTTATCAGAAAACGACTTGTAGCTTTGGTTTCTGTTTAAGGTTGTCTCTAAATCAGCGGCCACCAGCGAGCTGATCTGGGCTATAAATATCAGCGAGAATAAAAGAATAAATTTTATTAGGTATGGCATATAGACTCCATACTTATTTTCGTGAAAATCAGGGGATTTCATTAGGTAAATAGAACGTCTCCCGAGTAATTTTTACAGAATTCATAAGAGTTGACTAAAAATAGGCTAAATTCCTATACTGTATTTAATTATATCAGTTATAAGGATTGTTTAGATGATTAGAACTCTCATTATTCTTTGTCTTTCTTTAAGTTTAATCAGTTGTGGAAAGGTTCGTACACAAAGGTTATTTGGTAAACTTCCACCACTTGGCAATATTGCTGGGCTAGAAGAACCGCCCTCGGCCCCAATAAACGCAACTGAGTTACCCATTGCTTTAAGAATTTGCACAGCTCTTGGAAAGAAAAGAGCATTTCTTGCAACAAGTATTAGTGGAACAACTCCAAAAAGAATCGCTTATAATTTTTCACTTGAAAGAAAAGACTGTAAGCAAAAAGTCATTGAGACAAAAAGCCTTATTGCTGAAATCTTATCATCCAACCCTGATCTCTATTATAGTGCTCCAGAGAGCACCAATGAATTTATTGATGTAATCACCGATACTACAATTGCTCTGTCTGAAGTTTGTCCTGCTGTCATTGCAGATCCAACTAAACAAATTAAAAATTCTACAATTCCAATTAATTCGAATAAAATTTATTTTGTTAAATTCTCTCATGATAATGTCAGTGGTTTTGATAGTGTCCAAATCAATACAAAAATTGCAAACAGCACAGGTGGGTACGACCCTCAAGACGCTCAGCTCGTTACAATCTACACTAATATTTTACAAGTGACGGACGCAAATAATTTAGGCGTTGAAAAAGAGCGCAGCCAATACATTAAATGTACTGGCCGCGAATATACAACTCGAAAAGAAACTTTCATAAGATCAATTTTACTCTAGTTCATACTAGAGAAAGCTTTTACGATCCCTTGGGCACTTAAATCAAAGCGAGCATAAAGTTGATCCGCTTTGTAAGCAGACTGTCCAAATTCCCCTTGAATCCCTAAGGTTTTAGATTTGAATTCCACTCCATGAGTGTGGAGTGCATGAATAATCATTGAACCCATTCCACCAAGAACCTGGTGATCTTCGATCGTGATAAGTTTTCCTTTCGTCGCTTTTAGTGAAGTTTTTAAAGTTTCAATATCTACGTGATTCACGAACGAATGATTAATGACTGTAGCAGTGATATTTTGAGCACTAAGTAGTCTGCTGGCTTCAAGAGCTTTTCCAACCATTGGTCCTGCTGCAACAATTGTTACGTCAGATCCTGATGTAAGCACATTGGCCTTATCCCAAACGTATTTCATTCCTTCTACATAACTTACAGGATGATTTTCTCTTCCTAAAAAGAAGACAACAGAGTTTGGTGTTTTTCCTGCTTCTCTATCTTTTGCAAATGTAGTGATTGCTTCATACATCAAACTTTCAGCTTCACTTGAACAAGCACAGTTAACAACAGTGATATGAGGAATAGAAGAGAGAGCTGCAAAATAAGTTGTAGCCTGGTGACTTGCTCCATCTGCAGCATCTTGAAATCCAGTGTGAGAAAAAAGTGCGATCACTGGCCCTTCTGAGAGTCCCGCCATGATGAATGGTAGATTTCCTTTAGTGATACCGAATTGAGCGAAAGTATCTACGATTGGAATTAATCCCTGTTTTGATAAACCGATAGCCGAAGAAACCATGTTTGATTCTGCAATTCCCAGATCGATATAATGAGTTGGAAATTCTTTATGAAAGGCCTTGATCCCGGTTGAACTTTGTAAATCAGAAGAAATCGAATAAACTGGAAATCCTTCTTTCGCTGCTCTGATAACTGCTCTGGCAAATCCATCCTGAACTTTTTCAGTCTTTGGTGCATTTGGATTGGCCGCTGCGGCGATAGGTTTTAAGTTAAGAATTTCTTGTGCCCAATCTGTGAATTCTGCCGGTGCTTCACCGTTATATATTTCTTTTACAAAGCCTACTAATTTATCATCATATGATCCCAATGGATAACCGTGTCCTCCGCTGGCTGAATCCATAGTCGACTGAACTCCGTAACCTTTAATTGTTTTCAAAACGACGGCCACCGGTTTTCCAGTTTTTTCGGTTTCTGCAATTGCTTTTTCAATTGTTGTATAAACTTTTTGAAGATTGTGACCTTCTTCTTCTCTCATTAAATTCCATCCAAGTGCTGCCAGTGAATTAAAAGTTGGAGTCATTGAAAAACTATCGTCATCAATACGCCCACCAAGTTTTGTATTATTGTCTGAGATTATTAAAACGAATGGATTGATTCTATTTTTTTCTGCAAGTCCCGGAATGGCCGCGAAGGATTCTTTTGCCTCTCCTTCCATCGCTCCACCATCAGAGAGTAAACAAATGGTAGTTCTTTTATTACCTAAAATTTTATCGGCAATAGCGAGTCCCTGGGCTTGCGGGAGTCCTGAACCCAATGGACCGTTAGAAATAAAAACACCTTCTGGATTTAAGTGAGCTTCACCGTGGCCGGTGAGTTTACTTTCAATCGAGCGGAATAATCTCAAATCTTTAAATGTTAAATTATCAAATCCGTAATTTGCTCTCAAAGCATAAATTCCGTTTTCAGCGTGACCGGCATCGTTTACGAAGTTGTATGTTTCATACCAGTTTTTAGTTTTGTCTTTGAACAAAATTCCGTGAACTGCTGATACCATCTCAGCAAAGCCTGCAGGACCACCCCAATGAGCAGCAGCGCCGCCAATGGTTGCATGTTGATTCATTAAAGCGACAAGAGCTCTTGTTGCTCGCGGATCGCCAAGAACGACGTCATTATTCGAGTGATCTTTTACAGTGAGAGCATACTTAGGAGTTTTAGTCGGAGTTGGTGCTAATTTACTTTTTAGTTTGAGTGCTTTCATTTGAAAAGTCCTTGATAAGAAGGTTTAAGGTAGAAACTAATATTAGAGCTAAGATCATTGTAACTAAGTGATGACTTAAAAAATGGGCCCCGCGAAGCATTTGGTAAACTCCCATTATCCATCCCGTAGACATGGCAAAAATGAAGGCCAGGATTTTATTTCTTTTTTCTTTAAAAAAACAAACTAAAGCTAAGAGTGCAAAACCTCCAGAGGCATGACCTGCGGGAAAACAATGGCCTCTAGGAAATTTTCCGTCGGGAGAGTTAGGGTTGACTGGATAGTTATCGAATAGTTTTACGTATGGAATTTTTCCCGCGAAATGATTGAGGTCGTCGGGGCATTGAACGTTGGTAAAATTTTTCCCAATAACTGCTACCGAAAGAGGAAGGATAATTAAACTTAATGAAATAATGATCAGACCTTTTCTGTACTCATTCCACTTTTTTTTTCTCCACGAAATGAGGGAAGCAGCCAAGGCTCCAAAACCAATAATAAAAATAGGAATTTTTATTCCAGTATAAAAGATTGCTCTGTAGAGAAGTTTCGGATCTTTTAAAACCCAGGTTTTTTCAGCAGAAAGATAGAGATGTTCTTGAATTAAGAGGTCAGTGTTGGTGAACTCAAAGAAGGCTAAAACTATAAATAATGCCAGAACGCTGGCCCATAAAGTTTTCTTGCCCAAGCGGATACTCCGTTAATTTTGATTCGAGTGAATCATACGAAAATTGATAGGGAAGGACTATTGAAAAATATTATTTCGAAGAGGCTTCATTTGAGTAAAAACTGAGGCACTTGAGGCGTTGTACCATATTATGGGCAAATTTTTGATTTGACCTAAATGGCTAAAACAATAATTTATATAGAATAAGTGGTTGAAGTCATCAGAATATATGAACATTTAATTTATATTCAAGATCAACTAAAGATTTGGTCGAACAAACCGATATAATTAATCAAGTATGAACATTTAAGGAATGATATATGTGTGAAGTTTGCAGAGCAGAGGGTGAAGACTATCTTTTTAAGAATGGGCCCAAAAAAATTCTCACCAGCAACAACTTATATAAAGTTTTTAAAAACGCTGTAGCTCCAATTAAGTTATGCCATGTTCATACGATCGAACTTTTTCATATTGGCGAACGAAGATTCCTGCGGGAGCATTTAGATTTTGCTCGCGGTCTTGCTTCACGTTCCAAAACTCAATCCTCTGCTGAAGATTCCCCCTTTGGCATTTAGCCAAATTATTGGTTAGACTCTATTCTTGTCATCATCTTTTTCAAATGGATTGAAGAATGGAATTAAATCGCGATATTTTACAGGCCAGAAGTTTTATCAATAACGAATGGATCGGTCATTCCACTACAAATGTTTTAAGCGTTACCAATAAATTTGATCTAAATGTTATTGCCACTATTCCTTATGCTGATGCCAGCGAAGTGCAATTTGCCATTTCAAATTCGGTTCAAGGCTTTCAAACTTATTCAAAATATTCTGCAAAAGAAAGACATGATTTTCTGTTAAAAATTAGAGATGGTCTTCAATTAGAAAGAGAAAAATTTATCAATCTGATTGTCTCTGAAGCGGGAAAACCAGTTGATTACGCTAAAGCGGAAATCGAGCGCTCTCTAATGGTTTTACAACTGGCAGCTGAAGAAGCAATGAGAATTTCGGGAGAAGTCGTTGCGATGGATTACGGAATAGGTGCGGGAAAATCAGCCTTCACTAAACGCGTTCCGATTGGGCCGGTACTGGCCATCTCTCCATTTAATTTTCCACTTAACCTGGCCTTGCATAAAATAGCTCCAGCATTAGCAGCAGGCTGTTCAGTCATTTTAAAGCCATCTCCTTTTACTCCGCTTACGGCACTGGCGTTGGCATCGTTATGTAAACGCGTGGGGCTTCCTCCTGGAGTTTTAAATGTTGTGGTTTGTAGAAATGAGGAAGCAGAACTGATGCTCAAAGATGACCGTATTAAGATGTTATCTTTTACCGGATCAGCCGATGTGGGATGGAGTTTAAAAGCAAAGGCAGGAAAGAAAAAAGTTGTTTTGGAATTGGGTGGAAATGCGGCGGTGATTGTCGATCGCACAGCTGACCTTGATGAAGCTTCAAAGATGATTGCTTTTGGATCTTATAATTATTCAGGCCAAGTTTGTATTTCAGTTCAGAGAATTTTTGTTGATCATTCCATCTTTGATCAATTTATAGAAAAATTTAAAATAGCAGTGAGCGAATTAAAAATGGGATCCCCCGTAGAAGAAGGCGTGACTATCGGTCCGATCATTGACCGAAATCATTTGGAGCGACTGCAAACCTGGATAAACGAAGCCAGGATTAAAGGAGCGCAGGTAGTATTTGGCGGAGATATTATTGATCTCAACCACAATTTGTTTGCACCAACTCTTCTAACTAACACCCAAGAAGATATGAAAATAGTTAGTGAAGAGGCGTTCGGTCCAATCGCTATAATCGAAAAAGTTCAATATTTCGACGAAGTCATTCGCGTTATCAATCGGTCGCGCTACGGTCTGCAAGCAGGTTTATATACCAATCAAATCTCTCAGATGAAATACGCTCATGAGCATCTAGAAGTTGGGGCCTTGATCATCAATGGCATACCTGGCTTCAGAGTCGACTCTATGCCTTATGGTGGTGTGAAAGATTCAGGCCTGGGTAGAGAAGGATTGCGCTACGCTATCGAAGAAATGACCGAACCTCGCCTTCTGGTCTATTAGTTTCATTCGTAAAAGCATTCTTTTTCTGTTAAAATAATGTTTTCCTGATTACGGGATTCCTGGAGTTTTTTATGACTGTTCGCGTGCGCTTTGCCCCTTCTCCTACTGGTTATTTACACATCGGTGGTGCGAGAACGGCCATGTATAATTATCTTTACGCAAAAGCTATGGGTGGAAAATATATTCTACGCATTGAAGACACTGATACTGAACGCTCGGAGAGAAAATTTGAAATTTCACAAATTGAAGACTTAAAATGGCTTGGCATCACTCATGATGAAGGTCCTGATGTCGGTGGAGAGTTTGGTCCGTACAGACAATCTGAACGTGGACATATCTATAAAGCTTGGGGAGAAAAACTTTTAGATGCAGGTCATGCGTATCATTGTTTTTGCACAGAAGCTGAATTGACATTAAAAAATGAAATAGCATTAGCTGAAAAACGCGATCCTCAATACGATGGAAAATGTAGAGATTTATCTAAAGAAGTTGTGGCATCTCGCCAAGCGGCCGGAGAAGTTGCTGTCATTCGTTTTAAAGCTCCAAAAAAAGCTTACGCTTTTAATGATCATGTAAGAGGCCACGTCGTTTTCCCGGAAGGAATGGTAGGGGACTTTGTCATCATTCGCGCAAACGGTATTCCTGTTTATAATTTCGCGGTAGTGGTTGATGATGCCACTATGAAGATCACGCACGTTATCCGCGCCGAAGAGCATTTACCAAATACGCTTAGACAATTAATGATCTATGAAGCTTTTGGAGTGACTCCTCCGGAATTTGCTCACGGCTCACTTCTTATTGGAGAAGACCGTCAGAAATTATCGAAACGTCACGGAGCGACTTCAGTAAATCTGTATAAAGAAATGCATTACCTTCCAGCTGCACTATTAAATTATTTATGTCTTTTGGGTTGGTCACATCCTGATGAAACTGATGTTTTTGATGTTCACTCGCTAGGGATAATGTTTAATTTAGAGCGTTTTACAAAAGCTTCGGCCATTTACGATATTATTAAATTAAATTTTATCAACGGTCAGCATATTCATAAGCTTCCTGTTGAAACTGTTTTAGGTGAAGTGGAAAAAGTTATTCCGGCAGAACACCCATTTCATAAAATGGATCATGCTTGGAAAATGAATTGCATGACAATCTTTAGAGAAAAAATAAATCTATTCACCGAAATAACTTCGCAAATAGATGTTTTATTTTCATTAGAAGTTTCTGCTGATGCGGAATACATAGATGCGAAATCTTGGGAGACTACTCCAAAGATTCGCGAGTATCTTGAAATTGAGATTGCGAATGCAAAGGCGGCCGGTAAAAAATTTGTGACGGAAGAAGACCTGAATAATTGGAGTACACACGTTAAGGGTGAACTTAAGATTAAAGGGAAGCAATTGTTCATGGGGATGAGAGCAGTGCTTACTCATCAGGCGCATGGGCCGGATTTAAAGTTTATTATTCCCCTGACGCCGATTGAGATATTAGAGAAGAGAATACATTTGTAGAAACATGAGGCTTCCTTTGAGGAGCCTTTTTTTTGGTTATGAAATTTTTAGATGAGGAGTTATGCAGATGCCGGAAAAACTATTTATAGACGGGGATGACGTATTATTTATGTCAGTGCCTGGAGAACCTTTAAAGAAATTTAAAGTCGTAAGCGCAGTTTGGGATAAAACAAACAATGAATGGATTTATAAAATTAGCAATAAAAGTGGTGAGAGTTTTGTAAAGGTACGCGAAAAACTATTGACCATGGACTAAGCATCTTAAAACAATAGTTTATTTTAAAAAAGGCAGATATGAGCAACTTTTAAGGAAGAATCAAAAACATCATTCCAGTTTACGTTGCAGAAACAGGCAAGTTTGTAATAGCTTTTTCGATACAAACGTAGCTTCACTTTTCATTGAAAAATTTAATAAAACCATACTCGAAAATAATCTTAAAAAGCTTCGGTTTTCAGGCAGACCTATAGTTTTATTCTTCCATTGCAGTTTTTTTTTACCGCAGAAAACTTCACTTCCAACAGACATGATAAATTATAAAACTATCGTTATTTAATATATATCAAAATATGATTTTTCAAATTATCACAAACTTTGATAATAAAGTTGGTGAGTGCATACGAGATAGGAGCACAATGAAAACAAAAATTAGTATAGATTTAGTTATACCAACTCACAATCGATCCAGGTCGGGACTTCTCCAAAGAACTCTAACGAGTTTAGTAAAACTACAAACAAATGATGAGATTGATGTTCAAGCCTATATTGTTGCGAATGCTTGTAATGATAATTCAAAAGAAGTCGTAGAATATTTTCAAAAAATTTCACCAATTCCAATTCTTTACTTTGAAGAATACGTGCCTGGAAAATCCTATGCACTTAATCTTGGAATTTCGAAGGGCCTAGGTGAGTGGATAGCATTTTTTGATGATGACGAAATTATTTCGACCGATTGGCTTATTGAATTTTCTAAAAAAAGAGATGAAAAAGAATTTGATTTTTGCGCTGGTCACCATATCGCGGATTTTGAAGTATTGCCTCCAGAGTGGCTGCCACCAAGTAATTCTATTTCTATTATTGCTTGTCATGATGAAAAAATTCAACAGCAACCACTTAGCTTGGAAGATGCAATTTTCTGGGGAGGGAACTGTGTAGTAAAAAGATCTGCAATCAATACTGTCGGTGAATTTGACAACATACTTGGACGTTCAGGAATAAGAAAAGCCTTAGGATGTGAAGACTTCGATATGCAACATCGTTTGCTCAAAGCTGGTTTTTCTGGTTGGTATTTTCCGACTCTACGTATATTGCATTGGGTACCTGAATCAAGACTTAATAAAAAATATTTTCGCTATTGGATGTTTTGGTCTGGTTACTCGGCCAGGCAATTTTATTTTTTAAAGGAATATGAAAAATCCCATGACAAACTCTGGTTTGGAATTCCCAGATGGAATTATAAAAATATTTTAAAAGCAATTTATGCTCATTTGGATAATTGTATAACTCTAAGTGAGTCAAAAAATATATTTGATTCTGAACTTAAGCTTCGCTGGTATTTAGGTTATTTTCTGGCCAGGTATGATGAATTTAATAATAAGAAAAATATAAGATAATGATTAAAAATTTATCCTAGTATACTCTGAAACTCCATTTGTGTAGTATTCGTTGAGAAAATTACCAGTCACAGCATCCATGATTTGAATTCTATTTCAAAAGAAAATTTAAGTAGATTAATGTTTTTTGAAATGCCACATTTTTGAGGATTAGGTCCATAGGCTTGATAATACTCTAAGGTCTGTCCATATGTGTAATTCAATACACATTCACTACACTAGCTCCTCAATCTAAAAACAAGTGCTTCTGCTAATATTTCTATAAATCTATAATATTAAATTAGATTTTTTGTAGAAGTAAGAGAAGATTATTTACGGTATGAAAATAAAGCAAATAACTAAGGACTAATAATGGAAGCAAATGTTACATGGAATTCTAAATTAAACTTTACAGGAACAGTTCGTGGACATGAAACATCACTGGACGTACCATTTGAACTAGGGGGGCTAAATAGAGGCCCAAATCCAAAAGAAATGCTTCTTAATTCAATTAGTGCTTGTGCTGGAATGGATATTGTTTCGATACTGGAGGGGCACAAAGAAGATTTGCTCACACTAGATATTAAAACTACTGCAGAGTTAACTAATACCACTCCATCGTATTTTACCTCAATCAATTTAATTTTCAAAATGATAGGTGGACTCAAAAAAGAATCCGCTATCAAAGCTTGCACTGCTTCAATGACAAAGTATTGTGGTGTTAGCTATATGCTCAGTAAGGCATGCCCGATTACATACGAAGTAATTCTAAACGAAGAGAGTGTTTTTACCGGTGAATCGAAATTTGATCTCTAATTTGTTTTTAAATTTATTTTAACGATAATCGGGCAATGATCACTCGGCAGGTATAATCTTTCTATTTTATTGAAAGGTAATGAAATGCGGTCACCGTATTCATTTTCATAAAGATAAATATCGGATGCGGCCAGTTCAATAAGATCCAAATACTTTTTTTCGATCAGTATAAAATCTAAATGCTGCAACTTCGTTTCGAGATAGTTAGTGGTAAATGTTCCAACGCTGACGTAATTTTCTTTGTATTTTTCTTTTACAAAGTCTAAGAAATATTTTTTATGCAAAGGATGAAATTCGGGTTCCAGGTTAAAGTTGGCATTCATATCCCCCAAAATTAAGATGGGACAGGGGTACTTTAGTGCAAGATCAGAGTGAATTTCACCGAGTAAAGAAACTTCCAATTCCCGCAAGCTGTAAGTGTTTGAACGCTTGTCATCTACTCGTTTGCTTTTTAAATGAGCACCTAATAAAACCAAAGTGGGATGATTATTTTTTTTAATGATTAAGGCGGTAAGGTTTCTCGAAGCTAGTCCGTTATTTCTCATTTTCCAATGGCTATAACTAGACACATCATACTCAATTCCTTTTCTAATTAAAAAACCAACAAATATAGATCTATTTGAATTGCTTTCTTCTAGAACGACTTCATATTTGTTATTTAGAAAATGGGTGTTGAAATTATCTAGACTTGTTTTTGAAATGATTTCTTGCAGGCAAAATACATCGGCATCAATTGTTAGGATTATTTTCGCCAGATCCAAAACCTTGCTAAGTGTCTTGTTTTTTTGATTTAGTGAGATCGAGAGAAGTTGCCAATCCTTTTCAGGCATTTCGCCCAGATCTTCTCCTTCGTGCTTGTCGAGACCGATATAAAGATTTTCTAAATTATAAGAACAAATTTTAATACTATTCTCTTTTTATATGAATAAATTTGATTTTAAAATTTACGATAAATACTCATCTTCATCTTCATCTTCAAGCTCTTCCTGACTGGTCATGGAGCGATAGTACTTTTGGGAAGCGATCTTTATGACTAATCCAATAAAAAGTGCCCCTATGGTTTGAATAATAGGAATAGTGGTAAGAGCGATGGCCCCTCGAGGATCAGGATGTATATAAATGGAGTTAATTTTATAAATCATTCCAAAGCCTACAACTGCTGATGTTTGAACAAGAGTTCTGGACATTGAGTACAGTAGTCGAGGAGTTTTAATAAGAAAAAGAAGAAGGGTGACCAGAGGAAGTGTTCCCCAGACGATGAGAAATATAAAAACGGAATTTTCATGAGGATTAAGTTTGATGGTAAAAATTATTTCTGCCACAAATCCTATCAGACAAATGAAATAATTGAGCCACGTTAATTTTTTTACTGGATCCATAGACCTATTATAGCATATTGCAGACCAATGGACTATAGTTAAGGTTGTCTATTCGGAGGCGTCTGCGAGCATTTTTCCGGCTGCTAACGTAAGGTCACATCGAGCCAAGAATGGAGCAATATCTAAAACGAAGTCTTATAGAATTATCTGTACTATTGCCAAGCCCTTAATGCCTATTCTTCACAAATTAATTCCTAAATACATTACAACAACTGAAATTATCGGTAGAACTATGATTGAGATAACCAAAAAAGGTTAGTTAGCTTCATCAAATTATCAATACCGTTCTTAACTTTTCCAACATCAGTTTCGTAATACTAAATATTTGAGTTAAATATTTAGTAAGTAGCAATTGAGATAAAGAAATAAATATATCAACATTTGTTTGCAAAGTGTTCGACCACCTTGTGAATCATTTATCCTAATGATGGGATATTTTTTAGAAGGATACTAAAATGAAAATCTGGTTAAAATTCTCTATCTTGTTTTTAAATCTTTTAGCATTTTCTGCAATGGCCTGCGATCTTCACGGTCAATCAGGTTTCATGGAAGAAAATAATTTGCAAATTCCTGTTGGTGAAAAGCAGCTGGGGGGAATTTCAGAAGTTCAATTTAACAATGTCATGGATAAAATTTTGTCTTTGTATTCAGGTGCCGTTGCCAAAACTGGAAGGAAATTTGTTATTGATCGTCTTTGGACTGATTCAACCGTAAATGCCTACGCGGACCAAAATACACAAGGGGTGGATACAATACATATGTTTGGAGGACTAGCGCGACATCCAGAAACTACTGAAGATGCAATGGCCCTGGTTGCCTGTCATGAATTAGGTCATCACTTAGGCGGAGCTCCTAGAAAGAGCGACCCAGCTAATGGTTCGCTGATTTGGGCGGCCAACGAAGGACAGGCTGATTATTGGGGAACTATGAAATGTTTACGTCATTATTTTGAAGGATCAAATAATTTAAGCATTATGCAAAATATACAAATTCCAATTGATGTAGTTAATAAATGTCAGATGGTTTATAAAAACGCAGACGAAATTGCAATTTGCGAAAGATCGGCAATGGCCGGTTTGGCGCTTGGGAGGCTTTTAAATGCCATTACCCAAGCCACTTCTCAAGTCAGTTTTGTTACTCCGGACAAAACAATCGTAGCACACACATTTGATGCTCACCCTCAAGCACAATGCCGGCTAGATACTTATTACCAGGCTTCATTATGTGATCATGGATTTGCTGAAATAGTTTCACAAACAGATGCCAATATCGCGGTATGCTCTTTGCGAAACGGAGATCAGATTGGTAACCGTCCACTTTGTTGGTTCAAGCCTTAATTAATTGAAGAATTGTCTAATTTAAAGACCACTTTTCTCAAACATAATATTTGAGAAAAGTGGTCTTTTTTTAGTTTGTTGAAGCAAAAATTACCGGCAACACATGATTGCTTTTTAATAGTAAAATTTTCAATAACTTAAAAAAAATGAATCAAGAAGCTTTAAAAAATTATGATTGAAGAATTAAACGATATACCTTTTACCATAAATGAGAGTCAACAAATAATAGCAGGGAATGCTGTCTCTATTGGAGAACTCTTGCGTACAAAACGCGAAGAAAAAGGTCTGAACTTAAAAAACATGGCCTTTCAAACAAAAATTCATATTGGATTGCTTGAGCATCTTGAAAATAACGAATTAGCCAAACTACCAAATAAGATTTACGTTCGCGGGTTTGTTACTTCTTCTGCTAAAATTCTAGGGATCAATAGAGGAGAGGCCCTCGATCTTCTTGAAGCTACTTATAATCTCAATAACAAAACTACAAAAAGTGAAAATCAAGAAATCAAAATCGAATCTGTAAGAAATTCTCTTACTCTGATCACCTCGACACCTCTAGAAACGAAAAATAATGGACCTGTATTCTCAGTTGTTTTATTAGCAAAAGTTGCAAAAGTAATTGCTGGTATTTTAATTGTCGCTGCCATTGTATCTTATGCAAAATATTCTGTAGATCGCACGGCCAATAATCGTTTAAAGCAAGGAAAAGCTTTGATTGCAAAACTGCAAGAAATTGAATCAATACCTAAAGTTGTTATACCTAAAGAAGTGGTGGCGAATATTGCAGAGACGAAAGTTATTTTAAAGTCAGTAGAGGCCGTATTGGTAAAACCGAAACTAACAAAAATTAATGAGAAAAGTGAAATCACTATTAAAGATGTCAATTTTAAAAGTTTCACTAAAACAATTAAGCAATTCACAGTTGATAATTCAGTTACCGATGACAAATTAGATGAAATTTTACCTGCTCGTTATAAAGTTAGCTTGAATAAAGGAATTGATAATATCTTTATCAACGCTGTCGACGGAGACTCTTGGATTACTTATAAGGTTGACGATAAAGAAATTAAAAAATATGTTCTTCGTCAGGGGCGCAGAGTCTTTATAAGTGGAGAAAATATTCGTCTTTTTTTAAAAAATACCAGCGCAGTTAAAATATTTTACAATAACAAGCTGATTTCTTTAAATGACAAAAGCAGTATTAAGAACTTGGTTTTTCCTGAAGAAGTTAAAACTAAATACATGTATCCGCTCTTTGTTTTCCAAAAAGATGGAACGGTAATAGCAAGTGATGAGTATATAAAGACTAATCATAATTAAGAATTCTTTCTTCGGAGTTTTGCTTTGTTAAGTTTTGTTTAACGAATTTCAGCCTTTCTATGGCAAATTACTATGTATAAAAATTAGAAAATTCTTTAAAAAGTTTCAGACTTAGAAGCGGTAAGCGCCGAGACTATATCTTGATTAAATTCAATCTCCAGCCTAGAAATTATATCCAACTGTCTTTTCTCATTTTTTTCTTGAATTTCAA
>JACMPM010000051.1 GCA_014377485.1 Bacteriovorax sp. | reverse complement strand
GAGGCGATTATTCAGAATATGGTGAAAAACTTTGAGAAATCTCCAGAAATGTCTAATCTCCTCCATAAAGTAATTAACTCACAAACCGGACTTCTCTATCAACGTTGTCATATGACTTCTGTTGTAGCGAGCGAGATGATTAAGAATTTAAAATTCGATGATCCACAGGCCTATGATAAAGTTGCCTATGCTTCTTTCTTTCATGACATCATGCTGGCCGACAGAGAAGATCTTTCTAAAATAAATTCTTTCGACGAGCTTGAAAAGGCCAATCTCAATGAAGAAGATTGGGATATGGTTTTCAATCACGCAATGGAAGCTTCTGTTTTGATTAGAAAACACCCTGAAGCTCCTGCTGGTGCGGATGAAATTATCAAACATCATCACGGGACAACTAATGGAAAAGGGTTTTCGAATTCAGTTGATAAACTTCCAGATCTCTCAAAAATTTTCATTGTTGCTCACCATTTTGTTTTAGAGCTTATTCGCTTTAAAGAATTAGGTGGAGAGCCAAAACCTGTAACCGAAGAACTTTATAGACGTTATCCAAGTCCTGAAATGGCCATTATCATCAAGGCCCTTGAACGAACTCTAAAAAAGAAAACAAAATGAACAAAATAACTAAGCTTTTTGGAATAGATTATCCCATTATACAAGGCGGAATGGTTTGGGTATCGGGCGGAAAATTAGCGGCCGCCGTTTCTCGTGCCGGAGGCCTGGGACTAATTGGTGCCGGATCAATGCAACCTGAACTTCTGCAAAGACATATCACTAAAGCTCAGTCCCTTACTTCAAGACCCATTGGAGTCAACATTCCTCTTCTTTATGAAAAGGCCCACGAACAAATAGATATGGCCTTATCCTTAGGGATAAAAATTTTCTTCACTTCAGCGGGAAGTCCAAAAAAATATACCAGTTATTTAAAAGATCACGGAGCAACAGTTGTTCATGTTATTAGTACGCCGGAACATGCAATTAATTGTGAAGAGGCCGGAGTGGATGCTGTCGTGGCCGAAGGCTTCGAGGCCGGAGGACATAATGGACGGGATGAAATAACGACTCTCACCCTAATACCTCAAGCGAGGAGTGCGATTAAGATTCCTTTAATCGCAGCAGGTGGTATTGCTGACGGAAAAAGTATTTTGGCGGCATTGTCTTTGGGAGCTGATGGCGTTCAAATGGGAACGCGTTTTCTCATGACACGCGAATCAAGTGCTCACGAAAATTTTAAGAGTCTGTTGCTGCAATCAACTGCTTCTTCCACCATGACACTCATGAAGTCTACGATCCCAGTGCGTTTATTTAATAATAAATTTGCACGCGAAATTATGCAGATTGAACAATCTTTTCATGGGGATAATTTAAAACAAAAACTCAATGAGCATTTGGGTAAATTTAGGGCCCGACATGGGATGCTTGAAGGCGATTTGGAAAATGGAGAGTTGGAAGTAGGCCAGTCAGTAAGCCTTATAAAAAATATCCTAAGTGTAGAGGACGTGTTTAAAGAGTTGCTTCATGATTATCAAGAAGCTTATAAAAAACTTTCTCAGTCTCTTTAATAAATCCAATCGTTTACTTTTAAAGTGAGAGTAAATCTCCCTCAGCAATTGCGCTTAAGAATTAAAAAATAAATCCGAAAGGACACTAACGAGGTCCATATGAAAAAAGTTATCATTATTTTTTGCTTTATTTTATCTAATCATCTAATTGCAGAAGAGACTAAACCAATACCAGAAAGAAAACCTTCTGATGTATCAAATTATGATCACAAATCTGAAGTAAAAAAAATATCTAAATCTGATGATAGCTACGCAAGGTTTTACCGCATTACAAATGATGAAGATAAAGTTGTTTGTTATTCAGCAGTATCTCCGGAAGGAAATACTTCAATTAGTTGTGTGAAAAAATAGCTTTATTTTTAAACTTTAAATAACGTTTTGAAGTCTCGCAATTCGCTCTGATAACCGCGGATGAGTTGATAAAATTCTCATTACTCCATCTTTTGAAGATATTTGCATTGATTTAAAGTTAGGATTTGCTTCTTCTTTAACCATTTCCAATTGAGGATACGCACGGGATAAGGCCAGCAGGGCCGAAATCATTTTTTCCTTTCCTGCCAAATCTGCTCCACCACGGTCTGCACGGAATTCCCTATAACGAGAAAACCAGGCAACGATCGGAGAAGCTAAAATTCCAAAAATAATATCTAGAGCAAAAACCAACATCATTTGCATAAAAGGACTTGGACGTGAATCGCGGTCATCTTTACTGCTCATCGCCTGGGTAATGGCAAAGGCCACTATACGCGAAAAGAACATTACGAAAGCGTTTATCACTCCTTGCACTAAGGCCATGGTAACCATGTCACCATTAGCGATATGGGCCACTTCATGGGCCAGAACACCTTCAACTTCATGTGGATCCATGTTCACTAATAAACCTGATGAAACTGCCACTAATGAGTTATTGCGCGAGGGACCTGTCGCAAAGGCGTTCATGGTCTCACTTTGATAAATTCCCACTTCGGGCATTTCAGTTAATCCTGCTCGTCTAGCAAGGCGGTGAACTGAATCAACTAAATTTTTATGAGGCCCTTCTAAAGTGATCAGTTGAACACCCATCATCCATTTGGCCATCTTCTTTGAAATCAATAACGAGATAAGTGAACCCACCATCCCCCATAGAAAACAAAAGGCCAAAAGAGGTCCATATTGGAGACCGGCACTGGTCATATATGATCCAATTCCGAGCATACTAATCAAGATAGAAATAGTAGCGACAACTAAAATATTTACAGCCAGAAAAAGAACTATTCGCTTCATAGCTAACTCCCGTATTTTTAAAAGCATAATTTAAAGATTTCCGTATATCAAGCCGATATCCAATGAGATGAGTAAACAACATTTAAATACAAAAGAATTTCTTTGGGTCGCACTGATATTTTGGTGTGCCAGTTTCACAGCTATTGAAGCACCCTTTAGTTTTGTTTTTAAAACGAAAATTCAGCCCTGGCAGTTAGTTGTTGATGCCGTTATATCGCTACTTTTTGTTGCGGATTTGATCTATCACTTGCGTGAAGCCAAAAAGAATAAAGACAAACACGATGTCGGTTCTCCCCAAAAAAAATGGTTTTTTCCTTTAATGCTTACAGTAGATATTCTGGCCTGCATACCTTTTGATTTACTCTCCAATTATTTAGGTCATCAGGATCTTTTCATTGCCTTTCGTTTGATGAGAATGATCAGAATTATTAAAGTATTTTACTTAATTGAAAATATCACCATTGTTCCCAGCCTATTTAAAATGCAATCAATCGTGGTTGGATTTTTAATGGTAGTAAACTGGATTGCCTGTGGCTGGATTTTTATTTATCCCATGACAGCTGATACAGACGTAACTAGTTATTATATTCGCTCTTTTTATTGGGCGCTCACCACACTCTCAACCATTGGTTACGGAGATATCGTTCCCCATGATAATATAGGCCGTATTTTTACCTGCTTTATTATGATAATCGGCGTGGGTATGTATGGGATAGTTATCGGAAATATTTCAAGAATGCTCGCCAGCGCCGACCGTCACAAAGAACAGTCCCGGGAAAAAATAAGCGATCTCTTGATGTTTATGAAACATTATAAAATTCCTGACGGACTCCAGACAGCTGCAATAAATCATTACAGTCATCTCTTTTCAAAACGCCTGAGTAATAACGACGAAAAAATTATTTCCGATCTTCCACATGCTATTCAACAAGAAATGCAAATCTATATGAAGATCAAACTTATCAGCAATATTCCTATTTTTGTGGGCTGTCCTCATGAATGCTTGAAAGATGTCTCAACTCATCTAGAGCAAATCTATTCTTCACCAGGGGATTTGATTATAAAGATCGGAGACATCGGCGAAGAAATGTTTCTAATCGCTCATGGAGTGGTTGATGTTATTTTGGAGAGTGGCGAGCGAGTCGCCTCTTTGCACGACGGCCAGATTTTTGGAGAAATTGCACTTTTATCTGAAACCACTCGGACTGCAAATATTCAGTCTCAGGCTTATTGCGATTTATATAAACTCACCAAAAAAAGTTTCAATGATATTGTTAAACGCTATCCTGTACTTTTGAAAAATATTGAAAGCACAACTCAAAGACGAAGTTCTGATAAAAGCCAATCAGGGTCATCTAACGGCAAGTCGTGACCAGCATCGGGATGAGTGATAAGCACGGCACCGATAGTTTCGGCCAGAATCTTTGAGCATTTATGACTAACTAACCTGTCTTTTAAAGCGGAAATAACCACAACTGGAATTTCCAGAGGGTGATCTATTTTAAAAGTTGAAGCGGCCCATAGCTGATTTATGCTTGATCTAAAGCTAACGGGACAAGATTTTTGAATGGTTGCAAATTCTTCTAAAACTTCTCTAGAAATTGCAAATTTTTCAGTAGTGAGTTTTAAAATTCTCTCTTCTTTTAAATGGGGATCATCGCTTAATAAAATCCCTAAAAGCTTTTTAATTTCAGATAAATTAAATCTTTCACCACGACTTGAGAGATTGCTGGCAGACGCATTGATAACGAAAACTTTTTTTACTTCAGCAGGAAATAACTCTGCCCATCTCAGAGCAATCATTCCCCCCATTGAGATACCTATCAATGAAGTAGGTCCATCTTTTTTGATCGGAATTAATTTTTCTCGCAAGAAAAAAATATAATCATCAAGGTTAGAGGGTGAAGTTAATTTGTAAAAGGCACCTGCCCCCGGTAAATCGATTGAGTGGACTAGAACTTCAGGATTTTTATCTTGAAATTTTTTTTCTAGTCCACGCCAATGACGAGATTCACGAGTCAGTCCTCGGATAAAAAGTGCGTTCAACTTAGAATCCGGCCTTCTTTTTAGCATCTGCTATCATGGCTTCGCGGGTAGTTTTATCGGCCCAGCGAGCTTGTGCTTCAGGAGAGAGTTTTCTAATTGGATCGAAATAGAAAAAAACTTCGCCCGGTTTTACATTCGGAGCGGTCCACACTGAGATACCATTCTCACGATCGTAGTATTCATATGAGGCCACATGTCGCTTTCCTCCGCCTCCAGGAGCATCACAAACAAAAGTAGGCGTATTGAATCCTGCCGTTGTTCCGCGAACTGCTTTTTCAAGCGCTTCACCTTCGGCAATCGTTGTTCTAAAATGCTCACAACCTGGAACCATGTCATGCATATAAACGTAATAAGGTTGAATATTGATATAGCTTATTTGCTTAATGAGCAGAACCATATCGTTAATATTATCATTTACGCCTTCTTGAAGCACGGCCTGATTTCTAACGATGATTCCTTCCGCAAATAATCTGTCCATCGCAAGTTTTGAATAGATTGTAATTTCTTTTGGAGAAGAAAAGTGAGTGTGAATCACTACTGATTTTCCCATATCACGGGCTTTTTTATGAACGCCATTTAAAGCGTTGAACCAATCGTGATCCGTTAGAATTTTTTGAGGATAAATAGCAATCCCTTTAGTCGCAAATCTAAGACGTCTGATGTGCGGAATATTGAGAAGGTTTTCACCTATAAAAGTGATTTGCTTGGCAGTCATCATGAAAGCGTCACCACCAGAAATAACGACATCTTCGATCGCTGGATGATTGCGAATATAATCAAAGGCCACATCCATACGGGCAGCATTTACACCATAAGTTTCCTTTTCTACAGCTTCAGTTGATCCGCCAATTAAACGAGAGCGCGTGCAGTACGAACAGTAAACTGGACAAATAGTTGTTGGTAAAAAAAGAACTTTATCATGATAGCGATGAGTAATTGTAGGAACTGGTGAATCCACATCTTCATGAAGTGAATCAGCTTCATAATAAGGATGATCTGGAAGAAATTGAGAACCTATCGGTAAAAATTGTTTTCTCATTGGACAGTTAGTAGGATCTGACCAATCCATTAGAGCAAAAATATAAGGTGTAATCCGAATATTCATCGGAGTTATATGCTGACCTTGAAGCATGTCCTGATAAAATTCATCAGTACAAAGCTCACCTAAAATCGTTTTAACTTGTTCGACTTTTTTAAGTGAATGTTTCATCTGCCACAAATGATCAGAAAATTCCGCGCGAGTTACATCTTTCCAACCAGGAATAACTCTCCAGAAATCATCTTCTCTGAAATGGCGGTGTTGATCTTCTTTTAGCGTTAGCTTTAGTTTATTGAGGTTTGACATAAACTCTATTCCTTCTGGTTTATTTTGAATCATTCAAAGTTTTATAATTTAATTATGCCTTTTTTTTTAAAAAGTTTAAAGAGGAAGGGCGATAATAGCAAAAAGATTAAAAAGATAACGAAATAATGAAAATAAGCCTTTATGTCAAAGTGGATGAATTGCCCCAGGTAATGGCTTGCTCCAACAATTCCCCCTACCCAGAGTGTTGCTCCAAGAATGTCGAAAAAGGTAAAGCGAAGCAATGTCATTTTGCTGGTGCCCGCAACAAAAGGTGCAAAGGTTCTTACAAAGGCTATGAACTTACAAAACAAAATAGTTTTTCCACCATGGCGAATATAAAAGGTATTGGCCATTTCCATGTGTTTATCTTCTAAGTAAAAGCGACTAATGTTTTTTCGGACCTTGACGGAGAATTTTCGTCCAAGAAAATAGCTGAAATGGTCTCCCAGTATAGTGGCCAGAATGAGAGATGGGATCAAAATTTTTAAATCAATATCTCCCCTTGAAGAAATAAGCCCAAGAGTAAGTAAGAGTGAGTCGCCTGGGAGAAAGAAGCCAAAAAGGCCAGTTTCTGCAAATAAAATTAAAGAAAGTCCCCAATAACCAAAAAATTGGAAAAAGCTAAGCGGGTCTGTGGTTATCTGCAGGATCGGTTCTAAAAATTCCATATGTGCCCGAAAGTGTATCAAAATTATTAAAGTCGACATAGTAAAAAATACACGGTATTCCAGTCTATAAAGCGCCGCAGCAATCTCTTCTGTAAGATAACCTAATCAATTAACTCTAATACTCAGGTATACTGTTATGAAAAAGGTTCTAATTCTTCTAGTCGCTGTTCTAAGTTTGCAAGCAAGCACCTCGCAAGCATCAAAATTAGAAGATTATTTAGATAGAAAAGAAGTTCAGAGAAAGTTGCGCGAAGCGATTGCCGATCAAGATGTTAATTTCGGTGTTAGTCTCGGCAATGTCGACCTAATTGATGGAATCAATCTTTCGCTTAACTATGACTATGGCGTGGAAGCCTCATATATTAATAAATTCTACACTCGCGTTGATAAATGGGATTTAAAAACGGGAATTAATGTAGGAGAAGTAATAAAGAATGCTGTAGACGTTCCCTTTTCTTTTTCAGTCAATCGCAATAATAGTTTTTTCTTTGTCAGACAATTTACAGATAAAAAAGATGCGTTGAAGGCCATTGCGTACACTCCTATAAAATTACCGTTGAATGCCAAAATGGCACTTAAGAATTTGGCTACCGGCGACTTCGTAAGCATGCCGGCCAATTTAGCAATTGCAGTAGGCCTACAAGCTTCAACTTCAATGGTCGCACCTATTCTCTTGAGTGCTAACACCGGTGTTTATTCTATTTTGAGTGGAGAGTTTACGATTCAAGTTTTTAAGTTGGATGAAACTCATGTTCGTTTGAAACTTATTACAAAAAGAGGAAGAGATTCAGGTGGCTCAATTGGCTCTGGATTAGGTTTTAATGTATTTGGAATCAAAGTTCTCGATCACCAGATTGAGCGATTGTTTGAGAAAGACTTAGTTCAATATGGTTACAGTTATAATCCTGGTGCCCAATTCATTATCGATTATGTTTTTGATTTAAAAAATAAAGAGGCCCAAGAAGCTTATAACCATATTTTAAACTCTTCTTTTAAATTTAAAGATTTAATTGTTGCCGATATGATTAATGCAAAAGATTTAAAAGATAAATTAATATCTTCATATGAGAAAGCCGACGAACTTTTCGAAGCCGATCAAAACTTGAACCCAAAAGATCGCCGAGTTCAAAGAATTTTTAAAGGATTTAATAGTTATAGCGGGCACACCCGCCATTTGAAATTAGGCTTCGTGATAAGCAACTATACAAAAGATCGAACCTTTACCGATAGTAAGATTACTTTTATTGATAAAAGAGAAAAAAACATAGAGTTTTATTACCCTACTTACTCAAAATATATTGAAAGCCATTTCGGTAAACTCTTTTTTGATTTAAAAGACCAAAGTTTTCAAAACAACTTTGGATTGATCCCAAAATTTAATTCAGAAGTTTCAACAACAAAAAATCCTGATATCGGATTAACATTTGAAAGAAAAGACAGATTCTTCACTACTTCTGAACAAAGATCCGTTGAGCGATTCATGGTCACTCAAATCCCTGCTGTCATTGCAAAGCATATTGATCTTTCTCAATGGAGAGATGGTGTTAAGAAACTCGACTCACGTATCTTTTTCCAATTAGTGCTTAAATCTCAAGGCTTTCCTTACTTAAAAAATATTCCACTTGAAGAGCTAAAGAAAAAGTTATTACTCTACGTTCAGAAAAAAAGTAAAATTCACGTCATTGATGAAACTGATGATGATTTAAAGGTTGAAAAACTCAAATCTTTTCTTTTTATCAATCGCTATATTGAAAAAGAACGACTGATGGGATTAGCAGAATCCCTTACCAAAATTTTAAATAATCCCAATTCAGAAGAAATGTTGAAAAAACTAGTGGGTTTAAATGAGTTTGGTGTTTTCGATAAAATTGGAGTGGGCTTTTTAATTTCTTTGTTACCTCAAGATAAGCTCGAAGATCTAGTGTATTTAAAATTAGAAATGATCGGTAAAGATATTAAGCCAATCTCAGCAGAAGTTGGAACACTTAATTACCGCGTTCTCTATAATGAACTCACTCAAGTTCAAAGCCGATTATCAAATCGCGGTTACGATCTTAGAATTTCAGATGAAGATCAAAGTATGGAAGACATCGACATTGAGACCATGCCAAATTAATCGAGATCGATTAACAAACGGCTTAAAACGCCGTTTATTAAATTCTTCAACAATATCTTTGACTTAAAATCTATAATCTACATATAATAGTAATTATATGTAGCTTTTATTATGATTTTTCAGGGATTGAAAAGAATGACCCAGCATCAAGAATTAAATCTTGAAAATCTAGAGTTAATGGATGCTTATCTCCATAACCTGTCTCGTTTAAACAAATCGGAACACACTATAAAAAACTATAGGGCCGATTTGATTAAATTTTTCACATGGATTGAGCACCTGGAAAAAACCAAAATCTCTAAAACCAACGGTGAAATGATCGGTCGGTATAAAGAATTTCTGGCCTTAGGCGGCCCCGTCTATAAAGAAGTATTACGAAATCCACAACTTAGTTTTTTGCTGTGGTTTAAGCTTATTTTTGTCAAAGCACGGCTGAAAAAACGTTCAGAAAAATCAGTGCTTTTTTTTCAGCCCCCCATGAGTGTCTCTTCCAGAAGGCGCCATTTATCGAGCTTAAAGAACTTTTTTCAGTACTTAAAAGAAGTCAATGAAGACACTTCGGAGAAGTTTTCAAAAAATCCTGTTAAAAGTAAAATTCATGCCATTCAATTAAAAGATATTGATGTCACTCCTACCAAGATGCTTTCTAGATCCGAATTCAAATTGATAGAAGAGAAAACTTTTCGTACCAAAGAGCGGTTGATGCTTTATCTTTTGTACTACGGGGGTCTTCGTCTAAGTGAGCTTTGTTACCTCAAGATTTCAAACTTTGATCACGTGGCTAAAATAATAACATTTACGAGAAAAGGCGGATCTATACATACTTTAGTGATTCAAAAAGAAGATTTAATTTTTAAAAATTTTGATTTTTATCTGAGTCAAAACCAATTTAAATCGGATTTTTTATTTCAAAACAAAGTCGGGAAGGCCTATTCACTGAAAACATTTTATAATCAGATTATGAAGATCATATTGCGAGCTGAAGTCACACCAGGTATTTCTCCCCATAGTTTTAGAAAAGCCTGTGCTACAAATATTTATATAAGAACTAAAGATCTGCTTTACGTCAGAGATTATTTAAATCATGCTGACGCTAAAGTTACCCAGACCTATATTGATAAGGCAACTCTTAGCAAAAATATAAAAAGGCTACACTAGGCCAAAAAACAGCGAATAAGGATCAGATATGCTTTATTTATTTCGAATTATCATCACTACCATTTGGGTTTGTATTGCTTGCTTTGTAGGAATACTGGTAGGGATCGCACGCCCATTTGATCCGCGCAATACTAGAATTTCGGCCCGTCTTATTGCCTGGGGACGAAGGTTTCTAGGTGTTCAAATTGAACTTCGAAATGAAGAAATTCTCGATCCTGCAAGACCTTGTGTTTTTATAAGTAATCATCAACATAATTTAGATATTTTTCCTGGTGGATACACCTTGCCAAAAAATACTGTCACCATTGGTAAAAGATCAATTATCTATATTCCTTTTTTTGGACAATTTTTTTGGCTGTCGGGAAATATCCTGATTGATCGAAAAAATAAGAAGCGCGCTTTTGAAGCGATGGATGTAGCGGCCAATGCTATAAAAGAAAAAAAGGTTTCTGTATGGATTATGCCCGAAGGCACTCGTTCAAAAGGGCGTGGAGTTCTTCCATTTAAAAAAGGTCCATTTATCACAGCAATTAAAGCACAAGTTCCAATCGTTCCAATTGCAATTAGTTCGTACACTAAACATTTAAGTTTAGGAAAATGGAAGGCGGGAAAAATTCTCATTCAGGTGCTTCCTCCCATTTCAACTATTGGATTAACACCAGAAGATGCTAATTCACTTAAAGAGCAAGCCTACCATTTAATGAAGAAAACAGTTTTAGAATTAGATAATGAAATTGAAAGAAATTCAGTAAAAAAAATATGAGTAAACGAAGATCCACCCACGGAAAACGTTGTCTTCGGTGTCGTATTAATATCAGTTTATGCTTTTGTGATCAAATAATAAAACACGACACTCAAACGAGAGTCTCAATAATTATGCATCACCGTGAGGAGCACTTAACTTCTAATACGGCAAAACTCGCAACCATGACTTTAAATAATGCCACAATTTATCCACGGGGACTTCCTGAAGCACCTTTTTCCTTGAGTCTTTTAAACTTAGAACCAGATGTCCTTCCGCTTTATTTATTTCCAGATGCTGATTCAGTGGAATTAAACAAAGAATTCAAAATTCTACACCCGGGACCTTACCATCTAATTGTTCCTGATGGTACCTGGAGCCAAACGATGAAAGTAAGACGGCGCGAACCAGGTCTTTCCGAAATTTTATGCGTGAAACTCTCAGACGATGTTAAAGGCGAATATAAACTTAGACGTGGTATTCGAGAAGACGGCGTTTGTACTTTTGAAGCTATTGCTTACGCATTGGAAATTTTAGAAAATAGTGAAGTATCAGAAGATTTGTTAAGACAATTTAGGATAATGAATAATCGCGTGGCAAAAAGCAGATCAGCTTTTGAAAATTGATCTGCTTTAAATATTTTATTTCGTTGATTCAATTTCACAGTTAGAGCGGTAAAGAAAATTATCGACGCTAAAGACTTGAGAAGCGTTTTCAACTTTAAAATCTAATAATAAATTAAAAGTTTTAATATAAGTATCGCTTGATTTTAATGTTAATTGATCGAAAGCATTAATCGTAATTTTTCCCGCTTCAAAATGTTGGCGAGTTCCTTCTACTTTAATTTCTTCAAAAATTTGGATAGATCCATTAGCTTGAGCTTTTTGAACTTGAAGAGACATTACTCCTTCAACAATGTTCTCTTCATCGATGACAATAATCCCTTTGGCATCAAACTTATGAACGCCTAAAACTTCTGTAGATTTACAATTAAATGTAACGATTGAAGCAAAGCTTCCCAATGGTAATGCGATTAAAATGAAAGCCAATAGTTTCTTCATTAAATACCTCTAATAGTTAGGGTTGTTTAGTTTCTACCGGATTAACTCCGTTATTTGGATCTTCCTTATAAGGAGAATCAGTAGTAATTGATTTTAAGTCCGGGCCTGTGCCGCGATGAAAACGGCGAGAATTTCTTACATGCTTAGAAGCTTTATGTGACCGTGCCGAAGTTTGCGAACGCGATTTTTTTCTTTTCTTCTTTTTAGTGGAAGGATAAGTGCTTGCGTTACTTGAAGCAAGCATTACAAGGAGTATCAAACAAAATGAAGCGATACGTTTAAACATTATTAACCCAATATTTTTATCAGGATTTTCACCAGTAAACACTAGAGTGGCAAGAGATTTCTTAAATAGGTTTTAAAATGCTTGAGACTAATCTCAGTTTTTCGCTGACTTGACGCCTTTGAAATCAGAATAAAGGCCACCAGGAATCTGAGCAACGCAGAAAGACAAAAGACTTGGTAGAAAGTCCATTGCGCATCAATAAGTATTGATCCAATCACGGCGCCTAAGACACCAAAGAAATTTGTTAGGGCCATATGAATGCCCAATAACACGCGTGAGCCTTCCTTCATTGAATGGTGCATGAAATTTTGAACCATCAAAACTTGATTCAATTCAAAACCTCCCCAACTAATCCCCGCCAAAATTTCGGTTAAAATTAAAATGCTATAATTTCTAGTTAGAATCCAAATAATTGGAATAAAAGAAATATAAAGTGCAGTTAATTGTATGCCGTAAAAGGCCCCATAATTTCTACCTGCTCGTCCCCAAAGGTTAAAAAAGATTGCCCTCCCAAAATAAGGAATTGAAGAAAGGATCACATATTGGGCCATGGATAATTTGAGATCGTTCATCATATATGGAACAAAAAATGGACTGCTTATATAGGCGGCCAGTCGAAAAATAGAAGTCCAGATAATAAAAGTCCAAATCATTTTTACTAAATCATGGGGCATTTCATGAAAACTCTCTACATGTGGCAGAGTCGATTTATGAATAGCTGCCGCTTTAATTTTTTTGGAAAATTCACCTCGAATAATATGTGCTTGAAGTGCACAAGACAATATCCTGGCAATGGCCCCAATTAAAAAAATATAAACAATCTTAAACCATTTTGTGTATTGACCTAAGAGCGCCAAAGCAACATAAAAAAGTAAAATTAAATACCAGGTATAACTGCTTCTGCTGGCCATGTATTTTCTAAAATTTCTTTTGGGAATAATTTTTGAGGCCCAATCAATCCATAATGGATTAGAAGTGAGTCCGCCTATAAAATGTATGCATGAATAAAAGAGAAGTTTATTAAAACTATAATCAATTGCCACCGTGTAGAGAATTCCTAGTACGCCTAAGATTTGAAAAAGCATGGTCCAGACGACACTGCTTCCTAGATGTTTATCAGCTATTAATTTGGGAATCAGCATTTGAGAAAGAGCACCCAGAGCTAGTGGCAGTGTGGCCAGCAAGGCCAATTGAAGAGAAGTTACATTTTGTTTGACTGCATAGTAAAATAAAAAGCTTTCCGTAGAAGCAACCATCAGAGCATAGAGCCCGCCTTCAAAATGACTTAACTTTACAGTTTGTTTAAAATTCACAAGAATATATTAGAATGAAAAAACACCTATACCTAGCATTTAATAAACCTTACGGAATTTTGAGTCAGTTTACATCCGAGAAAATGGAAGAGACTTTAAGCAATTTTAATCTTCCAAAAGAGATCTACGCGTGTGGGCGTTTAGATAAAGATTCAGAAGGCCTTTTGCTGTTAACAAATGATGGAGCTCTAATCGATCGATTGCTTAATCCTAAGAATGACAAAGTAAAAACCTATTGGGTGCAGGTTGAAAAAATTCCCACCGCGGAAGATCTCAAAAAACTTGCGACCGGAATTAAGATTCTAGACTATCAGACAAAACCTTGCCTTGTTCATATCCTCGAGCCCCAGCCACTAATCCCCGATCGGATTCCACCAGTCAGAGCGCGTTTGACTGTACCTACTTGCTGGATTGAAATTGAATTAACTGAAGGAAAAAATCGTCAAGTCAGGCGAATGACAGCGGCCGTAGGCTTCCCTACTTTGCGATTAATCAGAAAAAAAATTGGAAAACTAGAACTAGGTAATTTATCCCCCGGTGAATTTCGAGAAATAAATAAAGCTGAAATAATCTAAAAAGTGCTACTACTTAAATTTTTAAAATGGACGATGGTGTTAGTTGAAAAATTTGATAAATTTTTCCAGCTGTCTATAAGTTGATAATTAATCGAATCAATAAAAACTCCACCATTTTTTTCAACGCCTCCAAAAGTATGGATTCCGATAACAAAGTTCTGTGAATCAGTAGTTTTAAAAAGAGCGCTGCCGGACATTCCACCAAATGAATCACAATAATATGTCAGGAGTTTTTCTTTGACTGTGCCGGGACAACTCACTTTCCAAAGTGTGCCAAAATCTTCATCACCCGGATAGCCTGCAAACGTAATTGAAAAAACATTTCCTTCTACACTTTCATCTTTTGTTAGAGCTCTAAAGCCTGCCCATCCGATTGAATCTCCAACTGGAGTATCTAGTTCAATCATCGCAAAATCATATTCTTCCGACATGCTGTCGATATATTCTTTTTGAACAAAAAATTTATTAAAACTAAAAATTCCAAGGCCTGGATCATCTTTAGATACTCCACCTGGTTTAAATGTCAGGTTTTCACTCCACTCTTTTGTTTTAAAATTATAAATGCAATGAGCGGCAGTAAGGACATGCCTTGGACCAATAAGAGTTCCTGTGCATGAAGATTTAGTTTTTAAATCATAAATGAGGCCGGTAATTTTATCTCTAAAATTTGAAGTGTTCAAAACTTGAACGCGTGCAAACTGACCATGGATATTTTTGTTTTCCATTGCTTGATGCGTTTGGGCCATTAGTCCGGTTGAAATTAAATAAATGGTCAATAAATGTATTTTCATTTTTTTTTGTTCTTATATTCACGGTTATCAAAGGCCTTATCGCTCAGTCCATATTTTTCTTGAACGCCAAGTTTGCCAATTAATGCCAGGTTGTATGAATATGTTGAATCATCTTTTATCAATTGAACATAGGCCATAATTTTATCTTTTAGCTCTGCTCCTTTTTCATAAAGAGCTTCAAATCGAAATTCAGTTAGACCTAATTTGATCCAATCAGGAACAAGTTTGGCCGCAGACTGGGAAGTTGAATTAAACATGGTATTTCGGCATTCTTGATCAGCTTTAATCTGGTGATAATTGCCAAACTGATCTTTTAATTCTACACGGTGCTCTTCACAAGGCTTTCCGCAGTCGCGAAAACTTGAACCCGTACTTAAAAAAGCAGCAAACACACAATGCTCCATATGAAATGAAGGCATATATTGGTGAATGGTGACTTCAAGACTTCCAGACTCAGTATTTTTTAGTAGATCGCTTAATTGACTATCGTTTAAATCATATGAAGCACAAACAGATTTTAAATTTTTGCTTAAAAAATAATTGGCCGTTAAAGAATTGGTGACGTTTAAACTAAAGTCTCCTCGAAGCTCAAAGGCGCTGTCTTTAAAATACTGAACTGCACCCAAATTACGACAGAGAATAACATCCGGATTAGCACGTTCAATAACTTTAAAATTATAATATTCGTTGGGTTTTAAAATACGGGTAGTCGCAATTCCTACTTTTATACCCGCATCCCGAAGTAAACTAACTGACAGAGCGTATTCTTTTCCAAATTCGTAATCAAGATAAACGATTCCTAAAATATCTTTTAATAAATCCGCATAAGTCAGCAACTCTTTTACTTGTGGCAATTCACGAAGCAAAATATTGAGATGTTTGGGAGCATTTCGCTTAAACTCTTTTTGAAAAAATAATTCTGAACTTGAAAGAATTGCCGGTGTAATCCGTTGTACTCTGGCAAGCATTAGTTCTTCAGTAAACTTTCTGCGCAAAGTTTTTAATTCTTTTTGATGAATAAATATTTTTTTATCGCCAATAAATTCAAATTCATTCAGGATAAAGCAAGTGGCAGATAAAGCTCCAAGCTCTGACTGTAAATCTTCTAAAGTCGTTGGTCTTTGTTTTGAGGCTTCAACATTACTATCACTTTTCAAACTTAATTGATTTTCGCCGTCCGAGACTATAATTTCTAAAGGACTGCCAATTAGGACCTTAACAATTAAACTAAGAGGAATACGCTTCTTTAAATTCTTGTCGGTATAAGATTGAGTAAGTGCTTTTTCCACCTTCGCATCGTGATTAAAATACACTTTAAAGTCAGTTCTGATTTTTAATAAATCAAAATCGCGCGCAAAAAATAATTCAAATTCTGATCCATTGCCAGCTACGTCGTAGAGCATTCCCCCAATTTCTATTTTTTTTCCATTAATTGAGCTTGCGAGAAGTACTCCATCACCTTTTTTTAATTTATGATAATTAGATTTAATCTTGATTGATTTTGGAAGTACAGAAATCACAGTACCGATTTCAACTCCTCGATGAGCTCCGTAAGTTCCATCGACCAAATGCTGATGATCAACTCCATCGAGCCATCCAGAAAAAAATCCGCGAGAATAAGTCAGACCCATTTCTCGTTTTGCGTCTTCAATATTTTTTTCTGTAAATGTTTTTTTATTCAATTTTTTATCAATGGCTTCGCTATAATTTTTAGCGGCCGCAGCAACATATTCCGGAGTTTTCAACCGGCCTTCGACTTTAAAACTGTCAATTCCTAAATCAAGCAGCTCAGGAATCTGAGAAATACCGCAAAGATCTTTAGGTGAGACGAGATATTTTTTATCTCCTAATTCCTTTTTCTTACCATCGACTATCAAGTCGTATTCAAATCGACAGCTTTGGGCGCACTGTCCACGATTGGCCGACCGCCCTCCGATACTCTCCGAGGTAAAACATTGGCCAGAATAAGCAACGCAAAGGGCCCCGTGCACAAAGACCTCTAATTCCCTATCAGTCTTCTCTTTAATCGCTTTCATTTCACTCATTCCAACTTCCCTACCCAACACAAACCTTTTGATGGAAAGGTCGTCTAACAAACTCATTGCTTCGTGATTGGTCACAGTCATTTGAGTTGAACCATGGATGATTTGAGGGCCCATGGCCCGCACCAAAACTGCTAAGCCAACGTCCTGAACAATTAAGGCATCAGGGGCCAGAGGCAGAACTTGAGTGAGCAATTCAACCACTGCAGGAAATTCGTCTTCAAAAATAACAACATTAAACGCCAGATTTACTTTTACTCCGTACAGGTGACAAATCTCGATCATTTCTTTTAATTCTGCCACCGAAAAGTCTGTAGTGCGCCCGCGAGCATTAAATTGAGGCATGCCCACATAAATTGCATCTGCGCCGTTGTGAATAGCGGCAAGGCACATATTCATGTTGCCAACTGGAAGGAGAAGTTCACTTTTCTGATTCTTTGTCATAAGATTCTATTATAAATTATTTTACGTTCTTTGGAGTCCAGTATGAAAAAATATTTAATTCGTTCACTATCAATATTGTTTATTGCTCTTTTTCTCACATCTTGCGGTATGCAGAGCATCCCTACAGCAGCTAACCAAGTGGAAGCTGATTGGGCAGAGGTGCAAAACCAATATAAACGCCGTTCTGACCTTATTCCAAACTTAGTAGCTGTCGTCAAAGGTTATGCCACTCATGAACAAGAAACTCTGACAAAAGTTATAGAGGCCCGTGCTTCGGCCACCAAAGTAACGTTTACAGCGGATCAGTTAAACGAAGAAAACATGAAAAAATTTCAACAAGCTCAAGCTGGAGTTTCGTCGGCCCTTTCAAGGTTGATGGTAAGCGTGGAAAAATATCCTGATTTAAAGGCCAATGAAAATTTCCGCGATCTTCAGTCTCAACTCGAAGGAACAGAAAATAGAATTACAGTGGCAAGAAATCGTTATATCGAGGCCATTAAAGAATTTAACAACTTGATCTCAGTTCCACCAACTTCTTTTTACAATGGAATTTTTCTTCACTTAACAAAAAAACCACAGTTTCAAGTTGAAAATATTCAAGAAGCAGAAAAAGCTCCGACAGTAAAATTCTAAGGGAAAATTAAAAAGTGAAATACTTAATCTCAGTTTTTTTATTCTTGGCACTTACTTTTGCAAATGCTTTTGCACTGGAAGTGCCAACTCTCACCGGTCCCGTTGTCGATCAGGCCCGCTTTTTAACTGAACCAGGCAACCAGGCCATTGCCAGTGCTCTCTATAATCTTCAGCAACAAAAAGGCATTCAGTTTCAAGTTTTAATCATCAGCAAACTTAAAGACGAATCCCTCGAAGGCTACTCGATTAAAGTTGTGGATGAATGGAAGGTAGGAAAAAAAGGCGATGACCGAGCGGCCCTTTTTTTAATTGTTGCTGACGATCATAAAATGAGAATTGAAGTGGGCCGAGGTCTCGAAGGCTCACTTACAGATTTAAAAACCAGAAGAATTCTAGAAGAAGTTAAACCTCTATTCAAAAAAGGGGATAACGATAATGGAGTGGCATTAGGTCTCTCACTTATGGGCCGCACAGTTGGAGCTGAACTAAAATTTGACAATAATGTAGTTCGTCCCCGCCATGCTCGGAGTGTGAGTTCTTCTTTGATTATACTAGTGCTCTTTGGCCTTATCATTTTTCTTCAATATGTTTTCCCTAACGGAGGCGGACGCGGCGGATTTGGCGGCGGAGGTTTCGGTGGTTTTGGCGGTGGTGGATTTGGCGGTGGTAGTGGCGGTTCATCTGGCGGAGGTTGGTCCGGCGGTGGCGGAGGATTCTCTGGCGGTGGCTCTTCAGGGGATTGGTAAAAAATAATAAAGTTCATCAAAAATTAGTATAAGAAAAAGCGAGAAAGAAATGATTATAAGTAACAAAGATAAACTGCTCATCAAGAACTTAATTACACAAGCGGAAAAGCGCACGCAAAGTGAAATCGTTCCGATGATCACTCATCACAGTGATATTTATCCTGCGGCACACTTTAGAGCGGCCATTATTCTTTCATTTCTTTTTTCATTGGCACTCTATTTTTCTCCCTTAAACATAATCAATCCTATTTATTTCCTATGGATTCAAATTCCAGGATTATATTTTGGATATTTCCTAGGCCATTTTTCATTTATTAAAAAATTATTAATCACTCAAGATGAGATGAATAAAGAAGTAGAACAAAAAGCCTATGAAGCTTTTTTTCACCACAATCTCCATTTAACAAAACACCATAATGGCGTTCTCATTCTTATCTCCGTTATGGAGAGAAAAATTAAAATTATCGCGGATATTGGGATTTCTAAAAAAGTTGAGCAAAAAGTTTTCGATGAAATTATATTTCAATTTACCCAAAAAATTAAAGATGGAAACTTCGTTGGTGGACTCTCTGACAGTATTGAATCTGTAACAAATGTTTTGGAAACTTATTTTCCAGCGACTGGAGAAAAATCAAACGAACTCAATAATGATCTCATTATCGAAGAATAATAAGGTCTTAAATACCTGAGTTATTTAATCCTGATAGTTTTTATTAGTGGTCGTAACTAATCCACTTCTTCATTCTTAGAAGATGAAAAAATTAATATTAATTTCTGTTTCGCTTTTAATTACTCTCCAACTTTATGCCAGCCCTATGCCTCAAAACAAAGCAGGCTTCTGCGAGCGTTTCGGAACACTTCCCAACGATAGAGCAACAATTCTAGACTTAACATCAGAGCCCACGAACCTAATGTCATTTAAAAATGACGGCGGCCTCTTTAACGGAGGAGTTTGCTGGTGGCATTCACGCTTTCAACGCAATATTCTTTATCTTTCAATTTTTCGTCCGGATCTTCCAAAATCTAGAACTCAGCAGGAGATTCAAGATATTATTCATCAAGTACGCCTTGGCTCTAGCGTAGTCACTATTCCTGGTTACGCTAATCTTGCTGACTTTTCATCTCAGAATCAAAAACTCATTCAAGCTGAACTCAATGACTGGCAACTTTATGACGGTGTTGTTTTAGGCGGCTGGATAGACGGTCTAAAAGGCGACACAAAAGTTCCAGCATCTCAATTACAAAGCATGATGGAAGAAGTTTTTCAATATGTGGCCGTTAAGAAAAAAATTGCATATGAGAAATTACAGATCAAAGGAATCACCAGCCATGCGTGGTTAATTGTAGGTATGAAAAAGATGCCAAGTGGTTTTGATGTGGGAATTATTGATAGTAATAACCCACGCATGAGCGAGCTCTATACTTACAAGACGCAAGATGAAAGTTTTAATGTAGTTGGATATGGAGACTTTGTTCCATACTTAGAATTTAAGCGTGAAGAAGAAAGATTGATTGAAACAGGAAAATCTTTTTGTGGAATCAAAGGACTTACGAATTCTCCAGATCAAGCTGAGATTGATTATCAACTTGATCTAGCAGAAGCTAAAAACTAAGAAACGCGCTCTAGCACTCGAAAGTTGAATTGTTCAAATTTTTGAGAATCAACTTCTTTCCATTCATTTGGATCAAGTTCTGGAAAAAAAGCATCGGCCGGACCGTTGTATTCTACTTCAGACAAGTAAATTCTTTGTACGTAAGGAAGATAAATATTGTAAATTTCCGCTCCTCCAATAATGGCCAATTCACACTCATCACTGTCGTCGTAATCCAAGGCCAGATCAAAGGCCATTAATGGATCAGTGATAACATCAACTCCAGTAACACTTAATTCTGGGTCTCTAGTAAGAACGATATTATTGCGGTTAGGGAGAGGCTTTCCAATCGATTCAAAAGTTTTACGCCCCATGAGAACTGATTTTCCAGTGGTGAGTTTTTTAAAATTTTTTAAATCGTCTGAGATATGCCACAGAAGTTGATTATTTAAACCAATTTCTCTTTTAGGACCAAGGGCTACTACAATTGAAACAATCATTAAAATTTCCTTAAATGGCCACTGGTGCTTTAATATGTGGATGCGGATCGTAACCGATCAGCTCAAAGTCTTCAAATTTAAAATCAAAAATACTTTTTACATTTGGATTAATTTTCATAGATGGAAGAGGTCGAAATTCTCTAGTTAATTGCAAATTAGTCTGCTCAATATGATTTGTGTAAAGATGAGCATCGCCCATCGTATGTATAAAATCACCATAAGCTAAATCACAAACCTGGGCCATCATCATAGTTAGAAGTGCATAAGAAGCGATATTAAAAGGCACACCTAAAAAGATATCTGCAGAGCGCTGATAAAGCTGACAAGAAAGTTTTCCATCGGCCACATAAAATTGAAAAAAAGCATGGCATGGTGGAAGCGCCATCTTCTCAATCTCTGCCACGTTCCAAGCAGAAACTATTAAGCGTCTTGAATCTGGATTTTTTTTAATTTGGTTAACTACCGCAGAAATCTGGTCAATGGTCTCACCATTGGCACCTTGCCAGCTTCTCCATTGAGAGCCATAGACTGGACCTAAATTTCCTTCTTCATCGGCCCATTCATTCCAAATAGAAACACCATGGTCTTTGAGATATTTAATATTGGTTTCACCTTGAAGAAACCATAATAGTTCGTGAATGATAGATTTTAAATGCAGCTTTTTAGTTGTAACGAGAGGAAATCCTTCTTGTAAATTATAGCGAGCTTGGTATCCGAAAACAGAGAGCGTTCCCGTTCCTGTACGGTCTTCTTTTTTTGTTCCGTGATTAAGCACGTGACTCATTAAATCGTGATATTGCTTCATCTTAATCCTTTAAAATATTTTCATTAACCGATTGCAAATAATAACTTTTGGGCAATAACTTTACAACGTAAGTTTGAGAAGGCTGTTATTATAAAAGCATATTTTATTCAAAAGTCCATCAGGAATCTAAGTAGTTGTTCATTGGTTATCATAGACAGCATTGACAACACCAAGCTCCATCAATACCATTACATAATATTGACAACACTCGACATTCCGAAGTCATCAGCATCGGAGCACTCATAAAAAATCAGCAATCTCGGACTAAACTAAGTTTAAAAGTAATTCAGTTATTTTGTCTTTTTATTTTAGCCTTTATATCTCTCCAGCTTATAAATACTGAAAATCAAGTTCTTGATATCTACATGGCCCGAGACATTCACAATGCTTTTGAAATTTTAAAAGGACATTTGATCTGGTATGGCCCTGACTTATCTGGCGGGGGAAAATCACCAGGCGCTTTTTATTATTGGATGCTTGCCGCCCCTATTTACTTTACGAAATCCTGGCATTGGTTAGCAACTTTTTCAAATTTACTGGCTTCTTCGGCCGCTGTTTTATTATGGTGTTTTTTGAAAAAAAACCGTACAGAGCTTACCGCTTATTTGGGATATTTCTTTTTTATCAATTCGTTCGTGGTGCTGGATAATCTCTCTGCTAACTGGAATCCCTCTTATCTTTATATTTTTCAATTGCTGCCGATAATTCTTTTAGCACAGAATAAAATTGTGAAACCAATTGGGCTAGCAATTGCATTTTTCATTTTGGGTTTATCTATTCAAATCCATTTGACCCAAGCCGTTTTTGCACTGGCCGGCTTCATATGGATTTTGTCCCATTCAGGTTTGGATAAACAGAGGTTGAAATATTTTATGATCGCGCTGTTTTCTTTTATAATGCCGCTTATACCATATATTATTTGGCAATTTCTAGAAGGATCAAAAACGGGAGTGAATGGAAGCTTCTGGTTAGGTGCCAAAACTTTTTTAAGTCCAGCTTCATATTTTTATAAGAATAATTTCATCGATACGTTTGGTGTCTATTCCAGTAACTTTTATCACTTTTTTAAAACACTTATCCTAAACGATCTTTTTTTTATACCCTCAGTCTTGACGATTTTATATTTTCGAAAAAGTCTGCTTCGTGAAAATTTGTTTTTGTATCTTTCTCTATTAGTATCATCAACACTTCTTTTGTGGATTGGGTCAGAAGGTTCCTTTTTACGTTATACTGTCCCATTTTTTGTTATTTTTACTTTTTGGTCAGCGATGAGTGTTGCCGACATAGAGAATTCCAATTCTAAAAAAGCGAAATATTTGTGGATAATAGCAATTTGTATTTCAATAATTATACAATGGATTAGCAGGAAAGGTATTGAGGTAAAAAGTTTTAATTTGCCAACAACCTTTATTATTTCTTATCTTTTTATTGCAGCAACTATTTATTTTATTTCATTCAAAAGACAAATATTTTTTTTATTTCTGGTGTGTTTAACGCTTTTAAGATTAGAGTTGGATTTATCTAGAGAATACAGTGTTGATGACGATCGAAAACCACTCATTTCATTTTCTGAGACTGTGGCACAGACGACAGGCTGGAGCTACGAACAACTAAGAAGTCAGACTCTTATCGTTGGAGTTGACCGGGAATCTGATATTTCCTTAGTTTACGAAGATGCATTAAAATCTAGTAAAAAGGTCAATCGTACTTCAGCGTTGAATTCGTACGACGGACTAATAGCAGCTAGACTCAGTGAAGCCGATTTTATTTTAAATGAAAAGATAGACTGGCAAAGTTTAAATAAATTATTGCCACAAGAAATTATAAACGCAGGACTCAATAATACTATAATTTGTCAAAAAAAAATAAGAACAAAACATTTTCAATTTTGTTTTTATAATTTCAAAGATAGATCGGTGAAATATAAATGGAATAATATTGGTTATGCTTATCAGTATAATCAACCGGCATTATTACAAATAAATAAAGCACTGGGAGTTTTTGCACAAAATAATAGCAGTGCTCTTTATTATATCAATTCTTGTAAATCATTGGGGCCACAATGCACTATTTATTTTTCGTTGAAAATCATTGGGGATAAAATCAGCTTAGAAATACTAGGTGATCCTGTTGGAGTTCCAGATCCAGCTCCCAATCCAGCTTGGGTTGCATCCTTACAAAATACGACACTTGAATTTAGTTGTGATTCGAAATTGCACGTTCAAAATATTGCATCTTTAGTTGGATTTGAATCCAGGCGTTCTACATTTTTAGCCCCTTTTGCCACCGCAATTAAAATGCCATGTAAAAATCCTAGCAGAATTTCAATCATGGGCTCAGGTCAGAGTATTTTTCACAGCTTCACCTTTGATAAAATTGAGACTTTCAAGATAGATTGGAATCGTAGGACCAATTCAATTACTACTTCTGTAACTGATAAACTTTAATTAAATGAAGAACTGATGCGAAAGCAGAATTTGCAATCAACTGATCACCCTTGGCAGTGGTATGACCCCAAGAGCCCCTAAAACGATCCTCAAACACTTCTTCATATCGATACTTCTTAAG
>JACMPM010000006.1 GCA_014377485.1 Bacteriovorax sp. | reverse complement strand
TTTATTATAAACTTCAATATTTGGTAAATACAATGAAATGGTTGTTCCGCTATCTTCTTCTTTCTGCGAAGAAGATGCCTCAACTCTTCCACCAAACATATGCGTATACGCCTTTACAATCGGCATCCCAAAACCAGTTCCAACTTCACCGAGAGTTCCAGCTCTAGATGTTGAAATTCCAATATCAAAGAGATTATTAAGATTTTGCTTCGACATCCCGATCCCTTGATCTACGACCTCGATCACAATATGTGAATCTCGTTCGTGAGCTACAATCAGAACATCTGTGCCTGGCCGAGAAAATTTAAGTGCATTTGACACAAGGTTAGAGGCTACACTGTGAATAAAAGAAGTTCGATCGACTCTTATTTTTGTATCATGAGAAAGTTTATTGTGAATTTTTAAATTAATGTCTTTTAACATAAAACGATCAGTAAATATCTCCTCAATTTCAACCAAGCATTCATGAAGTGAAACATCTCCAAGTTCAAGGGTTCTCGTCCCTGATAAAACACATTCATATTCTCTGACGTGAGAAATAATATCTTTAATGGCCTTGAGATTTTTTTGTGCTTTATTAAATAATTCATTTTCCTGGGGAATGGTTTTCTTTATTTGTCCAATTTGAAACATAACAGCTTGCAATGGATTGGAGATATCATGAACTAAAACTCTTAAAAGTTTTTCTTTTTTATTTTTTGATTCACTCAACTCTCTAGTGCGATCTTTAACAAGGGCCTCAAGGTAGATAGTTCTTTTTTGATTTATGATTTGAATACAAAGGACTGGAAGTAGCATTGAACAAAGTAGATAAGAAATAAAAGCTGATCCAAATCCAATAATAAATTGCAACTCACTGGCATGGAAACGAGCGCTGGCATAATAAAAACAAGAAAGAATTCCAGACCCATAAAGAAAGCATGCTATGACCTTCTCGATTTGCCGATCTTCCTTTTTATGAACGACAAGTGAAACAAATAATCCTTCAAAGAGAGGCCCCGTATTAATCAAAACTATTGGCATTGATGTGAAAATAAAAGGAGCACCCAGATAATTGAGCACAAATGTTAAAATGACAGCTATAGGGATAGCAATAATATAAAAGCGTGTTTTAAATTTATAATCGTACATGCTTAGTAAAAAATTTGACATGATTGCAATAGGAATAAAATTTATCAAAAAAATGAGACTCAGACCGAGCTTACCGTCTGTAACGGCTCCTTCAAACAAAACGACAAAAAAAACAGACAACCAATAAAGAAACAACTTTTTAAAAAGCTTTTCTTTGGCCTTTAATTGAATCAAAAAATAAACTAATACATTTAAAAAAATGAATACGAATAAGAAGATTGTATAAATGAGCAGGTTATTTGGCATGCGGTCTAGTTATCAGAAACCGAAAATTATCTCAATAAAATAGCGCTATAGTGTATAAAATTCAGACTAGCATTTAGTCCTATTACAATTAATTTTATCAATGTTTTTTGATCAAACTAATTTCTAAACAGAAGGCAGGCCCAAAGGCCATCATTAATCCCAATGAATTTGGGGCGATATCTGCTTTATCAATTGTTTGTTCGAGAACATGTAGAACTGATGCAGCTGAAGTATTCCCCCTTGTTTTTAAACTCTCCCAGCTTAAAGCAAACTTATCTTTGTCTTGATTAAGGGTTTCACATAGAGCCTCTAATACTTTAGGGCCTCCAGGATGAGCGATAAAATAACAAATATCATTTCTCGTAAGAAAATTATTAGATAAAAATTTATCTATATTATGGCCGACATGCTCCTTCACCAGTTTAGGTATTTCATTAGATTGAAGAATTTGAAATCCATTTTCAATCATATCCCATCCCATCATTCGTTCGGTATCAGGATAGAAAATACTTTCAGTCGATAATATTTCAAAATTTGAAGTACCGGCCAATGGATGATTTTTACCAACCATTAATACTGCGCCTGAACCGTCTCCAAAAAGGGACGTGCTGATAATATTGCCAATACTTTCATCGTCGAAATGAAATGTAAGAGAACACAATTCTGTCACCATTAAGATGGCTGCCTTTTCAGGATGCCCCAAAAGATAATCGTTAACCCGATTGACTCCGGCAACTCCTGCCAAACAACCTAGTCCGAAAATTGGAAGTCTTTTCGTATTAGGAGAAAATGGGAATTGATTCATGATCAGTGCTTCTAGACTTGGAACGGCCAACCCCGTAGTCGTTGCACTGGCGATAAGTCCAATATCGGCAATATCTATTTTTGTTACATCCAAAAGCTTTTTAATATTATCACTCTGTAGGCGAAGAGCTTCGGCCTTCCATATGATATTTCTTTTCCCCATGTCTTCTAGATCACGGTAATAATTAAGTGGTAAAGTGAGATGCCGGCTCTCTACACCAGAGCTATCAGTGAATTGTTCTATAAATGAAGATTGCAAAGGCCAAACTGTAGTCAGCAGATTTTGCATCTCTTTTTGTTGAACAAGAATTTCAGGACAGGATGTAATTGCTTTGATGATGAAGGACATTTTATACCTCTTGTATTAAATATTATTTGCAAACTAAAGTGAGTGAAATCCGCGCACTCTTAGCGTGAGGTCTACGAGGTCTGCTCCCAACTTTTCAATGGATTTTTTTGTCACTTCATTCTTTAATACTCCGAATTCATCAAAAGCTTCGTCAGCTTTTGATACACAGACCTGGTCCGGCATAACAAGCACATGGATATTTTCTAACATGGCCCTGACGTGAACTAAGCCTCGCAATCCTCCGAGCTTTCCAGGTGAGGCGCTCATCAATCCTGCGACTTTACCAGTAAAACATTGAAGATCTGTTTCCCCTTTTTCAGGACGTGAAACCCAGTCTATAGTGTTTTTAAAAACTCCTGACATAGAACTATTATATTCAGGGAGTGCCAGTAATAAGGCGTGATGAGTATTAAAGAGTTCTTTTAATTTTTTACCATTACTTGGAATTCCCTCTTTGCTTTCCAGATCCCCATCATAAAGAGGAAGTGGATAATCCCTGAGATCAATCACCGTGACCTCTGCCCCTGCTTCTCTCGCACCAAAAATTGCTGCTTTCAACAGTTTTTTATTGTAAGATTCAGTACGAGTGCTTCCAGCAAATGCAATAATTTTATTCATGTTTATCAGTCTCCCTTAAATTCCCGAGTCAACGATAACAAAGCTATTTGAGCTATATAAATATATAAATGACATGCTACTTATAAGAAAAAATTATATTTCAACTCTTTTAAATTTCCACTTCTGGCTTTTTTAAGAGTTATAATAAAAAAAAGCATAGCAAGGATGAATTATGCGAATTGAAAAAGATAGTATTGGACAACTTGAAATCGCAGATGATGCCTATTATGGAATTCAATCATATAGGGCCTCCCAAAATTTTCAAATCAGTGGAACTCAAGTTCATCCACTAATGATCAAGAGTTATTTGCTTTTAAAAAAAGCCGCTGCTATTGCCAATGAAAAAGCTAAAGTCTTGGAACCAAAAAAGGCGGGTGCCATAGTTGCAGCCATTGATCAATTAATAAATCTTGATAATCATAATGATAGTTCAAAATATTTTATCGTCGACGCCTATCAGGCCGGAGCTGGCACATCTCAAAACATGAATGCCAATGAAGTCATTGCCAATAAGGCCAATGAGATCCTTGGGAAAAAACTAGGGAGTTATAGTGAGATAAATCCAAATGATCACGTGAATATGTCTCAAAGTACAAACGACTCCTATCCAACTGTGATGAGACTTGCGACTCTCGCATTATCAAATGAACTGCTGATAGAATTAAAACTTTTTTCAAGTTCATTAGAAATTAAGGCCCGTGAGTTTGATCATATTTTAAAGGCCGGTAGAACTCATTTACAAGACGCAGTTCCTATTCGCCTGGGGCAAGAATTTGGTGCTTATAAATACACAGTAGATCAATTAATAAAACTGATCATAGAGGCCCAAGGATCTTTGAGAGTTTTAGGAATCGGAGGGTCTGCAGTCGGCACGGGAATCAATGTACCAAAAAGTTATCGTGACACTATTATTTTGGAATTAAGGAATATTTTTCAAGATAGTCATTTAACAATTTCCCCTAACTTAATAGCATCCATGCAGTCACAACTTCCCATGATGATTTACTCAAATGCACTAAGAGCAACGGCGCTTGAACTTACTCGCATAATGAATGATTTGCGTCTATTAAGCTCTGGACCAAGTACAGGTCTTGCAGAAATAACCCTCCCGTCAAGTCAGCCAGGATCAAGTATAATGCCCGGTAAAATAAATCCTTCACTTCTAGAAATGGGAAATCAGGTTTTCTTTAAAGTAATCGGAAATGACTCTGCGATGGCCTTTGCAGTCTCAGCAGGACAACTTGAACTCAATGTAATGATGCCTCTAATGGCCCAACTCTCTCTTGAATCAACTCATATAATGAAAAATGCACTTCACTCAATACGTGAGAGATGTATTGATGGGATTAAAGCGAACGAAAAGCAATGTGAAAAATATGTGGGGCAAACGTCTCAAATTGCAACTGCCTTAAGTCCTGTTATTGGCTATGCTAAAGCTTCAGAACTTGCAAAGCAGGCGTTGAGTGAAAATAAATCAATTATAGAACTGATAAAAGAAAAAAAGATTTTAACAGATGAACAATTTAATAAACTTTTAAATTTAAGAGAAATGACGGAACTTAAATAATATTAAAAATCTAGAGAGTAATTTCCCGCTAATCCATGATCAGTAGGAATTATTAAAAATACGGAAGTATTACTCTGTTTTATTTCTTCACGTTTTTTTTGTACATAGTAGAGTCCAACACCATACATTGTTCCTATGGTTGCTCCTGCTATAACATCTTGTAGATAATGAGCGTTATCATTTATTCTGCTAAATCCTACGAAGGTGGCCATGGCATTAGCAGCAATCCCCCAAGGTAATGAATGTTCCATCATCACGACAGAAGAGAAAGCAAAAGCAGTAGTTGCATGTCCCGATGGAAAAGAAAATGGTGAGCCACTAGGTCTTTTTTCACGGAAAATTCTTTTGCTTATATCTGTCACTGCTCCAGAATAAAGCGTCGCTTTCGCCATAAGAATAGTCCGGTCTAAAGATTTTTCATTCTTATTAAAAAGATAATCCCCACCCATAATAAGAGCGTAAGCAATATTAGGAGTTGAATGTCCTAAAAAATCACCAATCTTAGAACTTTTCCCCAGAGGTCTTTTATCAGTCACACTTTTTTGAAAGTCGTCTTGAACTGCTTCTTTTAAAAATAAAGTTATAAGAGTTAAGCCACCACCTACTTCAAATATGGTTATCGCATCAGTGGTAAACGGCGAAACAACGTCTTGTTTAGCATTGTCCCAGAATTCTGATGAAGTTGCTTCAAAAGAAAAAAGAAGAGAAAGAATAATCAAAAAAGTAAATCGTAACATAATATCTCATCGGCTAAGTTAAGAGAGAAAAAAATTAAAACTTAAGAGTATTTTTCAAAAAGAAAAGCGATGAATATGAGTATCGCTGAACAACTTAATACCAACACAGCGGCAGCAGCACAATCTTTGGCCCTTCCGATTTGTGAATGGTAATTGGGATGTAATAAATCGAGCATATACTCCAGGGCAGTGTTCATTAATTCTGCCGCTAAGGTTGCACCAATAACTAAAATAATAACGGCCCACCATTGTAATGATGCCTTTAAAAAAAATAAGGTCGTTAGAACGATAAATGTAATGACTACTTGAGCACGAAAACTTCTCTCACTTAGCCAAGCGCTTCTTAAGCCACGAAGGGCAAAAATTAAGCGTTTAAAAAAGTTTTGATTTTTCATGCTGTTAGATTAACAAATTTTCTTTGGAAGTTGTAAACAAACTGCTAAACTTCAAGTTTATGATTCAATGGAACAAATACCTAAACCTTTCCTCTCCGAAAAACAATAAACTTATACTATGGTTTGCAGGGGCCTTCTTTTTTCTGGCGCTGTTTATCAAATTTACTTCAGAAGTTTTCGAAGACAATAAAATCCAAAATATAGATCAATCTATACTTTTATATATCGGGACTAATTTACGACATACTCTTTTAAATGGATTAGCCGTGGACATTACGGCCTTGGGTTCCCCGGCCCTTATTAGCTTGGTAACTTTGATAACAATGGGCGCACTTCTTACAGCTAAAGACCGTATTGGTGCACTATATCTGTTTCTGGCGGTCAGTGGTGGAACTTTATGGATGTCCGTTCTTAAAAAATTTGTAGGAAGACCTCGTCCCCAAATCATTAGTCATTTAGTTGAAGTTGAGGGGCTTTCATATCCCAGCGGACACTCACTAGTATCGACTGTTACTTATTTAACTCTCGCTATTCTCGTTTGCCGTCATATTAAATCATACAAAGTAATTTCGGTAGTTCTTGTAACTGCGACCCTTATTATTTCTTTAATTGCCTTTTCAAGACTTTATCTTGGAGTTCACTATCCAAGTGATGTTTTTAGCGGAATGCTCTTTGGTATATCATGGGTGTTAATGTTAACGGCATTTTTTAAAACATTTACTGGAAAGATGGAGAAATCTTTATGAAATACCTCAGTCTCGTTTCTTTTATTTTCTTAATTTCCAATTCAGCTTTTGCTCTTATTTACCGGGCACAATGCACAGGAAACAGAGGTGGAGTTGCTGTTTCAATATATACTTCTAAAGATAAACTCTTTATGAGATATAGCAATGTTCTTGGTGCACAGGATTTTCCTTTTTACGAAGGGAGTGTAAGCAAATTGGCCATGCCATTTATCAAAATTGCCCAGACCGAATTGGCGAGCATAGACCATGAAGTACTTCTCTCCTGGCCGGTAGAAAAATGTACTTTTAGTACAGCAAATCCATTATTGATGGAATGCAATGGAGCTGCGACATTCATCATTCCTGAAAAATCTGAATTGAAATCTTTTACTTTTTTTACTTCAATAATTAAAGAAGATAGCCTGACATCATCATACGAAATTTTTAAAATTCGCTGGGGAATCGAAGGATTGGATTATCATCATTCAATTGGAATGCCTTTTGATCCTAAACTTTGTCAGGCCGAATATATTCCCTAAAGTTTTTTCCAATCAGCAATAATAGTTAGTGGGACTAGCTCATTAATATTAACTCCCATAAGACTTGGTTTTTCAATCTTATGCTCGCCTAAAATAAGATCGAACTTACTTTCTACGTGCAAAATTCCCTCTTTAAAATTACTTTTAAAGAGAACATTTTTATAAAGATGTTTTACTCCGGAAAATTCAATTTCCAAATCAGCTTTTAATTCGCCATTTGTAATTTCACTTGGAGTTGTAATTTTAGCTACTATTAAAGGATACTTATCGGCCTTAGTCGAAGAGAGCATATTAAGATCGCGATTACTGTCTTTTGATATAAAACTTTTGACTGGAGCAGCGACGAGAAAATTACATTTCTCTGCTTTACATTCTCCTTTCCCTTTAGATTTGGTCGAATCACCATCTGCTTTTTTAATTAAATAAGTTACCAGATAATTTATTTTAGAACTTTGAAGTTCAAATTTCCCCTTAAGGACTTCTGCCTGAAGTGATTGAGATAAAAGAAAAAAAAGTAAAAAGAAAACTAAACTTTTAAATTTCATATGAACTCCACTAAAAATCAAAATACATTGTTAGCCCTGAGGCCATAAAAGAGAGATAAGCAGCCGTGGCAATTGCACCATGGGCCTTTAGAATTCCAGTTGACTCTTTTCCTTTGTTGGCATTTTCCTTGGCCAGATAACCCAAGATAGGCGTGATAGTCATTAAAGGAACGTGAATCCAAGCTAGGGCCCGATGAATTTCAGTCGAACCTGTATCTTTTATTCCTTCTGGCTTTGGAGCAGTAAAAGCAAAATAAGCAATAGTCCAATAAAGCAGTCCTGTCGTAATCCCCGCATATTTATGAACATTATTATCTTTAGCAGTTCAACTCAATAGTCCGGTCGCCGTCATGGCCGCCATGGTAGCGAGACCAAATTTTTGGTGAAGTTGCAGTTTAGTGTGAAGCTCTTCCAAGAT
>JACMPM010000050.1 GCA_014377485.1 Bacteriovorax sp. | reverse complement strand
GTCATCGTAAGATAATGAGCAAGATTAGTAGTTGCCAGATCTTCTTTCATTTTTTCTGCAGTAATATGTTTTTCTTCAATGAATTTTTTTACTTCATTGTCCCCGTCACAATACTTCTCTTCTTCTTCTGCGCCCGCGGCACTCATAGGATTAGTTAAATAATTAAATGTTGTTTCATTGTTTTGGTATTTAACAGGAGTTAACAATTTTTGATCGAAATCAGGTTTGAAATAGGCTACACCCATTTTTGGAGTTACCGGAATATCATAGATAGGGATAATTTCAGAAGGATCACTATCAATAACCTTAAAGCCATCAAAACGAAGTTCCGTTTTTTCTGCTTTTAATTTTAGAAAACTTGCTCCCCCTCCCATTGGTCCGGGCAAAGGAATAAAAGCCAGGGCTTTTTCTCCCTCAAGATTTGTACAAGCATAAAAATTACAAGCAATTTTTGTATTATACCGAACTTGAAAATCAACTTCTTCCTTAGTTAACTTTTTAGTGTGTCCTTCTTTGCAAGAAAAAGTCTCACCGTTATAATCTTTAATTTGGTATTGAGATTTTATTAAAGATTGTGCCGTAATATATTTTTGTGCAGCATCTACAAATTCAGAGGCCCAGATATCTTTATTATCCTTAAAGTTACTGACAACTACATTGGCAGCTGCCAAACGATCGGACTTAGAGTCTGGGTGTTTATAGATCCCCATTTCACCGCCAAATCCGCCCATTATTCCATTACCACTTAATGAGCCTTCAGTTACTCCTGGCACCCCGCCTCCAAAACCTGGAAACTTCGGAATTTCATAAAGAACTTTGTCGTCATCAACAACTTTTGAAAGCCATTTCGACTTCGGCAGTTCGTCCCCGTTTTTTTCCACAGCAGTGTATCCCATAAAGTTCTTCACAACCAGAACTTTACTACTGCCGCTTTCACAGTGAAAAATCTCTTCTGATTTTTTTTCACAATTTAAACTTTTGCCTTCCATTTCAATACTGGTTGAAGCATTGGCATTCAATGAAACAAATAGTATTGAAATTAAAAATAGAATTGATCTTTTCATTAAATTTAGCCCAGGTAATTAGATAAAGTTAACTTTTTGCCTTGATAGAACTGATGACTTTTTCCACTGAATGAAATTTGCTCGCCATCAATAATAATTCCTCCCCCGTCAGGGCAGGCATATAGTGGCAGTTTTGATTTTTTAGAATAATGAAGAAGTTCAGCATCATACCGTTTTGAATTTTTATAATGAGGAAAAAATTCAAAGTTTACCAGCCTCATGGCAGATAGATTTTTCATATCCCAAGGATTTTCATCGCGGTCAAAATGCGGAAAACTAGCAGTGTGAACATGAGGAGTTAAAACAATTGCTCCGGCAGAAAGCCCACAAAGAACTCCGCCACGTTTTAAAAATTTTTCGAAATGTGCAAACATTCCTGCTTTTTTTAAGTGTTTTAAAAAGTAAAAAGTATTACCACCACCTAAGAATATCAAGTCGCTCTTAAGCACTTCTTGCAATAAAGTTTTGGTATAGGGAGTGTCTACGCAGAACTGCATGAATCGTTGTACACCAAATTCAGAAAATTCTTGTACAAAAAATTTAAAATCATCTTCAGCATCATAAGAGCTTGATGGAATTAGAGTCAGTTTGGGTGACTTCACGTGGGTTAATTCCAATGCTCGCAAGTTAAGAAAGCGATTTTCTTCTTCACTGCCTCCAGAATAGAGAACTAATTTCATATTCCGTCTCTATACTCTCTTACGATTTGAAGCATTCCTTTTATTATTCGAGATTGCTCTTTTTCAGATTCAAAGTTCGAAGGTCTACGTTCTTTGTCTGGATTTAGATTTTGGTATTCCGT
>JACMPM010000049.1 GCA_014377485.1 Bacteriovorax sp. | reverse complement strand
TCATCATAATCTCTCGAAATGATTTCTATAACTTCCTCAGCCGCAAAAAGCCGAAATCTTTCAGAGCCTGTTCTTTCTCTAATTATCCCAGCTTGAACGAGTTGATCAATTCCTCTATACACAGCTGGCTTACTTAGCTCAAGCCACTCTACAGCTTGATTTGCAGTAAAAATTGGATGTTCTAATATTTTCCTTAGAATTGCTTCTGCAGCCGATCCCTTCCTTAACTTTATTCTCAAATTCCATTTTTCCTGTATATCCAAGAGAGCTGTTTTAGTAATCTTGAGTTCTTCAAAAGAACTTACAACAGCATCACTTAAAAATGTAACCAAGGGAGCATGATTCAATTTCTTCTGCGATTCTTCCAAAGCTTTGATATATTCACTTTTATTAGCTTCAATAAAACCTGAAAGAAATAACGGCGAATGTCCCTCCGACATCATGTGTAGCGATAAAAGAATTCTTCCAACTCTTCCATTACCATCTTTAAATGGATGAATGGCTTCGAAATTTGAATGGCACAAGACCATTCGAACTAAAAATGGCATTCCGGAACTGGCTTCAGACTGTAAAATAAAGTTTTCATCTGTTAACCAATTTAATAATTTATTTATTGATTCCTTAACATAATGAGGTGGTGTCGGATTAAAAACCGAATTTTCCACCTTTCTTCCACCTATAAAAACGTATTCTGAAGCAACCGTTTTTTCTCGATATTTTCCAGGAACACTTTGATAGGTTGGAGCCTTTCTCATAACTTCATGATGTATATTTTTAATTAACTTATGATCAAATTTAAATTTTTTTAATAAAATACTATCCATATGATTTATTAAAATATTTGCGTAACTAAGAATTGATTCTTTGTCTGATTTTTCTTCTTCAATTTTTGAGCTTGAAGGCGTCAACAACAGTTCCATCGTGGACCAGGTTCCCTCCATTCTCGAAGAGTTAAGAGCTTCTCTTTTTATAAAAAGATAAGATAATAATTTATCCAAGTTGGACATTTCAGAAAGAGGAGTTAATTTTAGCAATACTTTATTTGCAGCTTGAAGGGCTTTTAAGTCTAACTGAAAATCGATTTTCTTAGGTGGTGGTGGCGAGATGACGAACCATGTATTTTTGTATTCCGGCACAAGACCTTTTTCAATTCCGCATTCTAGGTCTTTTTTAAATTCTTTTTGCAGTTTGGGATTTAATTCTTCTTTTTTCATAACGTTTACTTAGTATATAGTTAAGTTAACTTTTATACAATAAGGTTAACTTAACAAGTAGCTAAGTTAACTTTAAGTCTGAGTGATTATGTAAAAACATTGTCTTACGGTTGGGTGATAAATTTACTAAGCCATCGTCAAAACAAGCTCATCATACAAACTCACCAATTTCTGAACATTCCCTCTTTTCCCAGGCCCTTCAGTCAACCTAATCAGCCCCAATTCCTTTAACAACATAACGTCCCTATGCACCGATCTAAACCCTCTACCTAAAATCTCAGCAAGATGAGTAATAGATTCAGGCTTTTTATCCCTAATAGCTCTCCAAACTTCTAATCTATTATCAGTCAAAATCTTTCTTACTGCAGTTAGTGATTCGAAATAAATGCCATTCTTCTTATAAGATTTTTTGAATTTATTACTGTCAATTGCTTTTGCTAGATTCCTTAAGTCAGAATCATACTTCGCTCTACTTTGAATTTTAATTTTCATTATTTTCATACAGCTTCTCCTGAATCAATTCTAATCTTAGGAAATCTACAATGAGGGATTCAACTGAAATAAACTTATAAGGAAATTCTTCTCCTTTAGAATCATGACAGTGGTGCCCTTTCGGAGAATGATTATCAAAAAGCACTAATACCTTTTTCCAAAGTGGATCCGCTACAAGTAAACGCTATTTGATTCCTTCGGGATAATGTTTACTTTTAGACACTCTCCAAATAACAATCTCCCTTTCCAGGCCTGAATTTAAAATGAACTTTGATTTATGCAATAGTTCAGCTTTTGCCAGCACAAACAACCTCCAAACAACTATGACATACTTAGACATACATTAAAAGAATTTTATTACCAATGATTCAAGAAGATTTTGAAGTTAAGAAAAACAACTTGTTGAAACTAAACAGGGATTAAGAATATTAATTTTATTATTGAATAGGAAGTCGGCTGCAAAAGATCCTTCGATTTTTCAAGCCAACCTACTAACCAAATCTCACATCATCAAACTCAAAAAACTTATCAGCACTCGCATGAAACTTCTCTGAAGCTTTTTTATTTTTCGAAGCAATTAAAATGATCTCAAAATATTGTATTAGTTTATCAAGCGTAACTTTTTCAATATGACCATTAACGATTCTGCTAATATTGGCCTTATCAGTATTAAGAAGATTAGACATATCATCCAGCGATAGTCCCTTAATTACTCTAAATTCAGCAATCTTCTGCGATAGTTTAAATTTCCACTTAATAAGCGGTGTTGCATTTTTAGCCAAAGGCTTCAAAGTTCCAATTTTTCCATTTTTCTTTTGTTTTTCGATATCTGACATGATGCTGATAATTTGTTCTTTAGTTGGATAGGCCATACATTTTATCCTAATTTTTAATTTTATATAGAGTTATAATTCCAGCGGTATTAATAGAATTTTTATGAATACAAAATGCCAAGAGGTGGAATTTTTTTAAATATTTAATCTTATAAGCAAAATATAAATATTCATCTTTTTTTCCCGTAGGATTTAAAAACAATCCTTCGAGGGAGCTGAAGATATTAGCAATTTCGACTTCTGAAAAGTTAGATCTTGCTTTCCCCTTGTACTTTTTTGTATTGCAATCCAATCCATAATTAACGTGAACTAAATCTATTTCTAGCTTTGTTATGAGGGCAATCCCGATATTCGCTGGCGATATTTTAATTTCGCTCAAGCTCGTTGGCTTCATTGGGATCCTTGTTTTAATATACAATCTATTGTTAAATATTACAAACCACAAAAGTTTCTATGAATTAGTGTTTCAAGATTTAACAACCTTTTATTGTCCCAATTGTTTGATTTTTAAAGATTCATGATGAGCACACTGTCATTTTCTGCTATCGATTTATGTCAATTATCAACAGTCCTGCAGCGCTCCGTGGTTATCGGTTCCCAAAAAGTCTCCTGGAGCCACTTTACCGAGAACCGAACGAGATAAATTTTTCTTTAGAGATTCAATTTCATCACTATTTATTTTTTGATTAAGCCAATTGAGACAGTACTCGTCTTTGAATCCGAATTTGTCATGGATTGGAATTGAAAATGGTGAATGTTTGGTTGAGCAATGAAGAGTACTGAAAGAATAGTCTTCGCAATGGTTCACTAATCCTGCCCTAACTGGATTTTGATAAACGTATCGATAACAGTTGGAGAAATATTGCTGTGATTGAATCAGACACCACTTATATCGTCCTCCAAATATTTGATTAATAACTCCAGATTCATAATGAATTTTTAAGGCCAGTCTTTTATTAAATTCATACATAAAGCGATCGAGATTTCCGCTTGGTGTGTATAAAAGCAAGTGGTAGTGATTGCTCATCAATACAAAAGATATCAAGTTAATCGGATGGATTTCATTGGCTTCTTTGAAGCTATAATTGGCGAGCTCCCACACTCTATTAATGGGAAGAGGGAATTGCTCTTTATTATGGGACCTCGATGTCACATGGTAAGGTAGGTTTTCTGAGCGAATAAGTGGTTTTCTTGGCATGAACTACAAAGATGCAATTACCAGTTAATCCTTAGAAACTTAAGTTCCCAATAAATAAGACTCTTTCATATTCATTTAAAAAAAATTGCAAGTCTCCTGGAGCCAATTGGTCTAAGCGTATTTTTGAAGAAGTATTTTTTCAACTTCTTTCGTTTTCTTAACTGAACGAACAGGGCCACTTAATATTTCAAACATTAAATTTAAGTGCTCTCTTGTAGGTGGATCAATTTCGGCTAATTTCATTGAATAAACAAGCAATCGATCGACTGAATACGACTCACACTTATAATTAAGAATATCACTTATTCTGGTTTTAGGAAGATGCAAGAGTGCTGCAAGCTCACTTCCTTTTATCTTAGACTTCAATACATACCTTACAAATAATTTACATAAAGAATATTTCATCCGCTCGTCTATAGTTGCGCCTGCGGGAAGCAGTTTGGGAATATTTCCCTTCTTAGCTTTTTTATCTATTGTTTCAATTAATTTTATAATCTCTTTATTAGTTACTATTATTTTTTTCATCGTTAATATCCTTTTAAATTCGATAGAGCGTAATTACCGTTATTCTGTCTGAATAATATTTCTGAGTAGAGAAAATGAGACGATATAATTTTCCATAATTTTGGTTTATAATTGGACATGGGACTTCAACTACGAAAAAACTTAAGGACTCTTTTTCTTCAACCGGTACCAACTCCAAATCATTTAATAAAAGTAGAAAGGACAGCACATCATCTATTGAAAAATTAGATCGATTCTTTTTATTAATCTTTTTAGTTTTCTTATCTAGCCCTTTATTTACATGATCAATTTCAATAACGGCTTTTAAGTAAAGCCTTTCGTTAAATTTTACACTTGTAAAAAGATCTATCTCAACAACTTTTCCTCTTGGGAACATGACAACTTCCTTATATTAACACACTCGGGACTAAGTTACTAGTTCTGGTAACTTTAGCTATTGGGTACTACGAATATGCAATTATGAGTTCGGCCCATTGCCGCATTAACTATCTAAATTTAAAGATCTCTGTAGGAAGTAAGATCAATTTTTGTTGAAATGTACCTGGGGCTTTTTTTGGGCGAAGTCTCCTGGAGCCTCTTTTTGTGTTCTCGTTTGGATATGGTTTATTCTTGTTTGAGAACAGATAATGCTTAAATGAAAAAATCGTTTCTGAAATAATCAAGGCTTGGGCTTCAGAAATACTGGCTATTTGTTTGCAATTCTTCTTTCAAACCAAAAGGAGAATCAAATGGAAAAGTTAAATTATCAAGAAGTGACCTGGGATCTAGTATGGAAAAATGATCAAGAAAAGAGCTCTTACTCACTCAATGAATGGAGAGATGAAAGAGCGGACGATAAGGTTGGTTATTTTATTCAAAGTGGTTTGATGTTCAAGCCTGGTGAACGAGTTCTTGATGCAGGCTGTGGCGATGGCTCGATTTTATTCGCGCTTAAAAAGCATTTTGATATTTCACTTATTGGTGCAGATTTTTCTGAAGAGGCACTTACCAATGCTGCAAAAAACTCAATTCGTAAGGGACTTACACTCGAAACTCATAAGGCTGATACTCGAGATCTTCCTTTTGAAAATAATTCAATTGATAAGATATTTTCATTGGGTGTTGTTGAACATTTACCCAAT
>JACMPM010000048.1 GCA_014377485.1 Bacteriovorax sp. | reverse complement strand
CTTTAAAATCACTGAATAGTTTTTGCTGAAGCTTCGGACCTTTAACGAGACTGATCCCATAGAAGCGTGAGAGTACTCTCTCAAGGTTTGCATCGACCGCTAGACCACGTAGATCGGCACCGATGGCAATGATGGCATTGGCGGTGTAAGGGCCTATTCCTTTGAGGTTTAAAAGTGAATCCAAGTCAGTGGGAATTTCCCCGTTAAACTGATCCACTATCTGAATCGCCAGATTTCTAAGATTGCGTGCCCTTCGGTAATAACCGAGGCCTTTCCAGGAAATACAGATTTGTTCTTCACTCGATTTTGCTAAATCAAAAATCGTAGGATACTCACTTAAAAATTTTTCAAAATGATTGAGTACTGTCCCTACTGTCGTCTGTTGCAGCATGATTTCCGAAACCAAAGTTCTGTATAAAGTTCGCTGACTTCGCCAGGGAAGATGAGAATATTGAGAATGAGACCACTCGATTAAATTTGAAAAATGCTTTTGTGACATCGCCTTCGATTTTATTTTTTACAAGTTTTTATAAAATCATTAGCATAGTTTACCAGATCAGTCGAGCTAAAGGGCTTAACACCATCTCCAATCATCTTAGCTCCTCGCTCTGAAAGAAAATCCTTCATTGCGACTGACATTTCATCAATATCTGTAACAAGAACGAGAGTCTTGGCTTCACTTGCCTTCATCCACTGGAGAAGTTTTGCTTCGTCGTTCGTACCATAAGATAAACAAACACTCGAAAAATCTCCGACTTCTTTAAGTGCCGTATTATAAACAGAAACTCGAACTTTATCTTTGCACCCCTCCATGACTTTCGTCATGAACGTTCTGCGATTGCAGTGATCAGGGTCTTTATTATAATCCACAGTTCTAAGTGAAGAAGAAATATCAAACCAAATCTCTATCTCTGCAGCTTTTCCACGCACTTTTTCTTTGCCGCAATATATATCGAAGTAATTTCCCTTATCGCAATTTATTAAGCTGGTTTCAACTGCATTAAAAGTTTTGAGTTGAAGTTCAGGATCTTTGGGAACAGCATTTGGTAGTGATTTGCTACTGGCATCAGGTTTTTTTTCGATATAGCCCAATTGAGGATCAAAACATCCATCTCCCATAGGCATACAATTCTTCAGATCCTGATCAGCCTGTGCTAAAAAACCCAGCACATTGTCTGGATTATTATGTTTTTCAATAAGCTCTAAGAGCTGTGCAACTTTCTGGGGAGATAAAAAAATCATTTCAATTTTTTGAGGAGTAGCAAAAGCATTAATTGAAAACATTAGAATGGTAAAGCCGAAAATTTTTTTCATATATCCATTCCTTTCATTTTAAAATACTGGAAGAGATTATTGCCTAAATCTACAATCAAATCTCTTTCTTCTAATTTCAAATTCAAAAACTCTGTCATAAAAGCGCGCTGACGTGGAGTGAGGCTTTCTAATTTTTCTCGAATACTTAATTCCGCATTCGATTTCACTTTATCTTCTTTTCTCTGATTGGCCGTGCGGTTATCTACTGGTTCAGCAGGTGCTGATTCTTTTTCAACAGCAATAGTTCTGGTTGTCTCTGTGCCCGTTCCTAAGTCATTAGGATCAAACTCGCTGTCTTTTAATTCGTCTTTATAAAACTTAACTAATCTAATAAAACGGTCAGCAAAGTCCTCTTCGACAAAATCAATCATTTCATGGAGTGGAATATTTAGTTTTGCAGTGATCTTTGCAATTAGTTGTGGGTTTAGTTCGGTTGATTTCTGAGAGAGAAAGCGGCTCATTGTAGAAACACCTACATCCGTTTGCTCGGCCAAATCTTTTTGCGACATCGCCCCTCGTACCTGCATGTACTTCCTTGTCACTCCCAAAAACATCTCGACTCTTTCTCTCTTAAACTCTGCCATAAGGGCCTCCCATAAAAGGTTCCTGGAACCTTTTTCTGACTAAGTGGTCTAAACCATTATCGGATTGCAAAAATATTTCTTAATGCAATTTTATTACTTGACGCAACGAGTCTGCTTTGCTATTCTGGACACAGGAAACACGGATGCCAAGGAGCTGATAAATGGAAACTTTAACTTTATTCATCGATCACTTATATACGGCAGAACTTGGCTCTTCAGAGTATCAAATGATTGAAAAAAGAACCATACAATCGAATAGTTACAAAGACTTAATCCTCTCTGGAAGCCTGTTAAAGGAAATGGTCTTTCTGGATGTAATTTTCGAAGGTTGCATCTTTTTTGGAACAACTCTAGATAACTGTTTGTTTATTAATTGTATGTTTTTAAATTGCAAGTTTCAATTTTCTAGATTTTCAGACTGCAATTTTGAATCAACATCGTGGGAAAATTGCATGTGGGGATTAACTGCCCTAAAAGACTCAGAGATTGAGCAATCAGATGTTAAGAACAATTATTCATTTGAATCAACGGGAACTTTCACTCAAACCCAAACTTTGAGTCTCAATGAGTTTTTAACTTTATCGGCTTAATTTAATTAACAAGAGCGCACACACTACCCCTCAAGGAACTCTCACTGATCGACATCTAAAAGCGTCGAGGGGAAAACCTATATCTTTGCAAGTCTTCAGGTATGAAGATCGCAACGAAGCCTTAATCTACCACTGTCCAGGGCGAGTCTCTCGCCCTGGATATCTTTTATTAAATTGAGTGACGGTCTTTTATTGATGTTTAGAAAAAAAATTAATTAAACCTAGACAGCTTTAACTCTTGCGATAGAAGCATCCTATCGATTGAGTATTTCTTCTCGAAGCCAATAAAACAATCTGTCCAACTTCAACGGCATTTCTTAATCCAATCAAACCATCGACTAGCGAAGCGTCTTTGTAAAATCGATTAATCTCGTCCGTTAATTCACTAAACATTGCTTCTGCACGAGCCAGACGATGACGTGAACGAGTAAGTCCCACATAATTCCACATTGTCTGTTTTAGAGTCTGCCAGTCCTGGTGAATCAGAGCTGTATCAACCGCCTCAGTTCCATCGATCCAATCTTTGATCAAATTTACAGAATATATTTTTTCGTTATCTACATTTTTTATAATATCGTTGGCTGCAAAATATCCAAAAGTCATTCCTTCCAACAATGAAGTTGAAGCTAGTCTGTTGGCACCATGCAGACCTGTACAAGCCACTTCACCAACAGCATAAAGGTTTTGAAGCGTGGTTAATCCCACCAGATCAGTCTTGACTCCCCCGCAAGTGTAATGGGCAGCAGGAACAACTGGAATGCGCTCCCTGGTCATATCAATATCGTTATCCAGGCAATGCTTATAAATAGTAGGAAAGCGATTTTTAATCCATTCAGGATCTTTGTGAGTGATATCTAGATACACGCAATCACTTTTTGTATCAATAATTTCTTCTGCAATCGCACGGGCAACAACATCACGCGGAGCAAGCTCTAAATCAGGATGATATTTTTTCATAAAGCGCTCGCCTTCAGAGTTAACTAAAATTCCTCCTTCTCCACGAACTGCTTCACTAATAAGAAATCTACGATGAGTAGCTCCGCCGTAAAAAGTAGTTGGATGAAATTGAATAAATTCCATATCAGTTAGTACGGCTCCAGCTCTGCGGGCCATAGCATGGCCATCTCCTCTTGCACCTTCTGAGTTCGAATGGTGAAGATAAAGTGCTCCAATTCCCCCCGTGGCAAGAATAGTAAACTTCGCCAATAATTTAATAACTGCTTTTGTTTCCTGATTAAAGAGGTAGGCACCAAGAACTTTATTTTTCTCATAGCGTTGCTGAATTTTAACACCATGATGTAAGGCAGTCAGTAAATCAATCGCCGTATGTGAAGTAAAAAAAACTACATTGGGAAAATTATTTTTTAAGTAATTAAGCAGAGTGATTTGAATTTCTTTTCCGGTAAAGTCACCTTTATACAAGATACGGGCAACCGAGTGTGCGGCTTCTTTCGTAAATTTTAATTCACCTTCATCACTTTTTTCAAAACCAGTATGAGCCTTGTTGATTAAAAGATCTTCTAAAATAGCCGACGATTCATAGGCTACCAGCCTTGCTGCTTCTATTGAAGAAGTTCCAGAACTCGCTTTTAAAATATCTTCAATTAAAGCCTCTTCAGAGCCTTTGGAATAAATAATTCCTCCCTGGGCCCAAACCGTATTGGTATGAGTCGGATCTTTCTCGCGAGTGACGATCGCAACCTTTAATCCGCTCTCTGCTAGTCGAGCTGCCGATGACAGACCTGCGATTCCAGTTCCAATAATCAGAACATCATACTCAAAATTCATAAGAATCCTTACCGACATCTGTATACAAATTTTTTATTTTCATTGATAGATCAATATGAGGAGCGCTGTGAGTTAGAGCTCCAATACTTATAGCATCGACGCCCTTGATAAAATATTGTTCACAGTTCTCTAAATTCACACCACCGGAAATCTCAATAGTCATCCCGTCTTTTTTAAAATCGATAGCTTTTTTAATTCCTTCTAGAGAAAAATTATCGAGCATCACATGTTTTACCCCGAGCTCAATTGCAAGTTTGAATTCATCGATAGAGTGGATCTCAACAACAATTCCTTGATAATGAGTATGCATCTTTTGGAAAAAATCCCAAGCTGGCTTTAACCCACCAAAAAATGTTTTATGATTATCTTTGATCATCCAGACATCTGCTTGAGAAAAACGGTGATTAAAACCACCACCTACTCTCACTGCATATTTCTCTAAAGACCGAAGACCTGGAGTCGTTTTTCTTGTATCTAGAATTTTAACATTATGTGGTAGAGCTTTGTCAGTAAACTTTCCAGTGAAGGTAGCTACTGCACTTCCTCGTTGAAGAAGATTAAGAGCAATCCGCTCTCCAGTTAAGGCAATTGAAAAAGGAAGAGAGAAAGGAATAATTTCACCTTTAGCTAACTTTTTTCCTTCATATTTTTTAAATGCTTCGTATTTGAGGTTCCCTCCAAGATAATTAAAAGCTGCAACAAAATAAGGAAGACCACATAAAATTAAATCACTTTTAATTTTAAGTTGGCATTCAACTGCGGTCTCTGGCAGTTCACGCAAATAGTAAGCGTTGCCTTGAAGATCGTCTTCTTCAAAAAAGCGAGCTAGATCCGCTTCTAATCCTTTTTCCAAAAGTCCCATCGTTGGCCTCTAATTGATTCTTATTTTGACTATAGGTCGCTAAAAATAACAAGTGCCCTCTTTTTAACTCCAAAGTCTCAAAGAGTTAAGTGTTTTAAGCCTAAGCGTGCTTTTCAATAAGTTAGCTATGAGATTTTTCGCATTTATCACTCTAATGAGCGGCTTTTTGCTCTTTTTTAGCAAACCCTTTGATCAGGGTAACAAACCGATTAAAAAAACGATTCCAGTCTTTATAAAGGCCCAACAGGAAGCTTTTAAAGTTAGCTTTAAACATCCTCAAAATGCTAATATCGCCTGGGCGATGATGACTGGTGAAAAATTTGGAATTTCTCCCAAAGCCAAGCAAGATTTTACAGACCTAGAACTCAATTTTTTATTCTCTCCATCAGGCCTACACCTTGCTGCTCTTTTGACCCTGCTCTTTTTCCTTATTAAAAAATATAAACGAAATAAGTTGTTTAAAATGGCGCAGTGGGGACTGTTAATATGGGCCTTATTTCTTCCCTATTTAGCCATTAAGAGAATAATTTTTCTGCGTTTGTTAAAAATGTCTCAAAGTATTTTTAAACGGAAATTTCCAATTGAGATTTTATTCTTAATCACTTTTGGTATTTCATTTATGTTAGGGCATTTTAAGGAATCGCCTTTAAGCTTTATTTTGAGTTTTCTTTATGTGGGCACATTTATTTCACTGAGTGATAAACCTAAAATTATATTAATCCTGGGATTATTTTCTACTCATCTATTAATTGCTTTTTTTAATGGCAATGAAGTTTCTCTTTTTTCGATTATCCTCGATTTGCCAATCATTTCTCTCTTTGTTTTTTTTCTTCCTTTTGTCTTTTTATATTTTTTCACTTTTAAATTGATCAGCTACAACTGGATTGAAGGAACAGTTCGACTCTTTGTTTTAATTGTTCATTGGGGAGCAAAACTTATCCATGGAAGTTTTATGAGTTCGACTTTATTTTTATTTTTAGCTGTTTGGATAATTCTTTTGAAAAAGAAAAAAAGATATCTGGTGCTTGTTCTAATACTGCATGGGAATGTGGCTAACTCACCTGCTTTTTTTTATGCTGGGTCATATTCTGGAGCGCAACAAAGGTCTGTTGATAAGTGACTTTATTATAGCGTTTTCCTAACATTAAAAAAATCTTTTTTAAATCATCACTCGAAGGCGTTCCTTTAATTTTTAAGAATTCGTCCACAAAATGTTCGACGACAATAAACATCATACTGATTGGAGTTATAGAGATGCTTAAAATTTCAGGAAATCCTATTCCACTTTTTGAACCGTGATGTTCTTTGATGATAGTAATCACACCCGCTGGAATATTTGGAAATCGTTCGACGATGGCCGAGGATAGGAGAGCGTGATTATTGACAATTTTTTTGTCTTCTTCGCTCAGTTTACTATTCTCAAGTTCTTTAATCGCATTGATTTCCATAAATGAAATATCTTTTAACGAAATGTCATGAAAATAGGCTGCATAAGTCAACTTTTCTTTAACTTGAACCGATTCCCAATCAAAGTGCGCTACAACTTTATGCAAGATCAAGCAGCATAGGTACGAATGAGCATACGCACATGAAAGTGGGTTGGCCTTCAGAGTCTTAAGAAAAATAGCTAAATTATTTTTTTCCTGGAGTGAACTCTCCATTGAATAAATACTTTCTTTAACTAACTCAATAGTGAGATCATCAATTCCTAATGAATGAATACGATCAAGGGTCACTTCATAGGCTTCAGAAGATAAAAGAGCTCTATCAACTCCTTCAAGTTTTGCCCTACCAAGTTGAGCAACAAGTTCAGCCGTTACAAAATTTACAAATTTTGTAAAATGCTCTTTTGAAATATAAAATTCTTTTAAACCACTCTCTTTATATTTTAAAATATCCGCCCTGCTGAACATATCTTTAGAGTGAAGTCGTTTTACAAATTGAAATTCTTTTTCATTTTTCTTAACTCTAATATAAACGTCACAACCAATACTGGAAGTTGATGTGATATTAAGAAAATAATGAATCCCAACTGGAACATAGTCAGCAACAATTCGATTTACATCAGGATCAATTACTACACCTAAGACCTTGCAGGCTACATTGGTAATATTTTTCCAAGACTGATTTGCTTCAACTGCAATGACATGATTATAAGTTGAAATTTTATTTCCTATTATTAAAAGAGGAATTGCACTTGCTTCCTTCTCAAGATAATTGGCAATAGTTAATCCGGTATTCTCTGTCCCGATTATTTCTCGACTAATAACTAAGTCGATATCCGGAAGAATTTGAAGAAGTGAGATTGCATCTTTAGCCGTTTGTTTTTCAATTACATCGCAACCAATACTTTTCATTAAATTAAGTTTAATAATTTTTCTAAGAGTGTCGTCGGCTTCAATGAGGAGTATTTGTGACATACACCTTTATCGGCACATTTCTAGACCGCCTTAATATTGACTTGATGAAAGTTTTTAAGCGGGGCTCTCTGAAATCCCAACAGTTTTCGTTGGACGAAGTTCGGAATTAAAATCAAAAAGATTTTTGTCTAGCATATGCGACAGTTCAATATTTCCAAGGGCATTTGCCATTGATCTTCTGATGTCCGGTATTTCTTTTTCTAACTGATCCAAAATAGTTTTCATCTTTACTCTTTTCAATCCCTCTTGAGATCCACATAAATTACAAGGGATTATAGGGAATCCCCAGAGTGCAGCCAGTTCAATGATGTCAGCTTCAGCAACGAATGCCAGTGGTCTTATGACAATATTGCGGTGGTCATTTGAATATAGTTTAGGAGGCATACTCCCGAGCTTGCCAGAATAAAAAATATTTAGCATGAAAGTCTGAATCATATCATCCCGGTGATGTCCGAGAGCAATCTTGGTAAAATTATTTTGGTGAGCATAATTATAAAGAATGCCTCTTCTTAAACGAGAGCAAAGAGAACAATAGGTAGCACCTACTGCCGTTTTTTCTTTAACAATGGAATACGTATCTTCTTCCAAAACAGTCAGTTTAATTTGTTGATCGGCCATAAATGCTTTAAAAGCCCTGGCATCAAACCCTGGTTGTTTTTGATCAAGCATAACTGCTTCAAAATCAAAATTCATTGGTGCTTTTTTTTGAATCTCTTTGAGAAGTATTGTGAGGATCGTGGAATCCTTTCCACCTGATACGCCCACCATAATCTTATCGTTTGGTGCAATCATGTGGTACTCGCTCAGAGCGCGTGTAATTTGTTTTCTTACTTTAATGGCCAGTGGCGTATCGATATTTATTTCATTCATAGAGAATCTTTAGCATGTCTTTAGTCGGTAAGTCTTTATTTACGGGTAATTTTTACAGCAGTAATTTTCATTTTAAATAAGTTTTTATATGAGTGGCAGCAACACTTATTATTTTTAATCAATACGGAGTCCTTATGAAAATTTTAGTTATTTTATCTGTTATCGCCCTTAGTTTGACTGCTGGTGCTGCTGATCTTTTAACTTATAAAGGAAGTTCAAGATTCTCACCTATTCCTTCTTCTAACCAAGTTTCAGTAAGTGAAAACGGAAAAATCACTAGAGTAAAACAAGTAAGAGCAGCAGTAACAAGAGAAGTTCTTGGTCAATTATCGGCAAATGCAGTTCAATCTCTAAAAGATCAAATTGAAGGAATTGCTGATAACGCAAAATTAGTAGATCCAAATCCAAAAGCACCAAGATGTATGGATGCTCCATCATCTTCAGTTTCTGTTAATAAAGGTGGAAAAGAGATCACAATTACTACAAGAAATTCTTGTCATACTTCAACTGTTGAAGACTCTAATGCTTATTCTTTGATCAGTTTAATCACAGGACTTAACTCTCTTTAATTAAAACAAATCGAAGCCCCTCCGCTATGGAGGGCTTCGCCTCAAAAAACAGTCAGTTAGATTTTGCCTTCAAAAATCAAAAACACTCTATTATAGACCACTTGAATCAGGGATATCTCTGCCGGTTTCCAATCAATTGAAAATAATTAGTTTAGATGAGAAAATGGTAAATGTTTTTTACCATTGGAGATTTCATGCGTTTTATCATTTCAATCACCCTCATTCTCCTAAACTCTCCATCCGTATTCTCTCAAGATTGGACAGGCATCTCTGATTGCGGAACCTATAAGGTAAGCGGAGTCGCACGTTCGGCTAAAAACGGACTTGTGATTGTAGTGAATGAAAAAAGTAAGTCTGAAGTGACTATCAATGTTCCATTGCAAAACGAAGCTCTTCTTGCTCCCTATGTCGATATGGCCTTGGAAGCATCTTTGATTTTTACCAAAAAATCCCAAGGTTCAAAAGTCGAAGGAACTATAAAAGAAATTAAATCCCGAGTTCCCAATCCGATTAACCCAATGGATACCGGAATAAAATTAATCTCAAAGGCTAAATGCAAATGATAATTAAAAAAAGATTTTTGGCAGGTTTACTTTGTTTATTGTTTTCGACTCATTCATGGAGCTCTGACTTTTTAATGGTCATCGGCGCTGGAGGAGAAGAAGCAAAAGAAGATACAATTTTCGATGGTGCCATCAAAAACATTGGTGATTATGTCAAACGAACCCCTGGCGTAAAAGTTGACGTAGCTATGAATGGAGGCCATTCAAAAACAGTAGCTCTTATTAATGATTCTTTTCCAACGGCAGCCAGTAAATCTGATTTTCTTGCTTCTGATTATCAACGTTTGATTCAAAGTTATAAATTAAAATTGGAAAATAATGAAATGGTGGCCGGTGATCAGTTAATGATTTATGTCGATAGCCATGGCGCTGAAAAAGAAAAAAATTTCAAATCACATAGGATTGCAACTTCAGCTGGAGCAGCAACAAATTTAAATACTCTCCAAGGAGCCAGTCTTGTTGATCTTGATCAACTTGAAGTTCTTAAAAAATTAGCAAAAGATAAGGGCGTAAAAATGGCCATCATCGATGCCAGTTGCCATTCGGGAAATTCACTGGCTTTAGCTGACGATAATACGTGTGTTATTAGTGGAACCGGACCTAATCATTATGGTTATGGAACTTTTAGTCAGAATTTTTCCGCAGCTATGAAAAAAGGCAAAAGCCTGGAAGATATATTCTTGGAAGCCCGTGCAATGGATAACACTCCCGGACTGCCAATGATCTCTACTCAATCAGGCCAGGCAGTGAACTCTCTAATCTATGACAAGATCACTCCCTATCTTTATCATTTTGATGATACAAACGACAAATTAATGCCCTATATTCAGGAAAACAACAGCGCTTATCAACAGTGTATGGCCGATGGTAATTTTAATTCTTTAATTGCTACCATCAATTCAATTGAAGTAATTAATTCGGTTTCAAAAAAAGTACTTTGGTGGACTACAAAAACGAAAGATATCGATCTTACAAATTTAAAAGAATTGTTAGGAAAATATAAAAACTCGCTTGATCTGGTAACTACAAAAATGAGAGAAATTGGAAGCGAGCGACTAAAAAAAGAAGAAACTTTCGACGTGAGTGCATCAGTTGGAAATTTTGCAACTGCCTGGAAACAAAATTACTCTTGGAAAGATTTAATCACATCCGACTTCAATAAACTAATTTTAACAATGCAGGAACGTATCAATGCTGAAACTAATAATTCAAATCGCACTACACTTGAAGCGATGAAGTCTCTTTACACAAAGGCTCAGACGAAAAAAGAAGAATTGTTGAGAACCGAGCCCGATCTTGCAACTATTCCGGCAAAGGAAGTAGAAGTAAAAAAGTTGATTGAATCCAACTATTTTACCAACAGTGCCATTGCTACTGAAGAGCGCAAACTCTATTCTGCGCTTTATAAAAATTCACAGAAAACTCAGTCGCCGACCCAACCAAATCCATGTCAAAGTTTTAAACTATAAAATGGCCCTCCATTGAGGGCCATAATTTTCAATTAACTTTTAAACTCAAAGCAATGTTCATCACTTTCTCTTCCATGAAGTATGCATGCATTTTTAATAGTTTTTACATAGGTAAAGTCCAACTTTCTGGCCATAGCCATAGACGCCTGGTTAAAAGTGTCGCATTCAATTATATATTTAACTCCCAGTCTTTCTTTCTGAATGTAATCCAGAGAAGCTCTCATAGCCTCATAGGCATATCCCTTTCGCCAGAAGCTTGAGAAGAAAACATAAGCAACATTACAGCGTCCATCATCATAAAGAGTATACTCCGCCCTGCCGATATAAGAATTTTCTTCCGGCGAATAAACAGCCCAATCCCATAAGTCTGCTTTGATTTTGTCGAGTCTGCGAGTTTCTAAAATGGCAAATTGCTCCCGCAGCCATTCCAACGACTGAGGCACTCCGCTGTCTATGTATTTGTAAATTTTAGTATCTTGATAAAGTTCATAAAAAAATTCAGCGTGATCCAGACGCAACGGTTCTAGAATCAAACGCTCGGTTTGAATTAAATTCAAATAGTTTCCTTTGGTAATAAATAAACGGATGCCCTCTTCACAGAGCAAAAACTAAAATAATATTGAATTGGATAAGTTGAAAGGTCTTAGTGAAGTAAAAAGGTCTTACAACAAATGTGATTAAATAATTTCATAAGTACCTCCGAGAAAAAGATTATTGAACGTTTTTTAACACTTGCGAAAGCAAAAGTATAGTGGCACCTTTTGGACTATGAAATACGATTTATTATTGTTTGATGCCGATGATACGCTCTTGGATTTTAAGAGATCTGAAGATGTTTCTTTCCAAATCATTCTGGCAAAAAATGGAATTGTTGGCGACGTGAAAGCATTCCATGAGAGTTATAAAGTTATAAATGATCTGTTATGGAGCCAACATGCCGAAGGGTTGGTTTCAAAAGATTTTTTAAAAGTTGAACGCTTCAGAAAATTCCTTGAAGTAAATAACCTGGAAGCAGATCCCAATCAATTATGTGACGATTATCTCGATACATTACCATCTCAAGTTTTTTTAATTGAAGGTGCAGTTGAATTATTAAAAACTCTTCATGGCAAAATACCTTTAGTCATCGTTACGAATGGAATCGGCGTCGTTCAACACAAAAGACTTTTAAATTCAGGGTTAAAACCCTATATCGAATTGATGGTTATTTCAGAAGAATGCGGTTTCAGTAAACCTGATCGTCGAATTTTCGATTATACCTTTGAGATTTTAAATCGATCTCACTTGTCTTCAAGAACTTTAATGATTGGTGATAAATTAGAAACCGATATTTTAGGAGCGAAGAATATTGAAATAGATTCTTGTTGGTTTAATCCCGATAAAACTTCTAATGTGACGACAATTTCTCCCACTTATGAAATCCAAAACATTTTAGAACTTTTGAGAATTTTATGATTCATACTTTGCGATCATTTACCCCTACCCTATGCGAGGCCATGGACATCCCTCTTCCAGAATACGCTATAGCAAATCCATACCTAGATTTAAAAAACTTCAAAGGGAAAATTAAAAAGGCTCTTATTTTTTGTCCGGATGCTTTTGGGTTTCACGCTCTTAAAAAAATTCCTGAACTGCATAACGCTTTAAATGAATCGAGTACTCACGAAGTCGAGTTGCTTTCTATTTTTCCTCCAAAGACTCCCGTTTGCTTCGCTTCTCTCTTTACCGGAGGAACTCCGGATGAGCATGGGATTAAAGAATATGAAAAACCAGTTTTAAAATGCGATACACTTTTTGATTCCTTAATCAGAGCTGGAAAAAAAGTGGCCATCGTTGCTGTTAAAAATTCCAGCATTGACCTTATTTTTCGTGGACGATCTCTCGATTATTTCTCTATGGACTACGATCCATTAGTTTCGGCAAAAGCACTCGAACTTTTAACTAAAAATGAGCATGATGTGATCATTGTTTATCATCAAGAATACGACGACCTACTTCACGACTCAGGCCTTTTTTCAGAGCTAGCTGTAAATGCTCTTCATCACATTGTAGAGAGTTGGAAATTACTGACGAGAGAAGCTCTGAAAGCCTGGAAAAATGACTTCTGTGTCGCCTTCACTCCAGACCATGGCGGGCATATCTCTTCAGACGGACTAGGTGACCATGGAGAAAATATCCCTGAAGATATGGAGCTTCGTCACTTTTTTTATCTGAAATAGATTATTTGTATAATTCGCTTAACCACTTAGATAGAGTTATTTTGGTTTTTCCTTCTTTAAGCGGAGTCGCATCTAAAAAAGATAACATTTTTTTTCTAAATAATTGATTGCTCAGATCATTTTTCATATCAAACAAGCTGACTACAAAGGGAAGGCCAATAGTATAAGGAAAAAGATTTCCTGAACTCTCATTTCCTTCTCTATAAACAAGCTCTAATCCTTGCTCTCTAATAAACAAGTTCCAAGGATTAATCGAATTCATTGAATTACCAGCTTGATAGATAGCCTCTTCAGCATAGGTTTCTGCCATTCCTTCAATGATCAATGCATCTTCTGCTGAAGTGACTTCAATACTGTAGCCGTAACTAGATCCTTCTAAATCTTGGCAAACGTGACTTAATTCGTGAATCAAAATACCCGGAACTTCCATCATTTGATAGAGAGTATTTTCAAATGGGGATTGAGTTTTTAAAAATTCATCATCTAAAAGAATCCAGTGGCGAGTAGAATTTTTTGGGTCAGGCCCAGTAATTCCTCTGAAATAAACTTCTCCACCGTAGCCCATTTCGTGAACGGAAGTTGTAAATTTTTTGTGGTCTAAAATCTTAACATCAACATTTTGAAAAACTATTTCTTCTTTTAATTCGTATTGAGATGAAAGATACCAAAGCAAAGTATGCCCATTAAACACAGGAGCATAAAGGACAATATTTTTAATCCAGAGTTCTCTTTTCCAACTCTCTAATTTATTCCAATCTACGTTTAGTAATTCTTGAAAAGCCGGACACTGGCCAGGACATTTAACTGCACTGGAAGAAATCATTTTTTTGTATGATTCTTCAGCAAGTGAAATATTTTCTTTAGTCGCTAATAAAAGAGTTCCCGGATTAGATCTTTGATACCAGTCTTGCCAAAGATTAACACCTTGGTCTTCTAATTTTTTTCTCTCTTTATCGACAAGACCAACCCATGAACCTTTTTTAATTCTCTTAAAAAAAGATTCCTGCACTGATTGAGGGGCATTTAAATAGATTCCGGGAAATTTTCCTCCCCGGGTTATTCTAGCAAAGTAAGAAGAGAAAATTTCATTTGGTTCAGGCAATTCACTTTGTTCTGCCCTTGCTGAAACAGCTAAGAATGTAAAAAGAATGCAAAATAAAATTTTCATGTTCCTCCCAATTAATAATTTAAGAGCTTGGTTAAAACTTCTTCTACATTACTTACTTGAGGCAAGATTAAATCCTCTAATGCCGGGTTATAGGCACAGTGAACATCCATTGCTCCAACTCTCAATATTGGTGCATCTAAAAGTTCAAAACACTCTTCATTCACTCTCGCTGCAATCTCTCCAGCAAACCCCGAAGTCTTGTGTTCTTCATGAGCGATCATCAATTTTGAAGTTTTGGAAATTGATTTTCTTATGGCTTCAAAATCGTATGGAGCGAGCGTTCTTAGATCGATAACTTCTACTGTTTTTCCAGTGGCTGCTTCGCATTTTTTAGCGGCTTCAATTGATTTTTGAACAAGTGCACCCCAGGCAACAATAGTCGCATCAGCACCTTCGCGGACAACTTTAGCTTTACCAAATGGTATCATGTATTCATCGCCCACATCTGCTGCGCGGTTATAACCTTGGTAATATAAATGTTTATGCTCAAGGAACATAACAGGATCATCACCGTGTATAGCTGTTCTTAATAAACCTGCTGCATCTGCAGAGTTTGATGGAAATGCTACTCTTATACCTGGAATATGAGTAAAGAGAGATTCACCTGATTGTGAGTGATAAATCGCTCCACCTTTAAGGTAACCGCCAATTGGAACCCGAACAACCATTGGGCATTTAAAATCCCCGCCTGAGCGGTAACGAAGTGTCGCCATTTCGTTTTTAAGTTGCATATAAGCAGTCCAGATATAATCGAAAAATTGAATTTCAACTACTGGCTTAATTCCTCGAATGGCCATACCGATCGCTCGTCCAATGATATTGGCTTCAGCAAGTGGTGAATTGAAAACTTGTCCGTCTCTAGATTCACGTTGAACGTTTGCAGTTAATTTAAAAACTCCGCCTTTACCTTTTAGTTCAGGATTGTTTAAACGCTCTTTTTCAAAAAAGTCTGCAACGTCCTCACCAAACAATCTAAGCATAGGATTTTTTGCAAATTCAGAACGCAATACTTTATTGATAGATGCGGCCATTGGCACATCATCTTTCCCTGTGAAATTTGGAGTTTTATCAAACTGTGATCCAGTCATGTCAACATCGTGCGAGTACATATGATCAGAAACAGTTGAGAGTGCCGGCCATTCAGTAGAGACGGCTTTATCCATTGCTGCTTTTACATCCGTAGTAATTTTCTTAAGCAGTTCTTCTCTTTCTTTTTCTGTAATTATTTTTGCTTCGATCAGAAATTTAGGAAAAGCGTGAAAAACATCGCGCTCCCCTTCTTCAGCAAGTTCAGCCTTTGTTCTATACATTCCATGGTCGTCTGAGAGTGAATGAGAATACGGACGAGTAACAGTTGCGTGCACAAGAGCTGGCTTGCGATTTTTTCTGATAAAATTTGTCGCTTCTGTCATCGTAGCAAAAGATTCAACCGGACAACATCCATCGCAATTAAAAATTTTAATCCCGGGAAAATTAGCCAATGTTTTTGAAATTGAACCACCTGGATACTGAACATCTGTGGGTGTTGAAATAGCAAAACCATTATCTTCAACCATAAAAAGAACAGGTAAACTATTTACACAAGCGGTAGTTAATCCTTCCCAAAATTCACCTTGGGCCATGGTTCCATCACCAGTTGAGACGTAAATAATCTCGTCGTCGTGGTAAAGTCCTTTTGTATCTACTTTAAATTCTTCTTGTAATTTTTTATACCAAAGTCCAGCTTCAGCCAGACCACATGCTTGTAGGAACTGAGTCCCTGTACAAGATGATTTATTAACAATATTTAATTTTTTATTTCCCCAGTGAGCAGGCATCATGCG
>JACMPM010000047.1 GCA_014377485.1 Bacteriovorax sp. | reverse complement strand
GCTACTCGAAATGGTTTGAAGAAGCTCGTCGTCCGATTTTTGAAATATTTAATCCTGGTTTCGATCCTAAAAATTGAAATCTAATTATTGCCCATTACCTGCCCCACCGCCAGTATCAAAAATAAGTTTTAATAAAAATAAGTGTAGAAAAAACTGGCAATTCATCTTTTGTTTTATTGCAAGATGCGATTCAGGAAAATCAAATTATTTGTAAGGCCAAATCTTTTTTGGTTCACTTTGATTATGCTCTTCAAAAATCCTCGCCAATTCCTGATGATGTAGTAGCGAAGCTTGAGAAATTAAAATAATAAAAAGGCTTCTGGAGTCTAGTGGGATTTTTCGTTTCACAAAAACATCCTGGATCTAGCATTTTGGTTTTAATGTCGTTTACTAATGGGACTTTCCATTACTGTGGACCACCTCTGACGTCCAATGTCTTGAGCCTATAACGGATAAGTAATTTTTTTTCCACTCACTTTCGCAAACGTCGTTAAAGCATGCGGCCTTGCTTTTTCTTTTGCAAAAATATCTAAAACTGTAAATCCATTAACGATCAAAGCATCCCCCACCATAGAGCGGTGACATCGCCAAGGTACAGCTTCCGCGCACATAATCGCAACAGTCTGCTCCTTACATGACTTAATCAATTCTTTTAGCGCCGCTTTAAATTCTTTTGTCTGCATATAATCAGCGTAACCTCTAAATTGCAGGCTTCTCCAACCAATATTAAGCAACGATCCTTTTTCTACGTGCCTTCTTCCTCCAAGTTCAACTTGGTGAAGATAATTAATTTTGTTTCTTAATAAGTTTCTTCTCAGTCTCGCTTTACCAAATTGTGGACAATATTTCGAACCTGGATAATGCCTGATATCTACCAATAACTGAATATTGAACGACTTCAAAATTTGAATGAATTCTCTTGTGGTATGGGTTGAGTGCCCGATGGTGTAAATTATTTTTTTGTTCGCCAAGTAGAAAGTCTCCCGAAGTCTTCTGGAACATTTTAGCTGCCGCTTATTGCACGATCACTTCCGCTGTCATGTTGGAATGAAATTTACAAAAATATGTAAAAGCTCCTGAGTTAATAAATCTCAGGCATCTTTCGGTATTTGGTTGAAGAGTTATATTGAATTTTCCATCAGGCAAAGAGAGCAAACCAGAAGTCACTGAATGTGTAACTGGGTCCAAGTTTTTCCATTTAACTACTTGCTCATCGAAGATCGCTACAGACCCTGAAGAAAATGTGTATGCTTGAATATTGATTGTTTCATTTGCGACAACACCTGAACAGGAAACTTCAGTCACTGTCGTAGTCGAGATCAGCCCCTCTGAACTAAGTTTTGCATCAACACAGCCAGAAATGATCAAAAGTATTGCAAACGTCATAGCTTTTATAATCATAACGATCTCCAATAAGGGCCGGTCTACATACCTGGCCATTAAAGAAGATTTACATGAAAGATAAAGTTAAACTAATTTGAAAAAACTATTGCACGTATAGGTTCCCAAAAGTGGGTGATAAAAAATTAAAAAATGAATAATATAACTATTTATCCATTAGCAGATTTCTTAATCGATCTACATAATTCAAAAATTCTATAATTGACTCCGAGGCAGTTTTGCCCACATGAGCACATTTTACACGGATATGGAATTACCAGAGAGTCTTCAGCAGAGGCTTGATATGAAAATAAAATGAAAGTCACTAACAATTAATTTTTTCTTCCAATGCCATATTTGTCACAAACTTTGTTATCGTCACAACCCCTACATTATCTCCTCCAATAAATTCTCCAGCTTCCTAAAATTCATCGGCTTCTGCAAGAAATAAGTATTAACCAAGTCCTTCGGAGAAGTCTCAATATCCGGCAATGCCCCCGATGACATAATCACCGAAGTCTTCTCATTTAGCCCCCCACTCCTAAGAGCAGTCAACAAATCAATCCCATTCATTCTCGGCATTTTATAATCAAGCAAAATAACATCAAACTTCTCAAACGAACATTTCATAAAAGCTTCAACTCCATCTTTAGCAACAGTAACTTTATTTTCCGACATTTGTTCTTCCAGAAAATCTTTATACATCTCCACTATCATTGGCTCGTCATCTACAATTAATATATTCATGGCCCCTCTGCTGTTGCACCCATTCTAATACCGAAATATGGTCTCTTGGAAATTCCATAATATGCCCTTTCTTCATTAAAATATAGTGATGGAAAAATGCCTTGAAAAAATGCCATGATGGATATTCTTATCGGAATAAAATAGATTTAGACTTTTTAATATCAAGATTACTTAATACAGATTACTTATCACTCGCAGTCACTCAACTAGTTTTTGAAGTTTATTAATTGAGCAATTCCAACCTTGAATACAATCATCATGCATTTCTTTTGGAATCCCCTCGTGCTCAATAACCATTTTAGTCTCCCCTGAATGAGTAGCGCTAAGCTCAATTGTGATCAGTAGATCATCGAGCCAATTTCCTGTCATGCCTTCGTCCGACCATGCTTCCCTAATCTGTTCTACAGGTGCATCGAATAATCGCGTAATTTTAACTAAAGTAAATTTATCTAAACTAAAATTTGCTGTGTGGATGTATCGTTTTTAATTGTTGTTTCCATAGTTTTATCCTTGATATTTTTTTTCTATTTAAATAATAAAAGAAAAATTCGTACCAAATAAAACTAGTGTGGAATCTATGTTTGACCAGTTTTTGGTTCAAGAATATAATTTCATTATGATCTGTTATCAAGTCCAAAAAATGTGAGGCATGATATGAGAGCAAAATACCTAATTTCAATATTCATGATGCTGTTTTTTATGTCCTGTTCATCAACACAGAGTAATTCAAACAGAAAGCCAGACAATGAAACTTATAAAAACCAGCCTAAAACCTATAATCAATTTTATAATAACTGGGAATACTAGGAGGTAGTTATGCCACAAGGAAGTAAAAAAAATTATTCATCAAAACAAAAAAGAATGGCTTCACATATTGAAGATTCAGAAAAATCCAGAGGTACTTTAACCAAAAGAGCCGAAAAAATTGCATGGTCAACAGTCAACAAAAAAACTGGTGGAGCTAAAAACACAAAATAGAATTGCATTGAATTACAAAGGCCAAAGTTTTTTAAACTATGGCCTTAAATTAAAGGTTTATAGGAATACCGACAGAGCGCTACCGCTTTTAAATTTTTCATCAACTCCCTTATCTTTATCTGGATCAAGCTCTCCTGCTACGATGAGAGAAGTTGATAAGATAAATAAACTTAAATATTTTTTCATAAAATCTCCTTTACGAATTTACTTTTAGCCAGAATCGGTCAATTTACCTTTTGATTTGCAAATCGTTCGATGATCGTGATGTAGAAGGGAAAATAATCGTTATTCTTCAAGAAGAATAATTATTCACGCGCCCGAATGACGTTATAAATATTACTGATAGTATATGTTTTGTATTCTGCGGGCTTTTTCCTATTTTCTCCAAGGTAACTGACCATCAAAGCAATATTTTTCTCTTCGTTGGTCCAGGCCACAAAAATTGCACTATGTTCAGTATCACTATAGGAGTGATTAACATAATACAACCAATCTCCAGGCTCTATGCGAGAGGCATTGACATAAGGGCCCTTGAGCTTACTTTTAAAAATGGTGACTCTTTGATCTTCTGCAAAGCCAGCTCGGTTGTAGACTCTATTAATATAATCCCAGCATCCTCCTACGATAATTTCTTGCTTCGCAATCATTGCTCTTGAAGTTTCCAGAATTCTTCGGCCGCCTGGTGTTGAATCTGCCTCTGCTCGATTGAGGATTTCTTCAAGATTTTCACTTTTAGCGTTTTTGTTTTTTGAACTTGTGGCGCAAGAAACAATAGTAGTTAGAATGATTAGAATCGTAAGTATTTTATTCATAAGTTTATTTTAGACTTATTAAATCTCGAGTCAATTGGGGTGTTCAACTTCGTAAGTTTTTGGTTCAAGACTTTTTTCATTACAATTAACGCTTCAAGTGCATAATGATCAGAAAGCGGACATTCTGATTTTCCAAGATGTCCTAATATAGGGACAACTTTTTTTGAATGGACTTCTGTTTCACTGCCATTAGGATTTAACCACACATGATCTATCAACTCGCCTTTATTTATTCCTCCAGGAGTTTCAAAACAACCTACTGTTGAAAAACCATTCGAGAAACCAAGTCCTCCCTCTAGTGGAGAAGAGGTCATATCCATCATTGCCAAAGCATCAGCATATTCAGATTTTATATTGCTATCAATATTTAGATCTCCAACTAAAACTTGAGCAATACCAAATTTGGCGTGGGCCTTCATCATTTCTTTAATTTGAATAAGTTGTTTTGTTCTAACTTTAGGGTTGTCCCATCCCTGAAGATGGGTATCGATCATCTGAATTTTTTCATTGTTAGCGAGAGTGAGCTCGACAATAATGGCGCTTTTTGAAGCAAAACAATCGGAACCAGAACAATTTTCAAATACAACTTGATCCAAGATCTTCATGGGATATTTACTAACGATGAAAATACCTGAGCCCACGAGCTGGATTAATTCAGTACCTTTTTTAGGAACAGCAACATAGGGGTAAGTTGGCGCGAGTTCTTTTATAATGAGCTCGCGTTTTGAATCAATGAATGCTTCCTGAAAAAAAATCACATCGCGATCCAAAGCTCTCAATTTCTGAGCCATAAGATCAGCACGTTCTTCTTGTCTCGTGGAATTATATGGATGGGGTACGAGAAATGTATTCCAAGTAATAACACTTAAATCTGTAGCCTGTGACTCTATTGAGATTGATAAAGTTAAAAAAAGTAAAAATAAAATTTTCATTAAATAACATCCTATTAATTAATAATGTAGGAACAATTTGAACCTAATAATTTTTGACGATCTATAAATTATAGAGGAATTCTCTGGAAACTCATGCTGAAAGCACTTGCTCATTTGTACTTTTACTAGAAATTTACAAATTAACACCGACCTTTACATTTTTTTTAATCGTAACTTGTTTAGATTTGTCGTGTGGGAATTACTCAGCTTCAAAAGCAGAAGCTTCGTCTAATTCTTCGATTGTAGCATTGCTGTCGTCAGGTACTACTTGATAATCTTTAAGATAGAGAATTGGATTAACATAAAGCCCATCTTGATTGAGCAGCCCAAAATGTAAATGAGTGCCTGTAGCGTAGCCAGTGCGACCGACTTCGCCGATTTGATCAGCGACTTCCACGTAGTCACTAATATGAAGTCCCTTTTGAAAAACTCTTAAATGATCATAGGTAGATTTCATTCCGTTGTTGTGTTCAATCAGAATAAATTTTCCTTTAGCGCGAGTTCTTCCCATGGCCACCACTACGCCTTCAAGTGCTGGATAAACCGGTGTTTTACTTTTAGCGGTAAAATCAACGCCGTTGTGAGGAAGAATTCGGTTATGTTTAACTGGATGTCTTCTCGCAAGATTAAATTGACTTGATATGCGTTCAGCTTTAACCGGCGAAAAAAATTGTCTATCTTCAAACTCTGGAATCTTGTTTATTAAAATTTCAAGACCGGTTGTCACATCAAAAGTTAATTCTTTTTCGACCAATGCACTTCCAACAACCAGGCGGGCATAAGCAATTTGATTGCCTGAGTCTGTTTCAAAATAATAATTAACTTGAACCTTTAGGCCTTTAATAGAAACAAAGTCGTCTTTAAAAGCTTCTTTCATCGACATTGCCAAATCTTCATCTTGTGTGCTTTTTAAAACCGAAGAATACAAATCACCAGAAACTCTTCCTTCAAAAATTTGGGGAAGAATGTGCTTTTGTGTTTGTTCTAAATTTGAACGTAAGAGAGTTTGCTCAGCAATTTCCATAGAAAAAGTTGTGCTGGAAAAACTAATCAGTAAAAAAAGTGAGAGATGTTTGAACATTCTTAATACTAAATAAAAGAATTTGAATTGTATCGAATTTAAGACTTACATTTCATTGCATTGAAATGTGAAATTAGGCATTTAGTTATAATAATATGATCCTCCCTATTCTATTTCGAGAATTTTAACATGAATCGCACATGGACCTTTTGGTCCTTCGCCGATTTTAAATTCAACTCTGTCGTTTTCAAAAGGCACTCCTCCAGAGAATGAAGAGAGATGAAAGAATAAATCTTCCATATCTTCATCTGGTAATATAAATCCAAAACCTTTTTCAATATCAAAGAATTTCACTTTGCCGTAAAATGTATGTCTCTGATCTTTCAAATCCAATCTAACTGTCTCTTTGATCTGTTTTTCATCCCAAATTAATTCATGGATTGTAACTACTTTTTCACCTTTATGAATTCTCTCGAGTTGAGCAATGACAGCATTTTCGCTCTGGTTATCGACAAGCATATCCTTTCGGTTACGATTCTTCGTTTTACTCATGTCGTATTTTACAAACTGAACTCTTACTTGTTTCATTATGGATCCTCTACAATGACCGATTGCTGTATTAATTCTTTAGAAGCTGTATATCAAATTTATGTGCTAAATGGAACATCTACTCGTATCAATTCTACCTAATAAAAAAAGCATCTTGCCGAATTTCCGGCATGACATAGCAACAATTCTCGGCACTTTTCCATAAAGTGCTGAGAAAAATCAACACCACACATCCAACGATGAAATCACTAGTTACAAAAGTTTATTTAGAAAAAATAAAATCATTTAACGGATTTTCAAAAGGTTCTGAAATTCTCTAAAAATAATTTAAAAAAATTTAAAACGTAATTTGATTTCGAGATATATTGTTTTCACCGGTGAACAACTTCTCTTAAGAGTTAACGCTAAAGGAGTCAAACCAATGACATTTAGAAAGAACATGCACGATGGAATTAAAGTTAGTGAAATTGAAGGCAGGCGTCGCGCCTAAAATAAAAATTGGAATAAGTTGTTAGTTTATAAAAAGTATCTAGAAACTTTTATTAAAGTTAAAAAATTAAACTAGAGAAATTGCACCTAATAACTTACGGTAAAACATTTACAAGAATTTAAAAAGGCCCTCAAAATCTATAATG
>JACMPM010000046.1 GCA_014377485.1 Bacteriovorax sp. | reverse complement strand
TCTTTTAGTGGCCCTTCAACAACTCGTTGATCAAGGAAATACGCTTTTAGTAATTGAGCATAACCTCGACGTAATTAAAACTGCCGATCACGTAATCGACCTTGGACCAGAAGGTGGATCAGGTGGTGGAGAAATCGTTGCGACAGGAACACCTGAAGAAGTTGCAAAAAATCAAAAATCAATCACTGGTAAATACTTAAAGAAAGTTCTTAAAGCATGATTCACATTACAGACGCAAACGATTCCCGAATTGCAGAATTCATTTCAATTCGGGATCATGTTCTTCATTCAAATAATCTCATTATCGCTGAAGCTGAAAAACTTTACCTGCAGTTAAAAGCGAGCGGTAAAGCAATCCACAAAATTCTAGCTACACCTGCATTCATCGAACGCCATAATCTTTCTGGCAAGAATATCTTTGCTGCAGAAAAAAATATCCTTGAAGCCGTCGCTGGTTTCAAAATTCATTTCGAAGTTTTAACGTTAACGGAAAAACCCGCAGATACAAAACTAGCCGAACTCGACGACAGAATTATTTTACTAAATGGACTAAGCTCTCCGGAAAATGTCGGAAGCATCGTGCGCTCAAGTGCTGCTTTTGGAATCAAATCAATTATCACTGATGAAAAATCCTGTTCACCATATTTAAGAAGATGTATCCGCGTTTCCATGGGAAATATTTTTGCCATGAAAACCCATCATGCCATAAACCTGCGCGGAGACTTGAAAAAACTTAAAGACCTGGGTTACACAATCCTCACAACCGCAAATATCGAAGGATCAATAGATCTTGCTACTTACTCCTACCCTAAAAAATGTGTTCTCATTATTGGCAGCGAAGGCCATGGAGTAGACCAGGATCTGCTAAAGTCTTGTGATTCCATTCTAAGAATCAATATTGACCCTCAAGTTGCTCACTTGAACGCCTCAAATGCTGCGGCCATTTTCCTATCACATATGTCGGTTATTTAGATAAAGATTTATCACCGCTTTTTACATCATCTGCTAAAATTTATTTATTCATCTTAAAGGAGTTATAATGAAAATAATTATTGCACTAACTATTTTCCTATCGGCTACAGCGCTTCAGGCCTCTGATAAAACTTATTACTTCGATTCGATTTCTCAAAAATTCAACGACAGCGGTATGAACGGAAATTTTGATACAACAGTATTTAAAAGTAATGTTCTTTATGGAAGATGTTTTTATCCTAATTCACAAAGAGCTTTTCCTTCAGCTCTTGCAATATATACAAGCCCTGTTAGTAGTGGCCCGTTAGGAAATCCAAACGATACTGTAAGCTATGGATTAAATCTTATAAACTTTGATAAGAAAGCTGATACCTGGGATTATTATACTTTTGCTGAACTCCTATATAGTAATCCGGAACTAAAAGATAAATTTAAAGAACTTTTTTACGATTCAAATAATTATGGCGTAAAAATTGGTGACCTGGTTGTTAGAAAAAATGATGACGGTAATTATTACGGTGCAATCATTTCTCAAAATCCTCCTGGTTATCCAAATACAATTTCTATGGCCTGTTATTTTTTTGGAATACACTAATCTATGGAAGCTAAAGTAAAATGGAATTCTAAATTAAGTTTTACTGGTATTGTCCGCGGACACGAAACCAATCTCGATACAACATTCGAGAATGGAAGTTTAAACCGCGGACCAAATCCGAAAGAGATGATGCTCAATTCATTGTGTGCTTGCGCCGGTATGGATGTCGCTTCAATCTTAGAAGGGCACAAAGAAGATCTACTGACTCTCGAACTTTCTGCAAATGCAGTGATGACAAAAACCACTCCATCATATTTTTCTGCAATCAGTGTTGTGTTCAAACTTAGTGGTGGATTAAAAAAAGAATCCGCAATCAAAGCATGCGAAGCTTCGATGACAAAATATTGTGGTGTAAGCTACATGCTTTCCAAAGTTTGCCCTATTACTTATGAAGTAGAATTAAACGGCAAAAGTATTTTTACCGGCGAATCGAATTTTAATTTGTAAAATATATTTTCATGACACTATTGACTTAAATTCAAATAACATTTACTCTGAAAAAAGTTACTACTCAAAAACGTAAGGGAGGTACATTTATGATTTCAATTAACAATATGATGTGTACTGATCTTCGTGTCTCTATTGTCGTTATCGCCTTTTAGTTACACCAATTTTTATCACATTCATTTTCTAATTAAATCGAGAACATCACTGTAATTTTGTCGTCGTTTTATTATTTTTTGTTATTAACTTTAAGGAGTTTTTTATGGAACACACGTTTCACAGGCACAGGTACGCCTTTTTTCTAGAATTTAAATCGTTCAGTTTCTATTTTCTAAAAGCATCTACTAGTTTTTTGAAAATGGTTTTTGAATTAACATGCCTATTAGGGTTTTTGTTAAATTGTCTTTGGCATCTTCTTTTTGAAGGTCCATCACTTTACAAGTGGCACTCGCCACATCACAAAACTCAAGTGGAAAGAAGTAGCATCGCTAACTTTCCAAGGTCTTTCTAATAATGAAAACACTTTTAGGCATAAAAAAAGGGAGCCCGAAAGC
>JACMPM010000045.1 GCA_014377485.1 Bacteriovorax sp. | reverse complement strand
TCTTTTAGTGGCCCTTCAACAACTCGTTGATCAAGGAAATACGCTTTTAGTAATTGAGCATAACCTCGACGTAATTAAAACTGCCGATCACGTAATCGACCTTGGACCAGAAGGTGGATCAGGTGGTGGAGAAATCGTTGCTACAGGAACACCTGAAGAAGTTGCAAAAAATCCGAAATCAATTACTGGTAAATACTTAAAGAAAGTTCTTAAAGCATGATTCACATTACAGACGCTAACGATTCCCGAATTGCAGAATTCATTTCAATTCGGGATCACGTTCTTCATTCAAATAATCTCATTATCGCTGAAGCAGAAAAACTTTACCTGCAGCTTAAGGCAAGCGGGAAAGCGATTCACAAAACCCTGGCCACACCTGCATTCATTGAACGCCACAAACTTTCGGGCGACAATGTGTTCGCGGCAGAAAAAAATGTTCTTGAAGCCGTTGCAGGATTCAAAATTCATTTTGAAGTCCTGACTCTTGCTGAAAAACCAGCTGATACAATACTTGCCGAACTCGACGATAGAATTATCTTACTTAACGGACTTAGCTCTCCGGAAAACGTAGGAAGCATCGTCCGCTCTAGTGCAGCTTTCGGAATCAAATCAATTATCACTGATGAAAAATCCTGTTCACCCTATTTAAGAAGATGCATCCGCGTTTCTATGGGAAACATCTTCGCCATGAAAACACATCACGCGATCAACCTTCGCGGCGATTTAAAAAAACTTAAAGATCTGGGTTACACAATACTCACTACTGCCAACATTGAAGGATCAATTGATATTGCCACATACTCTTTCCCGAAAAAATGCGTGCTCATCATTGGAAGCGAAGGACACGGAGTAGACCAGGACATTCTCAACAACTGCGATACTATTTTACGTATTAATATTGACCCTCAAGTGGCCCACTTGAATGCCTCAAATGCTGCCGCAATTTTTCTCTCTCACATGAGTACTATCTAAAGGAATAAATTATGGAAGCAAAAGTTAAATGGAATTCAAAATTAAGTTTCACTGGAATAGTTCGTGGCCACGAAACAAATCTTGATACAACTTTTGAAAATGGAAGTTTAAACCGCGGACCAAATCCAAAAGAGATGATGCTCAATTCATTATGTGCATGCGCTGGTATGGATGTTGCTTCAATCCTCGAAGGACACAAAGAAGATCTACTCACTCTCGAACTTTCTGCAAAAGCAGTAATGACAAAAACAACACCATCATATTTTTCTGCAATCAGCGTTGTGTTTAAACTTAGTGGTGGATTAAAAAAAGAATCAGCAATCAAAGCGTGCGAATCTTCAATGACAAAATATTGTGGTGTAAGCTACATGCTTTCTAAAGTTTGCCCGATCACTTACGAAGTAGAGTTGAACGGCGAAAGTATTTTTACAGGCGAATCAAAATTTTCGTAAGCAAAATATATTTTCTTACCCTGTTGACAGAAATCCAATTCCCCATTATTCTGAAAAAAGTTATTACTCAAACTCACGAGGGAGGTACATTTATGATTTCAATTACAAAAATGATTAGTACTGATCTTGTGGTCTCAATTTACCCTTCGGCCTTTTAGATTTTCAAACATTAGTACATTCACTTTTTCTAATTAAATCACTGACATCACTGTAGTTATTGAATTTAGTTTTTGTATTTTATTTCAGCTTATTAACTTTAAGGAGTTTTTTATGGAACACACGTTTCACAGGCACAGGTACGCTTTTTTTCTAGAATTTAAATCGTTCAGTTTCTTTTTTCTGAAAGCGACAACAAGCTTTTTGAAAATGAATTATGAACTCACATGCTTATTAGGGTTTTTGTTAGGTTGTCTTTGGCATATTCTTTTTGAAGGTCCATCACTTTACAAGTGGCACTCGCCACATCACAAAACTCAAGTGGAAAGAAGTAGCATCGCTAACTTTCCAAGGTCTTTCTAATAATGAAAACACTTTTAGGCATAAAAAAAGGGAGCCCGAAAGC
>JACMPM010000044.1 GCA_014377485.1 Bacteriovorax sp. | reverse complement strand
GTTCCAAACTGATTTACAGAAACTTTATTAAACAAAGATTTGTTCTTTAATTTTTTAAAAATACCTTCGTATGGAAAATAGTCTTCGAAACAAAACATTCCATCTTTTCCATTGGAGAATCTTAAATAGAGAATTTTTTCTGGGAGGGCCAGTGCTTCAACAACTTCTTGAAGGTCCATTATTCTAATCCTGGAATCTTTTTTACCTTTTCGAATTTTAGCATCATATCCCATGCTTGAAGAAGTTCTTTTTGATGAATAAGTCTCCATTCTTCTGTTAAAGACCTGGCCTTGATAGGTAATTTTCCTGCTAAAATTTCCCCATTGCGAATATTAACAGAGGCCTTAAACCCGCTATATCTAACGTGGAAATGAGGTGGATTATGCTCTCTTGGGTATAAGAGAATATAAATTCCATAAAACTGAGAAATTGTAGGCATAGACATTCCTTGGATTGATCTATGTCTATGCGAATCATTTATTGAAAATAATGTTTCTAAATTATTAATAGATGTAGAGTTGAATCGGGGAATTGTTAAAATTTAACATTAAACGATCAAAAATTTTGTTCTTAATTCAATTTTTGCTGATTTTTATATTGCATCGACAATAACTTTTTAGATTTCTCATTACTAATATTCGTCGGATTCTCTTGAGGCGTATGAATATAAGAGGGAGGAGTTAAGCCCAATTTCCGAGCTTCATCAGTATAATAATCTTCTTTAGAAATCCTCAGGTCATTTACCAAGTTAAAATCCTCAGACCAACTTTGATTTTCAATAATCTTATCAATGGCCTCAATACAATCATCAAGATGAACCAGATGAAGGAGTTCTTGTCCAGTCGTTAAATCAGTTTTCCCTTGAAGAAAATAAACAGGATGACGGCTTTCACCATATAGCCCACCGGGACGAACTATCGTTAAGTTTTTAAAATGCGAGCGCAAATAACTCTCAGAAGCTTTAAGGTATTTTCCATTTTTTGTTTGAGGAGTAAGTTCTGAATCTTCATTGATAGCACCAGAAGATTTTCCATAAACTGAAGTTGAACTTATGAAAATGATTTTAGAGTCAGGATCAACCGCATGAAAAAAACGCTCAATTTCACCAAGACCTAAAGGTGGAATGGTATAAATGATGACGTCGCAGGCAAGGAGGTTTTGATCGGGCACTTGTGAGATCACGTCAAACAAATGAATATCTAATTTTTTACTAAGTTGTTCTTTTTTTTCTGGTGTAGTAGTCGTTGTAACCACCTTGTGACCATCTGCAATTAAGCGTTCACAAAGGGGAAGTCCCAACCACCCACAACCAATTACCGTAATTTTTAATTTTTTTACGTCCATATTAGACTTAAGCATCAATCAATTGGTATAAAAGTGCAATAAGATAGACTACAGAGTTTGGGAGTATTCATGAAAAAAATGGTTTTATTGTTAACAGTTTTTGCGTCACTTAATGTTTTTGCTTTTATCGACCCAAAAGTCGGCGGAACAGTTACTCTTTTAAAAGGTCTTGAGAAAAACTTAACTCCCCATGGAGTATTATTTGTTATAGCGAAACAGGCAGGGCCAGACTCTAATCCAGGGGATCGCTCACCTCCGATCGCAGTCATTAAAATTGAAAATCCAAAATTTCCACAAGCTTTCGTGATTACCGATAAAAATATTATGATGGCCGGATCTTCATTAAAGGGACCACTTCATATTATTGCTCGTTATTCACCAAGTGGTGATGCACTCGATAAAAAAGGGGCGATCGAAGGATTTGATAAAAAATTTCCTTCTACGGATGTGGGAAATAAAAATCTTAATATCGAATTAAAAACTCTTTTAAAATAATGTTGGACCTAAGTCTTTTTCCTACAAAAGAAGAATGGGGAACAGGTGACGAAGCGATGGATAATAAATTATCTATCGCTTTGAAAAAAAGCCTAGCAAATTTAAGCTTTGAATCAATCAGTGAATTTTATTTGCTGGGTGCTGCTCTTAAGCCTCGTACTGTTAATCCATCTTTCTTAGTCACAATCGAGCTGGTGACCAAGGCCTTGTTTCACCTGCTAGATCCTGCTGCCTGTATCGATCTGACGTTTAAAAAAATGAAAGGTCAGTATTATTCAAAAGAAAAAGTGCTATTTAATTTCCTTGAACGAGACATTGTTCTTCGGGAATTAAAGGCCACCAGAAAATACCGTTATAATAATCAAATTGATTTCTCCATCAACCTTCAAGACCCTGCCGAGCGAAATCCTTTTGTCCGAGGCGAACTTAAAAGATCAACCATTGATTTAAGTGTAAAAATAATCTTTAAAGACTTTAAAAGTTATTTATCGGAAGAAACAAAAGTTGAGTTATTTACTGACCCTTTATTTTTAGCATTAAGAGGAGGCAGTAGAGTCCTTTTAATCGAAAATTTCGCAGAAATTTGGTATCATCAAGATCAGATTTTCTCACTATCACTTATTAATTAAGTAGTCACAACCCCAGGAGACTGAGCATGGATATTAAAAATATTTTAGATCAATTAGATTTAAAAAAGTTTGACTGTCATTTTGTTGATGTTCGAATTGAGCGAACTCAATCAAGTCATTTTATGTATCAAAACGGAGAGCTGACTTCTACTGGTGAAAAGCCGGTTTTAGGAGCATTCGTCCGTCTTTATCAAAATGGTTCTTGGTTTTATTCTTCAACGACTGCGGTGACAGAACTAGAAACAGAAATTAAAAAACTTCTTATTCAGGCCAATAGTAATAAACCCAAGGCCAATTCTTATACAGTACCGTCTAATAATGGCATTCATCATTTAATCAATAAAGCTGAAGATGCTTTTTCAAAAATTGCATTGAGTGAAAAAGTGAAACTAGGGGACTCTTACCTGCCACTTTTCAAAAAAATTAGAAACGTTCAAGACTCAAGACTAATGTACACCGACCTTTATAAAGAAAAGTTTTACAAGTCTTCGGTTGGAACAGAATTCTCATACGACTTTAACCAAGCAGGAATTCGTTTTCATTGCACATTAAAAAGCGGTGAAGAGCTCTTCAGCGATGGCTTTAGAAATTATGTCACTAAATTTTCAGAACTTAAAAATTTAGAAAAACAGATTTTAGATTATTTTGATGAAGCTCAAAAATTTCTTACGGCAGAAACAATCACTCCTGGAAAATATAAAGTTGTTATGTCTCCTGAGATCACAGGAGTATTTACCCACGAATCTTTTGGGCATAAATCAGAAGCTGATTTTATGATGGGAGACCCTGAGGCCACAAAAGAATGGAAAATGGGAAGTTTAATCGGTTCAACTTGTTTATCTATTGTAGATTACGGTGCTTTTGACGGTACTTCTGGTTATTGCCCAATTGATGATGAAGGAACACTGGCTCAAAAAAATTATCTTATTAAGGACGGCATCCTGACAGGAAGACTTCATTCAAATCATACTGCAAATGTATTGGAAGAAAAACCAACAGGAAACGCCCGGGCTATTAATTTTGAATACGAGCCAATTGTACGCATGACTTCGACTTATATTGAAGGAGGAAAAACTCCTTTCAATGAATTATTGAAAATGGCAGAGGGGGGAATTTATTTTTATAATTTCAAACATGGATCTGGTGGAAGTACTTTCACTATTGCGCCCGTAAGAGCTTATAGAATAAAAGATGGAAAATTAGCAGAACCAGTTCGCGTTTCAGTCATGTCAGGATCAGTTTTTGAAACGTTGAAGAAAATTGAAGCTTGCGGAGATGATTTTCACCTGGAGAGTTCAGCTTTTGGCGGATGTGGAAAAATGGAGCAGTCTCCGCTTCCGGTTGCCGATGGTGGACCTTCAATTCTCGTTTCTGAAATGCAAATAAGCTAATAAAAGGGGATATTATGAAACACGATATACTAACTTTAAATGAAGAATCTCTCTCAATAGAAGTGATCGCGGGAAAAATTAATTCTTATAGAAATAAAAATATTACTAAAAAAGGAATTCGTCTTTTTGAAAATAATAAAATTTATTCGACTTCTTTTGTGGGCCAAATAACTGATGCTGAATTACTTAAAAAAGCAGCTGCATCTAAAAGTGTAGGAATTCCTTTTGATTATACGCTGGCAACGAACCCTCAATTAAAAACTTTTGATGAAGAGAGTATGAAAGCTCCTTTAACTGCTATCAATGAGGCCATTGAATTATCTCAAGAGCGACTTGCAAAATATTCAAATGACTTTGTTTTCAACGGAAAATTTGAACGCTCAATCCACACTCGGACCATGACTAGTGCAGATGGAATGTTATTGGAAAGAAAATTTGCCTACAATGAATGGCATTATCTTTTTAAGCGAGTTGGCTCTCCAAATTTAATGGATGGCTATTTTGAAGAGAGCGGAAAAACACTCGACATCAAAGATGTGTTTGATAAAAATCTTCCCTATCTTGAAGCTTATAAAACGGAACTCACTTTTAAAGATGGAAAGTATCCTGTGCTCTTCATTGAAGGTGGACAGTTATTTGGAAAGCTTGCTGAATCTTTAGTGGCTGAAAAATATTGTGAAGGTTCTGCCTTATTCAGCGGAAAATTAAATACTCAAATTTTTAGTCCGCAGTTTTCTTTGTATGATGTGAACTATTCTCCGGCCCACGGTCTCTATAAAAAGTTCGATGGAGAAGGGACAATAAGAGAATTGTCTCATTTGCCATTAATTGAAAAAGGCATGATGAAGAATATCATTGCCGATTTAAGAACTGCTAAAAAATACGGAGTCGAAGCAACAGGTAATGGTCAAAGAGGATCTGATTCTGCTGTATCGACCGGATTTAACAGTTTAGTGATCGGAGCAGGAAAAAGAAGTACTCAGGACATCCTAAATAGTCTTGATGAGTGCGTCGTAGTTTTTATGGGGCATGGAGGCGACTTCACCGATAAAGGTGACTTTTCGACACCACTTCAGCTTTCTTACCTGGTTAAAAAGGGAGAAATCGTTGGGAGGTTACCTCAACTTACCGTGAAATCGACAACTCAAGATATGTTTGGTTCAAGATTGCTAGAAATAGCTTCTAACGGGTTCCAAAAAAGTAACCTACAGCCTTCTCTATTTAGTGAAATGGATGTCTACGTAAACTAGCTTTTAAAGCACCATCTTTAGTGTTAAATTTCTGGCCATGAATCATGAAATCTATATGAAACAGGCCTTTAATTTAGCACTAAAGGGATTGGGGCATACCAGCCCAAATCCACTGGTTGGTGCTGTCTTAGTTCGCAAAGGTATTGTGCTTGGAGTTGGTTTTCACCAAAAATACGGAAGTGCTCACGCTGAAGTCAATGCCATTTTAGATGCCAAAGCAAAAGGTCATGAGATTGCGGGTGCTACACTTTTTTGCAATCTAGAACCTTGTTCGCACACTCAAAAAAATACTCCTCCATGTGCTCCGATGATTGTCCTTGAAAAAATTTCTTGTGTCGTCATTTCTAATATTGATCCTAATCCAAAAGTTTCTGGTGCCGGTGTAAATCTTCTTCGTGATCATGGAGTCGAAGTTATCACTGGCGTGCTGGAGAATGAAGGACTGCAGTTAAACGAAGTCTTTTTTAAATTTATTTCCTCCAATACTCCTTTCGTTCATTTAAAACTGGCCCAGTCTCTTGATGGACGAGTGGCCACTAAAAGCGGTGAATCTAAATATATTACTGGCAAAGAATCCCTAGCGCGTGTTCATACATTAAGACAAAAATACGATTGTATTATGGTGGGTAGAAAAACTATTGAGTTCGATAACCCAAGCCTGACTACTAGAACAGATAAATTTGAAACTCTTTCTCATCCTCTTAGAATTGTGGTTGGTAAACTTCAAGGTCTAAATCACGATTGGAAAATTCTTCAAGATGAATTCAAGAGAAATACGATGATTGTTGCCACTGATGATGATGTAAAAAATAATCCAGAGGTTGTGCGCTTTTTAGAATTGCAAGGAGTCGCTCTTTTGGCAGTGAAGAAAAATGAAGAAGGACTGGTTGATTTGAAATCAATGCTCAAGAGCCTGGCCAGCTTAAAACTCACTTCTATTTTAGTAGAAGGAGGGCCTATGCTTGCGACGGAATTTTTAAAAGAATCGTTGGTGGATAAAGTTAGTTTTTTTGTAGCCCCTGTCATCATTGGTGAGGGAAGAAATTCCATTGAAGATTTAGGAGTTAATAATTTATTGCAAAAGCTTGAGCTGCACGGAAGTAAAACGGAAGTTTTAGGTAATGATATTTTAGTAGAAGGATATTTATGTTCACCGGCCTGATTAAAGATATCGGAAAGATTGTTTTAATAGAAGATAATCTTGAAGGGAAAATTTTTGAGATTGAAACTATTCTTACTCCTCAAATTGCAATTGATGACTCAGTTGCAGTCAATGGGGTTTGTCTGACAACAACTGCAGTGATTGATAATAGACTTCGGATGCAGGCAGTGCACATCACTTTGGAAAAAACCAATCTCGGTTTTTTACAGATGGACTCTTCTGTTAATTTGGAACTGGCCTTAAAGTACTCTGATCGATTAGGAGGACATTTGGTTCAAGGGCACGTCAATGCAGTGGCCAGAGCCTTGGAGATCTCCAACGTTGGAGAGAATTATAATATTTGGTATGAAATTCCCCAAGAGCTAATGAAGTTTATTGTAAAAGAGGGATCAATTGCAATTGACGGAATAAGCCTGACAGTTGCAGATATAAAAGCAAACCAAGTAATGGTTACGATTATTCCCCACACTTGGAATGAAACTCAAATTCATAATTTAGTAATTGGTACAAAAGTAAATATTGAAGTTGATTCTAACGCCGTCATGATGGCGAATTATCTCGATGTGCTGTTTGCCAATTATATGAAAGACAAAGGACTATAATGGAAAATTTTAATACGATTGCTGAAATATTGGAAGATATTCGACTTGGAAAAATGGTGATCATGCTTGATGATTACGACCGCGAAAATGAAGGTGATTTTGTCATGGCCGCTGAAGCCGTCACTCCGGAAGCCGTCAACTTTATGGCAATGCAAGGACGCGGATTAATTTGCACTCCAATAAGTCAAGAGATAGCTGAGAAGTTAAATTTACATCCTATGGTTTTATCAAATACGGCAACTCACGAAACTGCTTTTACCGTATCAATTGATGCAAAAGTTGGAATTTCAACTGGGATTTCTGCAAGTGATCGTGCTTATACTATAAAACTTATGATGGATGAGAATTCTGTAGCAGAAGATTTTTCCAGACCTGGACATATTTTTCCATTAATCGCTAAAGATGGTGGTGTCAAAAAGCGCAGAGGACATACAGAAGCGGCCATTGATCTGGCCGAACTTGCTGGCTTTAAATCTGCAGGTGTGATTTGTGAAATCCTTAGAGAAGATGGAGAGCAGGCAAGAGGCCCTGAACTTTTTGAAATAGCGAGTCGGTTTAATTTAAAAATTGGAACAATCCAAGACTTGGCCCTTTACCTAGAAAATGGTCAAGATAAGATAATTCCCAAATTTGATTCCATCACTGAAGTCTCTCGAGTTGATTTTCCGAATAAGTATGGAAATTTTAAACTTTCATTATTTCGTTCAACCCAGTTTCCTAATGAAGAGCACCTTGCCATTCACTTGGGAGAATTTAATACGCTAGAATCCGAACATAAAAAAACATTAGTGCGCCTCCATTCAGAATGTTTCACTGGAGACACTTTCGGTTCACTACGATGCGATTGCGGTGAACAACTTGAACACGCGATGAAAAAAATTGCAGCCCGAGGCCATGGAGTTTTAATTTATTTAAAACAGGAAGGTCGAGGAATTGGTCTATCTGAAAAACTTCGTGCCTATGCACTTCAAGAAAAAGGTTTAGATACTGTTGAAGCAAATTTAGAACTTGGTCATTCGGCGGACTCTAGAAGCTATGAATTCGCAGGCCTTATTTTAAATTTCTTAGGCATAAGTGAAATGGAATTATTAACAAATAATCCGACAAAACTATATGCATTGGATGAGCTTGGATTTAAAGTTTTTAGAAGTCCATTAGTGATTGATCCAAATAGTTTTAATCTTCGCTACCACAATACAAAAAAAGAAAAAATGGGACATTTATTTTAAATAATACGGAGCTTATATGAAAATTGAAGGAAACTTGAACGCTGAAGGGAAAAAGTTTGCAATCGTTGCAAGTCGTTTTAACGATTTAATCGTTGAAAAATTAACTGCTGGAGCTCACGATGCATTGGTTCGTCATGGGGCCAACGCTAACGACTTAGATACTGTTTATGTTCCAGGTGCATTTGAAATTCCATTAGCAGCATTGGCCCTAGCTAAGACTGGTAAGTACGATGGAATCGTTTGTGTAGGTGCTGTTATTCGCGGAGCTACAACTCATTATGATTATGTTTGTAACGAAGTGGCCAAAGGAATTTCTCATGTTTCACTAACGACGGGAGTACCATGTGCTTTCGGAGTTATCACTACTGAAAATCTTGAGCAAGCATTTGAGCGCGCTGGAAGCAAGGCCGGAAATAAAGGCTATGAGTCTGCAGTCGCAATTATTGAGATGGTAAATCTTTTGAATAAAATTTCAAAATAGATTCCGGAGATAAATTTTTTGCCTTAGGTAGCACTAAGGCAAAAGTTGATCAGCATCTTTTTGAGTTTGATTATCTATTTTTTTCATATTGGCCAAGGCCACTGCTTTATCTGGATCCTTTCTCACCATCCCGATCGCTTTTTGATTAATGTCCGAAATTTGAGATTCGTTCATTGCATTTAATAATTTTTGGGTTTCTAAATATTCTGCATCAGATATTTTTCCTTGTTTTTTAAAATCTTCCAATTGCTTTGCAATTTCTGCTTTAGAAACACTTATTCCCACTAGTGGATCTTTTTCAATTTCTTCTGCGTTTAAAAGAGTGGAAGAAAATGCCAAGAGTAGGCATGATAGCGAAATTTTTTTTAAAAAAATCATGAGGATACTCCGTTAGCGAACTATATCGAGAGTATATATCAAAATGAAAATTAACTAAAAAGGTGATCTAAGCTCTTGATAGCAGAGGTAGTTATTATTGAACCTAGTGTATTACCGCCAACGAAATGAGTATTTATGAATGCCGTATATTGAAATTTAATTTTTTGTATGTTAAAATTTTTTTATGAACGTAATATTTCTTATTCCATTCCTCTCATCTACCATCATCACCCATTAGGGTACATTCATTTTTATTGCCCGCTTGATCGCGGGAACAAATTCACATTGATATTAAATTAGTTCATTTTTTAAAATGGCGTTTAACGCCCTTGGAGTTTTTATGTCTTATTTATTTGACCACCGCAAATTAGCGGTGGAGATGGAGCTATATTTTTTTGAAGAGTCTGTGGGAGCGGGGTTTCCAATGTGGCTTCCTAATGGATGCGTAATTAGAGATCAGCTAGAAAAATATATTAAGAAAAAAGAATTTATTGCAGGCTACGAAAGAGTAGCAAGTCCTCACCTGGCGAAATCAGAATTATACGACAAGAGTGGTCACTTGCATTTTTATAAAGATGATATGTTCCCGCCAATAAAAATGGAAAATATTGAGTATTTTTTAAGGCCAATGAATTGCCCTCATCATCATAAAATATTTTCTTCCAGACCAAGAAGTTTTCGCGAACTCCCTTTGAGATTGGCCGAGTACGGACAAGTTTATCGCAACGAAGCCAGTGGAGCACTTAGGGGGATTTCCAGAGTGAGGGGACTTTGCCAAAACGATGCTCATATTTATGTGAACCCCGAAGGAGCAAAGGACGAAATTTTAAATGTGCTTAGGTTACATGAAGAGTGTTATCAGGAACTAGGACTAAAAGGATATCGCTACAGACTCTCTAAGCACAACCCAAATTCAAAGGATTTAATTGGAGATAAAAAATTGTGGTTAGACTGTGAAGAAATTTTAAGATCTGCTTTAAAAGAACTGGAACTTCCGTTTTTTGAAGCTTCAGGTGAAGCCGCTTTTTACGGACCAAAAATTGATGTGCAAATGAAATTTTTTAGTGAAGTTGGTGTTCGAGAAGAGTCGATGGGATCAGTCCAATTAGATTTTATCTCCAGTATGTCGGATAGATTTGACTTAGAGTTTGTCGTTAGTGGAGGAACAAAGATCAAGCCTTGGATTATTCATCGGGCCCCGTTGGGAAGTCATGAAAGATTCATAGCAATGCTATTGGAGTATTTTGATGGAAAACTTCCTCGTTTTTTATGTCCCATCGAGCTGCTCATTTATCCAATATCTGAAATTGCTTTGATCAAGGCCCAAGAAATTGAAAAAGAATTTATGCAAAAAGAAATTCGGGTCAAAGTAGATCTTCGCATGGGCAGTAGTCTTTCTAAGAGAATTAGTCTTGGCCGGATGCTTCGTCCTTTTAGTTCGATGGTTATTGGCGACAAAGAACTTATCTCAGGCGATTTTTCAATTGAAGATCGCGAAGGAAAAAAAGTTCCCTTACATTTGTGGTAAAAAGTTATTTTGGCTTAGGGTAAGTAAGTGCCCTAAGCCTCTGCGAATGAATCGTCGTATTTGATGTTGTGATAAACTTTTGTCACATCATCGTCACTTTCAAGCAGATCGACTAATTTCATGACAGTTTTAAATGTCTCTTTGTCGATTTCTTTATATGTAAGAGGGAGACGTTCAAGACCTGCTTCTTCAGCAGTAATTTTTAATTGGTCGAGTTTGCTTTGGATAGCCCCAAAAGCTTCCATAGGTGCCGTTACCGTGAAGTATCCGTCTTCCAGGACAACATCGTCAGCTCCAACGTCGATCATATCGAGAGTGAAGTCGTCTTCAACTAGTTTTCCGTGAGGAATTTCAAAAACGGCTTTTCGCTCGAATACGAATTGCAAACAACCAGTTGTACCAAGCGACCCGCCACACTTGTTAAAAAAGTTTCTGACATTAGCGACAGTTCTTGTTCCATTATTAGTTGAAGCTTCTACGAAAATTGCGACACCATTTGGACCGTAACCTTCGTATGCGATATCGTTATATCCTTCGTCTTCGTTCCCTAAACCTTTTTTTATTGCTCGATCAAGATTGTCTTTTGGCACATTATATTTGCGACTTTTTTCTAGTGCGATTCTTAGAAGAAAGTTACTTTCCACTACATCGCCACCATTCTTTACTGCTTTCGTAACTTCTCGAAGACATTTTGTGTACATCAAAGAGCGAATTTTATCTTGATCGCCTTTTTTTTCTTTAATATTATTCCACTTGCGTCCCATACATCGTCCTTTTTATTTGATTCACTATTTTATGAGTTTATGAAATTTAGCACTTTTTACTGAATATGACTAGTTAGCGCAGTGGCATTTCGAAATAAAGAAAACCGTCACTTGTATGATTTAAGCTCAGAGAATCCATCGTGATGTTATGTCGAAGGCAATATTTCTCAAGAAGCTTTAGCATATTGGTATTACTGGTGTGAAAATCGCCATACAGGTGAGTTATATTTTCTTTAATGGCGGCATCTGCCAAAGTATCTAACAAGCGATATCCCAGGCCTTGGCCTTGATATTTGTCGACAATAGTTACGGCGAGCTCGGCAAACTCTGGGCGATCAAAATTACGCACACAGCGAATTGAACCGGCAGGAGAGTTTTCGTTTGAAATGCAAACGAATGCGATATGATTGTGCTGATCAACTTCAGTCAAAAACTTTAATTCTTTTTCCGTAAAATTTTTTCTTGAATAAAAAAATCTGAGTCTTCGAGACTCATTCGTCATTTGAGCCAGGCCTTCTTGCAATGACTCTTTGTCACCAGGTTGGATTTCCCTGATAATAAATTTACTTGTGTCCATGTGAGGTAGTCTGATGAAATTTATGATAGTCGATTATGCGAGTCCCATCTTCTTGACGCTCTAAAATATCTACAAAGTGGTGGTTAAAAAGAATATCCTCAATAGTGTATCTAAACGTATCATAAATAGTTTGTGATAAAGTGCCGTCGGTTCCATTTAATATAACAATAAATTCAAGTTTCATGACATTGATTTCTTCAGGAGTTTTTTCAAAGAAAGGACTTTCTTTATCTATAGAGTGAAATACGCTCCAGCTTAGGGAGAATATAGGAGAGTAACTTCTTAGAAGTTTCAGCGCTCGAAAGCGAACGATACTCACACCTTCTGGACTAACAGTATTATAAAGATAATGTAATTCTACATTGGCAGAAATAATATTATTGGATCTAGCATTGGCCATTCTGAACATTAAAACATTATTGCCATCAAATTTAGTATGCAACAAATTTTTAGAATAGATAATTTTAGCTGATGGTCTGGAGAATTTGGCAAAAACTAAACCTGTTGTCACCGCCATTGATACAACACCCGTCATAATTTCTAAAACAACAATAATATTTCCATATAAACTAATGGGAGTAATTATTCCGTAACCGACAGTAGAGAATGTTTGTACACTAAAAAAGAAGGCACTTTTAAAGTCATGGGCAGAAGCAGAGATGCTACCGGGAGCTATCAAATAGAGAGTTGCAAATATTAAATTGATAAGGAGAAAGACCAGGACATAGAACAAAAAAAGTTTCAGCCAACTAACCTTTAAAAGATTGTGGTAAAGATCCCGGTGAATTCCACCGGGCGCATTTAATTTTATAATTTTAAAAGTAGATTCTTGCTTCTTCATTAATTTTTTAATTCAACTCTAAGTATTCATCGAAAGTTTTTTCTACATCAATAATCGATCCATTGGGTTGAATGTCAATAATTCTATTGGCAACAGTTTGGACAAACTCATGATCGTGACATGAGAAAATTAAGGCCGAATCGTACTTTTTTAAGCCTTCGTTCACTGAAGTAATGCTTTCAAGATCTAAATGGTTAGTAGGTCCATCCATGATAAGAACGTTTGGTGCTTCTAACATCATTTTAGAAAGCATCATACGAACCTTTTCTCCTCCAGAGAGGACATTGGTTTTTTTGAGAGCTTCTTCCCCTGAGAAAAGCATGCGTCCTAGAAAACCTCTGACGAATGATTCGTCTTTGTCTTCAGAAAAATCTCTTAGCCAATCGACAAGATTGTATTTTCCTTCAACAAAATATTGAGAATTGTCCGATGGGAAATATGAACGTTGAGCAGTTACACCCCAGTTGACCGCACCTGAATCTGGTTTTGTGACTCCAGCTAAGATATCCATCAAGACACCTTTAGCGAGATCGTCTCCAAGCAGAACAATTTTATCTGATTTTCTAAGCTGAAAAGAAATGTTTTTGAAAAGAACTTTTCCATCAACAGTCTTCGTTAGTTTTTCGACGTTACAAACATCTTTTCCAATTTCTTTTTTTGGCTTGAAAAGAATAAAAGGATATTTTCTAGTAGAAGGCTTGATATCTTCAAGCGTAATTTTATCAAGAGTTTTCTGTCTTGATGTTGCTTGTTTAGATTTTGAAGCATTGGCACTGAATCTTGCGATGAAGTCCTTTAAGTCCTTCATTTTTTCTTCAGTCTTTTTATTTTGATTTGATTTTAAAGTCATTGCAAGTTGTGAAGACTGATACCAGAAATCGTAATTACCAGCAAAAACTTGAATTTTTCCGAAGTCGATATCGGCCATATGAGTACATACTTTATTTAAAAAATGTCTATCATGGGACACAACGATAACAGTATTGAGAAAATTGGCCAGGAAGTTTTCCAGCCAATGAATAGCTTTAATATCTAAATGGTTGGTGGGTTCATCCAGCAGCAGAATATCGGGTTTTCCAAAAAGGGCCTGAGCGAGAAGAACTTTTACTTTGTCTCCGCCGTTTAGTTCATTCATTTGTCTAGAGAGAAGTTCTTCTTTTATTCCAAGACCAGAAAGAAGTGTGGCAGCTTCTGATTCAGCTTCCCATCCATTCATTTCAGCGAAGGTCGCTTCTAAATCAGCAGCGCGAAGACCGTCTTCATCGGAGAAATCTTCTTTGGCATATAAAGCGTCTTTTTCTTCCATAATTTCTAAAAGTCTTTTGTTACCCATGATCACAACTTTTAGCACTTCAATATCATCGAATAAAAAGTGATCCTGTTTAAGAACTGAAAGTCTCTGTCCTGGAGTGATAAAAACAGTTCCAGTTGATGAGGGAATCTCACCGGCAAGAATTTTTATGAAAGTTGATTTACCCGCGCCGTTTGCACCGATGAGTCCATAACAGTTACCCGGTGTGAATTTAATGTCCACATCTTCAAAAAGTTTACGTGCTCCATATCGAAGGCCCACATTTTGGCAAATAATCATAATCATCCTTTAAAGTTCGCAGTTTTCTTATTCCTTCTTTTTAGCGTGAATGAAAGAAAATGTCAGGGCTTTTTCGAGCGGATTTACAGGGAGTTTACGCGTTGGGTGAAATTCTGGGATGGACGTATAGCTTTCCAGAAGGTTAAATCATATATAACACTTTATTATTTACGACTCAGGGAGTAACACCTATGAGAAATGAGATGGATTTTGTTCCAAAAAACGATACAGCAAGGCTTGCAGTAGAAAAAGCACGAAGAATTGTAAAAGAAAATAACGAAATGATCATTAAACTCAAAGAAGATTCTAATATCCAAGCAGAAGAGGTGGATACTTTTAGCGAAGCCTCAAATTTTTCTTACGAAGACTCTTATGCTTTCGATCTTTATAAAATAAAATCAAGTAACGGATTTAGTGATTTTTTTAAAGATATTTTCGGAGTCTATTAAAAGGACTTATTAGGAGCATTTTTGTGTCTAAATTAAAAAGCAATAAAAAACTTAAAAGTCATCTTACGATCGAAGAAAAAAAGATGGGTAAAACACATGTCTATATTCTACTAGGCATGATCGTGATAGGAATCGCCATTGGTCTCTATCGTATGCAATAATAAAAGAAAACATTTTCACGAAGGACATTTAAGTGAGTTTAATGAAAGTTGGCCAGCGCTACATGAGCGAAACTGAGCCTGAACTTGGTCTAGGTAAAATTATATTGGTTGAATCTAAAACCGTTAAGATCGCTTTTCCAGCTAGTAAAACAGAACGGACATACGGCTCAAAAGGCGCACCTATAAAAAGAGTAATCTTTTTAGCAGGAGATGAAATCTCTCTGCGTTCAGGAGATAAATTCACAGTGGATTCAATCATTGATAAGGATGGTCTTGTGACCTATGTAATCAATGAGACGACAATGTACGAGGAAGATCAGCTCTCAGACGCTATCAGTTTTAATAAACCGGAAGAGCGTTTATTTAATGGCAATATAGATACTGCTACTCTTTTTGATTTGCGATTTAAAACCCAAATGAATCGCAATCGACTCACGCAAAGTCCAGTTCGCGGCTTTGTCGGCGGAAGAATGGCACTTCTGCCTCATCAGTTTTATGTGGCCAACCAGATTGCAGACAGAGCAATTCCAAGAGTACTTTTAGCTGATGAAGTAGGTCTGGGAAAAACAATTGAAGCAGGTCTGGCACTTCACCATTTAATTTTAAGCGAACGTGTAAAACGCGCTCTTATTTTGGTTCCAGATTCATTGGTTTATCAGTGGTTTGTTGAAATGTTCAGAAAATTTAATTTGTCTTTCACCACTCTCAATCAAGAAACTCATCTTGAGCCTGGTACAAATCCCTTTTTAGATAATGATTTTGTCATAGTGAATATTGGTTTGTTAAAAGGGGCACCTATGGCCCGTGAGATGATGAATCTGGCAACTTGGGACTTGATGATTGTGGATGAAGCCCACCAGTTGAAATGGTCTCAGGAAAAAGTTTCTATTGAGTATCAAATTGTCGAACGCATAGCTAAAAAAGCAAAAGGATTGTTACTTTTAACAGCGACACCTGAACAATTGGGATTGGAAGGGCATTTTGCAAGGTTAAAATTGCTGGATCCTGATAGATTCTTTGATTACCATGAATTTTTAGGAGAGATGAGCCACTATGATACCGTGGCAAAAAAAGCTCGTGAATTGGTAGCTAAAAAAACTCCTGAAGCTGATTTGGAAATTCAAAAATTACAAGACTTACACGGAACCGGTCGAATCTTTTTTAGAAACACCAGATCGCGCATGGGGCAGCATTTTTCTTTTTTTCCCAAGAGAGTTTTGCATGCCTATCCACTAGAAAGTAAAAAAACAAAAAATTTGAGTTTAGAAGATGAAGAAGCAATCGGACCTAGTTTTGATTTAAAACTAGATTGGCTTAGTGATTTTTTAACCAAGAATAGAACTGAAAAAATTCTTTTAATCACAAAATCAAAAACAAAAGTTTTAGCGCTAGAGAAACTCTTAAAAGACCGCATCGCGAGTTTAAATATTGGTGTTTTTCATTCGGGACTTTCGTTTGTGGCCCGTGACCGCCAGGCGGCTTACTTTTCCGATCCTGAAGGGGCACAAATTCTTTTGTGCACTGAGATTGGAAGTGAGGGACGCAATTTCGAATTTGCTCATCACATGGTTCTATTCGATCTACCTCTTTACCCCGATTTGTTAGAACAACGTATTGGTCGTCTAGATCGTATAGGTCAGACCAGCGATATTAATATTCACATGCCTTACGTTTTAAGTTCTTACGAAGAAATTCTTTTCAGTTGGTATCACGAAGGTCTGAATGCTTTCGAGCATTCAGCAAAAGGAGCTAGTATCGTTCATCAACAACTGCAAAGCCTTTTGGAAGAATACCTAAAAAAACCCGAGATTTGCATTGGTAAACCAGAAATCATTCAACAGTTTTTAACTACAACTAAAAAAGAATATGCTGATGTTGTGAAAAAGCTGGAAGAGGGCAGAGATATACTAATTGAACTCAATTCTTTTAATGAAGAGAAAGCTGAAGTTCTGCTGAGTGAGATTAGAAAATTTGATGAAGAATCTAATCTTCCCAATTATATGAGTGAAGTGTTTCAAGAATTAGGTGTTGATATCGAAGACCTTGAAGACAATATTTATTATATCAAGCCAAGCGACAATATGTACGTTCCGCATTTTCCGGGACTCGATAGCGAGGGAGTAAGAATTACTTATGACCGCAAAACAGCCAGAAGAAGAGAAGACGTTGAGTTTCTCACTTGGGATCACCCGATGGTTGTAAGTGTGATGGACTTAATCGTCAGTAATACTTTTGGAAATGTCACTGTGATGATGAGAAAAAAAGCAGGCCAGACTAAAACATTTATTGAAGCTTATTTTAAACTTTATGCTGTCGCTCCAAAGAATTTATCACCAGAGAGATATTTTCCCCCTACGCCTATCAGAATATTAGTTGATAGCGAGGGATCAGATTTTTCAGATAAATGGAGTAAGGACGATATCGACGATCGCGCTGTAATGGCCGATGTTGATACAGTGAAAAGAGCCCGCGCACTTCCTAAAGCTTCGGTTCAGAAAGTCTTAAAACAAGCTCATCAGCACGCATTGATAAAAGCGGAAGAGTTAAAGACCATTTATAAAAAAGCGATGATGGATAAACTGATGTCGGAAAAAGAAAGATTATTAAAACTTAAAGAAGTTAATCCAATTGTTCGCTCAGAAGAGATCGATGCACTCACTATTCAAATGCTGATGCTTAACAAAAGTTATAATAATGCCGATGTTATTTTAGATTCTATTCGAGTTATTTTTTAAAAATATTAATCAAGAAGTCCTTCGGAGTGGAGGACTTTCTTGAACTCGTTTAAAAGTTCAAGACTGTAATTCCCCATTTCATCGATCATCATATCTTTTAGAGTTTGTATTGGTGAGGTTTTATTAGTGATCGTTCTTTTATCGTAGTTATTAACCATAGATAAAATTTCTTCCAACTTAGTAAGTTTTTTCTTTTTATTAGGACCTTGTCCGCTTAAAACTTCTTCATGATTGGCCACTAATTCCAAGATAGTCTTATTCACATATGGTTTTTCTTGCAGAAGAATTTTGGCGTCTTTAGTGTGTAAATAATAAACACGCTTGTCGTCATTTGTTAAAAGTTTTCTTGGTTTATTAAAGAGAAGAATATCATTTTTATTCATCTGAGGGATCGCAATATCATGGATGAGAGCAGCAGTTCCCAGGTCATCGAGCTCTTGATCTGTACAGCGGAGTATCTCGGCCAGTTTTACTGAAAGTGCACAAACATTGAGAGAGTGCTTAATAAGCTCTTCGTTCTTTTCAACCTTTTTACCGAAGATTTTTTTCAAAGCATCAGGATTATTTTTAATAACCTGACGTAAGCTTTTAGCCGCCGTTTCAGTCATATGGTAAGCACTTTCATTTCCAGGATTTTGCTGCATCCTCTCTACAGCAGAACTGGCAACACCTTCAACCATGAGAACTTTATCGTCAATAGTTATCTTGGGATTAGTCATCGTTTCAGAAAGTAGAGAATCTAGAAAATTTTGGTAATTCACTTCGTCTGATTCAGTAATAAAAAATTTTGCTACTTTTTGAACCTTTAGTTTTGTGTATTTATCTTCTGTTAGTTGTTCCCCTTTTTTAACATAGCAGAGGAACTGATCTTTAAAAAAAATATAGAGATCAAAAGTTAAAATTTTGAGAGGTTTGACAGTCGAAATGCGTAATGGAGTATAATCCATGGATATCCTTCTAGTGAGAGCCTATTTAGATAATAGGTTAATTACAGAATAATTCAATTTGCATTTTTAAAAAGATTAACAGAGTAATCTAGTTAGAATAGGTTCCTGAGTTAACCCTTTCGTTTTTTAGCACATCGCCCAGAATAGATTATTCTTGGTGCCAAAGTCTCCTTATTCTTGGTATCGTGAAGGCTTAAAAAAAATAAGCTTCAAACGCATATTCAAGGCATAAATATGATCAGTTTTAATAACGTTTCTAAACATTACGGCGGACAAATTATTTATGAGAATTCCTCATTTATTTTGCGCCCTGGTGATAAGGCAGGCCTCGTTGGTCCTAATGGTGCAGGGAAAACTACCGTCTTTCGAGTCCTAATGAAAGAGGAAGGCTTCGATGGAGGCTCAATCACCGTTCCCGAAAAAATCCGTGTTGCCTATTTTTCACAAAATATTGGTGAGATGAAAGGACGCACTGTAATCGAAGAAGTTATGAGCGGAAGTGCAAAAGCTTCTGAGCTCGCCTTAGAAATAAGAAAGATTGAAAAAATGTTGGATGGAGAAATTCCTTTATCAGACGATGAGATGGAAAAAGTTCTATATAAGTTAGGAGACTATCAGACTGATTTTGAAAAACTTGGCGGATATGACCTCGATACTCGAGCTAAAGAAATCATCACCGGCCTCGGAGTTATGCCTTACGATCACGACCGCGATGTAAGCATGTTCTCTGGTGGATGGAGAATGAGAATTGCTCTGGCAAAAATTTTGATTCAAGTCCCCGATGTTATCTTACTGGATGAACCTACCAACTATCTCGATCTCGAAAGTATTGTTTGGCTAGAAGAATGGCTCAAAAGTTTTAAAGGCGCGGTTTTAATGACCAGCCATGATCGCGATTTTATGAACGGAATCGTCAATCGTATTATCGAAGTCAATAACAAAACAATTACCACTTACACCGGTGATTACGACTATTACGAAAAAGAAAAAGAAATTAGAAAAGATCAGCAACAAGCTCAATTCGAACGCCAGCAAGATATGCTTGCTAAGGAAGAAGAATTTATTGCAAAGTTCGCTGCCCGTGCCAGCCATGCTGCTCAAGTGCAATCGCGAGTTAAGAAATTAGATAAGATTGATCGGGTGGAAATGCCGCCTGAAGATATTGTAATGGATTTTAGCTTTCCAATTCCTCCTCGCGGTAGCAACGATATTGTTATCATGAAAGACTTGGGGAAAAGCTGGAGTCGAGATGATAAAACGATACATAAAGTCTTCGATGGATTAACGGCAACAGTTAATCGCCTGGATAAAATTGCAGTAGTTGGAGTCAACGGTGCAGGTAAATCCACACTTTTAAAAGTTATTTGCGGTTTAACTGAAGCAACTTCCGGAGAGTCGAGTTTAGGACCAAGTATTAAGGCAGGATACTTCTCTCAATTTTCTCTCGATTTATTAAATCCTGAAAATACAGTGTTGGAAGAAATCACACAGCGGCTTCCTCTGGCTTCAAATGGTTATATCAGAAATCTACTTGCCGCGTTTTTATTTCGCGGTGATGACGTCGATAAGAAAATAAAAATATTATCCGGTGGAGAAAAAAGCAGAGTAGTACTTGCGACTTTAATGTCAAACAACAACAATCTTTTGATATTAGATGAGCCTACCAACCATCTTGATTTAAAATCTAGAGATGTTTTACTTAATGCTCTTAAAGAATTCGAAGGTACAGTTATGTACGTATCCCATGATAGACACTTTTTGCACGGGTTATCCAACCGCGTATTTGAAGTAGATAAAGGCGGAATAAGAGTGTTCGAGTCTAATTTTCAATATTATGTAGAAAAAAAGAAAACCGAAGTTTAGGATTGTGAATCCAATGAATAAGAAAATGGACTTCTATTTTGATTTTCTCTCGCCTTACTCTTATGTTGCATGGACATGGGTTAGGTCGCAGCCTTATGATTTTGAGTACCTTCCCATTAGTATTCCAAGCATAGTTTCCCATTATGAGACCAAGGGCCCTGCTCAAATTAAACCGAAAAGAAATTATCTCTTCAAAGATCTACTTCGCCATACAAGCTTGAATCAAATCCCTTTTACCACACCCAAGAATTTACCATTTAATTCACTCTACGCATTAAGGCTTTCTCTTAAAAGTGTTGCTGGTGATTTGCAAAAAGAAGTGATTGACGCCATATTTCGTGCGGGCTGGGAAGAAGGATTAGATATTGGCAGCGATGATGTTTTAAGAGAGGTGTTAGAAAATAAAAATCTTCCAGCCGATGTCCTCTTCTTCAAAATGGAAGAAAAAGCTTCGCGTGTGCAATTAAAAAGCAATATTGAGGACGCCTTAAAGAAAGAAGTTTTTGGAGTTCCTACATTTTTTGTAGACGAAGAAATGTTTTGGGGAAATGATTCTATAAAGTATTTAGAAATGTATCTGGCGGGCAACGATCCACTTGATCATGACAAATATAAATTTTTTTTAAGCAAGCACCAATTCTAATATTAAGAGGTATCAAAATGACAATTTCGAAAAAACTTTCAGTTCTCGTCTTCTCGCTTGTCGTAAGCGGAACCGTTCTGGCCCCTAATCCAAAAAACGTTATTAAAACGAGCATGGGTGATATAGAGGCAGAATTATTTGAAGACAAAGCACCAATAAGCGTAAAAAACTTTATGGAATATGTTAAAAAAGGACAATACAAAGGAACTATTTTTCACCGAGTGATTAATAATTTTATGATCCAAGGTGGTGGCTTTGATAAAGACCTCAAAGAAAAGAGTGCAGGTGCACCAATTAAGAACGAAGCTGGAAACGGCTTAAAAAATGATAATGGAACTCTTGCAATGGCACGCACAAATGATGTTGATAGTGCAACTGCTCAGTTTTTTATCAACGTAGCCGACAATGGATTTCTTGATCACCGCGATAATACTCAAGCTGGTTTCGGGTATGCCGTTTTTGGAAAAGTTACTTCTGGAATGCCAGTTGTTAATAAAATCAAAGCAGTGAAAGTTGGATCTCGCGGACCTCTTGAAGATGTCCCTTTGGAATCGGTAGTAATTTTAGACATCACTAAAAAGAAATGATAATAATTTGTTTCAAATTGTTATGGAGTAAATGATGCAAGTTGAAAAAAACAAAGTCGTCGGTATCGACTATAAACTAACTGATGGCTCTGGAAAATTGATCGATTCTTCAAAAGATCATGGATTACTGTACTATATCCAAGGCACTGGAAGTTTAATTCCTGGGTTAGAAACTGCTCTGGAAGGAAAAAAAGCTGGCGATAGTCTTCAAGTAAAAATTGCGGCAATTGATGGTTATGGAGAAAGAAACGACGCTCTTTGCCAAACTGTTCCAAAGGCTCAATTTGAATCTACAGAAGTTCTTGAAATTGGAATGCAATTTGAAGTTGAAACTGAGCAAGGTGAACTTGTCGTTTCAGTTACAAAAATCGAAGGGGACTCAGTAACTGTAGATGGGAACCACCCATTGGCAGGAATGGAACTTCACTTTGATGTAGCAGTTAAAGAAGTACGTGATGCAACTAAAGAAGAACTTGCTCATGGTCACGTTCATGGCGAGCACGGACACCACCACTAAATATTAGTTAGATTATAAAAGATGAATTATCTAAAGACTTTTCTGCCTTATTTATTTGGAAATAAAAAAGGAAAGTCTTTAGATACTCCTCTTCCTGAACCTATTCCTTGGTCCTCACTAAGTTTTGAAGAAGTCTTAATGTTTCACACTCTTCGAAATACAATCAATCAGTATGTTCATTCAATCGATTTAAGTACATTAACTAAAAAAGATATTTTTCATCTTTTTAATTTTCTTGATTATCTCAATCACGATTTAAAAAAAGAGTTAATGCCTTTTTTCACTGAAGATTTGATTCTTTATTATCAATCGACAATTTCACATCCTCTCAAAGCACGCGAGCTTCAAGAGTTAATGGATTTTAAAAACCAAAAATTAACTGTGTTTGCTCTGTTAAAAGCTGATCGCACAAAGGCAGGTGTCTTGGTTGTTCGAGCACCTGACGGCCATTTTATGACCAATGAATCCCACAATGTTTGGTCAATTCCTATTTTAGGTTTATCAAAAAGAGGACTGCCATTTAATCACTCAAACGGGTGCACTCCAACTGGAGTCTTTAGTCTAGATTCTGTCATGCCCTTGGCCGACAATAATTTTGAATTTGGTGAATTTAAAAGATTGATTGTAAATTTCATCAGCAAAAGCCCCGATGAAATTGAAATAAAGAAGTTACTCCCAAAAAGCCATCAGTCGCTTAATTGGTGGAAGCCTTCAGTAGTAGGGCGCGAGTTAGGACGAAGTCTACTTCGCATTCATGGCACTGGGAGAGTCAACCTCAATCCATTGACCTCTTATTATCCCTTTGTACCCACTTCAGGATGCCTGGCTACCAATGAGTCGGGCTTCTTTGGGCTTAAAAAAGCCCGCGATCAACGTCTTTTATTGGATACCCTGATGAGTGCCCTGAATACCCTCAAAACACCCGAAAATGAATCTAAAATTCATGGTCTATTGTATGTCGTAGAGTTAGATGATAATTTAAGCGCGCTTAGGTTTTAGTCTAATTACGTAAAAATTTCTCAGGAAATTAATTAGGGATTAATATGTTTATCTCAACCAAAAAATTTATTGGGTTTCCTTGTGCTCATCGACAGTGGCGCGACGCCGGTCATTGTAAATTTATCCACGGCTATTCTCGCGAGTTTACTTTTTGGTTTAAGGCCAGTGCTCTCGATGAAAAATCTTGGGTTATGGACTTTGGGGGCTTTAGGGAATTTAAGTCGTTCCTTGAAGATACATTTGATCACAGCTGTCTAATCAATAAAGATGATCCAGAGCTTGACCTATTCCGCGATATGGATAAAAAAGGAATTATAAAACTTAGAATTTTAGATAATGTTGGCATGGAAGGAACATCTCAGTTTCTTCACTCCAAAATGAATGAGTTTTTAACTCAAAAAACAAATGGTCGTGTTTGGTGCTTCAGAGTTGAGACTAGAGAGAATGAAAAAAACTCTGGTATCTATGAAGAAGACAGTAAAGGTAAAGCAGTATGAAAGATCCTACGATAGTTCCTCTAAAAGATATGTTCTTAAAAATTACACCAACTCCAATGGTGCAAAATGATTTAACGGATATTGAAAAAAAGCACATCATTGAAGAACATTTTAAAATAATAATGGAAACTTTAGGACTTGATCTCAATGATGATTCACTAAAAGACACTCCAAAACGCGTTGCTAAGATGTACGTCGAAGAAATTTTCTATGGCCTAGATGAAAAGAAATTTCCTAAGATGACTGTCGTAGAAAATAAATTTAAATACGATCATCCGTTAATTGAAACTAATATTGTGACGAACTCATGTTGCGAACATCATTTTGTTCCTATTCTCGGAAGAACTCATATTGCCTATAAACCAGGCGTTAAAGTTATTGGCCTCTCGAAACTTAACCGCATTGTCGATTATTTCGCCAGAAGACCTCAAGTTCAAGAACGCCTGACTATACAAATTCATGAGGCGCTTTGTTATATCTTGCATACTGAAGATGTGGCAGTTGTGATTGATGGAAATCATTCTTGCGTGAAAACTCGCGGGATAAAAGATGCGACTTCAATGACTCGAACTTCAAAATTAAGCGGGATTTTCTTTCAAGATTCAATGTTTCGCCAAGAGTTTTTGACTTCTATTCCTCGGACTAATGAAATTTATATTTAGATATAAGTGACAAATTGTAATTGTTAAACTAAATCATTGGACGAAACCAGCTTAACAAAAAACAAGAAGATTAAGTTATGAAATCTATTTTATTTGCGATAGTTTTATTTTCAGCTTCAACAATCACTTGGGCCAGCGATCCTGTGTTAAAATCTTGTACTGCTTCAATAAATGATCACAATGTCCAACTTCAGCAAATTGATAAAGACATCCAGATAACTCTAGAAGATATCAATCTTGGTAAACATAGAGATATTGAAATTAATAAAGAAAAGTTCAAGGTCTCCGGCAAAGAAATATCCGTTATCTTCATTGAATCCTTAGAGCTTTCAGTGTTTATGAAAAGTCCGCTATCCGTTGAGGAAATATTCAGCTCCATGATGTATGGCCGCCCTGAATATGATGCAGAAGCGGATATGGTTTTATATTATGCAAGTAAATTTGTAAGTAACTTAATCTGCAAATAGGAGCTAGGATGATTTTCTTTATCTCTGGGGCCACTTCTGGTTTTGGATTGGCAATGGCCACCCGTTTTTTAAATAATGGTAATTACGTAATCGCTACAGGCAGAAGAATAGAGCGCTTAGATGAATTAAAATTTAAATTTCCCAAAAATATTCATACTATTAAACTCGATATTAGAAATCGCGAAGAAGTCAAATCAGCAATTGTTAATCTTCCGGAAGAGTTTAAAAAGATTGATGTATTAATCAACAACGCCGGCATGGCTTTAGGGATTGATGCTGCTCAAAAAGCATCGTTAGATGATTGGGAAGTCATGGTCGACACAAATATCAATGGAATTTTAAACTGCACTCATTATATTTTACCAACAATGGTCGAGCGAAATAACGGACATATTGTGAATCTTGGTTCAGTTGCCGGAGAATTTCCCTATCCGGGCGGAAATGTTTACGGGGCCACTAAAGCTTTTGCTCACCAGTTTACTCTCAATTTAAAAGCGGATCTTTTAGGTACAAGTATTCGAGTGACAAGCATAGAGCCTGGAATGTGCCACACTGAATTTTCCGAAGTACGATTTAGAGGCGATAAAGAAAAAGCTGATGCAGTTTATAGTGGAATGCAAGCACTCACGGCCGACGATATTGCAGAGACAATTGACTGGGTTATTTCAAGACCGTCACATGTTAATATCAATGTCATTTCACTGATGCCAACTCAACAAGCTTTTGGAGCCTTTGCAACTTCAAGAAAAAATTAGAGAGCTTGAATTTTATTTCAAGCTCTTTATTTTGATTACATATTAAATTGCATAAGCAATTTTGCATTCACACCTATTTTACACTCAAGACTTATATTATCAGACTCATCAGTTTCTTCTAATGTAAGTGATAACAAATCACTAGACTTCATCACTTTTTGGCATTTTTCTTCTGTTACTTTGTATTGTTTAGAGGCTAGTTCACAGACACTGTTGCCATCTCCAATTGAAACAGATTCGATAAAAAGAATTCTTTTAATTTGATCTTTCTTCTCATCAGTAGACTTAGAAGAAGAAAGTATCTTTTGAATACTGGAATTACCTTTATCATTTAAAATAACTACATTTCTTATATTCGTTCCTTGTTCAAATTTACAATTTTGAATTTGAGCACTGAATGCATTTACTGATAATAAAAGTAATAGAGCCGCAGTCATTTTTTTCATAACAATCTCCAATGTATAAAGTTTTATAAAGTTTTATAAAGTTTAACCTAACTTGAAGTTAGGAAAGATTCTTTTTACTTATTTACAGGGGGGGTGTCTAATATTTGATCAAAAGACATAAAAAGCTCTTAGAAGAGGGCTTTTTAAGATATTTTTTATTTTTCGAGAGTAACTTTAGCATTTGTAGGAACCATTATGATTTTAGATCCACCATATGATTCTTTAAACGAAACGACAAAACTGATTCCATTTGTTGCTACATAATCAGTTCCAGGAGCACACATTTGCATTGTGTGAGCAAGAAAATGTTTGCTGATCAGAGTTTCACCTGTTGATAAAACATCTAGAGTATATTTTTCATCCAGGCCATGACAATCAACTCTTCTAATTTCGTTGTCTACTTTTACAGTAACTTTACCGCCATTGCTTGACTGAACCATGTACTGATCGAATTCTTTTTTTTCTACAATATTGCTTAATTCAACACTGGCAAATGAGCTTACTGACATAACTAAAAGCATGCTTGCGATAACTGTTTTCATATATTTCTCCTATAAATAATTACACTATGGAAGCATATATCTTGATCAATATGGAATTGGGTATTGAGTATGGAAGAATTACAGACACGATTTTTTAAAGCTCTTGTAAGTAATAAGTTTGGTCGCGAAGGTCGTTAATCTGGCCTTCCCAGTAACTAGGTGATTCAAAAAAGGGAAAAGCATTTTTAAAGGCCGGATCTTCAAATCTCTTAGCTATCCACGCAGAGTAGTTAATCATACGTAGCGTTCTTAAAACTTCTGTTAAACGAACTTCTTCGTAATTAAAGTCTCTCATGGTCGAATAAGCGTCAATCATATGGTTTCGTAAATTATCAACGTATTCGTCTCGCCCTGGAAGCATCAGCCACATGTCTTGAACAGCTGGCCCCATAACCATGTCATCGAAGTCGATAAGATGAAAAACATCCCCGCGTTTTAAAATATTTCCCAGATGACAGTCGCCGTGAATTCTCTGAAAATGAATATTGTTAAAACTATTCTTAGTCAGATCATAAATCCCTTCTAAAACACCCTTAAAACTCGCTTCAAGGTGTCCTGGAATGATCTTTTGATCAAGCAGGAAGTCTAAATTAGATTTTAAATATACGTCTGGTGTGAGCTTCAGGCGATGAGGGGCTGTCTTCATATCGCCGACATTATGCAGTCGGGCAAGAAGTCTTCCTACCTGTTCAATTTCTTCATTGGTGAATTCGTCGGGAGCACGCCCTCCTTGTTTGTTGAACACTGTGTAGTAAAGCTCAGGATCGTTCAAAGTGAAAAGTGTCTGCCCGCCCTGTTTTTCAAAAGCAATCGGGGCAATCACCGGAACTTCGAATTCAACCAGGTCAGCTAAAAAATCGTGTTCTTCTTGAATTTGAATTTTGGTCCATCTGCCGGGGCGATAGAATTTAATTATTTTAAAGTGATCACTTGGATTATCTAAGTCAGATTCAATTTCGACTTCGTAAACTCTATTTTCCATAGAGTTCATCGTCATCACCCGGCCAGTTGTTTTAAAGCCTAAATGGTCTAAGGTTTCGAGAACTAAATCGGGATTGAGTTCGTAGAAAAATTGAGTTTTAGTAGAGCCCCAAAGGTTTGAGCTCATTAATGGATCATGTTGTAGACTTCTTTCATCTCTTTTTTCAGAAGTTCCATTTTCATTGGAACATCAGGATGATTTACATCATTTGGATTAAGAAGATAATTCTCAGGTCCCATTTCTTTTACCATCATTTTTGACTGCCAGATATTATCTTGAGGCATATTGATGTCGGCCATATATAAAAATTTACTTTTAATATCGGGTTTAATGAAATCCTGTATCGAATTGAAATGGTGATCGTTGTAGATTTTTTTTCCATTTTCAAGACGAGTATAACCGCGAACAACGTAGTCGACATAAACCACGTCGCATTCAAAAGCCTCAAATAAATAGTTAATGGCGTTTAATGGAATGATCTCTCCACAAGTTGCAATATCAAAATCGACTCTGAAAGAGCAAATTCCATCAGGATCTGAAGCATCCGGATAAGTGTGGGCAGTGATATGTGATTTATCTAGATGAGCATTCACTTGAACTGAAGGAATTGGTTCACCGCCTCCTTTAAGATCGCTCATAAGAACCATTGTAGAGGCTCCAACTGGATCGTAGTCTTGAGCAGAAACGGCAAGAATATTGGCTTCGATGATTTCGACGATTTTTTTTGAGATATCTACTATACGAGTCGCATTGTACTTATCATTAATAAAATTAACGTACTGACCTTTCTGCTCTTCATTAAGAGTGATGCAAAAGTCATACATATTAAAGCTTAAAACCTTTGTAAGGTTGTTAAATCCTGAGATTTTAATTTTTTGATTTGGGCTGAGTTTTGATTCGAACATATATGGCTTTTCCTTAATCAAACAAGAAAACTTAAAAAGATGGTTGCGTATTTAAATCTCAAGTTCTATCTATGTGTCATAAAACGAGTAAAGTGACAAATTGTTTATTGGTCAATTTGTAAAAATTGGAGAGTTATGACAGAAAATATTTTAGGTGACGAGTGGTATTCAGAACGTTATTTCCACAAGAATGTAGCGACTTCTTTTAAAATAAAATCCATTTTGCATTCGGAGCAGTCTAAGTACCAAAAGATTGATGTACTGGATACTTACGGTGTGGGGCGACTCCTTTTGCTAGACGGAAAAACAATGGTCTCGGATAAGGACGAATTTGTATATCATGAGGTTATGGGTCACGTTCCTGCAATGATTCACCCAAAAATTAAAAATGTTCTAATAATCGGTGGCGGCGATGGCGGTATTGTTCGCGAATTCGTAAAACACCCGGAGATTGAGCGTATTGACCTGGTCGAAATCGATGAACGAGTTATTGAAGTATCAAAAAAATACTTTCCAGACTGTACATCAGGTTTATCTGATAAAAGAGTAAACGTGCTCACTGAAGATGGTGTCGAATATATCAAAACACATAAAAACTTTTTTGATGTTATTATAATCGACTCAACTGACCCTGAGGATTTCGCTGCTGGATTATTCACTCAAGAGTTTTATAAACATGTGAGCGATGCTCTCACTGATCATGGAATCATGATGGCGCAGACTGAAAATCCATTTTATGATGAGTTTGGAATTAAAACTTTTTACGATAATTTGAGAAATGTTTATCCGGTCGTTAAGTCTTTCACTGGACCAATGTTGATTTACCCTGGAGTATTCTGGACTTTTGCCTACGCTTCAAAAGGATTGATTCCAACGATATTGAACGAAGAAAAAATACCATTTATGACAGGTCTTCAGAAAAACCTCAAGTGGTACAATATGGATTGGCATAAAGGCGCCTTTAATATCTCTAATATTCATAAATTAGTTACTGGCTGTTAATCCAAATTCATCTGCTGATGCTGGATTCTTTATCATATTAGTGTGGTTTGAATAAAAAAGATAGGCCTTCCTTGTTTAAATTGTTAGGATTTTTTTACTACAAAAAGTACTAACTTTAACAGGAAAGGCTCATCAAAAAACTTCCACGTTTTATCTCAAAATTATTATCCAATTTTGAAGTAACAGATTGGCAAATATGAGAAATGATAAGGAAGATCATAGAGCAGCAGAAGAGGTGGAGAGATGGATTGCCATGAATCTATAAGAATTTCTACTAAAAATTTTGATATCGATTTAAATTCACTATGTGTTTCATTGTCGTAAGCAAACATAATGGTAAAGGGTATTCAAAAAAATACTAGAAACACTTTTTTTAAAATCAAGAGCTTTGGAATTTAAAATGTCTCCTAGGAACGTGAGCTGCTCATTGACTTTATGAGCAGTTTACGTTCGAGAAAAAATATAGACTAGAACTTAATATGAAAAAATCATTTTTTTAGCATTAACATTTCAATAGCTTTTCATGTAACTCAACTGTGAGGGTCTCGATTCTTTTAGTTAGTTGCTGGGTCATTTCAGTTAATTTTGTATTTTGTGCAAGTAGCTCAACTAACTGTGCGGTTTGTATCGCCGCAAGCTTTTCGCGCTCTTCACTAGCATCGGCTATAGCTTCTCTATGTTGGGCATCAGATTCTGCGTGAACTTTATCTCGATCGGCCTGTCTTGTTTGGGCCAGTAAAATGAGTGGAGCAGCATAAGCAGCTTGTAAACTAAATGCCAAGTTAAGAAGAATAAATGGATAAATATCAAATTTTGCGAAGCCCAAAACATTGATCAAAATCCAAACGGCTACCAATACAGTTTGGGCTATTAAGAAGACTGGTGTTCCAAAAAAACGTGCAAAGGCTTCAGCCTTTAATGCAAACCAATCATCACCAAAAACTGAATTAAGGTGTAGGTGCGGTAAGTGAAATCGAAAGAAATTTTCTTCTTCATCAACAATTTCTAGTTTATTTAGCGGTAATGTTTTATTTTCCAAGTTTTACTCCTGATTAAAAGTTTTCATTAAATTCCATTTCTACATTGCTTTGATCGTCACCGTAACTAAAGTTTACACTTAGCTTATCTCGCCAGTCTGGTGGCATGGCCACTCTTAATCCAACGCCTTTACAAGACCTTCGTTTGTCGTAAAGTTTTGAAGTGACTGAACCAACTTCGTAAGAAATTGTTCCTGATAGATATTCTTTATAAATTTTGAAACGATCTTCAAGTTGAACGACTGCAAATTGATTTCCTATAAAGCGATTTGCCTCATAACCTCGCATATAGTTTGCTCCGCCTAAGCGATAAGTGTAAAGATAGCTTGGAGTGCCAAGCGTTTTTGCGGCTGCAACTCGGCTAGCGAAGACTGTTTTATAAACGGGAAAATATTTTCTTAGATCCATTTTCAATTGAGTAAAAGTATTTTGATTATCGAGATTGGTTAAATCAGCAGGCATAATATTGGCAGTAAACTCTAAATTATATCCATGATTGGGGTCTAATTTAGAGTCTCGAGTGTCATATATTAAATCTGCACCAAGAGAAGCAGATTGTTCATTTAGATTAAACCGTTGTTTATCCACTTGCTTTTCAGGACGCTCGCGGCGGGAATGAAATTCTATAAAAGGACCGAATGAAAGTTCAGGTGAATATTCGTAAAAAGAATTTGCTTTTGTTGCGACTTCACGTTGATCTACTAATTTTTTATCCTCAACATGAGTTGAAATACCTCTGCCATAAAAAGGATCAAAAAATGTATTGTAATCAAACTCTAAAGCGCCATTCCAATTCGATGAAATTTTTTTTCTGTAATTAGTATCAACTTCTAAATAGCCCTTGCTTGAACCTTCTAAGTCCAAGTGAAATGTATCAACTGCTTTATCTTCTGATTCCTTTATAAACGCAGCCCCAAAAGTCCACGAATAAGTTGAATCATAATTTACGTATGGACCAAAAGCATAATTTCCCTTGGGAGTTTCAATATGACCTGACATTAGTTTTTGTTCATCTGCCATTGCGATGAGAGGGAGTACCAATAAGAGTGAATAAACAATTTTCAAAAAAACCCTCATTATTACAAAAACATTGCAAAAGTTGCAGAAAAATATCTATCTTTGAATAGTAAGCTACTCGGCCAAATGTTGCACTAATATTTATGATTCCTAAAGTGGAAGTTACTCTTTGAGGTAGACGTGCTAGGTCTCATCTATTTTGAGGTAATGCGTGCAATCACTTCGGCTACTAATTCTGTCAGATTAAATTTGTCCCACACTTTACCTTTTATTTTGAGGGTGCGAAAGACGGCTGCTTTAGCAGGAGATCGGTGCATTAAACAACCCACTATAGTCAAAGATAGGCTTATTTATCAAAAATTAAATAGTTTTGATTTTCAACTAGTTTCTAAAAGAGAATAATTAGCTAATTTAATTTCCTAGGAATTTATTATGAAATATATTTTGCTCATCACTCTTAATTTCCTTCTACTTTCTTCGGTGAACGCTACAACCAATATTCTTTTTTTAGGTGATTCGCTATCTGAAGGCCAGGGAGTTGATGAAGAGCAATCGTTTCCTAGATTAGTTGAGAAAAATTTACGGGCTAAAAAATACGATGTCACAGTTACAAATGGAGGTGTCAGCGGATCAACTTCTGCCAGCGGAGAAAATCGTTTGAAATGGCACTTAAAAAAGAAAACCGATATTGTTGTCCTAGAACTTGGGGCCAATGATGGACTACGTGGCTTAAAAATTTCTGAAACAGAAAAAAACTTGAGATCAATTATCAGACTCGCCAAGGATAAGAAAATAAAAGTTTTGTTATTAGGTTTATTGATGCCGCCCAATTATGGAAAGAAGTACACTGATGACTTTGAAGTGATGTATAAACATATTAGTAAAGTTGAAAAAATCCCATTTATGCCGTTTATTTTAAAAGATGTTGCTGGGATTGCTCAATACAACCAGGCCGATGGAATTCATCCCAATGCTCGGGGGCACGAGATCGTAGCACTTGGATTAACTGATTTTGTGGAGAAAAATTTATGAAAGTGAACGTTCGAAATCTTAAAAAAAATTTTATTCAGGGAAAAAATATCATTAAGGTTTTGGATGATGTTTCATTAGATATTAACAGTGGTGAAATTATTGCATTATTGGGAAAGTCGGGGAGTGGAAAATCTACATTGCTCTCCCTTCTAGCTGGCCTTGAAAAGCCGGATTTTGGTTCAATACTTTTTGATCAAAACGATTTAACAAAACTTTCTGAAGAGGCACTTTGTGATTGGAGAGCTAAAAATTTGGGAATAGTTTTTCAACAATTTAACTTGATTCCTCACCTAACTGCACTTGAAAATGTTTTGTTGCCGTTGGAGATTAATGGGCTCGATGATAAGAAAAAAGCTCTCGATTGGCTTACATTAGTTGGTCTAGAAGATAGAGTGGATCACTTTCCCTCAATGCTTTCAGGGGGAGAACAGCAGAGAGTTGCCATAGCCAGAGCCTTGGTTTTTGGTCCTCCGATGTTATTGGCAGATGAACCTACAGGAAATCTCGATAGTGAAACTGGAAAAAAGGTAATAGAGACTCTTTTTAATATCGTTCGTGAAAAGAAAACGACAATGGTCATAGTTACCCATGATGAAGAGTTGGCCTTGAAGGCCGATCGCATAGTTCGACTCACAGGTGGAAAATGTCATTCATAAATTTTTTTTGGCGCGATTTTAAATCTGATAGGGCGTTTAATTGGTTCTATATTCTTTGTGCTTCATTGGGAATTGTCGGTCTTTTAATGGTGGAATCCTTTAAAGGCGGAATCGAAGATAAAGTGTCCAAAAATGCCAAGAACTTCATAGCATCTGATCTCTCTATTTCTAGTCGGCGAAGCTTGGACCCAAAAGAAATTCAGGCCATTGAAGATTACCTGGCAAAAAATAAACTAAGTTTTGCAAGATGGATAGAAACATATTCCTTAGTCTCGAGAGCTGGCGGATTAGAACCTCTTTCAAAACTGGCAGATTTAAACTTTGTCTCTGAAGAGTTTCCTTATTTTGGAGGAGTTGTTCTCGAGAATAGTGGATTTAGGGGAGCAGGGAAGTGGATCGGATTACATACTGCACCTCACGCCTGGATTAGCCGCGATTTATCCTGGGAATTGGGAGTAAAGCTTGGAGACAAACTAAAAATTGGAGAAATGGAATTTACGATCGACGGAGTGATTACGGAAGATAAATTTTCTTCTTTTCGCGGATTTAGTTTAGCCCCGAAAATCTTTCTTTCTTATAATTATTTAACGAAAACTGATCTCATAAAATTTGGATCAACAGCGACATACGCTTACGCTATCAAACTAAAACCTGATGATAACTTGAAAAAAATTCAGGCAGAATTACGTACCTTACTCCCAGATAAAAGTATCAAAATTGTGGGACCAGAGGAATCAAGTCAGCAAATCGCACGCTCGTTAAATATTCTTAGTGATTACCTGGCCTTGATAACTTTAATGACTTATTTATTAAGTTTAGTTGGTCTTTATTATTTTACACAACATTTTCTCTCTAAAAAATTAAAAACGTTTTCCATCTATAAGTCGTTGGGACTTAAAACGACATTTCTTTTTAAGGTAAGTTTTGTTCATTTAATTGTTCTTACAATTACAGCTGTTATAATTTCAACTTCGGCAGTCGTTCTTACGTTGCCGTTACTGGAATCATTTTTCACAAATTTGATCGGAGATGTTCTCTTATTTAGACTAGGAAGTTTGTCTTTAATACGAATCCTTCTACTCTCTCTAGGTGGAAGCATGCTTGCTCTCGGACCATTATTCTGGGGAGCACTTCAAACACCAGTGGCAACTATTTTTCAAGACCTACCAGCTGAACTTAAGCGAATTAGATTCTATTATTTTATGCCGCTTTTAATATATATAATAATATTGACTATTTTTCTGTCAAATTCATTTAAAGTGGGTGGTTATTTTCTTGGTTCTTTAACGGTTATTATTATTTTGGCAGGACTTTGTTTTAAATTTTTTACCCTTGCTTTAGAAAAACTTGCGGAACACTTAAGCTTTGTAAATCGCCATGCTGCCAAAACAATGAGCCGGTATTTTACATCCTCATTCACTATTTTCATTTGCTTATTAATTGGCATGACCCTTACCACCTTTATTTTTCAATTAGACAGCTCTCTTCGAAATGAGTTCACTCAAACTTACGGTGACAGGCGACCAGATCTTTTTATGTTTGATCTTCAGGACTCTCAAAGCGAAAAATACGACAAGTTAGTTAAAAACGAAAAATGGCATCAAACTTTATTTGCCCCCATGATCAGAGGACGATTAATCAAAATCAACCAAGAGTTAACTCAAAAAAGAGTGGAACCCGGCGAAGGAGAATTTTCAACTCGCGAGGATCAGAGTTCTGAACGAATGAGAAATAGAGGCGTAAACTTAAGCTATCGTACCAAACTTTCATGGTCTGAAAGCGTTGTCGAAGGGAGTTATAATGGAGAAAGATGTCACGTTGGAGTAAATCCCTGTGGAATTTCACTTGAACAATCATATGCTAAAAGATTAGGAGTAAAGTTAGGAGATCTATTATTTTTTGATGTAAGTGGGATTGAAGTGGTAGGTATTGTAACTAGTCTTAGAAAAGTTAAATGGATTAGTTTTGAACCAAATTTCTTTATCCTTTTTCAACCAGGAGTTCTTGAAGAAGCTCCTAAAACTTTTCTATCTTCATTTAAGGTAAAGACGCTTGGAGAAAAAAGAGAAATTTTTGCTAAAATTGCCGAGCAATTTCCAAATGTGTCTATACTTGATGTTTCTGAAGTCATAAAAAAAATTACTACCGTTTTTGACCTAATGGCCTTAGCAATTAAATTTATATCCCTCCTGTCATTATTTGTAGCATTGGTTGTATTGGTAGCAGTAAGTTTTAATCATCTCGATTTACGATCGAGGGAGATGACTTTGTACCATATGCTGGGATTAAAATTAATTCACATAAAAAAAATTTACACTAGAGAATTTAGTTTTTTAATTTTGTTATGTATTATTTTATCTTTAGTTTTTGGATCGGCCTTAACAATGATACTGATGAGGTTTATTTTTGATTCAGATGCAAAATTAATTTTCTCCTTTGTCGCATCAGTTATGGTGGCACTTGGCTTATTTCTTTATATCATTGTCAGTGCTCGAGTTCGGTATTTGGTTAAACGAAAAAGTCTTTTTTAACAATTACTGTTGTTTAATCAGCGAAAAAATATGTTTTCATTTACAATGAACTTCCAATTTTCTGTGAATTTATTAAAGCTTAATTGAGATGGTGGCGAAATAGGCTTGTCGAATGAATTTAAACAGGAGAATGGCATTTGAAAAAAGCACCATTGCCACTCAACGAAAAAGAAAGACTTCAAGCCCTTATAGAGTACAACATCTTGGATACCATGTCTGAGCAGGGATATGACGAAATCACTCATCTGGCTTCAGAGATATGTGGAACTCCAATTGCTCTTATCAGCCTTATTGATGATAAAAGGCAATGGTTTAAGTCTCAACACGGTATGGATGCAGTTGAATCGCCTAGGGATCTGGCTTTTTGTGGGTATACTATTTTAGAGTCAGAAGCCTTTATCGTTGAAGACTCACTTCTTGATGAACGATTCAAAGACAATCCTTTTGTAACAAGTGGGCCTAAAGTTCGCTTTTATGCAGGAGTCCCTCTTAGAACACCAGATGGTTTTAATATTGGTACTATCTGCGTTATTGATATTGAACCAAAGAAGCTTACGACAAAGCAAATTAAGGCACTGGAAATTCTATCGAAGCAAATAATAACCCTTATGGAATTAAAGAAAATTTCAAAAATTGCACTAGATCGAGAACGATTTCTTGATTCAACTTTGGGGTCTTTGCCTATATTGATTGCTTATTTTAATAAAGATTATAGTTACCGCTATGCCAATAATGCTTACAAAAAATGGTTTGGTATTGAAGTTCAGAGCGTTGCAGGAAAACTGATAAATGAAGTGTTGGGTGAGACAATATTTCAAAACATAAAACCATTTTTAGACTTGGCATTTACTGGTGAGTCTCAAGAATTTGAATGTATGGTCCCTTATTGGACCGGAGGAGCTAGAAACGTCCTCGTGGATTATAGACCTGATATAAATTCTGATGGGGAAGTGTTGGGAGTTTTTGCTTCAGTAATTGATAATACTGCACGAGTTACTGCTGAACTCTTGAACCAACAACAACGAACTCTACTTGTTAACTCTGCAAAAATGGCTTCCCTCGGAGAAGTTGCTGCAGGGGTGGCACATGAAATCAACAATCCTTTAATGATCGTAAAAGGTAAATGTATTCAAGTAAAAAGATTGCTTAGCCTTAATCCAGTCGATATCACAAAAGTTTATGAATGTTTAGAGAGGATTGATTTAACTGCAGACAGGATAGGACAAATTGTAAAGGGGATGAAGACTTTTTCAAGAGATGCTGACAAAGATTTAATGGATCATATTGGGATAGAAGGAATTGTTAACGATACGTTAATTTTATGCAAAGAGCGATTTGAAGACAAGTTGATTAAATTGAGGGTCGATATTCAAGTAAATCAAAGTATCGAATGTTGTTCAACTCAAATATCCCAAGTGATTATGAATTTATTATGCAATGCTTATGATGCTGTCGAAAATCTTTCTGAAAAATGGGTTGAGTTAAAGATTGAAGGACATCCTGACCATGTTAAAATAATTGTTACTGATAGTGGGAAAGGTATTCCAAAAAACATTGCTGATAAACTTATGCAACCATTTTTCACTACAAAAGATGTTGGAAAAGGAACCGGATTAGGTTTAAGCATCTCACATGGAATTGTCCAAAAGCATCACGGATCACTTAAGTATGAATCAAATTCACCTAATACCTGCTTCATTCTCATATTGCCAATTAATCAGCCTGAGTTCTTAAAGAAAACTGGATGAGCTTATATTTTTTTAACTAAATTGTCGCTGCAATAAATGATAGTAAAGATTGTTTTTATCTCGGCTTAACTCTTCATGCGTGCCTGTTTGAATAATTTCACCTTTATCCAGAACAAAAATTTTATTTGCTTCTTTAATTGTAGATAATCGGTGTGCAATGACTAACGTTGTTCTTCCCGTCATCAGACGATTTAGGGCTTCTTGAACAAGACTCTCGCTAGCCGTATCGAGATTGCTGGTAGCTTCGTCTAAAATAAGTATTTTTGGTGATTTTAAAAGAGCTCTGGCTATTGCCACCCGTTGTTTCTGTCCACCAGAGAGCTGAATTCCTTTTTCACCGACTAAAGTATTAAATCCTTCAGGAAATGATTCGATAAAATCTAGGGCATTGGCAGCAAGGGCCGCAATCCTTACTTCTTCATCACTAGCATCGGGTCTGGAATAACGAATATTATCTCTAATTGTCGAAGAAATAAGAATAGGTTCCTGCGAGACAATTCCAATATTTTCACGCAATGAAAATGGATTGAAATTTCTATAGTCTTCTCCATCGATTAAAATTTCACCTGATTCCAGTTCGTAGAAACGTGGGATCAAGCTTCCGATTGTAGTTTTTCCACTGCCAGATGGACCAACTAAAGCAACCATTTCTCCAGTATTAATTTTCAAATTAATACTTTTTAAAACTTCTACATTTGCCCTCATCGGGTAACTGAAACTTACGTTCTTAAATTCTATTGTTCCGGCCAGTTCAGTAATATTTTTTCCAGAATCGTTTAAGAAAGGTTCAAGCTCTATGATATCAAAAACTCTTTTGCTTGCTCCAATTCCTGCCATGATATCACCCCAAAGTCCCCCCAGGCTTCCTACGCCAATAGCAACGATCATTAGGTATAAAAGGAATTGGGTTAGGTCTCCTATTGATAACGCTCCAGTGACTACCTGATGGCCTCCATACCAAAGGACAAATGAAATAGCTCCAAATCCTACAACCATTGCTACTGTCATAAAGATGGCGATTGTTTTAACTCTTTTTTTAGCTCTGTCTAAAGCTGTTTCCAAACGGGAGTCGTAGCGATTTACTTCAGCCTCTTCCTGCACAAATGATTTCACTGTGCGGATGCCAGAAATAGTTTCGTCTGCAACAATGCTGGCTTCGGCTAAGGAAGCTTGGAAATCGTGTGAGAGTTTGCGAATTTTTTTTCCAAAAAAAACTGTCGAAAGGGCAATGGGGGGAATCATTAAAAGCATCAATGCTGATAACTTCCACGAAGTATAAAACATAAAACCGAATCCACCTAATACTTGAGCAAGATTTCTTAAGGCCATAGATACATTCACGCTTACAGTATTTTGCAATGTAGTACAGTCACTTGACAAGCGACTCATTAGATCGCCTGTGCGGTTGGCATCGAAAAAAGCTATATCCTGAGCGAGTATTTTTTTATAAAGCTGGCGGCGTAGATGAAGTACCATCCGCTCTCCGCTTAATGTAAAAAAATAATACCGCAAACTTCCAGCAAACCCCATAACGACAAATGCACAAAACATTCCTACTACGGCGGGTAGTAGCAAATCGTATTTTTTTGGAGTGAGGACGTAATCTATTAACCATCTAGTAAGTTGCGGGAAAATTAAAGTACTTCCGCTCGATAAAATGAGAAAAAGCAATCCCCATGAAAGGAAAACCTTTTCAGTTTTGATAAGTGTATAGAGTCTTTTCCAGGTTTGTTTATTCATCAGTGCCTCTCATTAATCTTGGCACTTTTTTGCTTGTTCGGCAAAAAAAATGCCTCAAATTAATTGAGGCATTTTTTATTTTAATTCAAAATGAGAAAATTATTCAGCAACAACTAAGATTCTAGAAATAATTGCTGTTCCACCACGAGAAACTAGTTCGATTGAATCAGCACTGTCTTCAATTGTTACGAAGTAGCTTGGATCTCTTCCTGGAACATAAACAGTTCCTTTAACAATTGACGTTTTAAGATCGTCAATTAGATTAGAAGCTGGGACAACTCAACATAAGTTGAATGGCCATCTAAATAGCGAGTGATATCGCTTGCCATTGCAGTTGTAGTCATAGTTTTTAAAACCATGTTTACTTGTTCGCTTGCGAAATTAACGAAAAGTCTTTCAAATGCAAGATTGGCATTATCAATATCGTATTTTCCAATTAGTGGAGTGAGTGGATTATCAATGGCAGCCCTAAGATTGGATCTATTTAATTCATCCGTTGTGAAATATTCAAACAACTGTGTCATTCCTTCACGCACCCAAGTTGCTTCATCCGGGTTAATTTCAAAATGGACAGCATGAAAAAATTCGTGAGCAAACAGTGCTTTTATTCCATTTGTATTTATCTGAATCAATTGAACAACGATTTTGTGTTGGTGATCTTCCAGACCAGATATGAAGAGTTTATCTCGACCAGATTTATCGCTAAAATTAATCGTTACTTTAAGATCTTTAATTTTCAATTTAATTGATTCTGGAATTGCAGAGTATTTAGAATTCTTTGTCTGGATAAAATTAAGTGAGTCAAACAGGAAGGCCCTATAATCTACATAATCGAAGATCACGGGCTTTTCATTAGTACTGATTATCGTTTAGGGGAGGATTGGTATGTTGTCGAAGTATCTAGTGTTTCCATGAAGTAGGTACAGCGGTAATAGAAATTCTATTCTAGTCGTTCTGAATTTTTTACAGCCTACTGGAGTCAGCATGTTTTGGCTTACAACGACCGATAAATCTATTTATGTTTGTTATTAGTCAACTGTTCCATGAAGTCCATTTGCATTTCCTGGATCTCTAGGAGTCGTTGCCATTGATGAGAAATGAGTATGTCGATTTTTTCGTTGAGAACTCGAATCTCAACTTCTGATTTTAAATTGACCTTGAAGACCTGCTCCTGACTTAGGCGATCATGAACCTGAAGTCGATTCTGGCTCATCATAATAATTGGTGCTTGTAATGAAGCCAGGCAAGAAAGAAAAAGATTTAGTAGAATGTAAGGGTAGGGGGCAAAGCGTACTTGATTGGCCGAATTCCAGACCACCCAAATAGTAATCGCCATTCCAAAAATCATGCCTTATTTAAATCATTGAGGCAAATGTATCCATTTTCAATATCTGCATCAGGAGTACTTTTAAAAACATATTTTAAAAGTGAGTCGCGAATAGTTGCTAATGGAACTGTTTGCTTAGGAGAGTATTTGTTTTTGCAAACACTGCATTGATTCTGCTTTTTTTCCTTTAAGTTGTCCGGCATATTGATCTCCAAAGAAAAATGCTTTCTAATAAGATTATGTTTTTTGAAGGATTTCTGGCCATTATTATCTTTGCATTTGTTCCATTGGCGATCAAGTTTACAGCTGCTACGCCAATGACTATTTGCTTATTTCGCTTATCGATAGCTGTTATAGTGCTGGGTCTTATTTGGCGAAAAAAAATCCAATTTAATAGTTTTTATTATATTCAAAACGATGGCTGGAAGTTGTGGCTGCTTGGAACAATTTTTTTTTTCCACTGGGTAACTTATGCTTATGGCGTAAAACTAGGCGGGCCTTCGGTTGGTGTTCTAGGGTTAAGTACTTATGGCATGCAATTAGTAATTGCAGGAGTCATTTTCCTGGGACATCGAGTGACAAAAAAAGAAGTTTTTTGTCTGGTACTTTCAATGATCGGTATTTTGATGATTATTCCATCATGGAATTTTAAAAATAGCAGCACCCACGGCCTAATACTTTCCTTAATCAGTGCTACTTGTTTTGCACTTTTGCCAATCGTTCATCAGAAATCTCAAAAATTTTCTCTTGAAACAAGAATCTTTGCGCAGTTTTTTGGAGCACTGGTAGGTTTCGTTCTATTTATAGGAAAGACAAATTGGGAATTGAAAGTTACCGACTGGTGGGCCCTGATATTTTTAGGAGTTTTTGGAACATTAATTGCTCATAGCTTATGGGCGAGGGTTACTTCAAAAGCTTCAGCTTCAAATTCAGGCCTGGCTTATTACACAATTGCACCGCTAACTATTCTTCTCTCTCATTTCTTATTAGGTGAGAGTTTCACTCGATTGCAATTGAGTGGAGCTTTAGTGATCATTTTTGCCGCCATATTTAGCCTTAAATAATCTCAAGTAAATTTATTTTAACCCGAAATTATTTATGGAGATTTAATGACTCAATTTAAGGTTAAAAAACATTCGACTAGCAAAAAAGCTCTCACATCATATGAAGAGATAAAAAATATTATCGGCCAGATTCTCTTTGGTGATGAGTTAAGCTATATTCTTGATGTCATAATTAATCATATAGAAAGAAAACTTCCACAGGCCCGTGCTTCAATATTTCTTTATGATGAAAAAAATAATTGCCTGCTTGCAGGAGCTGCCCCAAGTTTACCGGAAAATTTTTGCCAAAAAATTCACGAAACACAGCTCGGGTCTGCCTCTTTTTTCAAATCAATTACTGTTGTTCGGGACACTCTGTGTGATCCACTTTGGGCATCTCATCTTATTTTAGCAAAAGCATACAACCTACGAGCTTGCTGGTCGATGCCCATACTTAATATGAAGGGAGAGCTGCTCGGAACTTTTGCTCTTTATTACAAAAGGACGCATAAACCATCTCAGAAAGAAACAATCCTAATTAAAGAATTGGTAGATATTGTTTGTCTCGCAATTGAGAGAGACCGATCGGCCGCACTTAAAAAGCAAAATGAAGAAGAAATTGAAATCCATAAAACAAATGCTATTAATTCTCTCAAATACGCCTCATTCGGCGAGATGGCCAAAAGCGTTTCACACGAAGTAAATAATCCACTTGCAGTCATTGTTGGCAGTGTTCATCAGATGAATCGAATTATCGATAGCGAAGGAAATAATTCAGAAAAGTTAAAAATGTATACGGAAAGACTCATTCGATCAGTTGAACGAATTGAGAAAATCGTAAATGGCCTGAACTCAATTGCGAGAGAAGCATCCAATGATCCATTTATAAAAATTGATGCCAAAACTGTTATTGATGATGCGCTTTCAGTTTGTCAGGAACGATTTATAAGCAGCAATATTAAACTTATACTAAGCGGGGATCTGAAAACTCCTTTTGAATGCCGTTCCACTCAAATTTTTCAAGTTTTGGTCAATATGCTAAATAACTCGTATGACGCCATTTCTAAATCAGAAAATCCTTGGATTCAGATTCATGTTTTTCACAATGATCAAAAAATTAGATTTGAAATTACAGATAGTGGTGTTGGAATCCCGATGCCGATAGTCGAAAAGATAATGATTCCTTTATTTACGACCAAAGTTCTCTCCCGCGCCGCAGGCCTTGGCCTTTCAGTTTCCCAAGCTCTTATCCAGGAACATTCTGGCAAAATGTGGTACGATAAATCATGCTATCACACACGATTTGTTATAGAGTTGCCAATAGAACAATTGCCTTCATTAAAACAAGCAGCATAAAAAATGAGCGAGCCAACTTCCTTAATACATTTCCTTGAAGGGAAAATTCCTGAAATTAATCTTATTCGCGATGTTAGCAAACATCTTAAACGTGGACATCGTTGGATTTTTGCTGATTGCTTTGATCAAAAAGAACGCCATTATGAAGGACTTTCAATATTAAAATCTAGAAATGAAATTTTGGGTTTTGGAATTGTTCAACCAGACACTCAATTACGCTTTAGAGTTTTATGCTTGGCCGAAGAACCTTTTGTTAGAAACAATAATCTTTTTTATACCATGAATCTTTGGAGTGAGCTGCAATGGAAAAAAGCAATAGAAATAAGAAAATATTTTAGTAACGAACTTACTAATAGTTTTCGTCTTATCAATGGCGAAGGCGATGGTATGCCTGGTCTCATTATTGATATATATGATGACACTGCTGTAATTAAACACGACCACGAAGCTGTCGAAAAATTTTGGAATCATCAAGGGATTGCGGCCAGGCTTATTCAAGATTTTCCCAATCTTAGAACGGTTTATTATAAAAGAAGAAATGACGATGAAGTAAAAGGTATCGAAATTTACGGACGCTTAAAAGAAGAAGTCATTTTCAAAGAGAATGGAAGCCTTTTTGCTACTAATATTCGCGATGCCGCTAAGACTGGATTTTTTTTAGATCAAAGAGACAATCGCAAATTAATTGGACAATTATCTCATTCAAAAAGTGTACTTAATCTTTTTAGTTACACTGCTGGTTTTTCAGTTTTTGCTGCTAAAGGTGGAGCTCGTGAAATAACCAGTGTTGATATTGCCAAAGCAGCTACACTTGCGGCCGGAAGAAATTTTGAAGTAAATGGACTCAAAACAAAGCATGAAGCTATTGCTCAAGATGCATTTTTATTTATCGATGAAAGAATTAAGGATAAATCAAAATGGGATTTGGTTATTACGGATCCTCCGAGCTTTGCACCCAATCAAAAATCCGTTGAGACGGCCGTTGAAGCTTACGTTAAAATATTTTCC
>JACMPM010000043.1 GCA_014377485.1 Bacteriovorax sp. | reverse complement strand
TTCAGAGATCGCTAATCCAGCAGCATCATCCGCAGCTTTAACGATTCTAGAACCAGATGACAACTTACCTAATGTAGATGCCTGTTCAGTGTTGTTAACCCCTAGTGTGCGTTGAGCAGCAAGAGATGTAACGTTCGTGTTAATACGTAAACCCATGAGATCCTCCCTGTAGAAATCTGTCTCCCTCCTTAGTTTTTGAATACTCTGTAACTGAGTTATTCAACGAGCATCCTGCTCAACTGAAATCTGGTTTTTTTATAGCCTCGTCACCATGACTTAGCTTTTAGTACATGACTTCTCGGGTGAATTAATTTCATCATGAATAAAATAATTCAAATACTGAAATAAAATATCAAATTAGTTTATTAACCAAGCAATGTGCACGGGTATGGTTGTCATTTATTAATAAATTATTTAGTCTGAATTCATCAATTTAGAAGTATCATTTCTCAATGGGAATAGAAGTAAACTACAGAACATCCACTCTTAAAAAAGAAATAATCGATACTTTGATTGATATACACATAGAATCCACTCCAGTCCTCATCTGGCAAAATGTAAGTGGAAAGCGCAATGTTACCAAAGCTAAAATTGAGGCAATCGACTTTGCCAGTGACTCGATTTTCTTTACACCTTTTTCTAATTCAGATGAAAATATGTTTGATCAATTAAAAATCAACTCTACTTTTTATTTAAGAGGCAATACTAAAAGCATTGTCTTTAAACAAGATAAGGCCGCAAAAAAAACAACAAAGGGATTTTTACAGATTTTTATTCCTAACGAAGTAAAGATGTTTGAAAAGCGAAGTGAAACAAGATTAAGCTTTATTGAAAAAACTTCAAAGGTTACTGCAGAAATTTATCCAGGTGGTCTAATAGACATCTCAACAAAGTCAGTTGGTGTAGATCTTAACGATGTTTCATTAACCGGAATGGGCTTCTTTTTAGAGAAAAAATATTCGCGCCTCTTTTTTGAAAAAGATAAAATTAAAATTGTTCGAATTGGTAATTATCGCTTACCTCGCCCCATTTACGGTGAAATTGTCTATGCCAGCACTCAGCAGGATAATATTGACAGGATTAGAATTGGAATTCGGTTTACCGAAAAAATTACCGTTGATATATTAAATAATTTAAAAATTTAGTTAATAGCTTAAAATTATCTTACCTATAATTAAAAAAACATTCATTTCAATGAAGATTTCAATTTTTATTATATGAATTGCTTTGAGTTCGCTCTATCATACCATGGATAGAAAGTTCGACGCTGGAGGTTTTCAATGCGTATTTTAATTTTATCCTTATCGCTTCTTTTAATTGCGACGGCCTGCTCAAGTAAAAAAACACGTACAGAAGTGAATCAAGAAATTGCCCAGGCTCCTGCGGCAAAATCAGAAAGTGAATTATATTTAATTGAAACTAATATTCTAATGAATAGTGACAAATTAACTGAGGAACAAAAAAGTAAACTCAGCTCTTTGATTCAAAAAATGAGAGCTCAAAATCTGGCAATTAATAATGAGATTATGAAAACCAAAGCAGTTTTATTTCAGACATTAGTTGATAAAGAAGATGGAAAATTAAAATTAGGAGTTTTGGAGAACCAACTTATTAAACTCAACAGACAAAAAGTTCGGTATTCACTAAGTGGATATAGAGAAGCAAAAAACATAGTAGGCAAAAGCGATGTTCCACTAGATAAGACTCTTAAGATGATCGACAATAGAACAATATATGAGTTTTAAATTGAAAAATAAGAGATTAGTCCTGCCTCGACTTACTTTCTTTCACTCTTTATTTTTCTTTTTACTATTTATTGGTGGATGCGCTACATCTTATCAAAGACTAGGAAAAAATGGCGGCTACTCAGATGAAAAAATAAATGACAGAGTCTACAAAGTTTCTTTCCAAGGAAACACACGAACTTCTGATGATAAGGTTCATAAGTACTTTTTGAGAAGATGTGCTGAAGTTGCTCTAGAACATCACTTTCCTTATTTTATAATCATAGAGAAAGATGATATCACTAAATATACGACAGTAACCGCAGAAGGCTCACCTCTTACCAAAGCAAAAATCACGGCTGTGTCATATTCTGGAAATACCCCCTTCGTACCTACAGAGCAAAAAAGTATTCCCAAGCATTTAATTGAAGGAAAAATTGCTTTATTTAAAGATGGTGAACAACCTGTAAATGCAATTATAGTTGAAGAAGTTCTAAAATATAATGCGGATTAAATAGAGTGAAATACATTGAAAAACCCATATAAAATTCTCGGTGTCTCCAAAACTGCGGCTCAAGATGAAATCAAAAAAGCTTATCGCACTTTAGTAAAAAAACATCATCCAGACTTGAATCCAGGAAATAAAACAGCAGAAGAAAAATTTAAAGAAATCTCTCATGCTTATGACCTTATTGGGACTCCTGAAGAACGAAAAAAATTTGATAACGGAGAAAATATTGAGCAACAAGAACAAGAATGGCAAGGTCAACAAAGTCAAAGACGCAGCTCTCAAGGCACTCGAAATAGCCGATACTCTCAATCTTTTGCCGATCAATTTGAAGGAGAAGATTTTTTCGAAGAACTCTTTAGATCTCAAAGAGGACAGCAACAGCAACAACAAAAAGCCCAAAGAGATGTTCACTATAAGATGGACATTAATTTCCGAGAATCTATTCTTGGAGTAGAAAAAGTTATTAATCTACCGAATGGCAAAAACCTATCAGTAAAAATACCGACTGGGATAATATCTGGCACTAAGTTGCGCTTTAAAAACCAAGGTACCCAAGACCCGAATGAATCGGCACATGGTGATGCCTTTATAGAAATTCAAGTAGCATCTCAAGAGGGCTGGACACGCCTCGGTCTCGATCTAGAGACTGAAGTTGCCATCAGTTTCATTGAAGGCATAATGGGTGCAGAAATTTCTGTAGATACGATGTACGGACCGGTAATGCTTAAAATTCCTTCTGGAGTCAACAGCGGCAGCAAATTGCGAATAAGAGGTAAAGGAATTAAAAAAGAGAATGAAATAGGTAATCAAATTGTTATACTTAAAGTAATGCTTCCAAAGATTGTAAGTTCAGAATTACGTATGGCCATAGCAAACTGGAAAGGAGCATATGATTACGATCCAAGAGAGAGTTTAAAGCACAAAGATCCTAACCAGCGAAATGAACACATCCATTAACCAAGAGGTGAAGCTTGAAATCAACAATTACCTTTGAAATATCTGAAGCTGCAAATGAATGTGGGCTTAATCAAGAAGTTATACTTCAATTTATTAGTTCGGAATGGATTCAACCTATTGATCCAAACAATTTATTATTAGACGAAGAAGATATAGCGCGTATTCAATTAATTTCAGAACTCAGAGAAGAATTAGGCGTAAATGATGAAGGTGTTCCTATTATTTTACATTTAATAGATCAACTAAATCATTTACACCATAAATTAACTCAAAAGATGAAACCTTTTTAATAAATTAAATTTTTATTAGGAATATTATAAGATTGATTTTGTCTTGGATTTAACATTTTCTTAAATTCAATCATTTCGTAATCTGCTTGTTCTTTTGTGTAAGAATACCTTTTTTGAATTTTTTCTGAGAGAAGATCTAAATGCCCCCTAAGTGAATCAATTTCTTCTTCTTCAAATCGATCCCAATTCATTTTAATCATTTCCCTTACTTCCGGCCATTTGCTGCGTGAAAAATCTCTTCCCATAATCAATTTCCTCCTCTTCATTTGTGATTAATATGCAGTATAAGGTTCTCCAAATACCTTTCGCAGATAATCTTTATTGATATAGATAATTACTAATTTAAATATCGATTTTATATATTTTTTTTCTAACAAATATTCGTTCATCCTTAAACAGACGAAAACTAAAAATGGTTTATCGCAACAAGGAGATGAATATGAATTCGAGTATCAAAAGCCAAAGATCAAAGAATGCAAAATCTGTTGAAAAATCCAAAAGAAAACATTAATCGATTACTACACCGAGAAGATTTATTTCCTATCAGACCTTTACCCAGCACCTTTACTGAAGAAGAAACAAATTTAGAAATTATTATTATCTTAGTCGTTATAGCGATGCTTTTTTTGGTCCCTATGTCTGAATTAATAAAATTAAATAATTAGGAGAATTTATGCCTTACGGAACAATCCCTAATATGCCAGAGATAGACGAAATAAATAAAGTTAAACCTCAAAGAATCCCTTCTACTCTCGATCCTGATCAGGATAAAGTGGAGGAAGAAATCTATGAAGGAATTTTTATTATTGAAGACCCTCTTTATTAATTATTAATAGAAATGGGCAAGAGGAGAAGTTGCTTAACTTCTCCTCTCCATCCTTAATTTAATTAACCTACAGTTGATTCTTTACTGCAAATTTCTTTAAAAGAATTAGAAAATTGTTGTACGAGCTGATCATCTTTATTTTGACTATGACAAGTAAGTGAGACTTGGTATTTCCAATATCCTTCTTTTGGTCCAATCATTTGAAGTGACTTTTCGCGAATAAATTGATTTACGTATAATAAAGGAAAAAAAGCCAGACCTATTTCATCAGTTACAGCATGAACTAAGGAACCCATTACATCGCTTTCAAAAGCTATTTTCTTTTTTACTTTGTTTGTTTCGAAAAATTTATCAATTTCACCACGGAATTTAAATTTAGGCGAAGGCATAATCCATTGAACTTCGTCGTCTTCAAGAATTTCCTGAAAGACTGCTGAAGCTTCAAGATTTTTTACCTGACTTGGAGCTTTCCAATTAGTCGAACAAGTCAAGACTACAGGAAACTCTGCTTTCTCGAGATCGACAAAATTTGAATCAACCATTCCAGAATCCGTCACAACTGCATCGAATTCTTTAAATCGCAATTTTTCTAAAAGCTGCGCTTGAGTTGCCGAGACCACAGTTACCTTTGGTCTTTTTTCCATATCGTATTTTTTTAGAAAGAGACTGACAACTTCTGCAACAAATGCTCGATCAACATGCTCTGAAACACCAATACATATTTTTCTTGTAGAAGAAGGAACACGCTTAGAAATAAGCTCATTCATTTTTTCTGAAAACTCGAACATCTGTCTGCAAAACCCAAAAACTTCTGTTCCAGAACTGGTCAACTCTATTGTTCTACCGGCCTTTTGAAAAAGTTTTAGATCAAGTGATTGTTCTAAAACTTTAAGCTGACTCGATAAGGAGGGCTGACTAATTCGAAGATGAGTTGAAGCAGAAGTAACTCCTCCGGCCTTTGCTGTAACGTAGAAATAGTAGAGATGGTTGTAGTTGTACATAATTTTTTTGTGTTTAGCACACACTCCGTTATTTATACTGTTTTTATGTTCATAAACTTTGCTTAAAGTGAAAAAGGGAAACTTACACTCAGAATCATTGATTTGTTTCTTAATTGAATATTATTAGAAGTAAAGCCTGGTGTAAAAATTCCAACTTGAGAAATATCGGTTTCATCATATTTAATATCTTGGTATTCAATATTAAAACTCGCTATAGCAAATTTTAGTCCTGCACCAATACGCCAGCCATTCCCACTTTTAAATTTTTCATCAACACCTTTATCTGAATCAGGATCCAATACCCCACCTAAAATATACCCGGCCCACGCTCTAAGACCTACAATCCATGGCATTTGAACGCCTACTGTTGGTCCAATATTATATGATTTAGATTTGATATCTTGATTAAGGGTAGAATCTTTTAATTTTGGAATTGAATATCTGGCATCTGCTGCAATAAAAATAGTTTCAAAAATATGAACACCTAAGCGTGCACCTACACCAAAACCGCGAATTTTACTATCTGAAGTATTGATTGGAGCAGGAAAATCTATATGACCTGTTCCTCTTTCCCAAGTAACCATAGGTTCAACGAAAACTCCGCCCTTTTCTAAAGCAAAAGAGTTATTAATATTAAATATACTCAAAATTGCAAATCCTATAAAACAGGCAAGAACTTTAGATTGGATTTTATTCATAATTTTCTCCATAAAATAAAATATTTGTTATGAGACTAATATCAATTGCTCAACTGCCAACGCGTAATTGCAGTAAATATGCCAAGTCCACAATTTAGAAAAATCAAATCATTAGAAAATTAAAAAAGCATAATCGTGAGTAATAAACAGACTTTGTAATAGAGATCTCGTGACAAAATTCCCTTTCGGGGGTTTTTTGACCGAAAAGAAATAATCGTTTAGCGTTTTGAACATTTAATTAAGAATTTAATTCAACAAAAATGTAAGGCATATATAAGGAGGGTTCTGGTGCGTAAATTTTCCAAGCACCTTATATAAAACAAAATACGAGAAAAACTTACAATTTTTTTTTTCATTCACATCCGATATCTCGTTTGAGCAACAAGATGGCACAAATCTTGGAGTATCTTTTTTGAGAACCTATCTCACACTATTTTTCTACGGGAGGATCAAATGGACACACAAATCGGAAAAGGAAATATTAATGAACTAAAAGGGCAAATAAAACAAATGTGGGGAAAACTAACTGACGATGATCTCACCCGGCTCGAAGGTGGAGGCGAAGAAATAGTTGGTAAAGTTCAAAAAGCCTATGGCTACACAAAAGAGCGTGCACAACTTGAGTTTGATAAATTCAAAAGCAATAATTCACAATTTTTTCGCGATAATCGCGAATCAAATAACAAGGAGAACACAATGGCCTCTACACAATACGACGGACAAATGGATGTTAATAAAATGAAAAATAGAGCACAACATATACTTGAAGAAGATATTGTTGAACCTGCTCAAGAATACCTATCAAAAGCTCGTGAGTTTGGATCAAAAGCTGTTGAAAAAGGATCTGACCTCGTTAAAGAAAATCCTGGCTATACCATTCTAGGTGCAGCAGCAGTTGGATTTCTTGCGGGTGCCTATTTTTCACGACGTAGATAATTAAAATTATAATAAACTTTGAAGGGCCTATTAAAATGGGCCCTTCTTTATTTTGAGGAATACTATGAAATGGTTTTACTTAATTCTCACTCTGGCAGCAAAGAGATTCGCTCATTCGGGTGGCACTCAAATTAATCCAATGGATGAAATAAAAGATTTTATAATAGAGAATTCTTTAAAAATAATATTAGCTTTTACAGCAGCATCCGTTATTTCAACGCTGTTTGTATCAGGTATTGTTTTAACAGTTATTAACTTAACTGCGCAATACGATGCAGGCCTTCAACCAAAATTTACGGGAATCGTTGCTGGCGGATTAGGTATTATTTTAGCGAGTCTAATAGTATTTGCTATCGGAATTTTTTTTGCAACTGCCAACTTACGTGAAGATAGAAAAAAAGCGAGAGAAAGACTAAAAGAAAATGCAAGACATAATGGAAATTCCCTAGAAGGTGCCCTTATGCTTTTAGTAAATGATTTCATCCAAGATAGAGAACATAAAAGAACACATACTAATGAAGAACATGAACATTCAAAAGAAAATAAAAACAATGAATTTAAATCGAATGAAGAGTTTGAACGACATTAGAAATTTTTAAAGGGAGCTATTTGCTCCCATATTAGTCACGTGATAAGCGTGCGCTCAGACGAGCTTTTAAATCATTTCGTTTAGTAACTGCCTGTGAACCAATCCAGCCTTTCACTAGGTTTAACTCTTTAGCTACATCTGTTAGCAATCTAGTATAACCTTTTTGAATCTGATGAAACTGCCGAATAATTTCTGCTTCTCTTCCTGAAGTAGAATTCCTATCGAGTGAGTTGCCTTCATCATTTATAGAGGCCACTGTATGTATTAATCTTTTTTGACGAGTAGTCTTTTTTGGATGTCTTTTTGCGGGCATAATTTCCTCCCAATGTGTTTAATCAAAATCATTGCAATACAACGTCACGATACAACGTCATTAAGTAAAATTGCAATTACAGTGCCTATATTAGAATTCACAATTCTTCCTCAAGTACTCCTTATGCACATCTCAAGAGCTGAATATATAAACAATTCTGGGGCATGCCAGTGGAAATATTCCCCCAATTCACCGAGTCAAATTAAGAGCAAATTAAGAGTGGCCGACATAAAGGCTTAAAATATTA
>JACMPM010000042.1 GCA_014377485.1 Bacteriovorax sp. | reverse complement strand
GTTTCTTGATAATAGGACTCTAGGCATTTAGGAAGATCCATATGTGCCACAAAACGCACGTCAGGTTTATCGATCCCCATTCCAAAGGCAATGGTGGCAACTACTATAATAGATTCTTCGTTAATAAATTTTTCTTGAACACTGTTTCGATAAACTTGATCGAGGCCCGCGTGATATGGCATGGCCTTTAAGCCTTTTGATTTTAAAAAGCTGGCCACCTCTTCAGTACTTTTTCTCGATAGGCAATAAACAATGCCAGCGTCGTTTGGATGTTCAGACCTAATAAAGTTTAAAAGCTTATCTCTATTTTCAGTTTTGGATTCTTTCTTTGAAACACTGTAGCGAATATTAGGTCGATCAAAAGAGCTGATATAAATGGGAGCACCAACAAGATCCAGACAACTGATAATTTCTTTTTTTGTAGCGGCCCCTGCAGTTGCAGTGAGTGCGATTCTTGGAATATTTGGGTAGCGTTTGGAGAGCATCTCAAGTTCCATATACTCAGGTCTAAAGTCATGGCCCCATTGGGATACACAATGAGCTTCATCGATGGCAAATAAAGATATTGTAATTTTGTCTAAAATATTTTGAAAATAAGAAGTCATCATTCGCTCAGGTGAGACATAAAGTATTTTCAAATTTCCGTTGATGAGCTCTTTTTCAATTGATTTTTGTTCTGATTTTGAAATGGAAGAATTGAGGAGTGCTGCTTTGACGCCTTTTTTAAGGAGAGCATCCACTTGGTCTTTCATAAGAGCTATCAGCGGAGAAATAATGATGGCCGTTCCGGTTGTGGCCAGTGCAGGAATTTGATAACAAAGTGATTTTCCTCCACCAGTTGGCATGAGAATGAGAGCATTTTTACCAGAGATAACAGAGTTAACAATTTTTTCTTGATCACCTCGGAATTGATCAAAATTAAAAATAGTTTTTAGTATGGTGAGGGAATCGGTCATGGTCTATTTTATGATTATTTTTATTGGAAATGATAGGGAAAAGTAATAAACGAAGCTTTGAAGAAGATTTTTTTATTTAATTAGTGTTGGTTATAAAAGGACAAAGACGTGTGGTAAGTACAATTCTTAATTACCGACTAGAATTTATACAACTCTCACTCAATTGATTAATTGAAAACTTTTCAACCTAAGGAATCTAGTTAGTTATAAAGGTACATTTGTTGCATAATCATAGGTTATGAAAAACTCACTATTTTATCTAGTAATATTGGTCAACCTATTCTCATGTGGAAATCCTAAGGGACAAAATGCGAGCAATGGAGCAGTCAAAATAACTGAAACTTCCCTAATTGTCAGGACATCAAAAACTTGGGAAGAAAATCGTACGTTGATCATTACTTTCATAGATGGCGAGCCAGAAACAAAAATGGAAGTTGAGCGCTTTAGCAATGAGTGGACAAAATACGCCAATATAAATTTTGCTTTTTATCCAACTCCCAATGACGTTCCAAAAAATAAAACCATAGATATTTTAATTTCATTTAAAAAGACAGGTAACAATTCATCGGTTGGAAGAGATTCTTTGGCTTCATCCAAGAACAATACTTACTCAATGAGTTTGTCAGAGCTAGACAAAAAATTCATTCATCTTAGAAGATCGACTATTCTTCATGAGTTTGGTCATGCTCTAGGTTTAGAGCATGAACATCAGCACATAAATCGAAATTTTAAACTAAATGAAGAAAAAGCACTGGAGTATTGCAGGACTGTATATGGTTTTGATGAGAGTACTTGCCGTTTAAATATTATCCAAACAATTTCTGGGAATGATGTTTATATGTCAAAGTATGATCCGCTTTCTATTATGCATTATTCTCTCCACCCAAGTTTTTTACAAAATCAGATTAATTTATCAAATAATATATCTTTGTCACTTCTGGACAAGATAGAAATTGCTAAAGTTTATCCGGGAAGAATGTCGGAAGAAGAAATCATAGCTGGTCACAACTTAATGATGAAAGTAGTTCAAGACACAAAGACTTATAAGAATTGTAAAATAGAAGAATCCTTTTTGGAAAAAATTCGTTTAAATGAAAAAGCAGAAGCTGTTCTTGTAAAAGTAAAGCAATACTCATTTTCCTCGATTAGATCAGGAGAACTAAGTGCGGCGAATTTATGGGAAGATAAGGAAGGAATGCTCGTATTATTAAAAAGTGACGACTATTGTAATTACGATACTAATTCTTTGGAAGCATTTAGAGCAAATCTTTTGAATGAGAATTTAAAAAACCAAAGTTTCGGAAATTGTATAATTCCTCTTAACGAGAATGGGTCCCCTAAAGATGGACTTTGTAGTAGTGAATACCCATTTCAAATTTTTGAACAGAAGTCTCAAAAAAGTACTGATAATTCTTGTTATGGCTCTTTTAAACAAGCACTCGCAAGCATGAAAAATAACAAATACTGCATTCTTTCCCCTCAAGATTTACTTGAAGAAGAAAATAAGAGGATTGCTGAGTTTGAAGTAAGTCGAAAATTTGGAAGTTGCGTCGTTGAAAAAAGAATAAATGGATGTAGTCCAGCAACTCCTTGGTACATCACTAAAGAAGATAAAAAATCTCTCAATAGTTTTTGTTACTCTGAACCAACGAGCGCGATTAAAGATATGAGAAAAGATATTAGGTGCCAATAAATTATGTTACCGACAATTCGCCTTCGAAAATTAGAATTCGATAAGAAATTAAAGCAAATAGAAAAAGATGAGCTGAGGCTAAAGGCCCTTGAACAAGAACTTCAACTTCTTCAGTCAAGAGTTGCTACAGAGTCTATTCCTCTAGTAGAAGAATTTTGCGATCTAAGATTTGAAAATCTTAGCAGGCTAAAGCAATATCTATCAGATTCTTATTTTAAGAAAAAAGAAAAACGCCAAATCGTTCATCTCATGGTTGAACTTGCTTATGGACTACAAACAGCAGGGGATCCTCGAGCGGAAGCTTTCCTTGATGAACTTATTCCCGAAGAGAACTCAGAAGCAGAGGATTCAAATAATGGGTTCGATAATCCTAAATTTAAACCTGCTCCTCCTGTAGAAAAACTGGCCGAGGGGAAGCTTGAGATCAAGTCTCTCTTTAGAGAATTGGCCAAAGCTTTTCACCCTGACAGAGAGCTCATAGAACATCTCAAAGATGAGAAAACATCTCTCATGAAGAAGATTACAGCAGCCTATGAAAACCAAGATCTCTACGGACTTCTTAAAATTGAAAAAGAGCATATGGGACCGAGAGAGTTTTCGGAAGATAAAATTGAGCTTTATATCAAACATATAAATGATCGTTTGAAAGAGCTTAAGTCTTTTGAAGGAAGACTCAAGAAATATGGGCCCTTGGCGACCATTTATAAATTTATCTATTCACGGAAAGTCACAATCCAGGAATATAATATAAAGACTGAAATCTCAAAGATTGAAAATGAAGTTCAAAAAGAAAAAGAGCTTCAGCAGATTTTGTGGGACAGTATAACGCTTAAGAATTTCTTTAAATCTTAAAGTGAAGATTAACTTATCTTCACTTTAAGTCTAACAAACTAAAGACTGATCACTACATCGACGCGACGATTCTGAGCTTTACCAACATTTGTTTTGTTAGTGGCCACTGGCAAATCATCTTTAAAACCGATTGCCTTAATTTTATCTTTTCCAATAATACCATTAGAAATAAAATAATCTCTCACAGTTTGGGCACGCATTTTGGAAACCTTAGTATTAAATCTATTTCCTCCGCTGGCATCCGCGTGGCCTTTTACGAGAACTGTACTATTATCAAATTCATTAATCGCTTTTTGTACTTTCGCAAGCAGAGTAAAATTCTCGCCTTTTAAATTAGATTGAGAACTAGGAAATTTTAATCCTTTTAAACTGATGATTAAAGAATTTCCTTGTCGATAGACATTGGCTTCTTTTTTGGTAAATGTTTTTCTGATTTTTTCAAATTTATCATTAAATCTAATCTCAGCTTGAAGCGCTCTGCTTTTCTCAGCTAAAGAAGCAGCTATTTTTTGTTCGTCCGCTATTTCTCTCTGCCTTACAAGTGACATCGATTCAAGATCTCTGTTTTTAGCGTTAAGAGATTCTAGTTCTTTAATATTTTTAGCACTAGTGCATGCACTCAAAGTAATAAGTAAAAATAAAATAAATACTGAGTTGGTTAGTTTCATAAAGGGTAATCTCCTAAGTGTAGTGAATGAAGTTATTGTAGATACTTAACCATCATCAGCTATGGCAGATAATTATTCTTTATACTTTAATGACTTTTTTGTGTTAATAACTTCACATATTGAATAATCAAATAAGAGGGATAAATAATGAAGAAGTTTTTTGTCGATAATATTTATAATACGGATAAAAGTGTAACAATTCGTGAATTTAGTGGATTATCTTCCGAGTTATTTAATAAAGAAGTCGTAATGAATTCTGATCTGGGATTTTGTTCTATACTAGACACTGAAACAACCGGTCTTGATCATTCAAAAGATGAAATAATAGAGATTGCTATTCGCAAGTGGATTTATCACAAAAGAGAACATTATTTAATTAAACCAGTTGAAGAATATTCTGAACTAAATGAACCTATTAAAAATGAAATATCAGAGACCATTACTGAGCTTACAGGAATAACAAAAGAAGATGTTAGAGGTAGAAAAATTAATTGGGATATCGTCTCCAAAATAATTGGAGAATCAGATTTTGTACTTGCTCATAATGCAGGTTTTGACAGGCCCATGATTGAAGCTGTAGCGGAAGTGAGTAAGATATCAGCATCAAAAATCTGGGTATGCTCTTTTAAGCAAGTTGATTGGACCCAAATGGGATTTTTATCAGCGAAACAAGAACTACTATGTCTTTTTCACGGCTTTCACTATTCAGGGCACAGAGCACTTACTGACATCGATGCTCTCGCTAATCTATTATTACAAGGTGATTATTTAAAAGAAATTTTAGCAAACGCTAAGACCAAGCAAGTTTGTGTTGATTGTGTACAAGCTCCATTTGAATCCAAAGATATTTTAAAGAATAATGGTTTTTCATGGGATGCTCCAAATAAATTTTGGACAAAATTAGTTTCAGAGTCCGAGCTCGATGAAATGAAAAACTTTTTAACAGAAGAAGTTTATTCGAAGGGAAAAATGAAGGCAGAGTTTTTGGCAATTGATTTGAGAGATCGTTTTAAAACATACTAAAACTAAAAAGGCCCAGAATCATTATAGATTTTGAGGGCCTTTTTAAATTCTTGTAAATGTTTTACCGTAAGTTATTAGTAGCAATTTCTCTAGTTTAATTTTTTTAACTTTAATAAAAGTTTCTAGATACTTTTTATAAACTAACAACTTATTCCAATTTTTATTTTAGGCGCGACGCCTGCCTTCAATTTCACTAACTTTAATTC
>JACMPM010000041.1 GCA_014377485.1 Bacteriovorax sp. | reverse complement strand
GATAATAGCCAAGAAGACGATTTCCACCACGGTCATCAGAAGGAACAGTTAAATCCATGCCCGCAATATCATAACCGTTGATACAGACTTCATTTCCTAAGCTTCCAGACCAACTAGAGCAAAAAGATGCTAGCGTCCCAAACTGAGCTGCCGTTCTAAGGCCTGTTGAAGGCGTTATTGTATAGCTTTGATAGTAATTAATATTGGTACTACTTGATAATGTGGTAGCTCCTGTATATGTCATGCTAAAGGCCGTTGGGGTCATCGGAATAAGAGTACTCAAACCATTACCGCCACCACCATAAGTAAGACCAAATAAGTTACCAGACGGAGTACTGGCCAAGAGAGGACACGCTGATCCACCAACACAAGGTGCAGTCGTTGAAGTTGACCCAAGGAGTGAGCCAATATTATTTTCTAAATAGAAGACGTCGCCACCAATGATACCGGAGTTAGCTCCGACTAGAGAATGAAATGGTTGAGCAACAGTTGCAGCTCCCCCGTTATTATAAATCAATTTTCCAAGAGCAAAGGATCGATTTATATTCCCACCTGAAATATTTTCTCCAATAAGACCACCAATTTTTTGAGTATCTTTAACGGTGATTGAAGAATAATTATCAGTATAGGTATTGGTTATAAGTCCAGCATTGATCCCGGCGATTCCACCGATATGAAGTGCTCCAGCCGAAGTTGAAGGCGAGGTAGTCATTTGACCACCAAAAGAGGCCTGATCAATTTGCCCATTATTATTTCCGACAATCCCTCCAAACCATTCGAAGTTTCCAGAAGAAATATTTGAAACATTAGTCTGTATATCGATTTTAGAAATTACACTAGTGCTGCTCGTAAAGCCTGCGACACCACCGACGGCATGATTACCTATGACACTTCCTTCTTCAATTTTTATATCCGAAATAGTGCCTGAATTACTTCCGGCAACCGTTCCAATATCATCACCACCTGAAACATTCGTTCCGTAGAATTCAATATTGTTTGCGGTTCCCTGATTTAAGCCAATAAGCATTCCCGTACCTGTGTCATCGATATCAGCTATATTCATAATTGCATTGCTATAAACTTTTAGATTTTTAATTTTCCCAGAACTAGCGACTGTTCTAAATAGTCCTTCATATTGATTAGGATCGGAAACCATTGTCAAATTTGCACCATAAAGAACATTTCCTGCACCGTTAAAATCACCATTAAAAGTCGTGATCAAGTTAGCATCCGTCCAATTAGAAATATTAATATCTTCGGCCATTCGATAAAATTCAGTTGATGGTCTGCCTGTTACAGAACTGAGTTGAAATTGATTACAAATAATAATCGGGTCGGCACTAGTTGTTCCTCTTCCTGCTGATACTTGTGCAGAGACACCTAATTGATTGGCAGATAAAAGACATGCACGAATTTCCCACGCCAGACGAGGCACTGATCCAGAAGTTTGAGACCATGCTGCTGGTGTCGTAAAGCTTCTAGCACCATCTCTCAAGGCCGTATAGTTTGACGTACAGGTACTCGCTGGAGAATAAGAGCTGTAGCATAAAGAAACACCGGTTCCTTGCGCAATAACACCGTTTAAAACAGGAGAACTACCACCATTATGTTTTATAGATCCATCAAAATAAACATCCGTAAGTGTTCCACCACCACTATTATTGGCGACAATCCCGCCAACACTTGCTCCAACGCTACTCCAGTGAGACAAAATGGCCATAGTTGAATATACACTCGTTACTGTTCCCGAATTATAACCAGCTATACCGCCAATATATGAGGTTGAAGCATTTATAAGTCCTTCAGAATAAGAATTAGTTATTGCGCCAGCATTATTAGAACCAACAAGACCACCAATATTAGTTCCAACATTTTGGTCAGTTTTTACGACTCCACTAAAATGAGAATTATTAATAGTTCCCAAATTATCGCCTACCAGACCCCCAGCTGCATCACGTGCGCGAACATGACCATGGTTGATATGTACATTATTGATCAAGGCAGTTGCAGGAGTACCATTCATACGACCTGCAATCCCGCCAACAAAGTCACCATAAGTGCCTCCATTGCTCTCAGCTTCCAGATTTAAATTATCGATAAAGATATTTTCAATCCTTGGATTAAAAGTAGCTGGGGCAGCGTTACCGGCAATGCCCCCAACATGATCGCGTCCTCCAACTTCCAAATTATTGAAGCTGAGATTTTTAATGGTTCCACCATTGAGATATCGAACAAGGCCAAGTCCTGAAGCAGATTTAGCTGAAATTCTTCCATTACGAATTGTTTTATCGTTACCATTAAATGTTCCAGAGAATCCTAAATTTGTTGTTTCAAATGTAGTGCATGAAGAGTTTTCAGCAATTTTATCCAACGAATTTAAATTATGATGATCCTTAACCAAAGAGTTAGCGACACCAACACAAAAAGGTTTTGGATAAGGGCCTAAAAAATCTGCTTTATTCATATCGAGATCGTTCATTAATTTATATGAAGAAGTTTCATAGTTAGAGGGTGCATTATACTCACCTATTTGATTAAGCTGCCATTCTGTACAAATTTTATATGGACGCAAGTTAGTTCCATCACCACCAGCAAATGGATGAGCACCGATTGTTGTTGAAGAGTTAATATATTTAGAACATAAATTTGGCGTTGGAATTGATACCAAATGTTTTAAGGAAGTCGTAGCCGCAGTTAAACCACTTAAACAACTTGAACTAAAACGATTGATGATAGGTTGATTAGAAATACAATCTGTAGAAATTGTACCCAGCACATCTAGACATGCTAAATTTTGCATAGGTGTAACGGTTGCAAAAAGATGAGGACAGCTGTTGACTGAGGCAATCATAACATCATTAGGTCCATTTTGAACTCCTAAACCGCCAGGAAAATGAGCCACGTGAACGCCTTTAGGGCCAGTGGGATCACCAACGTCACAATCATTACTTAAATACATCTTAACGTTTACTGAAAATCCATTACCGCTTGGAAAATTCACTGGTAAACCATGGCTGCTCGAATCAAACATTTTACCTGTTGTCGTGCCTACAACCAAACATGCCGACTCAATGGCACCGGTTCCAGAAGCAAATCCTGAACTGAATTCGTTAAATACGACTTTATAGGAAAGCGCACTTCCTTGGTGATTAAGGCCACAAGTAAATCCAGGAACGGCCATTAGTTCGTCACACTCTTCGAAAAATAATTCTGCAAATCTTTTTTGCGGAATTGTTTGGGTATCTGTATATGTTCTTCCGGCAGCTGCAAAAGCACCATTAGTACAATTGGCATTTGTTAAATTCAATGAAAGATTTACGTCGGCACCGGAAAGTGCGGCCGTTGAAGATCCACAATAAACGTTACCATTCATCGCTGTTGCGCCAGAAAGAGTATTGTTAACAGCTGCGTCCCAAATGAAAGCTTGGAAAGTCCAATTACCATTTGGCATAGTAAATGATTCACTTGTTGAACTGATCACATGCCCGAAATAATCCCCTTTATCAGATTTTCCATAAAGAATTCCATCACTAATCGCAATGCCGTTTACTGTGCCCGTCATGCCAGCAATATTTAATTTAAATTTTGCAGGCGTAACTCCTTTTTTGGAGCATCCAACAAATATTAGAAATGGCAGAAGCATAAAAAGAATAAGTGAATTTTTCATGGATAATCCTTAAATACTAAAAAAATCCTAGAAACATTAATGATTCATCAGTAGGTATTTTAAGAGATTATCGGCAGTCTAAATAAGGATATGAGAAAATAGTACTTTAGTGATTAAGATTGAATGTACCACCAACTGAAGTGCGTCTAATTATTGTCAGTTGGTGGAAGATAAAATAAAGGCCATTAACTACTTGTGGATAATCAAGTCTTTAGTGTCAAACCTGACTTTTTTGGCCGCTGAATATTTATCATCATCAGCTCGGTATCCGGCCGGACAGGCAACAACAACTTTCCATCCAGATCCAGTAAGACCTAAAATTTCATCATATTTTACCGGATCAATTCCTTCAAGCGGACATGTATCCACACCGATCACAGCAGCGGCAGTCATAAAATTTCCAAGTGCAATATAGGCCTGGCGAGCGGCCCATTCAGAAATTACATGGCTTCGGGGCCCCGTTACCAGATCGCCAATCATCATTTTTTTATACCCTTCCATACTTTGAGCATCTTGATTACGAACTTTTGCAGTTTGATTAATGAAATAAGCAATATGCTCTTCATCCATCTTTTCTTTAATGACGAAGACCACATGGTGAGAACAATCTGAGACTTGCGCTTGATTCCAAGAAACGGCCTTCAATTTATTTTTGATTTCTGTGTTTTGAACAATAATAAATTTCCAAGGTTGAAGTCCATAAGAAGAAGGACTCAAAATCAAGGCTTGCTCTAAACATGCCCATGTTTTTTCATCGATTTTCTTTGATGCATCAAATTTCTTGGTTGCATAACGCCACTCTAGTGATTCAATTAATTTTGCTGGTGATAAGTTTTCCATTAACGCTCCTTATATCTTGGTTTATTTAATTTTTAATCATAAAAATTTAACACTATTTTCTAACTTCTACATCAAGATAAATGGCCTGATCTGGTCTTAATGAAACTTGAGCATTCATTTGAACATTAATAGTTTGAGAAGAAAAAGTGAAAGTAAATTCTTTAATGGCATGAAGGAGAAACATGCACATTTCTAAATTTGCCAATCTCTCCCCCATACAAATTCTCTGACCTGCTCCGTAAGGTATAAAAGTAAAGGGTGCTGGTGCTTTTAGAAATCGCTCAGGCATAAAATCTTCAGGGTTTTCCCAAAAGTCCGGGTGATGATGTATTAGAAATGGAGAGATGGATATTAGATCTCCAGCATTTATCTCTTCGTCATGAATGCGGTCTTTTGCTATTGCCACACGACCAAAAGACCAGGCAGGTGGCCTCATTCGCAAAACTTCATTTAAAAATAAATTGATAGAAGAAAATGTTTTAAGATCTTCTTCACTAGTGATGGAAAAATCATGATCCTTAAATTCACTAAAGATTTTTTCCTGCCATTGTGGATGTAGGGACAAAAAATAAAAGGCCCAAGTGATGACATTGGCAGTAGTTTCATGGCCTGCAAAAATCATCGTTTTAACTTGTGACAGAATTTTTTTATCACTAAAATTCATTGGAGAATCAAACAGCGCATGCAGCATATTCTCTTTGGGTGATCGAACTTTTTGTTTTTCGTTGGCAATAATCTTTATAATCTCATCATCTAAAACTTTTAGCGTACTATTGAAATCTTTCTCTAGTCTCCATTTGAACAGAGTTTTAATGGGAGTAATATATGTCATTTTTTTTTCGGTCAGGTCAATGAGATGTGATAAATTTTTACTAATGATATTAAAACTATCTTCAAGCGTTTCATTTAATAAACTTCTTCCAATAACATGCAAAGCATATCTTGTAGACCATGATGATATATTGATTGAGCGATTTATTTTTGCGTTGTCCTTAATCTGGTTTATGGTTTTTTGTGTTTCATCAGCGACGATAGAAAAGTAATGATCAAATTTACTCGGATTAAAAGTAGGTTGAATGGCCTTTCTGCCAATTTTCCATTCTTCACCGACATCAGTAAAAACTCCCTGGCCCAGAACTTCAGCAACTCTTTTGTAGCCTGGTGTATTTTTGGGATAATTCTTACCATTATCTAGCAAAACATATTTTAAACCGGCCGGGTCGTTGACCAGCAAAGTCCTTTGTTTTCCTAAGTACATCTCGATGAAATCACCATACTGTTTTAGACAAGCATACATATAGGATAGACGGCTCTTTCTCAAACTTAAGGCGTGCCCGGTGATTGGGCCCCAAAAAAAATCGCGTGGTGGTTTTACTGCTCGTCTCATATTTCCTTATTTTTATTTTCGTAAATTGATTTATAATTTTAGAATGACTATATATAAAGATGATATATTAAATTTTTTGTTTAAACGCTTACAGCATTTTTTTCCATTAATATTTTTTTCACTCATGCTTTTTTTATTTGCTCAATTCGTTCTAACCAAATGCTTAATATTCTTTGTTTTATTTTGTATTGTTCCCTATTTGCTTCCGCTTTTCATTCAACGAATCGTTCTGGGCATCTACCCACTTAAAGAAGGCGGTAATTATATAGGTCTTGCTGAAAAATCCTTTTCACCTTGGTTATTCTCCCTCCGGATTCAACAGATCTACCTGGTATTTCCTCAACTGGAAAGGCTCCTATTTTTTCTTCCGGGTCTCTATAGTGCATGGCTTCGGGCCTGGGGAAGTCAAATTGGGAAGAGTGTTTTTTGGACACCTGGAACAGTGGTGAACGATCGAGGCTTAATGGAAGTCGGAGATTTTGTGATTTTCGGTCACAACACTTATATGTCTTCACATCTTTTGAGAGTAAAAAATGGAAATTTTTTTGTCTACGTAAGAAAAATAAAAATAGGAAGCTACACTTTTGTTGGTGCTTTTACCAAAATGGGGCCAGGGACAAATATAAGCAGCGGATCTCAAATTCAGGCAATGAGTAATTTTTCAGTGAACCAAAAATTTCCAGCGACTTCGGCATCAAAGGATACAATTTGACCATTTACAATTTAAAACCTAAATTTCAAAATATGTTACGTCCGTGTGTTAGTGTTCTATGGAAAATGGGTATTACTCCTAATCAGATAACTTTAGGAACTTGTTTGTTGTCTGTGGCGACTGGACTTTGGCTTTTTTATTCACAAAATGAAATGTTTTATATTCTGCCGCTCTTTTTCTTTTTTCGTATGGCCTTAAATGCAATTGATGGCATGTTGGCCAAAGAACATAACTTAAAATCTCCAATGGGCGCCATTTTAAATGAAGTGACAGATGTGGTTTCAGACGGATTTCTCTATTTTTCCTTTGGTAGATTTTTTTTTATTAATCAAAAACTTTTATTTTTTATAATCTTTTTTTCAGCAGTGACAGAGATAACTGGACTTGCTGTGCTCCTTAATGGAAGTCCAAGACAATATGCCGGACCCATGGGCAAAAGTGACAGGGCCTTTGTCTTTTCAATTATTGCCCTTTTAATTAGCTTTGGAGTTATCAACGAGACTCTGTACACGGTGCTCTTATCTGTAGTTTCACTTTTACTCTTGGCCACAATATTCAATAGAGTTAGAAAATCTTTATATTAATTTTAAAAAATGAGAAAATTAAAATGAAAATTATCCTTTTACTTGGACTTCTCTAACACATTCCTACTTTCGCTAGGACAATTTAGGATCAGCATCAAACTTGTAAAAAAATAAAGAATGCTCTCTGGTTCTTCTAGGCTGTCAATGCATGTACTGAGCAAGACCGGGAGACAGAAAAGTGGTATTGTTGATTCGGTTAATAAGAAACGTTTATAAGGCTAATTAAAACTAGCTTTCTGAAAAGAGACCAGACTTATTCCTAGCATGATAAATGCTATTCCCGAGACCTGAAAATAATTGACCGGAGATTTTTCGTAATAATGAGAAATTAGCAATGCCCAGATATAAGTTGTTCCGTAAACAGGATAGACAACCATCATTAGCCCACCAAAACGAAACGAAAGTGTAATCAAAACCAAGACCCAAAAAAATGAAACGAGACCTGCAAGGAAAAACCAATTTTTATAAATGGGAATTTCCACAATTTTAAGCGAACCTAATTTAAAAAAATATTGAGCACATGCACCTATGAAGGCCGCAACTAAAATCAAGAGAATCGGAATTGTTTGAGACTCCATTGCTTTCATTTATTTTTTTGCAATCAGCATTCCCATTGAGTAAGGAACAACATCAAGTGAATGAAATTCAAACGTTTTAAAACCAACTTCACTAAGCCATGGTTGAAGCTCACTAGGTTGATAGACTTTTCCCTGAACCGTTCTGATAGTCAGGCCCATTTGGTACAAAGAACGGGCCAGAGCACCTTCTTCCACTTTCCCGTAAGCATCAAGGATGATGAGTCTGCCTCCAGGAAGAAGAGCATCGTAAATCTTTTTGAAGATTCTATGATTTTCTTCAGGAGTTTGGATATGAGTGACATTTCCAAGTGTAGCATAATCAAAGCGAGGTTCACCAAAATTAGATTGATGGAAGTTTCCTTCGATATAACTTACTCGAGAATCTATTTTATTTCTTTTTGACGTTTCCTTGGCAACGACCAAAACGGCCGGCCAATCGGCCAAAGTACAAGTTGCTTTAGGGTTAGCATATAAAAAATTAAATCCCCAAACACCGGAACCAGCACCAACATCTAAAACATTGATTGCACCTTCTTTAATGTTTGTTTCTGAATGCAATTTTGAAATCAGCTCTACCGTTAATTCCGCACAAGGAGTCATCATCCATTCAAGAGATTTAACTTGAACCTGATATTCTTTTTCGCTGTTTTCAACGGTATCCATTCGTTTGAATGGCGTTCCAGATTTTAATAACGTTGGAAGATGGGCCCAGTACTCAGAACTTAGATTTTGATAATTTCCTTTTAAAAGGTTCATGACATTTGAAATGACATAAGAATCGCCAGCTTTCTCCACCAGTCCTAATGTCATTAAAGTATCAAGCAAAACTTTTGTGGGTAATAGTTTAAACTGATGTTTAGCAGCCAATTCATCAGCACTAAATTTTTCACCTAGTGTGTAAGAATTGAGAATTTCCATCTCTTCTACAATTCGGTAAAGTGAAGAAGCGCCATTTGACAACATTAGATCAAAATACACTTCCAAATCTTTATATTTTTTATTTTGCATAAAAATTATCTCGTGTACTTAGCTGTTGCAACAGTGAAAATTCCCCACTGGTCAATCTTCATTTCCAGTTTATTTGCACCATGTTTGGCAAATAACTGATCTATTTCCAATTGAGTTCTTCTCCTCATAACCCAGTTCACTCCTTCACGGTTTGGAAGAGTATGCGCAATCATCTCTAATTGAGGATGCCATGGCTGACCGGTGTAAACGATATAGCTTTCAGGATCCAGAATAGAGGTTGCTCCAACGACTGCTTTTAATACAGTTTCATTGCTTGGAAACAATTCAAAAAGACCTGAGACAATCAGAATATTGGGTTTGAATTCTTGCTCACTATAAGTTTTAGGCTCAAAAGCATCTGCTACTTTAAAGTCAGCATTTGTGCATCCAATTTGTTTGGCAATTTCACGTGCTTCGTTAATATTGCTCTCAGAGTAATCACGCAATAAAACTTTCACATCGCTCTTTTCATATTTTTTTGCTGTCTCTAATAAATAGCGCCCAGGTCCAGAACCAATATCCATAATACGAACTGGTTTGCCTTGCTTGATTAATGAATCAATACAAAAATCAAGAGACTCTCTCATATGAACTCTACGAGTTCTAATCCCTTTCCATCCAACTGCATTGATATAGAAAAAGTCGATAATTTTACCAAGGACCAAGTCGCCGCGGGCCTTATTTTTATAAACATGATCGAGGGAAATCCCCGAGTCAAATCCATATTTATAACCAATGCGAATACCAACTGATAGTTTCCCCAAAGTTTTCATCGAGAGAACTTGAATGGCGTAATTAATTTTATTAACAAAACTAACATCTCCTGCTTGAATTGATTTATACTCGTTGAAAGTATAACCTTCAAGATCAGCGCGAACCATATCCACAGCTATTGCATTCGTTGCAAAACATTTGTCTATAAAACGATGAATATGATCTAGTGGAATTTTTTTGTCTTTTTCATACAAAACTCCATGATAAAATCCATCAAGCACAATATATTCTTTAGACTTTGAACTTAAACTATCAAAAAACTTCTTTTGAGGTTTATTGCTTACTACCCAGTCACTTCCTGCAGAAAAAACAATCGCCGGCGTGTGGATGGCACCAGCATCTTTTACAACTCGCTCAGAGGTATCATGAAGTCCAACAAGGATATTGACAGCAATTTGAGGTGTAATCAATTTGTCTTCATCGTATTTTTTTTGCTCAGCTGGATCATGAGTTAAAAATTTAGATTTAACATAACTTGAAATATAAGCGGGATGTTTAACAGCATCTAATAGTCTACAACCAGCTAATGCACCTGGAACATAGAGTTTAATTTCAAAAGCTGGTGCGGCCAAGGCCATTCCGCGAATCTTTGGAGCATAGTCGTGAACCCATGCACTCGTGACAACCGCTCCAACGCTATTGGCGATAACAAAAATATTTTCGATTTTAATCTGGTATTCTTTTGAAATAAAATTAACAAAAGTATCCAGGTCTTTCACGATATGAGAAAAACTTGGAGCATATCCTCTTGGTCCATGAGACTCTCCGTGTCCACGTGAGTCGTATCCAAAGGCCCAAAACTCAGGTTCTTCCACCCCATTGATTAAATCAATAAGTCTTCCCGAATGTTCATGTCCTCTGTGGATAACGATTAAGGCCTTCTTTTCACCTATGAACTCTTTAGTTGGTGACCACGAACGATAAACTAATTTTTCACCATCAAAGGTTGAAAAAGTAGATTTTTTTTCTTCTCTTTTATTCATAGAATTCTCCGCATATAATTGTCTTTGAAGACTAATCGACTAAAAATACAGAAAATTGAGGAATATTTTATGCTCTCATTACTAGCAATCGGTGAACAAACTCAAATTTCTATTATAACAATATTTTCTTTAATCATGTTTTTTACTCTTCTATTTTATGGATGGGACTATTTTTGGCCACGAGAATTTCTTCATGTTTTAAAACAAAGGGTAAATTCCTGGTGGATTATTTTTATTATTGTGCTGATTATGATTGGGACAAAGAGAGAAGTTCTCTTTTTCATGATGGCCTTGATCTCTCTCATTTCATTTAGAGAACTAACCAGTAAACTCAATTTTAATACTAGTCATCGCAAAACACTTCTTATTGCTTATATCGCAATTCCCATTCAATACTATTTTGCTTACTCAAAATTCTTTATTGCCTTCCTCACCTTTATTCCGGTGGGAATGCTTGTCCTGCTGCCATTTAGATCAATTTTGGAAGATTTAAGCAAAGAGAGCATCAAAACCTTCAGCCAGCTTCACTGGGCATTAATGCTGACCGTTTTCTCTCTTTCTCATATCTCTTATATTGCCTCTCTACCCAATGTTGAATCCCTTAAGGAAGGTTCCCCTGGCATGATTTTCTTTTTGATCGTTATTACTCAGCTTAACGACGTTGCACAATTTGTTTCTGGCAAATTATTTGGGAAAAGAAAAATTTCTCCACTTATTTCACCCAATAAAACCTGGGCAGGATTAATTGGAGGTGTTTTGGGTTCAGTCATGTTTGGATATGTTTTTAGAAATCTTTTGCCACTAACAACTCTCCAGGTAATGCTGCTTTCAATGCTAATTGCAATTGCCGGATTTTTTGGAGACTTAAATATTTCAGCGATCAAAAGAGATTTGAAGATAAAGGATATGGGAGATTTAATTCCAGGACATGGCGGGATTCTTGATCGGATGGATTCTTTGATATTTTCTAATTTAGTTTTTTTCTACTTAACGTATTACTGGATTTATAGTTAGAATAAGCACCTAGTGATTATAGGAAATAAATTTCTGTTCCCCCACAACACTCTTCGGGTTCTGAGTATTGCTATCAGATTTAAGCATTGAAGCCATTGTAACGGTAAGAGAAATGACTAAAACGAAAACTAAATCTTTCATTGGTGCCTTCTTTAAAAATCATGATCTTTTAAGGATATTATCCCAAAAAGTATAAGCACAGGCGGGTCATGAATTTATTACACTTACTACAATTATAAATGTTTAAAGGATAGGCAAATTTAGGTGAAACTTGCCCTTAGGGTTCATAACGATATATGCAAATATCGTACATTTGAACCTTCTCAGAGGCGATTAAGTCCTTATGATCTTTAGTAATGTCTTCGAATCCAGATAAATTGCAATTGGCCTTCCTAAGATAGTATCGATTGACAATAATGGCCCCCGGTCTAAGTCCAGGACGTATATTCTGCATGAAATTCTCTTCAAGCTCCCCTCTAAAATAAGAAGGTACATCACTCAGAGATAGAAAGTCATAAGTCTTATTGCCACTTTTTAAATGAGTGATTAAATCCTCATTTAAATAATGAGTCTTGGTATGAGATCCGGAAATTCTTTGGTGAGTCTCCAGACTTGCTTCAACAGGAACTCCCGCTATTGAATTAATTTTCCCATAAAAGCATAACTGTAGGAAAAAACTTTTTTGAGCAATGTCCTGAGTAAATAAGCGATCAAAGGCATTATAATAATAATCAAAATGAGATTCAGGTGAATTCTTTTCTATAAAATCCCCCTTGTATAAAAGTGCATTAAAAAGAGCTTTATTGCCGAGTAAAAAAATGACGGCCTTCCATCTGTAATGGGGAAATTCATTTTGATAATATTTTTTTTGGGCATTCAAATCGTCAAAACGTAAAATGCGATCAAAGTCACGTCCCAAGAGTGCTCTATTAATTTTAGCGAGAACTTGGAATGTGCGCTCCCATTTACCTAAATACAACAATGATGTGAATTGAATTTCATCAAATATATTTTGAAAATAATTACGAACCTCAGATGAGATTTCTAACTTTAAAAAAAAATTTTTCCTGGAATCGCAAAAATTATTATCTGAAAAAGGAAAATACCCCCAAAATAATAAAAAATCCTGATGAGATAATTGCTTATAAGTTGCCTCTCTTAACATGGCCAGGTGGATTTGCTCAAGAGACAAATCGGACAACGTCAGATCAATTGCCTCTCCACATAAAGGCAAAGCTCTTCCTCCGCTACCACAAACTGAAAAAATAGATTTAGGCCTTAACTGTTTAACCAGTTCTATCTCTACGCTTGTGTCTTCATTTCCTAAAGTATAATTTAATCCAGTAAAATATTTTTGTGCCATTACTTTTTCTCATTTAATTTTTTAATTGCATGCTCTTGGCATAAGCTAAATTCTTCATCTGAAATAAAACCATTATGTCCCATGATATGCGATAAACGCACTCCATGTTCTTGTGCTAATTTATCTATCTCAATAACTTTTTCATAATTAATATTGCGAGAAAGAGTAAATGATTCAAATTTTCCTTCCATTGCTAACAAAGCCGTTTCTGCTAAGCAAGCATAGACAATATTACCTTCCAATCCTAAATCTATATTAATATTCAAGTCTTTTCCTGGCAGTTGAACTTCACCACTGGCAATAACTAAAACATCAGGTCTTCTGATTGCCTCTTTTTCGCTTATATCAAAAGGCCTCGAAACATCACAAATCACACAGCCTGGTTTAACTTTCATAATATCTAGAACTGTTTTGCCTTGCCCGGAAGTGGTGGTGATGATTAAGTCAGATTCAAAAGAGTGGGCATCAGCATCTGTAGAAATAATGATATTCGCTAAAGGATTAATTTTAAGAATATCTTCTTTTAACTCAATAAGCTTATAGGCACGAGGTGCTACTAGAATTATTTCACGCCATGTGAGGGATAAAATTTTTGCTGAAACAGCTCCAATACTTCCAGTTGCACCCACAATCATAACCGAGCCTAAGAATTTATTATCAACTTTTTTTACAAAGCCCAATTTTTCAACTGCAAGCTTAGCTGCCCATAAGGTTGAGGCGGATGACAAAGAGTTTCCTGTAGTTACTGGTATTGGACTAAGTCTATCGATCGTGACACCAGCATCCCCAACAATCTTGGTATATGCACCCAATCCCATAATCTTCGAGCCAGCAAGGTGTGCTTTATCACAAAGCTTTAATATTTTTTTATAAATAACATCAGCTTCTTTTTCCATTAATTTTTTTGGAGTTTCAGTAACAGCATAAATTAAACCTTCTACTTTTTTTCCATTTTTTTCACTGATAATTCCGTCAATTTTTCCATAGTAAAAGCCTGGTGAGAAAGACATTACTTCTTCAATACTTGATTCAAAAATCGAGGTAAACTTTTTGTTGATATGTTTAAAGAAAGGATGCATTAATAAAAATCGTGAACTAAGGGGATGGATAACAAATGAAAAAGTTGCGACTTTATCGTTATCTTCATTAAAAGTTTTAATTTGAGGCTCAAGCTTTAAATCATTGACTAATTTTATGATATCGTCGTCACTTACAAGTCCCCCTGCTCCTTTTTTTAACTGGACAATGCCTTCTAGGATTGAGTAATTAATTTTGGTATAACTTGAGAGCTGTGGAAGGCAAATTAAAGCTTCCTTCAGACCTGCATTTTTAAGTTTTTCTTCTAGACCTTCTGAAACAATATCGATAATTAAAGTTTTACCTTTTAAATGTGATAAATTTAAAAATGTTATATTGGCTTCATTCCCTACTAAAATATCACAAGAAAGAAATTCATCTAACGCTCGATTCATCTTACGATTATCTTCAGAGAAGGATGGAACATTACTTTTTTTAATCTTCATTCTTTTCAATACAGGTGAGAGAGCTTTTAAATATTGATCTAGCCCTTTGCTACTATGAAGATTAAAAGGCATCTTTGTCAGAAAATATGGATCGGCCATAACCAAATCATTTTCTAAATCTTCCAAAACTTCTACGAAACTTTTTTGAAGTGCTGCAGAATAAAATCCTATTTTTCTTTTAGAAAGAAAATTTTTATTTTTCAAATAAAAGAGACGTAAGGCATATGGTATATAAACATCTTTAATTATTTGTCCATCTACTGTTGGTGTAAATTTAGCTGCGACCTTAATTCGATAAGCATCTGGATGGAGGAAAAAACCTTTTTTAAATTTAATCTTGTGTGGAAGTCCTGAGATGCAGATTACATCGCAAAGACCATCATATTTTTTAATAATATTTTCTGTTAGTTCAACATCAAAATTAGTTGAGTATTGAGTAATACGATAGGTCTCACCAAAGAATTCAATTTCTTCATCAAAATTATATTGATCTTGGGCGAAGGCCAAAGAAAGGATATGTTTCATACACTCTATACTTGTTGAAATTTTTAGAGAGTTTTCAAAAAGAGAATACCTTTAAAAGCACTGTAGGTACTTTCTTGCATCTCTGGTAACTCCTCTATTGTACGTGTCTTATCGTATGAGAGTTTTGAAAACATGAATGGAACAAGTTCTTTAGGAATACCCAACAGTTTCAGGACAGAATTATGCACAGGATTTTTGAAGACTGGGATATATTGAGTTTTAATGCTAAAGGCTTCATTCAAGTCGTCCAAAAATTGTTTGACGGTAGGAACTTCATTGCTAATTAAATGGTAAGTTTTTAATTCTGGAACTCCTAAATCGCGGCCGATCAGTAGTGAAATATACCGAGCACAATGATCAACTGGAATTATTGGAATTTTTGTTCGAGGATTAAAACTGAGCGGAATGAATGGAATCGACTTTAAAAACGTTGAATATTTTTTCATTGCCTCTATAAAATAATAAGGACCGTCTATCTTATCCATTTTTCCAGTTTTAGAATCTCCAATTATGATGCCGGGGCGAATGATCCTAGTAGCTCCATTGTGTTGCGTCTCTCGAACAATCTTTTCAGCAAAATACTTAGTTTCCGAATAAAAATCATTAAACTTTTTTCTAACTGGAAGATGATCCTCTTCCAGGAAAAAGGATTGATCATCACCCACTGCAATTGTAGAGATATAATACAGGGCCTTAAGTTTTTTCATTTTTTTTACTAGCCGAAGTGTATTTTGAGTCCCTACAATATTTTGCAAATAACAATCGGAGTGACTTGCTTTTAAATCGTATAAGGCTGCAGCATGAATGACGAAATCGCTTTCTTCAAGAATAAGGTCGCGCATCATTATATCTTCTATTATTTCTAATTGAGTAATATCTCCTTTTACAATTTTCACATTGGGAAGATCATTAAATCCTGTAAATTGAGAATTGCGAGAGAGAATATAAATTGTCTCAAAATTAGGACTCAACTCTCTAATGAGATATTGTCCTAAAAAGCCTGTTGCACCTGTAATAAAAATATTCATAAGACCGATTAATCCTTTGACAAAAAAATGGAAACTTTCCAAATATTTTTTTTCCTCATTATCCAGACATTACATTAACGATACTTTCGTGCAAAGATTTATCATATCATTTTGATCTTTTGGTGAAAAAACTGAAAGAAAACTTGGGTGACATTTTATATCCCAGCTAATGGCCTTATCTAAGATTTCACCATCTCCAAAAAATACAATATTTTCATCATCGATCAAATCAATTTTAACTGAAGAGGTCTCAAAGCTAACTAAATTTTTATCATTTTTAGGATAATTGCCATTCAAAATTTTAAAAATACATTGAATAAGTTCTAGACGATTTAGGTGTTTGAATATTGTAATATTAATAGTTCCATCTTGGTTGTTAGTATTGGGAGCAACTGTAAAATCCCCTCCCAATGCCGGTTGATTGTTGATCAATATGAGCGGTGAAAGCACTGTTTCAGAATATTCTGCAGATGATATTCTAAATTTATAAGTTTTAATTTCTCTATTCAATAATTTTTTTGCCAAAAAGATCGAGTAAACATTTTTTCCAGAAAATTTCATAAAATTTTTAAACTTTGGAAAGCTCTTTCTTAAATTATTAATTTCGTCAGCAACATCAGCAGCAAATCCTAAACCGCCGTTAGTGGCCATATATTTTCCGTTAATACTGATCAGGTCTATTTTCTTTTTTACATTATGACGAATAGTTTGAGTTATTCTTTTAATATTTGAATTAGTTCCCAGAACACGGGCAAAGTCATTGGCTGTTCCACCGGGTACAACCAAAAGACTAATATCAGTGCCAGCTAACCTTTGAATAATTGTATTTACAGTGCCGTCTCCTCCAACAGATAAAACAGCATCGACCTTATTTTCAACATCAAGTTCGAGCTGGCGATAAAGCTCCTCTAAATTATTAGGTGTTTGGTATTCAACATTACTTCTGAATAAGGCATTATTGATTTGTCCTTGCCAGTCATTGACCCCATTCGAGGCCCTCTGATTAAGATAGACAGAGATGTTTTGCATAAAATCCTTAAAAAATTAGAAATGAATAGTAACTAGATTCTAGTCCTTCCTAAAACAATAGATATGAAGAGTAGAAAAAATACATTGCTGTCTAAAGTTTAGACGGTTCTTTAAAAAAAGACTCAAATATTTTAGTTTCCTAATTAACTAATCCTAGAAATATCCGATAACCCTTAATAATTATAAGAAGGTCAAAACATGATAAATGCATGTGAAAAATTCTATTCCAAAGTTCACGACCCTGGAAAAAAAGCAATTGTCTTTTTTGACGGGTTAAAAAGTTTAAATCATCCTGATAAATCTATCACTTTCGGTGGGCTTATTGATCTGTCCATTAATGCCCAACAATCGCTAAAAAAATATAATTTAGAAATTGGGGATTATGTTCTATTATTCGAAGAGCCCTCAGTAAAACTTTATGCCACCATTCTGGCCATAATGGCATCAGGACAAAAAATTTTATTAGTTGAACCATGGCTTTCAGTCGAGCATATAAACGAGTTGATTAATAATTGCAGGCCCAAGGTTTTTGTCTCAAAAAAAATAGGTCGGTTTTGGGGAATGCGTTCAAGTGCCATACGTCAGATAAAATACAAAGTATCAAGTGATCAAATTTGTAAAAAAAATAAACATAATACTAAATCTAACAATAAAATAGAAATAACAAAAGTTGATCCCAATACAGAAGCAATGCTCACTTTTACCAGCGGTACCAGTGGAAGACCAAAAGGTGTTGTTAGAACTCACCAATATCTAAATGATGCCAATGAAGTTGTTCTTAAATACTTAAACTACGAAAATTATCCAAAAATGGATCTCACCATATTTACCAATTTAGTCCTTGCAAATCTTACCGCCGATAAAGGAAGTCTTATCATACCTTCTTCATGGCCTAAAAAAGTTTTAGAGCAATTAAATGACCTGGATGAAGAGCACAGGGTTGATACAATCGCTTGTGGCCCTGCATTTTTAAAAATTCTTTTGAATTCATCTAAGTGTGAGCATTTAAAATCATTTCATATTGGCGGTGCCCTATCTGACTGCAATCTACTTGAGGATGCATTTAAGCATTGGCCAGATGCTCATTTTGACCATGTTTATGGAAGTTCTGAAGCGGAACCAGTAGCTGTCAGTGACGCCAAAATAGCTGTCATGAAATCTCGCGAGAAAGGATATTTTCAATGCCTCTATCTCGGTAATGAAGTTCCTGAAATTAATATTGAATTGACGCCAAGTCAACTTTGGATAACAGGTCGCCATGTTTCAAAAAAATATCTTCATGATGATGAGGCCAACAATAAAAATAAAAAAGAAGATGCCTTTAATAATATTTGGCACAATATGGGCGACAGAGTTCTAAAACAAGACGGTCACCTATGGTATCAAGGGAGAGAATTTCAAAGTCTTGAAGAATTTCTCCTTGAGCAAAAAATTTATACAATTCTTGAATCTTCAGAGGCAATGGTATTCATTCAAAATAAAGAATATTTTTTGATAGCAAATCCTAGTTTAAAAGAAAAAATAGAGACAAGTGAACTGCCACCACTAAAAAAAATATTTTATTCAAAAATATTTAGAGATAAAAGACACCGCGCCAGAATTGATCGACCTAGAACCTTTAAAAAAGTGAATTTATGAAAAACAGCATTGTCTTTATTTATGAACGGGCCAATATAATTGCCAATATTATTATAGCAGTCTTCATGCTTCTTAGTATTAATTGGACTATGACAGGTCATATGAATTGGAGCGCCAGTCTCTTGAGCTTTTTTACTATTCTTACTTTTATTATTGAACTTCGAATAATGGATGAATATAAAGATTATGAAAAAGATAAAATTGCCAACACGACAAGACCTCTTCCAAGGGGACTCATAACCCTTCAAGAATGCCTAAAACTTATTTATCTTTTTTTAGGTGCCTTGTGGCTCTTTGCACTTTTGGCTTTTTTACTTTTTGGAACTCAACCAGCTCTCTGGTTAATCGTAGTTAATATATGGTTGTACTTAATGTACAAAGAATTTTTTGTAGGAACTAATCTTTCAAACTATCCTTTAATTTATGCAGTCACTCATCAAATTATAATTATTCCCCTTGTCTTTTTCATTGTTTCTCTCATAAATCCAGAATTAGTCTATAGTTTAAAAACTGTAGGTTTTTCTCTATTGTTATTGGGATCTTTTTTTACTTACGAAGTTGGCAGAAAACTAAATCCTGCCGCAGATAAAGTTTTAAAAACATACCTTAGTATTTATGGACCTTATATCACGGCATTAATCCTTGCAGTTTTGCTTATTATTCCGCTTTATGGTGCCTACCTGTTGAATGCCTTTTTCTGGGAACTCTATCCAGTCCTTATTATTTACGCTCATCTTCCACTCATAATAATTAAACCGAATTACTATAAAAAGATTGAAGGTCTTATAGGGCTATTCTTAATTTACAATATGCTTTTTTTAGCAATTAAATTTTTAATAGGATAAATGTGAAAAAGTATATACTTGTAAAAAAAGATTCATTAACCGACTTTCAACAATTAACCGGTGGTAAATGTTTTAATTCAGAGAAAATGGTTCTGCTCGGAATAAATGTTCCAGAATTTATTGCACTTACTTTTCATTGCATGGAAGATTTTATAATTGAAAATCAATTAACTGATCCACTGAATAAGTTGGTGAATGAGAAAAAATTTGATCAAATAAATAAACTCTTTACTGAAGCTCGTTTTAATATTGCGACTGAAGACAACATATTTGAATCATTAAGAGATGAAGGACTGCTAGGTTCAAACCTAGCTGTTAGAAGTTCAGGTCTTGATGAAGATGGAACACTACATTCTTTTGCAGGTCTTTTTTCGTCTTATCTTTATCAGGAAAAAAGAGAGGATATAGTTTTGTCCATAAAACTTTGCTGGGCATCTGCTTATAGTGAAAGGGCCATTGCTTACCGAATTAAAAATGAAATGCCAATTCACGGTATCAAGATGGGAATCCTCATCCAGCGTATGATTAACAGCGATACTGCCGGAGTAATGTTTACTCAAAATCCTATCCAGGTAACCAGTAACAAAACTGTTGTTATAGAAGGACTCTATGGACAGGGTGAAGGTTTAGTCAGCGGAGAATTTGATGCAGATAATTTCATAATCAACAAAGAAACATTTGGGATTATTGAAAAATTAGCCAACAAACCACTACTTTATAAAAAGTGTGCAACGGCTCCAGGAATAGAAAAAATCTCAGTGGAAACTGGACTTCAAGATAAATCATCAGTTGAGATCAACAACTTAATTCTTCTAACAAAAATTGGTATTGATCTCGAAATTAAAACATCCCTGCCACTTGATATCGAATGGGCCATAGAAAATAATAAAATTTATATTTTACAAATGCGTCCCATAACAACACTTCCTCCGGCCGCCTATTATAATCCAGAAATAAATGGAAGAGAGCCCATTCTTTGGGATAATTCTAATATTGTCGAGAGCTTCAATGGTGTCACAACTCCCCTTACTTTCTCTGGAACAAGAAAAGGTTATGCTATTGTTTATCGACAAACCTGTAGATTTTTAGGCGTCCCAGAAAAACTCATTCAAGATCATGACTATGAATTTAATCATATGTTGGGCATGATTCAAGGTAGAGTTTATTACAATCTTATCAATTGGTATAAACTTCTCTGTCTGGTACCCGGGAATGCTACCAACCAAGGCTTTATGGAAACCATGATGGGAGTGAAAGAAGAGCTCCATGACAAACATAAATCTCTTTTTGATTTTGTAAAGACGGCACCAAAATACACCTTTTTTCAAAAAATTAATGTTGCGACTAAGCTCTTTATAAACTTTCGTAGAATTAATAAAACCGTCGACGAATTTCTTCAAAACTTTGAAAACATCTATCAAGAAAAGCGCTCTCTTGATTTCAAAAAACAAAGTCTACCTCAGCTGGTCAATATTTATAGTGAACTGGAAACTAAAATTACTCACAATTGGATGCCGCCAATAATAAATGACATTCTTGTAATGATTTTTTTTGGAATTTGTAAAAAATTAACTGAAAAATGGATTTTGGGAGACAATATTCAAGGTCTCCAAAATGACCTCTTATGCGGTGAAGGTGGCCTTGAAAGCACAATGCCTACTAAATTTTTAATGGGTCTTGCTGACAAAATTGATCATGGAGATCCTGCAGTAAGAGAATTATTTCTTGCAACTCATGCTAATAGTCTTTGGAATGAATGCCATAAAAACTCAAAATTAAAAATGATTTTTGAAGAGATGAATATCTTTCTGGATAAGTATGGTTTTCGGTGTAGCAACGAACAGAAACTAGAAGAAAATGACTTAACTGATGACCCAAGCTTTGCTTTAAGTAATTTGCAGTCATACATAAAAATGAAAACTTACTCCATAAAAGATATGGAGGAAAAAGAAAAAAAGATTCGCTCCGATGCTGAAACTAAAGTTAAAACTCACCTCGGTGGTATCAAACTCATTATTTATTTTTGGGTGCTAAAACATACTCGTAACGCCGTAAAGAACCGCGAAAACCTACGTTTTGCCAGAACAAAATCATTTGGTCTCTATCGCAGACTCTTCCGAGAAATAGGAGTGAAATTTAGAGAACTTGATTTAATTGAAAATGAAAAAGATATTTTCTATCTTTACATTGACGAAATACTAGATTCGACTAGAGGCTGCCTCCCCTCTTTGGAATTTAAAAATTTAATAGATGCCCGAAAAAAAGAATTTGAGAAATACCGACAACTCAATGATCCTCCTGAAAGATTTATTACTTATGGATCAACTGCTGTAAGTTTTAAAAATTCTATTCTCATAAACAATAGTGATCTCTTAAAAGATAAGGTCAGAATTAGCGATGATCCTAATTTGATCTACGGAACCAGTTGCTCACCTGGAGTTGTTGAAGGAATAGCAAGAGTAGTAAAAGATATTCATGAGGCCCAAGGCATTGAAGGAGAGATTCTCGTTACATATAGAACTGATCCGGGCTGGGTACCACTCTATCCTTCTTGTAAAGGTCTTATCATTGAACGGGGAAGCCTCCTCTCGCATTCTGCAGTAGTTGCCAGAGAGTTAGGACTACCGACAATTGTCGGAGTTCATGGTGATATTTTTAAAAAAATAAAAACAGGTGATTTTATTATTCTTGATGCTACTCGAGGAGAAATCAGGATAAATGTAAAAGAGAAAGCTTAATGAAAAAAGATATGAAAACTAAAATAATCGCCCATGATCAAGTCGATTGCTTTAACGACCTCGCTCAATTTATGTCAGAATCAGAAGCTTTATACAATAGTAGACCAACAACACCTGAAGCACACTTAGGACTATTAAAATTATTTTTTAATGAACAAAGTAAATTCATTATTATTGAAGAAGAGCATAAGATTTTAGCATGTGCTACAATTACAACAGTTCCAAATTATCCTGCCGTATGTTTTATAGGGAATTATCATCTTCCAATTAATTATAAAAATAGAGAAGATATTAAAAAAAGCCTTTTCCAGGCCGTCTATCATTATTGCTCCAATTTGCAGATGAAAGATATCGTCGGACCGATTAATTATAACACGTGGCTTTCTAATAGATTTATTTATCCTGCTGTTTCCATTCAACATTTCTGGGAACCTATCAATCCTAATGAATACCCCGAAGATTTCTTAGCTGAGAATTTTGAAATTGATAAAAAGTTCTTCTCATATTTTATGCCCACCATAGACGATATGCATGTATTAAAACCTGCTTATGATATTGCTTTGAACCAAGGCTACAGGTTTTCCCCGATCGATATATCAGACAAGGAACATCAAAAGATTCTTTTTCAACTCAACTGTGAATGCTTTAATGAAAATTATTTTTATACTCCAATTTCTTTTGAGCAATATAAAGATTCAATTTTAAACAGCATCAAAGGTATGGATCTCAGCTATTGTCGTTTCATTGAAAATGATGAACGCAAATGGGGTTATATTTTCGGCATTCCAGATAATCATCAAATAATTATCAAAACGATATTAGTTTCTCCGCTCACACGATCTAAAGGCTTGGGATCAACGCTTATTTTTGAAATGCTTGATCGTGCAAAAAAAGATGGATTTACTGAAATGGTTGGCGCACTTATTCGAGAAGGAAACGCCAGTCAGTTTTTCATTAAAAGATCTTCAAAACCCTATCAGATTAATGAATACCTCTTATTTAAAAAGGTGCTTAAATGATTCCTTTCGAAAAAGGCCTGCCATTTATTGGAAATTTCCTGGCCTATCAAAAAGACAAGATTTCATTTCTTACTAAAATGCATAAAAAAAATGGCGATACTTTCAAAGTCAAAATTGGAAATATTAACTTAACCGTAGTTACCAATCCGGAAGACATAACCCGTATCATGCAAGAAAATTTTAATAATTATATTAAAAAAAGTAATATCGATCAATTCTTTGGTAAAAAGAATATTTTTTTAAGTAATGGTGAAGAATGGAAAGAACAAAGAAAAATGATTCGCCCGGTTTTTAAAAACGAACATATTGCCAACTTCATACCTTTAATTGAACAAATATGTGAAGAGGAGTTTTCTCAATTAGAAGAGTGTGAAGTTTTTGATATACAAGAATTTTTCAATAAAATTAGTTTTAAAGTTATAACATCCACAATTATTGGAAATGAATTCCAGGCCCATTACCAACTAAAAGAACATATTAAAATCGTAACTGACAGCCTCACTCAAATGAATTCAATTCAAAACTTCGCTCTCTTGTACAAAAGTAAAATAAAAAAACGTGATAAGAGCATTGAGTTTATAGATAAAGTTATATTTAAAATCATAGATGATAAAAAAAAATCAAAAGAATTTAGCAGTGATGCTCTTTCAATGCTTGCAGAACTTTCTTTGCAAAAAGATTCAACTATGACCGATAAAGAAATAAGAGACCAATTAGTTACTTTGATATTTGCAGGTTATGAAACAACCGCCCTTTGCATGAGTTGGCTAACCCATCTACTCTCTAAAAATTCTCCTTATCAGGTTATCTTAAGAGAAGAATTTAAAACTTTATTAAATACATCTCCATTGGAGAGCACTCCGTATCAAACAGTAGATAATATAATAAAAGAATCTATGCGCCTATATCCTCCCGGATGGGCATGGAGCAGAGTTGCACTTAAAGAAGACCTGCTCAAGAATCACAAAGTTATTGCTGGTGAAATTATTTTGATGAGTCCATACCTCACTCATCGAGATCCCAAAATCTGGGATGAACCAAATAAATTTCACCCAGAACGTTTTCAGAATGAAATAGTTAAAGGATCTTTCATCCCCTTTGGTTACGGACCAAGGACATGTATTGGAATGAGTCTGGCAATGATTGAAATGAGAATTATGCTTAAGCATCTTTTAAATCGTTTTGAACTCATTGACTGCAATCACTCGCCTGTCATTAAACCTCAAATAACTTTGGATGTTGTAGGCGGATTTATTATTGGATTAAAAAAAAGGCCAGCATAAAAGCTGGCCATATTTTTAGTAATTATAAAAATTAAATTAGAATTTAAAAGCAATTGGACTAGGAAGAGACTGAATAAATTCTTTTGGAACTTGGAAGTAACGAGGCTCCATTGCCTTATCATTTTCTGATTTAGCTAAGACATCTCTTTTTGATCCTGCAATCGCTTGGGACAGATCAAGAGTTCTTGAAAGTTCAGCAGCTCTGATTGCACGGTCGCGGTTTACTAAACCTGAAGTTTTAACTTTTCCAGCTAACCAAGATTTAACATCTACTGTTTCCATGATGATTTTTTTAATTTCTCTAAATCCTAATTTTGGATTTACATCTTTAATTCTACCAGCGATGTTCGCTACGTATGGTGCCGCTTGGCTTGTTCCACTAACAGCTAGGTAGTTGTTCATAGGAATTGTTGAAAGTATTCCTACTCCAGGAGCAGCAACTTCAACGTTCTTAGCTCCGTAACAAGAGAAGTTAGCTAAGCTTTGATCACCTAATGTCGCAGCAACAGAAATTTTATTTTCTGCTTGAACGTTAGTTGGTGAAGAAGGAACTACATCATTATCTGATCCTTCGTTACCAGCAGCAAATACGAAAAGTGTATTAGGAGCTGCGCTTAAGAATTTTTTTGTTTCTTCAAGGTTCACCGTAAAGAAATGGTCTGTATAAAGTTTTACTTCTTCTTCAGTTGGATCTTTTTTGAAGAAAGTTTTGTAAATAGTTTTAATCACCCCAGAAATAGCTTCGTAAGAAGTACCAAAAGATCCGTTCATAACGTCAGCTTTTGATCCATTGATATAAGCACCAATCTCTACGTAAACTTTTGTTTGTTGTTGGGCCAAAGCTGTTAATGCAGCTTTAAGAAGAACGTCTTTAATTCCGCCTTTATCAGCAAGCACAGTTTCGACATCTTTTTTCCCGGGAACTTTAACTTCAGTTGGAATCAATTTAATCCCTACAGCTCTTGCTTCAGGAGAATTTTTTACAGTGATTCCCGTTACGTGAGTGCCATGCATCCAGTTTCCAAACTTTTGAAGATTGGCGACGAAAGCAGGATCTTTAAATTTTTCTTTTGCCCAATCGCGGTCAGCTTGAGTAATAGTTCCTAAAAAAGATTTTAATTGAACATCGAAAAATTTTCTAGCGTCTTCCGTATTTGTATTAGCGTACGAATAATCCATCAGGATATTATTGCCTTCGGCAAAGTTCCATCCGTTAATATCATCAGGGTAACCATTTTTATCTTCATCGCGATCATTGCCTGGAATCTCCAGGGGGTTTACCCATGCTTTGGCAACTAGATCTTTATGCAAGAAATCGTTTCCTGAATCAACAACAGCGATAATTGAAGCGCTTACTGAATTTACTGAGAGTAGTAGAACGAGACTTAATAAACTTGATAATTTTGTCATCACTGACTCCTGGACACCGTTTTTGGTAATTCCCAATTATCATGCTGACTTAGTGTTGAGGTCTATAGGATATTTCTGACTAATACTTACTAGGGAGGGGAATTGGAAGATGGATTTTAGGTTTGCACAGCTTTCTGCTTCGGCTCCTGCCTCTCGCAGAAATACATCCCATCCTGGGAATAAAAAAGGCATCCCGAGAGATGCCTTAATAATATCCCTCTCAGCTTGGGTGCTGAAAGAGACAATCTTGAATTATTTTCTTGGTATAAGTAAGCTTGGACGTAATGGCTTAAAGTTAAGCGTTAATCCTGAAGGCTTAAGAGAAAGTGATTTCTCAACTGCAACATCCGCAATAGTCGCACGGGCCTTAGAGATGGCAAGGTCAACTGTTTGTGACTTAGCAAACTCTGCAGCTTTAAGAGCGCGAGGCTTGTTAACGATCCCTGAAGTTTTAACTTTTCCTTTTAACCATGACTTCACGTCAACCGTTCCAAGAACGATTGCTTTTAAATCTCTGGCACTAAGTGCAGGATTTAAATCTTTCATCGCAGCAACAATGTTTGTTACGTACGGCGTTGCCTGACTTGTTCCACTTAGGGCCATATACACATTTGTTGGAGCTGTAGAAGTAATTGCAACGCCAGGAGCTGCAACATCAACTTTAGTTGCACCGTAGTTTGAGAAGTCAGCAATTGATTTATAACCGAGTGTAGCTGCAACAACGATTTTATTTTCAGCTTGAATATCGGCCGGGTAGTCTGGAAAAAGGTCATTGTTTGATGAATCGTTTCCAGCTGCAATTGTAAATATCGTATTAGGTGCAGCAGCAAACATCTTAGGTCCATCTTGAAACAGTTCAGCAAAATAGGCCTTTACGATAGCAGCCGTCTCAACATCAGTTGGAGCTCGCTTAACTTCATCGACAAATCCTGCCTTAATAAAATTAACAGCGTCACCGTAACCAATTCCAAAAGATTGGTTAACTACATCCACTTTATGAAAATTAACGTATGTGTGTAGACCTACCATTTGGTTTATTTGTTCAGAAGCGCTATTTACAACATCTGTCGTATATTCTTCAACAGTTTTTGCTGGAGTTTCAGGAGTTGTAACTTTTGGAATGGCCTTTGGAGCATTAGGATCTGTCTTTTTTAACTCTTGGTAAGGAGTTGGGATAATTTTCATTGAAAGAATTTTTGCTTGAGGATTATTCAAAACAGAAACTCCTGCTACGTGAGTGCCGTGAATATACCCACCAACAAAGTTAACTTTATTCATTAGGTCTTCGTCTTTAGTATGTGTCTTTAACCATACGAGTTCTGCAGAGGTTTGATTAAGTTTACCAAGTTCATACAGGCTGTAGTAATTATAAAATGTTTTAACATCAGCAGTAATCAAGTCTATATGGTTATCATTGAAAACTTTTGCGGAATTTTCAGTGAAGTCCCATCCATGAATGTCTCCTGGAAGACCATCATTGTCTAAGTCAACTAAACTTCCTGCCGTCTCGTTTCTATTAAGCCACGCTTTTGGTGCCAGATCTTTATGAGAAATATCTGTTCCAGAATCCATGATTCCTACTAATGAAGCATCAGCAGTACTTAATTGTACAAGGGCGAGTAAAGGGATTAAAATTTTCACGAGATCTCCTGCGTAGAAGTGATTGCCGGAACCTAGCATTTTTTATTTAAAATTGAATTAAAATAATGTTGACCAAGACCAATTTTACAGATTGTAAGTATTTGTTAGAAATAGATCTTAAGGAAAGGAATTTTTTTATGCAAAAGAAGGTATTTATTACACGATCTATTCTCCCTGATGGTGCAGAACTCTTAAGGGCCCGTGGATATAAAGTTGATGTAAGTGAACTTGATCGCCCAATGACTTACGAAGAACTAAAATCCAAGGCCCATGGCTACGATGCGCTTATTACAATGCTTAACGATCGAATTGACGAAGCTTTCCTTAAATCTAATTCACATTTAAAAGTCATTTCAAATTATGCTGTTGGTTTTAATAATATCGACATTAAAATGGCCAGTTCGCTGAAAATTCCAATTGGTAATACTCCCGACGTTCTTACGGAAGCTACAGCTGAAGTAGCATTGGGCTTAATGATCGCAGCTTCAAGAAATTTTCTCTCTGCTGAAAGATCGGGAGAACAAGGCCAGTGGAAAAATTGGCACCCCACAGAGCATTTAGGATTCGCTTTAAGCGGTAAAACATTAGGTGTTGTTGGCTTTGGCCGGATTGGATTGCGCCTGGCCTCAATGTGCGCTCGCGCTTTTAATATGAAAATTATTTATGTCGCAAATAGTGAAAAAGAAAATTCTCTAGCGGCAATTAAAGTCGAACTCTCAGAACTACTTTCAAAGAGTGATTTTATATCACTTCATTTACCTCTAAATTGCACGACTAAAAATATGATTGGGAAAGCTGAATTTGATTCCATGAAGAAAAATGCAGTTTTAGTGAATACGGCCAGAGGTGAAATTGTTGATCAAGCAGCACTCATTAAAGCACTTAAAGAAAATACCATTTTTGCTGCAGGTCTTGATGTGACAGATCCCGAACCATTACCTATTGAGAATGAACTCTTCAAATTAAAAAATGCAATTGTACTTCCCCATATAGGTTCTGCTACCTATGAAGCGAGAAGAGCAATGTCAATTTTAGCTGCGAAGAATATTATTGCGGGGCTTGAAGATCATGAATTAGAAGCATGGGTGAATAAAAAAGACCTCCTTCCCTAGAGGCCATTTTTGCGTCTGCTTCGGCTCCTGCCTCTTGCAAACTTTCATCCCATCCATAGGAATCAAAAGTGAAAAATTTCTTTCTCACTTTTACTTATCTAAACTTAATTAATTTTTTAGTAATACTTTAATGTTTGTAATTCTAGTTACGTCTTCTCCACGCCCACCGTTTTGATCGCGATGAACTGAGACTAAGCATGAATCACCTTCTGCCTGAGCGTAGTCTTGGTCTCCGCGAACCAAAATACCTTCAACCACACCTGTTCTAGAGTCAACGACTGCCGATCCAGAGTTGCCTCCGTAAGTATCAGCATTAGTTCTAAAGAAAACTAGATTTGTATTGTCTCTCATATCAGCAGCTGCCGTAATTTTGGTTGGAAGACCACTTGGATGGCCAATTACTGTGAAGACTGCGTCGTCAGCGGTCTTTCCATTTGTTCTAAATTTAAGAGGAGCTCTTCCTAGCACTGGACGATCTAGTTTTAAAACTGAGTAATCGTTCATTGTTTCAGAATTTTTCTCACGAGCGATAATCTTTGTGCAATGAAAAACCTGGTCTTTAGTAAATGTGAAAGATGTTTTTTCTTCGCTTGTGTTTGCAAAATCAAAAACCCAAGAATGATTTGCACAGTCGCTTACAGTATTAATACAGTGTCCGGCAGTCACAAGAGTATCAGCTGAAACTAAAAATCCTGAACAGTTAGCTGCGGCCATTTGATTTGAAAAACGCTCACTTTTACAAATTCCTTCATCTGCAAGAGTTTTTGATTTAACAGTATAAACATCACCTTCAAGCGTAATATTATTATTTAAAATTTGAGCTGCTGTTGAACGAGAAAGTTCTCTCATGAGGGAATCAGAGCTTTCATAAACATCAAGCCGATCGTCATTTCCATAAATAACTTTTGGAACAATTTTAATTGGAGACATATTTTTTACTGCAGCTTGTGCATTTAAAAAACTAACAGCTAGAAAAGAGCAAAGGATTAATTTTGATTTCATTTTTTGTCCTACAACAAAGGCTTATTGCCTAATTAAAATTAATTAGGTTAACGCGATTATTAAAGAACATATTAAGCACCTTTTGCACTTACAAAAACTTACAGTTGATCAGATTGATCAGGTTTATCAAACATAATATTACCGCTGAGAAAAACAGCTTCTAGTGAGCCCGGAAAGGTAACACCTAAAAAGGGAGACCATAGGGCCTTTGTTTTGATATTGGCATTAGTAACAGTATGTGATTTTTTTAGATTTATCACAGTGAAAGAGGCCGAAAAATCGGGTTCTAGAAAACCCATTCCCTTTCCCCATTTTTTATATAGTTCTGTTTTTTTATTTAGACTTTCTAAAAATTGATTAAAAAATCTCCCTGGATTCTCAGTCGTAATGAAAGCTATGGTTTCGGCAGAAATTTTCTGATCTATTAATAGCCAAGTGACAAAAGCAGCATAAGTATCAAGCCCGGTAAGTCCGCTCATACCGGCAGCTTTCTCTTTTGGTGAATGAGGTGCATGGTCTGTGGCCAAATAATCAATTTCATTATTTCTTAAAGCATCCATTAATTTTTTTGAATCACTGATCGTTCTTATTGGCGGATTCATTTGAAAAAGTATTTGCTCCGCTGGCTTCATCGCACGAATTCTTTCTTCTGTAAAAAATAAATGTTGTGGAGTGACTTCGCAAGTGACAGATATGCCTTTTTTGCGAGCAGCTCTAATTGCATTTAGCCCATCTCCTGCGCTGTAATGACAAAGTTTTCCTTTGAGTTCAAATTTCTCAATCAACGCCAGGGCAAAATCTGTGGCCATTAATTCTGCTTGAATTGGTCTTCGTTTAAAATGATCTGATTTATTTTTATTCTGATCTAAAATTTCGGGATCTTCACAATGAAAACTCACCCATTGATGACGGTAGTGTTTTAAAACATTTTCGAGGTCTGCATTGCTCTTAAAATAAAGATCTCCTACTGAAGGCCCCATATAGGCTTTATAGGGAACAGAAAAACTAAGAGGTCTGGTCTCAGGTCCAATCCCGGCATACATCAAAATGGGGACGAGGCTTTTTGCTCCGAGGTCTACTTTGCTTAAATAACTTTTATCATCAATCGGAGGCACCGGATTATTGGGCATATCTGCTACATGAACCAGCCCGCCATTTAAAGCGGCACAACAGACAGAGTTAAAATCTTCTTTGTAATTATTTATTCCAGAAATATCTTCGCGGGCATGAATATGAATATCACCCATGCCAGCGAATAATAAAAAATCATCATCATAGAAAAAATCAACGTTAGACTTTGGAAGTTTACACTCTCCAACGCTTTTTATTAACCCTGATTCAGAATCAAAAAGAATTTCTTTTCTTGAAATCCCCTTACTCGTCGCACAGACAGCTTGAATAGATTTTATAGGCATAATCAGAGATCCGCTCTCGGTTCAAACTCAAAACGCCAAAGCCTTTGATCAATATCAGAAATGGTCAAAACTTTTTTAGTTTCAGTTTGAAGAAGTTCTATTTTTTCAGCAATATTATGTGAATTTGATTTACGATAAAGAAAAAAATTATACTTGCTTATAATTTCTTTAAGCTCAAGTTCACTTTTAACTTTAAAAGAAAAAACAACGGCATTGTTGTTATTGCCCTGAATATTAATATTGTCTGTCCCCAATTCAAATAATTTTAAAAAAAGTGGTCCGCGCTGAACACTGTCAGAGACACAATCGACATCAAACTCAAAAACATCTGAGAGGAAATCCATCATTCGGATTTTGTCCTGACTATATAGGAGAAGTGGGCCACATTCGTATTCCATAACTTAATCGTAAAAGAACTTTGATTAGAAAACAACTGCTTAAATTTTAGGAATAAGTTTTAAAGGAAGAACGGTAGTCCGTTGAACTGTTTCGCCTTTGCACTCAGGTCCATAACAATGGAAAGATCGGTTGCACCCAAGATCAAGATCCATTTTAAAGTCTTCATCTCCTCTCACTAAAATTCCTTCAACCATTTGCGTGGCAGGGTTGATAACTGGAGAGCCGGAATTACCGCTAAATGTGTCGGCATTGGTGACAAAAGTATAAGTTAAAGAATTATCCCGAATCAACGCCTGATCGGCCATGATTTTTGGAAGGCCCATTGGATGACCAATGACCAGGAGAGAATCAGCACTATCAACAGTCCCTAGACGCCTAATTTTTAGTGGAGTGCGATCAGTAATTTTTCGATTCAGTTTAATTAAAGCGTAATCCAATTTTGGATTTTCGGACCTTGAAAGAATTTGAGCGCATGTAACAATATTATCTTTTTGAAAAACGGTGGTTCCCGTTGAATTATCAAAACCTGCAATATCATTATAGTCAAGTATCCAATAGGAATTTTGGCAATCGGATTTATCTTTTACACAATGACCTGCGGTCAAGAGTAAATCAGGTCCAACCAAAAATGCTGAACAACTCGATACCAGCGGCAAGTCACTAAATTTTTCATCGGAACAAAAATTCATCCCGCTTGCCAGACTCTTGGTTTTAATTGAAATAGAAGTTTTGTCTTCGCTTGTGATTCTCCACTTTGGAACCTGGGCCAGCACAGCTCGCGATTGCTCGATTTGGATTTCGTTAAATTGCCCATCAAGCTCGCTTACTAG
>JACMPM010000040.1 GCA_014377485.1 Bacteriovorax sp. | reverse complement strand
TGTTCAAGAAAAATTTATTAACGAAGAATCTATTATAGTAGTTGCCACCATTGCCTTTGGAATGGGGATCGATAAACCTGACGTGCGTTTTGTGGCACATATGGATCTTCCTAAATGCCTAGAGTCCTATTATCAAGAAACAGGTCGCGCTGGACGAGACGGCCTTCCATCACACGCCTGGATGCTCTATGGGCTCGCTGACCTGGTATTATTAAAACGTATTACAAATAAGGGAACATCGTCGGCTGCCAGAAGACGCGTGAGTGATGAAAAGCTTGATGCTATATTAGGTTTTTGTGAAACTACAAAGTGCAGGCGTGAAGTTCTTCTCGGTTATTTCGATGATCCATATCTTGGGCCTTGTGAAAACTGCGATACATGCCTTGCTCCAAGTGCCAAACAAATTAATGCCACTCAATTGGCCATTACTGCTCTTCGTGCCGTTTATGAAACAAAAGAAAAATACAACGTTCAATACATGGTTAATCGTCATGAGGGGGACCTTGGACTCTGGTTTTCAGTCTATCGACAGTTGATTGCTCAAGGCCATTTAAAAATGTTAATGGATGGCAAGTCGGAATTAAAACTCACACGTAGAGCGATTAAAGTCTTAGAGGGTAAAGAAGAAGTTTTCCTTAGGGCCGATTATAAAAAGACTGTTGAAAAACTTTCAACAGTTGTAATAAAGAAAGTCGTAAAAAAGAAAACGAAGAAAAAATCTTCGACAGTGACTTCAAAAGAATTTAAAACGGCCGATGGAACTGAGCAAACACTATTCGAAAATCTAAAAATTTTCCGCACTAATCTGGCAAAAACGAAACGAACTAAAAGCTATAAGATTTTTCCTGATAAAACTCTTTTAGAGATGGCGCAAACAAAACCAAAAGACTTAAGTGAACTTGAAAGTCTATTTGGAGTCGGGCCTAAGAAACTTAAGAAATTTGGAAAAATATTTATTGAGGCGATTTTGGAATTTGATTTATAAATAGTATTGTGGAACAGTAAAAAGAATAAGATTACATAAAAAAAGTAACACCATTTTCAATTGGAGATAAGATAACCTGGAACTGGGCCGGCGGAATCATAATAGGGCAAATCGAAGAAGTCCATTTCGCTCCGATTGAAAAAATATTTAAGGGTTCAAGAATTAAAAGGAATGGCTCAGTTGAAAAACCCGCTTATCTGGTAAAATCGGAAGCCGGAAATATTGCTTTAAAACTCCATACTGAATTATCTAAAATTTCAGTTTAGGTTCCAACACACTTTCCTGTTTATTTTCTTTGCAGTTTTTTTAATTCTTCAAGCAGAAGCGAATGTGCCTGAAGATTTTTATAATGTTTGGCCCAATAAAGCAGGCTTTTATTGTTGAGCTTTTCTTTGAGTATTTCAGGATTAGTTTCAATCTTTTCTTTGAGCATTTGAAACTGACTTAATCTGATGTTAATAATCACTTCTTTTATTGTTTCTCTAGTGACATTTTTGTATTCACTTTCAATGCTGGTATATATGTGAATAAAAGCCAAAGGAATTGCCACGACAAATAGATCCGGTAATCGGGGTATGAAACCATCATAAAACAAACAAATTGCTATGAAATTATAAGCAGCCCAAACGGCTAGAAAATACATAAAGCCTTTAAAGTATCGAGGGAATGTTATCGAGTTGGGAAGACTTCTTATCTTAAATTTATATTTATCAAAATTAATAGGCTTCATCTTGTGTCCCATTTTATTAGAAATTATCAGAGTACTTTTCTTTGAAACCAACGGATCAATTTTACCATCGATCCCGCTCTTTCCTTCCGGAATGCTTTTGAATGCCAAGTTAAAACCAAGATTGCATTCTTTTATTGAAGTTAGGCAGCTTTCTTTAAAATGAGCGCTGCCTTTAAAGGTTGGCAATAAGACAAAATAATGAACAGATTTGAAGATTACTTATAATCTAAACTTTTTACCCAACTGTTCCGATACACTACATACGAACTATTCAAATTCGGGAGTCTATAGATGAAAGCTATAAGCGTGGGCCTATTATTTGTTCTTTTAAGCAACTCTTATGCAGATGTGGTCATTACACCTAAAGATCGTTTTATCGATTCTAAATCTGGTAAACTCCTCCGCATTTGTGAAGCCAAGAATAGTGGACTCGTCGTGAAAGAAGAGTGCGGCAAAAATTGGGAAAGCTTTCCACGCAAAAGAGAAGAACTTTATAAAGATGTTGATACATATAAAGATCTCGCAAAGAATGACCTGGTTTTGTTTCCAGTGAAAAACAAAGATGGAACAATAAAAATGCATTTCGGAGAAGTGGCGAATCTATATGAGAATGGATCGTTGCATGTTTTTCAATCTGAGTCGAAGAAAACCGGATTTTCAAAAGGAGCGACACATTATGATTTTGACTATAGCTACGCTATAAAAATTAATAAGAAGCACCCTCTTTTGGCCCATGCTTATCTGTGTGCCAAAGAAGACACAAAAATCCCTTACAGCTATAACGAAGATCACAGCTATTCAGTAAAAAAAGGTGAAAAAGTTTCACTTAAAGGAATTTTTGAAAATCAAACCGCAGTCATTTCGCTCGGCAGTTCATGGGATAATTTTTGGGGATATGGACTTAATCATCAATTGACAGTGGATCTGTCTCAACTTGAAGTTTGTGAGAGCGATAAAGAATCTGTTTCTACAGACGATACGTCGAGAGCAAACAATAAAGTACCAACACCAAACCAAGTCCCCGTTCCAGCAAACGGACAACAAAAAAGAGACTCTATTACGAAATAAATTTCCTTATAAAATCCAGGCTACCAAAAATTGCATCAACTTGTGCCTAATTAGAAAATTTCATCTGTGACTTTAGAACTATCCGAATAAACTTAGGTAGTGGTTGAATACTCGCATCTGAAAAACCACCACATAAAAAAAGTTTTTTCATGTCGTAATTTATAACACCTTCATTTTGAAGAGCTAAGGTGACGAGATGAGTACGTCACGATAGTAGAGACGCCAAAGTGAGATCCCGTCACCACAAGTTGGAAGGGAATAATAATGTCTCGACGTTTATTTTTTATAAGAAGTTCATTTTTTGGCGTTTCTGTTGCTATTTTTTTTACGAATAAATACCCCAAAATAGGAACAATAATGTTAAATTACGAAAAGGAGGTAATTTATGCGAAAATTTCTACAAAGTAATCTTGATACAGTTTCGCTCATAACAATCTTTATAACGCTTATTCTTTTTTTAACTGCACTTTATTTCACAGGTCTTACACACGACATATTACTCGAAGCTGGTGTGTTTCTAGTTTCGGTAAAACTGATAATAATGGCCTTTCAAAATAAGCAATCTGCAGATAATACTCTTAGGGAAATAAAAGAGATTCAGAAGGTTTTACAAAAAATTAGCAATAAAAAAGACTGATTCTAAACCACTTGGATCAAATTGAAGCCAATATCGAAAAGTCTGTTGGGACAAATGGTTAACGATGAGTATTCCTCAGTAGATACTAAAGAAGCTAAAAGGATAATTGAGGATAGAGTTTTGGACTTTAAGCGTGGTTAGAGAAGGCGAACCCTAATCAACAAAAAAAATTGGTTCGTCGGATTTTTAACCAGCTCGTCCTAACTGAGAGTGGACTTTAGGCCTATTATTCATTGGCCGAAGATTCGAAAGAAATTGGAAGTGATCTTAAAAAACAAAAGCCATTGGGATCAAATCCCGATAGTTGTTTTTCTTCTTTGCAAAAGCCATCAGACTTTCTTGTGTCCAATGGTTCGCCTGTTGTAACAATTGGTGGAGGTATGGAACGCTGTATGGCTCAATCTTTTTTCGAGAAAACGTTACGGATTGTTACGGCTTTTTAAGGCACCGAGAAATTCATCAAACACTTCGAGATGCTTCTCGTTTGCACACCATTTTTTAATTTTAGTTAAATCGACTGGATGTTTTTGCGCCACTAAGATAGCTTGATCAAAATTATCACGGGATTTGAAATACATATATCCAGCTAAGCGATCTTTCACGCAATCGGTTGGCGATAATATTTTAATTATCGTTCCTTCTACTGAAACTTCACCTGGCTTAATTTAATTATCTTCACCTATTTCAAGAAAGCTAGATGGAAACTCAACAAAGAGATGTTTGCATTCTGGGTGCTCGTAATGTCTACCGCCCTTCTTAACAAAGCCTATTTCACCCATAGTTACGGGAAGATTTTTGACAAACATATCCGTTAAAACGAAATCAAGATCTCCAGATTCATAAGCTCCCTCAGAATAAATGGATACGACAGCTCCACCTACTAAGATGGTATCTATATTATGTTTCTTTAAATGTACGGCTACATATTTCCAGAGTTCTTCTTCTATGCAATTTTTGTAATCTATTTTCATATAATCTTCTTAATAACTGGTTTACCTTTTCTTCTCGGTCTTCGTCTTTCATGAAACATCTCTTCACGTTGCGTGAGGGGAATTGAATCATAAAATACCTGAATTAATTCTTTGATTTTTTTTGTTACACCAAGTTTTGAGTTAAAAGAATAAATTCTGACGGTTCCCATTTTCTTACTTACTAGTACTCCCGCAGCCTCAAATTTATCGAGTTGTTTTTGAACTTGGCTTAAAGTAATTTTCATATCGCGAGCAAGGCCATTGGCGTACGCCTCTCCGTAATGGAAGAGGTAAAGCATAATCTTCGCGGCAGTTTTATTTCCAAATATTACTTCAATCATAGTTTTCATTATATATCATAATGGTAGGTTGATCAACCTACTTAGTAGGTTGGATGTCCAGCATGGCTATATGATTCTAGGTGCTTAGTTGAATATAATAGAGGTCTTGCAACCTCTTTTACAGGTTTCATTATTTTCAGCGATATGGATATTTATGGCTATTTATATGGATAATTGAGGTAGTCAGCAATTGATCCTCCCCGACTTTCTGGTACGGGATACCGCGTTTCGATTAAAAATATTAGTAGATTATCGAGAAATGGTGGAGGTGGCCACCTAGTAACGAAATCAAATCGTTAGTTGGTGATTGTAGCCAAAATAGCCAAAGGCCATCTCCCTATGAGAAAATAACATTTTCTAATCAGATTGCAATCAAGTTTTAACTACTTGATGAACTCTAAAGAGCATCGTTGTTGAAATTATAGTAGTGCTATTTTGGGTTGTAGTCGAGATCTAATTAAATCTTTCCATTTTTTTTCGAATGAGTTTTTTAAACTCTTTTTTCTTATTTTCTTCGATAAAACTTTTTTCAATAATCTTATCCCATGCAGGTAATAACTTTTTAAAGTTTGAAATAATATTTTCATGCACTTTTGCACTTATTCCGAAGCTTTTTGCAAGGACTAGAAAATCAGAACTCTCTAACTTATTTTTCTTTCCGTTGATCGCAAGTGCCGATT
>JACMPM010000039.1 GCA_014377485.1 Bacteriovorax sp. | reverse complement strand
GATTGTTTTTAGAATTTTTGAAGCCTCACATTTTTTTTGTTCACAGCTTTTTGAAATGAGGAGTCCTGTAGAATCGTTTCTTGAGAATTCAAAGAAATGCCCCCCCATTTTCCAGACTTCGGTTGAAGCGAAAGTCGATGTAATAAACAGCAGTGTTAGGCAAGAAATGAAAAAGGCTAAACGCATTGGTAATCTCCAAAAAGGTCTGGGATTATTTTAGCTTGGAAAAGGGGATAAATCAGATGGGTAAAAAGGGGTCGGTGGTTGTGCGAAGAAAGCCCGTTCTCGGATCTTGTCTACGCGAGCATACAACCCGTCGTGGGCATAAAAAAAGCCCCAAATTCTTGGGGCTTTTACTAATGTTTGTGTATTAGGAAAAAGATTTGGACTAGTACTTTGAAACTCTTGTAAATTTCATTGCTGTCTTCTTTCTTCTTTTTTCTGCTGCTTCAACTTTTTCTTTATGTTTAACAGAAGGCTTTTTGTACTCTTGGCGTTTTCTGTACTCGCGTACAACACCAAATGATTCACACATTCTTTTGAATTTCTTCAAAGAACGTTCTACCCCAGATCTTTCGTCGATCTGAACAGTAATTGCTGATTGTGGATCTTGAGCCATTTTAAGTCACCTCCTCTTTATTAACATTGGGGTCTACAGAGATTTAAATAATTTCTATAGAGAAATTTCCTAGTAAAATACTAGTGAAAAAAGTTTTATCACTGTAAGATAGCGCCAGTTTTCAGTCAACGTTTATTTGTGGTTAGTTATGGAAAAGTCTTCGCAAAATTCACTCTTCGAGTCAACACTAAGTCAGGATGAGACGGCTTCCAAGGGGAAAGTATTGCCTCCTTTGGCCCATCTCTCACGTCCTGAGACTTTCGAAGAGTTTATTGGCCATTCAGAAATTTTTAAAACTTATTCATTTCTGCGAACTAAAAATTTCCCCAGCATAATCCTGTTTGGGCCCTCTGGAACAGGAAAAACGACCCTAGCAAGGCTTCTGGCCAAGCATTCGGGTAAAGATTTCTATAAATTTAATGCCGTATTAGGCGGGGTTGCGGACCTTAAAAAACTAATTCAAGCGGCTGAAGAGATGCGTGAGCGTCAAGGCCAGGAAGCCATTATCTTTGTTGATGAGATTCATCGCTTTAATAAGGCCCAGCAAGACGCACTTCTCCCTTATATAGAAGAAGGAGCTTTTACTTTGATTGGTGCCACCACTGAAAATCCAAGAGTTTCTGTCAATAAAGCACTTCTCTCTAGAATGCACATCGTTAGCCTCAAAGAACTCACCACGGATGATATTCATAAAATCCTCCAACAGACCAAAGAGAAGTTCAGGATGGAACTAGATTCAGGTCTACTTGCCATCATTGCTGACTTTGCTGGCGGCGATGCCAGAGTAGCGCTCAATACACTCGAAGCGGCAGCTAAACTTAAAAATCCAACCAAAGAAGAAATCAAATTATTGATTATTGAAAACGCTCGCGCTTTTGATAAGGGCGGCAACCGCCACTATGATGTTGTCTCAGCTTTTATTAAAAGTATGCGCGGTAGTGACCCACAGGCCGCGATTCATTGGCTCGCAGTAATGATCGACGGCGGAGAAGATCCCGTTTTCATCGCAAGAAGACTTGTGATTTTTGCCAGCGAAGATGTGGGCAATGCCGATCCGACGGCCCTTACTTTAGCGACATCGGCCCTTCACTCCATTTCAAATATTGGAATGCCTGAAGCGCGAATTATACTAGCTCAAGCAACGACCTATCTTGCTTCAACTTATAAAAGTAATGCCGCTTATCTCGCCATTGATCAGGCGCTCGAATTTGTGCGCTCACATGCAACGATTCACGTGCCAGATCATTTAAAAAATCATCCGCCGGCAGGATCACAAAAATATTTGTATCCACATTCATATGATAATCATTTTGTTAAACAAAATTACACTCAAGAACCAATTCCAAATTTTTATATTCCATCTCAAGAGGGAAAAGAAGATGGTTTAAGAAAAAGATTGGAAAAACTTTGGGGACAATTTGCTCCCAAATAAATTGAAAACAAAAAATTAACTAACTCTTGATAATATATATTGGTCATACTTATATTTTACCCACTATCCTTTAGCGAATCTCACCCTCAAAGGATTGAATATGAAAAAAATGATTTCGCTACCTGCTGTTGTCTTTGCCATTTTATTTCCACTCCTCTCATTTGCCTCTAACGTTTACTACCCGACTCAGTTTCAAGAACAAGTTGTCCGCCATGAACTTCATGATCAGGCTTTAAAGGACGAACTCTTCACCATTCTCGCAAGCGCACATACTAGACAGGCCAAAGGCGACGATATTCTCGGATGCGACCAAAACAAGGGCAAGTGTTTTTCTCATACAGCTCTCGGATACGGCCCAGCTAGAAAATATCTTTATACACAACTACATGTTCAAACTGACAGCCGCGGAAGTTTTGTCAAAGAAGTTTATTGCAACCGCGAACAAATGATTCCAATCAATGAAAGTAGCATTAATTGTGAACATACATGGCCGCAAAGTAAGTTCACTAAAGCTTTCAATAACGAGCTACAAAAATCTGATATGCACCATTTATTTCCAGCTGATATTAAGGCCAATTCAGCTCGTGGAAATTTTGATTTTGCAGAAGTTGTTTCAAACTTAAATTTAAAAAACTGCGACGCCAGCAAGTCAGGAGCGTCAGTTGTTGCCGGTGGAAAAACATATTTTGAGCCACCAGTTGAACACCGAGGAAATGTGGCCCGCGCTCTCTTTTATTTCTCTGTTCGTTATAAGATGGCGATGAGTCAAGACCAACAAACTTTTTTAAAAAAATGGAATGAACAAGATCCAGTTGATGATGCAGAAATGGCACGCAATGACGCAATTGAAAAACTTCAAGGAAGCAGAAATCCATTTATCGATTTTCCAAATTTAGCGCAGGACATCTCAAAGTTTTAAGTACTAGGCAAAGTTTCTTACAGAAAAAAGTAAGTATTTTATTAGAAAAACTAATGATAAGTATTGGCCAAACCTAATCACCTATTTTATCTTCCCTATGCATTTACATTATTTTTACAAAGGGAAGATATTTTGAAAACAACTCTAGTTCTTTTTCTCCTCCTCATTGCATCGTCGGCATTTGCAGATCTAAAATATTATTCACCTGAATTGAGCGTTATATTAAACGCCCATTCTCTTAAGAATGAATCACTCAAAGCTGCACTTTTCAATGTTATCTCAGCTAAGCAAACTGTTTTAGGCTACGACGGCGCGAGAAGAATAATGTTCGGAAAACTTTTCTTAAAAAATGATAGTAATGGAAATTATATTTCTGATATTTATTGCCAAAAACACTTTGGAGCAAGCGCTGGTGTAGGTGTAAATGCTATTCCTAATGGAACAAAAATTAATTGCGAACACACTTGGCCACAAAGTAAATTTACAAATGGTTTTCCTAACGAAATGCAAAAATCAGATCTTCACCATTTATTCCCAGCTGATTCAAAAGCAAACAGTATTCGTGGAAATGATGATTTCGCGGACGTTTCAAATGATTCTGGTGATCTTACTAAAGATGATTGTTCTATTTCAAAATTTGGTTCATCTGCCACTTCTAGCAATAATGGGTTCGAACCACCACTTACTCATAAAGGAAATGTAGCTCGCGCTCTTTTCTACTTCTCAGTTCGCTATAAAATTGCGATTCCAAAAAATGAAGAAGATGTTCTTCGCCGTTGGAACGATCTGGACCCAGTCGATCAAGAAGAAATGGATCGCAACGAGGCAATTCAACAAGTTCAAGGCAACAGAAATCCATTTATCGATTTCCCAAGCCTTGCTAACGACATCAACAAGTTCTAAACTAAAAGGCTCCTAACGGAGCCTTTTTACATGACTAAAAAAAATATACTCGTCGACTTTGAAAAGATTAAAGATCCTTATTCTGGACTCGGCCAGTTCTGTGCTCATCTTAAAACTTTTTTTGATGAAAGCGCTTTAGCGATTCGGTATTGGACTCCAGGAAAATTTCAAAAACTTGCCAAAAAGTTTCCTTTAATTCTTCCAAAGTGCGATGTCTTTCATGCCGTTCACCAAGATTCGCCCTATATGCCTTGGTCTTTCAAAACCAAATACATTCTCACTATTCATGATTTAAATGCACTTCATGAACACACACAGTTTGGTACAGGCGACTATTATAAAAAAAGTCTGCAGCACAAAATAGATCGTGCAAGTGTCATTACTTTCATATCGAAATTCACTCAAAGTGAAGTAGAAAGAAACTTCAAACTTGAGGGGAAAAAACTTCAAGTGATCTACAATGGTATATCTCTTGGAAAAACTGCTGAAAAACCAAATGAGCTGCCCTCTGGTCCATTTTTATTTTCCGTTGGAACTGTTCTTCCCAAGAAAAATTTTCATGTCTTGATTGATTTTTTGAAACTCATTCCGGGTTATAAAATCATTCTTGCTGGAACTACTTTTCATCCATATGCTCATGAAATGCAAAAGAGAATTGAAAGCGAAGGCCTTGCTGATCGCTTCTTTTTAGTTGGAACAATCGATGAGCCACAAAAACTTTGGTATTATCAAAATGCTTCCGCTTTTATTTTCCCATCTCTTCTAGAGGGATTTGGGCTGCCTGTTGCAGAGGCCATGAGCCTGGGACTTCCACTTTTTATTTCAGATAAAACTTCATTGCCTGAAATCGGTGGAAATGATGCTTATTATTTTAAAAATTTTGAAGCCAATCATATGCGGGATGTTTTTCTTGCAGGTATGAAAGAATTTACACCTCAAAAAAGCGCTCGTCTTATTGAACGATCAAAACTCTTTAATTGGAAACTGGCCGCTGATAGTTATCTCAAACTTTACAAGTCAGTTTAACTTAATTATTACCTGTCTCAAATTTTTTATTAATTAATCGATAAATTAATCTTTTCACATCCCAACGAAGAAAACGTATTTTGGAATGTAGATAATCATAAAGAAAATGTTTTATTTCTGATTTTGGGGCAAACCAGTAATTAATCCGATCTCGGGCAATTACAACATACCCTTTTGAAAGAAGAAAATTTCGAACTGATTTGTCAGCATCTTTAAAATTATCCTCTGTTACTATCAGACGAGGCCGGTATTTTTCAAAATCAAAGCTTTTTAAGACTTCAAATTCATGACCTTCAACATCTATTTTTAAAAGATCTACCCTATCGAGATTTTGGGCTTCTTTCATGATAGTAGAAATTTTTTTCACATGGACAGTCATTTTTTTAACTGAGCCTCCACATTTTTTAACATGTTCTTCAAATTCTTTTGTATAATTAAAACGAGAAAGACCGTGCATATTGTCCGGACCTTCAACTATATAAAAAGGCAAGTCTCCTTCAATAGATGAAATTGCATAAGGAAAAACTGGAGATGTTCTAACTTTTTTTAAATTTTCAACCAGAGTTGGATTTGGCTCGATGAGAATTCCACTCCAGCCGTTTTGTTCCAAATCATAAGTCATGCTACCAATCTTTCCATCGTTGGCCCCTACATCAACAAATTTTCCTTTTGAAATGTTTAATTTTTCCAGGAAGTAATTCAGAGGATACTCATAATCTGCTTTCATTATATTTTCCTGTAGTTTTTGTATTCGCCAATTCGATAACCGGTAATCTTCTCTATCGTATCACTCAAAACTAATCCAAAAAGATTACTCCCAAAGCTAAGTGGCAGTGACATCAAATCAATTGGATTTCTGTTTTTATCTATCCACTCTTTCATGACACGTGGATGAGTTTTGGTGAACTTGGTCAGGCCCCAATTGCGTTCGTATTGAAATTCTTTATTTTCCAGAGGTTTATCGTGATAAAAAGAATCAAAGACCAATACTTTTTTCTTCATCACCTGTTCGGCCCTTGCCCAACCATAATGAAAAATGCGGGCGGGTATTAAGCGCGCTTTAATTTTTGTATCGTCGGCACTTCTAAAACCCTGGGCATCTTTCCATGACTTAATCCCTAAGTGATTTCTAATCAGGCGAATTTCCCTGCGGTAGAGATTGCGGGTGTATTTATAAGTGTCGACGTTGCCGTAAAAATGCATGTAATTAAAAATAAGTCCATCGATGCGTAGATCTTTTTCCATATTGTCCACACCAGCAAGAATATATTTTAAATCGTTTTCGTGGATAGCTTCGTCACCCTGGATGTATTGGCAATAGTCACCCGTACAATGAGAGAGGGCTATATTGGTTTGCTGAGAGAGAATCATTCCATCTTTAGTGATGCTTGGATCCCACCAGCTTTTGACAAATTTATACTTGTCACACTTGAGATTCTCGCAGAGATAAGCATAGGTACCGTCGTCTTTTGTGAGTTCAACGTCTTCGAAACCTACGTTGATAATCACTTCGTCACAAATGGGCTCAATGGAAAGTACACTCTCGAGTATTGGATACCCGAGAGTGAGACCGTTTTTTATAAATGTAAAACCGGAAATTGTAGGCATTTTAGAATTTCTTATTCGCAAATAGCTTTTGCGTTGATTCTTGAAAGACGAGAATACTGCTCATTTTTATAATCAAGCTCTGCTAAGCCGTCTACGGCCATTGCGATCTTTCCAAATTCAGATCTATAAGAAAGTGTGTTAATAAACCATGACACTGAATATTTACAGTTCAGATTCGTTCCTGAATCATTAACGATTAAAACGTGGATAGTTTTATCATCACTTAAACTCACTTCTACTAATGGAGTGTAAGAAGCAAAAATAGCAGAACTAAAAGCTAGAAGCGAAAGTGCTAAACAAGTTTTCATATTTTTTTCCTAAAATAAAGCTGCAGGGTCCATAGTTTGTAGAGTGTTTACTACATGTCTTAAGAACTTTGATCCGATTTCACCATCAATTACTCGGTGATCGTATGTATGAGTTGCATACATCATCTGACGAATAGCTATTGCATCGTCCGGTGTTACGATCGGACGTTTTGCAATCGTTCCTACACAGAAAATTCCCAATTGAGGTTGAAGAATTACTGGAGTCGCAATTAAAATTCCGAATGAACCATTATTTGTGAAAGTGTAAGTTCCACCAGTCATGTCATCCATTGTTAATTTTTTAGTTTTTGCTTTTTTCACAAGAACATCCAGGGCACGGGCGATTCCTCTGATGTTTAAATTGTCAGCACCTTTAATGACTGGAACAACTAAACCACTTCCTGGAACAGCGACGGCACAACCAAGATTAATATCTTTTTTCATGATGATGTTATCCCCTTCGATAGAAGAGTTAACGATTGGGAATTCTTTTAAAGCCTGAACCAGAGCGTATAGAATGAAGTGAGTGTAAGTAAGGGAGAAGCCTTCAAGACTTTCGAATTCTTTTTTGAATCCTTCTCTGAACTTCACAAGATTTGTCATATCGATTTCATCGATTGAGTTTACGTGTGGTGAAGTCAGTTTTGAGGCTTGCATGTTTTTGGCAATTGTTTTTCTCATGTTGTCCATTGGGACGACAGTGGTACGCTCACCAGGGGCGAATGCTGGGGCTTTTGCTTGTAGTGTAGGAGCTGAAGCTTTTGGAGCTCCGCCTTTTCGAGATGCTACGTAAGCTTCAAAGTCTGCTTTATTAACTCTTCCTGCAGCTCCTGTGCCTTTTACATTAGTTAATTCAGCAAGAGTAACTCCTGCATCTTTAGCCATAGCTTTAACAAGAGGAGTGTAGAATCTATCGTCGTGTGATTGTGTTTGAGTTGGAGCTATTGGTGCCGCTGGTGTTGATGCTGGAGCAGCCTTAGTTTCTACTTTTGCAGCTGGAGCTACAGCTGTACCACCGGCGCCAGCAAATGGAACTGAAAGATCGTCTTCAATAACGGCAATCAGTTTTTGAATATCAACAGTGTCACCTTCTTTAAAAAGAAGTTCTTCGACACGTCCTTCAATTGGAGAAGGAATTTCTGATTCAACTTTATCAGTTGAAATTTCAAGAAGGATTTCATCTAGAGCGATTTTATCACCCGGTGCTTTATGCCATTTAGTAATGGTACCAGTAGTGATCGACTCTCCCATTTGGGGCATTACGATTTCGTGTCTCATTTTATAGTCTCCTAAAATTTTCTAAAAATAATTAATAGTTTAAAGATCTGCCTTTCGAGGCAAGAACTGCTTCCCCTAGCCACTCTCCAAGAGTTGGATGTGGATGAATGGTTGCAAAAATTTCTTCATCGATACCTTCCATTGTTTTAAACAAAGCGTACTCGTGAATCATTTCTGTCGCCTGAGTTCCAACAATATGAGCTCCTAGCATTTCGCCGTGTTTACCCATAAGTGTTTTAACAAATCCATCTTTTTCATTAGAAGCAACGGCTTTACCGTTGGCCACGAATGGAATCTTACCTACTTTGTATTCTATGCCTTTCGCTTTCAATTCTCTTTCCGTATATCCAACTGATGCCACTTGCGGCTGACAGTAAGTGCATCCGGGAATATTCATTTTATCGATAGCGTGCGGGTGAAGTCCTGATAAATGTTCCGCTGCCGTTACACCTTCATGAGAAGCTGCGTGAGCAAGAAGTGGCGGTCCTGAAACATCGCCGATAGCGTAGATGTTTGGAACGTTAGTTTGGTACATTGAATTAACGGCAATAAATCCGCGTTCTGTTTTAATTCCTACAGCTTCAAGTCCGATATTGTCGATGTTTCCTGTCATACCAACAGCGATCAATCCCATTTCGAATTTGTGTTCAACTTCAATCCCTTCTATTTTTGCAAATATAGAAACGTCGTTGCCGTTATTGACAGCACGAACACCTTCAATTCCAAGAGACATTTTAATGCCGTATTTTTTATAGGCTTTTTCAACTTCAACAGAAGAATCATCATCTTCAATTGGCAGTAAATGTTTTTGAAGTTCAAAGATATGCACTTCAACTCCGAATGCATTCCAGAAGTAAGCGAACTCTACTCCGATTGCTCCGGCTCCGATGATCCCGATTGATTTTGGAAGTGTTTCCATCTTCACTGCTTCCCATGCACCAATTAATCTTTTTCCGTCGTGTTCAAGACCTGGAAAAGTTTTATAGTGAGCACCTGAAGCTACGATTAAATTTTGGAAGGTGATAACTTCTTGAGCGCTTGAAGTTTTTATTTCGATAGTTGTGGCCGACTTGATCTTTCCGAAACCAGAAATCACTTCGATGTTATTTTTCTTCATCAGAAAAGAAACACCTTTTGAAATACGGTCAGAAATTCCAGTTGCGCGTTTTACGGCCTGTGCGCCATCGAGACCATTAATAGTTATATTAATTCCCAGATCTTTCATGTCTTGAAGTTCATGAACTGAGTGGGCAGATTTCAAAACTGCTTTAGTTGGAATACAACCACGGTTAAGGCAAACGCCTCCCATTTTATCCATTTCTATGATCGCTACTTTTTTCCCTAACTGACTTGCCCTAATTGCAGCTACATAACCGCCTGGACCAGCACCTAGAACCACAAGATCAAAAGTTTTCATTCATTGAATCCTTAAATTTTTTAGTTTATTGTAGCGTACATTTTTAAAGATGATGGCTTCGGTTGTCAATGAAAGGACAGTCAAAAAAACGTGATAAAATCTGAAGATAAAATTATTCCCTCAAACTTAAGAATCTCCAGTGAAACTAAGGGTATGGATCTGAGTAGCGCAGAGCTTCAAACGCTCTTGGAATTCTTCCCTGATGGACTGATAGCCATTGATCTAGAAACTACCGGTCTCTCCCCTCTTGTGGACCGAATCATTGAAATAGCAGCATTTAAGGTTACTAAAGAAGGTATTAGTCTTTATGCAACGCTAATTAATCCTGAAATTCCCATTCCTCCTTTTACTACGACCATTCACAATATTACTGACGAGATGGTCCAGACCTCACCAAAATTAATTGAAGTTCTGGAGGAGTTTAAAGAATTTTTAGGTGAACTTCCTATTGTCGCCCACAACGCTAAATTCGATCTTGGATTTATCGTAATGGGCCTGCAAAGACAGAAAATAAAATTATCATCTGCCCTAATATATTGCTCATGCAAAATGTCACGTATCACTCATAAAGAAGTCATCAATCATAAACTTGGAACTTTAGTAAAAGAACTCAAAATTCCGCTGCTTAATCATCACAGAGCTCTTGATGATGCTTATGCTTCGCTAATGATTTTTATCAAAGGTTTAGAAAGATTAAAAACGAAAAATCAACCTGAAAAACAAAGGATCGACTTGCGAGCTCACGGACTTCTTTTTTCTCTGGATCAATTCGACGAATTAAAAACCCAAGAGTTGCCACTCCATCTGGAAGAATTAAATAAATTAGTCAAAGAAGCTGCTGTGATTGAAATTCAATATACTGGCGGGACCCATAAAAACCAGTTTCGCCCAATTAAACTTACAAGTTTACTCAATACACCCGATGGAAATATTTTATATGCTCGCTGTTTGTTGAGTGATATCTATAAATCGTTCAAACTCAATAAAATAACGGCCCTTCGCCATCCTAGTGCTGAAGATATTCAGCAATGGTTGATTAAGACTCAAAAGCTATGAAAAACTTTATTCTAAAATATAATCTTTGGTATCGCACACAACAGCTAGTCATACTGGTTCTCCATTTAATTTTATTATACTGGATGTACTACGTGCTTTCTAACTCTGGTGCCTTTTCCATGACGGAAGTTTTTTACCATTTTATCGGCATGTCGATCATGGGTGCAGTTTTAATTCGCGGCTGTGCTTACTGGGCCCGCTATCATTATTTAAAAGAATTAAAAGCAAAACATGAAGCAACACAATCTGAAGAAAAGATAATCAAATGAGCTGGCAAACCGACTTTAAAGATGCACTTCGCACCAATGAGGATTTAACTAAATTCTTTGAAGTTGAGTTTCCGACAACTCACTATCCTATTTTTATTCCTAAAATTTTCGCCGAAAAAATAAAAATTCACGGCGTGGATTCTCCCTTGTGGAAACAATTTCTTCCTCAAGTAGAAGAAGATGCAAACCTAAACGGTCGTTATGATCCTATTGGCGACAAGACTCATTCTAAAGGCAATCAACTCATTCACCGCTATCATAACCGCGTGCTTTTTACTCCAACGACAATATGTCCGGTCATTTGCCGTTACTGTTTTAGAAAAAACGAATTGGCCGACAAAGACGAAGTTTTTAACCAAAATTTTGCTGAAGCTAAAAACTATTTGAGAGCAAATCCAAAAATCAATGAAGTGATCTTTACTGGTGGAGATCCACTGATTTTAAGCAATGAAAAACTTGCAGGCTATATTCAAGATTTTGCTGAAATCGAAAACCTAAAATACATTCGTTTTCATTCACGCACTCCAGTTATATTGCCTGGCCGTATTGATGATGGATTTCTGGCAGTCATGACCAGTGCAAAAGAAATTTTCAAGAGATCAATGCTGATGATTCATATCAATCATGGCGATGAATTAGACGCTGAAGTTCTTGAAGCTATAAAGCTTCTTACAGATGCTGGAATTGAAGTTTTTTCGCAAACTGTTTTACTAAAAGGTGTGAATGATAAAACGGAAATACTTTTAGAGCTATTTACCCGTTTGGCCGAGATAAAAGTAAAACCTTATTATCTTCATCACCCTGATGAAGCCCTTGGGGCCATGCATTTTTATATGAGTCTAGAAGTTGGACGAAGAATAGTTCAACCGCTTCACGATCTTCTTCCAGGCTGGGCCCTTCCTCAATATGTTATAGATATCCCCGGTGGCGAAGGCAAAATTCCAGCACTTAACCCTGAAAGTTTCACTTTTAGCGGGACCCTTATTAACCGACATGGAAAAGAAATTAAAGTTATCACATCAAATCCCGTCATATAGCTAATACAGACTCAGTATCATTCATTTATTAAGAATGGCATATTCACTTCAGACCCAAATTCAAAAGGACTTTTATGAAATATTTAGCACTTGGTTTTTTATTAGCAGTAAGTGCTCCAACTTTTGCAACTTCTAGCTTCAATGAAGTGAGAAATGTTGTTTTTGGTGCAACCCCAAGTTCAAATGAAGCCAGCATTCAACTTGAAATGAAAAATTATGAACAAGGTCATCTTCCTCACTATGAAGTGACTAGTTCAAATTTTATCGTCGGTGGAGTCAATCGCCTGCTTGATAGAGCGACTCGCACTCTTAAAGATACTGATGATTATTATCCGCGCTTAGAAAAACTAGTTCATCCAAATGGAGCTTGTTTCACAGGTGTCTGGACCATCACTAAAGCCAATCCTTATAGTGGTTTTTTCAAGGCAGGTTCAAAAGGATTATTTATCGGTCGCGCTTCAACCGCACTTACAGAAACTGAACGAGGAGATCCTAGAGGATTTGCTTTCGCTGGAAAGATTTTCCCAAGCATGGATCAAAATGCACTAGTTAAAACGGCAAACTTCTTCTTGGTTGATGTTCTTATGGGAGTCCAAAGAAGCCGCTACCTGGATGTTAAAATGACAAACAATCCAAGTCTTGGTTTTAGAACTAGTGTTCTTGCAATGGCGCTTAAAATTATGAAAGTTTTTAAAGCAGTCGATTCTGATCCTATCTATAGACCTGTTTACCCAATTTCTGAAATGGGACTTGCTGCAGGTGAAAACGTAAAGACTCCAAAGTTCATGATGCTGGAAACAGATAAAAGTGTAGCTCGCAATGACGATACTGATTTTAGAGATGAAGTGAGTATCAGGAAAAATCACGCCAACGGAATCAAGTTCAATATTTTGGTGAACGATACCAGTAAAGATCAGGCTGCGAGTGAGTGGATTAATATTGGGAATATCCAAGTCAACGAGAGCATCATTTCTTATGGATGTGACAGAAGACTGCATTTTGCTCATCCTAAAATGAAATAATAATGCTGGGTTTTTTGGTGGCGCACTGCCAAGAACCCAGAAATCTGATTGACTTCTTTTTTACCAGACCTTAAGATCGCTTTTACCAAAATAGTTTTCAGTTCTTTGAAATGTTTTAAGCGGATTTAGCTCAGTGGTAGAGCGTCTCGTTGCCATCGAGAAGGTCGCAAGTTCGATCCTTGTAATCCGCTCCATTTTTTTCATTTTTACACACCAAGAGTTTTCTCATTAAAATTATAAAACTGATTCGTATATATCTATTGAGAATTCAGTCCATTCAGTTAAATTTGAAGAGTAGCACCAGGAATTCCAGTTACTGACATTCAACGATCAATTAATTTTTTTCAAGAGGTCCTCAGCATGACGAAGGTCTTTGAAAATGGACCCTCTGTTGATTTGTTATTCTGATTCGTGATGCAGCTGAAATACCTGACGCTGGCTAAAAAGCATCTTGCAACAGATAAAAATTTAGTTCATCTGATGGTGGAAGATGCCATAGCACTGTATGAGCATTTAGAAAGAATGGCGTCCGAATTATTGAGGGATTAAAAGATGCTGAATATGGACTGAGACAGTTTGTATTTGCAGATCCAGATGGCAACAGAATTGATGTTGGTCAGGATATTTAGTTTATGTAAAAAAATCACGGTTCCATGAAATATTGGGGTCACTCGCTTATTCTTACTTACAGTCAGAACCATTTGGATAGTCAGTTAATTCTTCAAAAATAAACGTAAGATCTCAACTGTTTTTTCACTACGCCATTCTTCATGATTAAACCAACAATCTCTTACTGCTTCAACATCTCCAATTACAATAGAAGAGTTCTCGTAAAAAAAACGTCGGTATCGTCAAGAGTTTCGGGAGTTGAAAGAGCTGCTTTGTCTGTGTCTTGTCCAGCTATTGTAGAAAAATTCATATGAAATTTGTAAAATATATAGGCTCGTCCTTAATCTTTTATAAAAAACGGAAGCCAAGTTTCAATCAGTGTAGTAACTTTTTAGATATATCAATCGTTAGTCATCAACTAGAAAAAGAGGGTTTTATACTAACAGAATATTCCATTCGTATGGCCTCCAGTATTTCAGGAGTTAACGTTTACACCATCAGAGCTTGGGAAAAACGTTATAAAGCCTTTACACCTGTACGAGACTCATCCGGGCATCGGAATTATAATAAAGATGAAATTGAAAAAATGTCTCTCTTGAATCAGCTTTGCATTTTAGGACTGTCTATTTCAAAAATTGCACAACTCTCAAATAATAAACTAAAAAATCTTTTGGAATCATACGGAGTTTCAAGCATTGAAGTGTTTGATGTAACCAGCAACCTCCCACCAAATACCAATGACAAATTTTATTACAACCAATCAATCACTATTATTTTAATGGCCTTAAAAGCATATAATCTCGATATAATTTCTAAAGAATTAAATAAATTAAAAACTATATTAAATGCTAAAGAATTTGCACTTCAAGTGATTCTCCCAATAATGTCAGGATTAGGAGAAGCTGTCGCAAAAGGTGAATATTCAATAACACATGAACATGCACTTTCTTCGATTGTAAAATTTCATATTGCTCATCTCGCTTATCAAGAGCCGAAAAAACATGTGAACAATTCTAAAACAATTATCTTTTGCGGCATGGAAGGAGATTTGCACGAATTTGGAATTCTCCTTTCCGCGCTCATCGCTCTACATAATGGTTATAGGATCTTATATTTGGGGCCCAACTTGCCAGCAGATGCTTTTGCAGATGCAGTTAATTCACTAAATCCAGAATATATAGCGATAGGTGCATCCGGTGTAGTTGCTAGTTTTGAAAAAAATTCTATAGAAAATTATATTTATATATTGGATGCAAAAATTAAAAGTAAATGCAAAATTATAATTGGTACGTCTTTAAAATTTAAACTTAAAGATAATCCAGTTCATGAAGTAACTCATCTAGAATCGCTGGAAGAATTTAGTCAATTTTTGATGAACCAATAATTTTAAATCTTTTTAATCCTTAGCACCGTTTGCAATCCACTCTTTAATCATTTCAATTTCAGAAGGATTCAAAAAAACAATACCTGTTTTTTTGGGTGGCATAATTTTTCGAGCAGTTGGTAGAATTGCAAGCACCAGCCCACTTTCATCCGGGTTGCCAGGAAGTACTAAATCAAGAGGAGAATTAATCAGGTCATCAGCAGTATCTAGGCGAACTCTTTCGGCCTCTTTACCTATCGAGTGGCAAACCAAACATTTATTTTGAAAAATATTTTTTTTAATTGATAAAAACGTTGGTTCTAGCGGCTCTATTTTGGGAGGTGGAATATCGGTTCCGTTTAAAGGTTTTTCAGGTGTACCGGCGTGAATCCAAGTTGCCAATAGCTCAAACTCTTCATTATTCAACGCTGAATAGGGAGACTTAGGCATTTTACGAGTCGAGATAGTTACTTCCTTTATTTTATCAATAAAACTATAAACGGAAGCATAAGTTTCCAGGTTAACATGTCCAGAATCACCGTGGCATGAAATACATTTGGGAATCAGTATTCTTTGATTAATTAATTGATAAGAAACTTTATTAAGGATGGTCTGATTGTATGTTATCTGATTATCAGAAACAAAGCGTAGTAGACCTCTATCATTCCTAAAACCACAGCTAGAGATTAGTAAACTAATTCCAAAAAGAAATATTAATTTATACATCTCTAGCTTTAGCATTTTTTTATGGATTAATTGAGTTAGCAGATTCTACTGTGCCGTCTTCTTTTAAAGTAACTTCAAAAGTTTTTACACTATCAAGAGAAAGCATTTCAACTCTCGCTCGTTTTTCACCTTGCTCATTTTTAACTAACATGTTTCATAATTTCTCAATTGGAAAAGTTAATATTTATTATTCGTTTTGGTTGCAGAGAGTTGTTTTATAAGCTTCGGGATCTTGATCCATTCGTCCCATTCGTAGTGCTTAAGATCGCAATTTTTCCATAGGCACTTTATCAGAGGTAATCATGTCAGAGACAATATATTTGCTGATTAAACTTTAGATTAAAACAATAATTAAATTCTATGACTCCCATCATGTTTTGTAATGTCGCTATATTATAGAATTTTTTAATAAAAAGGACTACAGTCTAATCGAATTATTTCACACAAGGAAATTAAGTGGAAGCACAAACTCAAAACACTCACGTCCATTACCAAGACCAACTCAAAACTAAACTTTCAAACAATATTGAGTACACGTGCCCGATGCATCCACAGATTAAACAAATGGGACCGGGCATTTGTCCTATATGCGGAATGACTCTCGAGCCATTGGAAATTCAAATTGCAGAAGAAGATAATTCCGAATATAAATTAATGCTCAAAAGATTTTTTGTAAGCGCAGCCCTCTCCTTACCTCTTCTTTTCATCACAATGGGAGGCAGACATCTTGTTCATCAAACAGGCCTGCTTCAAAATATGAAATGGTTAGAATTAATCCTTGCAACTCCTGTGGTTCTCTGGGGTGGCTGGCCTTTCTTTGAAAAATTCTGGCAATCACTAAAAAATAAAAATTTGAACATGTTCACCCTTATTGGTCTCGGTACTGGAGTGGCGTATGGATATAGTCTGGTAGCTGTATTGATTCCAAAAATTTTTCCTGATTCATTTAAAGATGCCATGACCGGTGAAGTTGGACTTTATTTTGAAGCTGCCGCCGTCATTGTCACACTTATTTTGGTTGGACAAGTTTTAGAATTAAAAGCAAGAGGCCAGACGAGTGCAGCTATCAAATCGCTGTTAGGTCTTTCTCCTAAAACTGCTAGACGAATAAATGTCGATGGAACAGAAGAAGATATTCCGTTGGAACTAGTAACTGTTAATGATCAACTTCGCGTGAGACCCGGTGAAAAAATTCCGGTTGATGGCATTGTTCTTTCAGGTCTTACTTCTGTTGATGAATCTATGGTTTCGGGTGAACCTGTCCCCGTAGAGAAGACAGTAGCTGCAAAAGTAATTGGTGCAACTATTAATGGCACAGGCAGTTTTATTATGAAAGCAGAAAAAATTGGGAAAGACACTCTTCTTGCTCAAATTGTTTTAATGGTATCTGAAGCTCAACGCTCTCGTGCTCCTATTCAAAAACTTGCTGATGTAGTTGCTGGATATTTTGTTCCTGCCGTTATTCTTATCGCAATCATAACTGGAATTGTTTGGGCAATTATTGGCCCCAATCCTAAGCTCGCTCATGCTATCGTGAATGCGGTCGCCGTTTTGATCATCGCTTGTCCCTGTGCACTCGGGCTTGCTACTCCGATGTCTATAATGGTTGCAACAGGAAGAGGAGCAACCATGGGAGTTCTCTTCAAAAATGCAGAATCAATTGAACAAATGAGAAAAGTAGACACTCTTGTTATCGATAAAACCGGAACATTGACGGTAGGAAAACCAAAACTAGTTACTGTGAAGAGCGTTGGCACTTTAAAAGAAAACGAACTCCTTTCTCTAGCTGCCAGTCTTGAAAAAGCCAGTGAACATCCTCTAGCAACGGCCATTGTGACGGGAGCAAAGGAACGAAATGTTGCACTCGTCGAAGTCACTAATTTTTCATCTGTAACAGGTAAAGGCATCCAAGCGATTGCTGGATCAAAAAAAATTGCAGTTGGTAATCTCGCATTGATGGAAGATCTGTCTATCAACTCCAAGAATTATGAAAAAGAAATGGATACACTTAGAGAAGATGGTCAAACAGTTATGTTTATAGCCGTTGATAATGAGTTTGCAGGTTTCGTGGGGGTTATTGATCCAATTAAAGAGAGTGCTCAAATCGCGATTAAAACTCTTCAGGGTCTTGGAATAAAAGTTGCTATGATTACCGGTGATAATCAAAAGACAGCTCAAGCAGTCGCCAAAAAAGTTGGTGTCGATATATTCTATGCAGACGTATTACCTCAAAAGAAAGCTGAAATAATCAAATCGATGCAGAAGGAGGGAAAGTTTGTGGCGATGGCCGGAGATGGAATTAACGATGCTCCAGCACTTGCTCAATCCCAAGTTGGAATTGCTATGGGCACAGGGACAGACGTTGCAATGAATAGTGCTGGTATAACTCTTATCAAAGGAGACTTGATGGGAATCGTCAGAGCACGTTCTTTAAGTGAACACACAATTAAAAATATCAAACAAAATCTTTTTTTTGCTTTTATCTACAATAGTATCGGCGTTCCTGTTGCAGCAGGAATTCTCTATCCATTTTTTGGAATTCTTTTAAGCCCAATGATAGCAGCTGCGGCCATGAGCTTAAGTTCTGTCTCAGTAGTTTTTAATGCATTGAGATTGAAGAGAGTTAAACTATAATATCACTATTCCAAATTATTTAACTGTGCTAGCTCAGTTTTTGGAATGGGTGGTGATAAGCCTGGACCAAATGGTGGATATATTAAAATGCCAGGCACATACCATATTGAGTTAGTTGATAAAGGTAATAAATATATCGTTTATTTATTAGATATTAGCATGAAGAATCCTACAGTTAATAATTCAAGTGTTTTACTTATATTTGTAAAAGATATTGAGCATAAGATTAGCTGTAAGCCAAAGACAAATTATTTTGAGTGTGAAAAACCAAATGCAGGATTAAAGAATTTTAGAGAAATAAAGCTTGAATCTGTGAGAAATAAAGTTAAAGCGAATTTTGCAATTTACACATTGCCATTACAATTTGATAAATAAAATTATGAAGCCTCTACTTTTTTAATAGAGGCTTCATAAAACTAAGATTTATTTTTTTCTTTGTTTTCATTTTCACTACCGCCGGGACTTTCTGCGTTGACTATAGCGCCTTTTCTTATTTCATCATGTCTAATTTGCCCACCTTTATGAGCAGCATCTGCCACGAGTATGGCACTCGCTAAATTAGTCACAAGCATTAATGCAAAAATTTTCTCTAGATGATTTTTCTTTAACCGATACATTACTAACCAAGCAATACCAAGTACTGCGGTAATATCAATCGCAACCATCGCTCTATCGCCAGCTTCTTCATGTTCATGAATTAGATTTTTAGTTACAAGAGGTTTGTGTTCAACAATTTCTTCTGCACCATCACCGGTTTGTGCGACGACAAGTCCTGCTAGAGTACTAATGATTACTAGAGTAATTCCTACTATTTTTATTTGATCTTTTTTGGCAAAGAATCCCCAGAGCAAGATAATACAAGCAAGGATAGTCCCTGCTATTGGAAAGTGATTTAGAGCGAGATGGATTTGTGCTGCATTCATATAATTCTCCTTTTTGTATTCATATTATTTTCTGGGTGGTTCATTAAAACAATCAGACAAATGCCTGCTTTGCTCATATATATGTCTTAAAGAGCCATTTAAATCAGGTTTTATAGTATTTAAACCTGAAAAAGATCAAAACAAAGCGTTGCCAATTTTTCATCTTTAGATGGGGCCAGGCGTTCAACTACTTCTTCCAATAAAAGTGCTAATTTCTCTCTTACCCATTCATAATCATCGCGCGATAAAGACATGACCCCAGAGTAATGCAGATTATCAGCTCTTGGCGTTTGAATCGCTTCTATTGCTCTCAATCTCCAATGAGAATGATGTTGAGTCAGAATCGGAGAATCTTTTTCCAAATGCAATACTGATTTTTTTATTTTGTAGTTCGGACCTTTTGGTTCAACTAAATTATTATCTGCTAAAAATTGCAGCACAGACAATATTCGAGCGAGAGGAATATTGAAATAACGAATTAAACTATTCACGTTCTGTAATTCAGGAATCATTAAGGCCATATGAATAGCAGCATAGTGCCAACTGCTGTAATATATCATCTGGTCTTCTAAAAGCATCGTCTCTTTTATATTAAGACGTTTTTTTAAAACTGAATGTTGTTCACAACGTTGAGAAATTTGTTTGCCGAAAAGATTTTCAAGTGTTTTTGTCCCTGATCTTTCTTTTAAAACTAATAGAATAAAAAATTCTGTATCTATATCATTGAGTCCAATGTATCGAGCACAGGCCTCAGCCTGCTCCGGACTAAAATGGTAGTCCCCTGTGAGAACATGAGTGATAAAAGGGTTTTGGCAACCAATCGCTTCTGCGATGAGCTTTCTTTGACCTCTTCCAAGGTTAGGAGTTTTCTCAATCCAATCTAAAATAAACTGCTTATAGCTCTTGTATTCGTAAATTGAAGTTTTCTTCATATATAATCTCCCTAAACGATAATATTTAGTATTACTAAATTAGTCACCACATATTTTGTGAATAATAATTGCATGGTTAACCAGAAGCTTGCTAAATATATGGTATATACAAAACTAAATAAGGCAGGTCTCTATGAAGTTTTTAGCAGCTCTAACGTATATCTTATCACTCTCGGCCCACGCTGCTGGTGGAGTAAGTGGTGGTGGCGGAAATTTAATTTCCCCCATCGTTCCACTAGAAAAACAAGACCCAAGAGAAATTAGACATATTATCAGAGGGTCAAAAGACCTGTTGAAAAATTTTGTCGACGCAAAATATGCTCTCTATTTAAGTGGCAGCATGGACTTTCAAAGTCTTCGACTTTATTCTGCCTTGTTTGCAGACAGCAAACATAACCTTCATGAAGTAATGGAAAAAATTACAATTGATATTCCACTTGATAAACCTTGCTATGATAACCAGGGACAATCGTTCGATGGAAGCACTGTTGATCAAACAAGTTATTCAATTTGCATCAGCGCTTTTAACATAGCTCAAAAATGCGACGAGAACCAAGTGCCTCTACAAGCGACAGCTCTAATTTTTCATGAGTTTAGTGAAGTGGCAGGACTAAGCGATGAAGATGCCATTACTCTTCAAACAGAAGTATTAAATGAATTAAAGGTTTGGTAAAAAACATATCTAACTTATCTATCAAGGAGAAAACTGTGAAAAATTTTAGTAAAGTATTAGCTTTGGCAATTACTCTCACATTGCCGCTTATTTCTCAAGTTTCAGCACAAGATAAGGGTTTAAGCTTAAAAGATAATATGAAACAGAGTGCAATTATACTTAAGCAAATTACTGCATCTATTAACGATGCTTCGAAAAATCAAGATAACGCTGCTTTAGTTGCTAAAATGTCAGTGTTCATGGAAGCTGCAAGATTACAATCTCCTGATTCAGTTACCAACGGTTCTCTTGCTGATTATCAAGCATTATTAGATCAAGAAATTCGAAATTTAAAAGACCTGCAATCTGCTTTCCTTAAGAATGATAATGCAGCGGCCTTAAGTATTCTTCAAAAGATTACTAGTGTAAAAAAAGAAGGACATGACAAGTACAAATAGAACTGATTCAGATATAAATTTAAAAAAAGGCTAAACATAAGTTTAACCTTTTTTTAATTTCATATATTGTTAAGAATTTAGCTCAAGTTAATCGATCCTAATCTTCTATTAACTTCATCCCAATTAATATTAGCAAAAAAGGCATCAACATATTTACCGGCAGATGCCCCATAGTCCATTTGGTATGAATGTTCGTACATGTCCATAATCAACATGGGCGTTGTATAAAGAATTCCATGCATGTGATCGGCCGCCCAGTAATTTTCTAAAATTTTTAAATGATGATTATAGCCAAGAATAACCCAGCCTGTTCCACCACCGAGACCATTTCCGATTTTTTGAAATTCTTCTTCCCAAGCAGTTACACTTCCAAAAGAAGTGGAGATGGCCTTTTCAATAGGACCT
>JACMPM010000038.1 GCA_014377485.1 Bacteriovorax sp. | reverse complement strand
AGGGTGAAATTAAAACTAAATCTTCAAAAAGCCAAACTCTCGTATCAATCACTAAATATCTAACCGCCCATCTTTCATCGTCAAAATAAATATCTTTTACTGTCCCAATAGTTTCATCGTCAGTGCCAGAATCATTTGCGATAATTTGGAAGCCTTTCATATCGTTTATATTTTTAAGCATTTTTATTTTCTCCGTTCTATTGTTGACTATTCATCTTAAAATCTCTGTTTCTATTTTATTTTTTGCCTGCTTAAACAATTCAGGAGTATCGATATCAAACAGACAAGCATCACTGTCCATTTCGACTGAAAGGATTTCTTTGGTATAATGTTCGAATAAATATGAGCATCCACGATCAGAATCAGGATGATCAAGAATTTCAGGGATGAGTAAGCTGGAAATAAAAACGGGATTGCCTCTTCTTCCTTGGCATGTTGGTATTATAATGAGCGCTTCACTTGATGATTTTGCAGCAGCGATTAGACGGTTGTAATCCTTCTTTTTTAGCATTGGTTGATCTGCTAAACAGACGGCGAAGTAATCGCTATCCAAGTCTATATTCATAATTCCGGCCTTAATAGAAGAATGAAATCCTCGTTCAAAATACTTATTATGCACCATCTTCACACGTAATCCTTTTAACTCTTGTTCAATTGGATCCCTGTGATGACCAATAACTGCAATCACTTCATGGAAATGCGAACTCAACAATTCTTCAACAGTTCTTTTAAGTACAGACTTGTCTAAAATATTTAATAATAGTTTATTCTCAGGACTAGTCCTGATGCTTTTTCCTGCACAAAGAAGAATACTAGATACTTTTATTTTAGACATAATTGGCCTCGCCTATTTTGGGTGATGGGATGTATAATCCATTCCTTTTAAATCCCATCCTTTTAAATTCCAATTCCCACTTTTTCCGAAATGCGAAAATAAACTTTCTTCAATAATATTCTCAATAGGTATCTCTGGGTTATATTCGGGACAACTCTCAATTACTTTTCTATGAAAGTAGGTAACCAGTTTTTTTGCGTTCCAATCAAACTTTTCAACCCATGCTGGTGAAAAAAGAATTTTTTTACCACCTGGCCAAAACTTATGAGTGTCGATAACGATATATCGGAGTGCCCAAGTTGCTTCTTCCAAAATGAAGTCAGTAATGGCTCCGAAATCATCATCGCCGACAGCTTGGATATGATACCCCAAAACTTCACCAATCGATCTCAGGTGCTGATTTTTTTCAATTTCACTATCCATGCTAGAATTATATATTTCAAAATTTTCCGGTCGATGGGGATAGTAACTTCCGGCCCACAGACCATCAATTTCAATTCCCAGGCCATTGGCCCAATAATTAGGTAATCCATAGTAGTTATTATATTGGACTTCATAAAGCCTTGTGACCGGTTTATTTAATTGTGCCTTTGGCCCATTTTCAATTTGTTTTTTTGTTAGGTTAACCCAGACAGTGCCTTCAACCCAATCCACTTCAATCACATTATAAGGTGAAACTAGAGTTAAACTCTCTGTTAGCCATTTTCCGGTATCCACTACTAAATATCTAACTCCCCATTTTTCATCGTCAAAATAAATATCTTTCACTTTTCCAAATGTATCATTGCTGTCTCTGGCAAGAATTTTAAAATTAGTAATTTTTTTTAAATTTTTTAGCATTTAGTCTCCTTCTACCAAGAGGGCATCTATACATATTTTTATAATAAAATACGAAGGATAGATAATATCAAAAAACTATTAATGCCCTATCTCATTTTGAAAAAATAAAATTAATGATTGATACGATATTATTTCTGACTACACTATATAGTATTAATCAATCTACTAATTTTATAGGTCTAAAAGGGTCTCAAAATGAAAAATCTTATAATTATTGTCTCTTTACTTGTATTCTCTGTCCCTTTTGTTCAAGCGAGAATAACTGATGGAAAAGTGCAATTATCTTTAAAAGATCAGGCATTATCTATAAAAGTAGATCAAGGTTATCATCTCAATAAAGATGCTCCGGCAAAACTAATAGACCTTTCTTCAAATAAAGAAATTTTGCCCATTAATAAAAATACAGATGAATTTATTTTCTCCATCAATGAATTAAAAGCTAAAGAAATTACTCTAGAATATTATGTTTGTGATAATAAAAATACGACTTGTGAACAACACAAAGAAAATTACGGGATTGAGAATAATTTATTAACTTTTCATGCTCCCCCGTCAGAAGTTTCTGAACAATTGAAGTCATTAGCTTCCGGCAAAGTCATTTTAAATAATCACCATTTCATCACTGATAATTTGGAAGAAGGTAAAACAAAGGCTGCAAAAGAGAAGAAGCTTTTATTTGTAGACTTTAGTGCCCCTTGGTGTCCTGCTTGTCTGCGTTTAGAGACGGAAGTTTTTGGTAAAAAAACTTTTCAGGATAAAACAAAAAACCTTATCAAAGTTACACTTAATAAAGATTTAGAAATAAATAAAGAAAGCTATAAGAAATATAAAGTTACGGTTATCCCAACTATGATCATTATGAAAGCTGATGGAACTGAGCTTTATAGAATTATAGATTTTCGAGAAACTAAAGATCTCGTGAGTGATATTTCAAAAGCAGTTAAAAATTCCAAAAAAAATAAAACTTATGATGAGTACCTCGTTTTAGCCGGCAACGGCGACAAAGACGCCATAAAACATTTAGCAATGAGAGCTTATGACATGTACGATCATAAAGAAGCTCTTACCTGGTTTAAAAAATTAGGTGAAGACAGCCTGTTTTCTGCCTCAGCAGAAATTAATAGTGAAGAAAAAGATAGCTCTAAAAATTTAATAGATTCATACAAAAAGTATATTGTGAAATATCCAGAATCTTTTGATTCTATAGTGTGGAGAAATGAATTAGTAAAATTTTTGCAAGCACCAGTTGCAACTGAATTAACACCCGAATCTAGGGCCTTACTTCAAGAGAATATTCTTTTAATCAATAAAGCCTTTAAAAATAAAAAATTTCAAAAAAAAATATTTAATGAAACGGCACAAGGACTTTTTACAAATTTCGAGTCAGAAGAACTATATTCAAAACTAATAGAAGTTTATGTGTTAATGAAGGAAAAACCATCAGAGTTAGCATCGATATTAATGCTTCAAGAAAAAATTTCTAAGCATTCATTATCTGCCGAGAGAACAGGTGAAGTACTCATTGCTATTGATTATATGAAAGATGCAAAAATGAATGCCGATGTCGAAAAATGGTTTATTTTATTGATGAAAAAAAATCCAACATCAGATTTATATCCTCGCAAACTTGCCAGATTTTATTCTAAAGAAAAAAATTATAGCAAAGCACTTCCCATAGCTCTTCAAGCGGTAAAACTAAGTAGTAAATATCTTTTTTGGAGCTATGTTATTTTAGCTCAAGTCCAAAAAGAATCTAATCTTTTAGCTGAAGCAAAGGCAACTGCTATAATGGCGCTCGATATGCCAGAAGCAAAAGACGATAATAATAAAGAATATGTTAATCAGCTAAAATCAATAATATTATAAATTAAAAACCAGAGTACCAGTCATAACCTTTTTCGGCCCAGTAATCTGGTGGACGCGTATCGGAGAAAAAAATCTTTCCGATGCGCTTTAAACTTTTAATGCCGTATTTTATTGGTATCACCAATCTGATCGGGGCACCATTTTCTTCACTTAATGGTTCCTCATTCATCTCGTAGGCCAAAACAGTTTGAGGATGAAGCATGGACTCCATGTCGATCGAAACATAATATTTTTTATCAGGAGTTTCTAAACCTACATAATTATAATATGATCCATCAGCTTTTTTACCCAGATCGTAAAATTTTATAAAATCAGAAAATCTCGATCCTGCAAATTGAGTTTCTTCACTCCATCCTTCAATACATCTAAAGTCTGTCGAGTAACCCACTTTGGGTGATGAATGAAATGCTGAGACGGGTAATAGTAATTTTTTATTGCCGCTTATAATTTCTACGGAATAATCTTTTAATTCAAGTTCATCTTCGAGTCCCAAATCACCATTAACACGTGGTTCTTTCCCTTTAGGAGGATTAGGTTTATTGACGGATAAATGCCTGTGAGAACTGAGCTTAGTCCAAACTTTTTCATTCCATATAAAACTATTGCGAAGAAGCGAGGGAGTTCCTTCAACTCTAGAGCTCGAGGCTTGAACATATTTAAAAGCCGAAATACCTATCGTAAAAAACAAAACTCCAATTAGTATTGAAGTAAATAAGCGTTTTTTTAAATCATTAGAATTCACTTCAATCTTTTTCAATTTCATACCCCGCAAGCATTGCTCTAAAATTATTCCATCCAGCGCGAGCGACTTGAATTATGTGGACGATAAAAAATAAAAAAAATCCAATCATCAATAAGAAATGCTCAAATCGGGCAGCTTTGTAACCACCTAACAGATTAGTAAGCCATCCGAGAGTGACTGGCTTATATATAGCTATCCCGGTTAGGACAGATCCTAATCCCATCAAGATTGCCCCTGTGTAGGCAAGTCTTTGAGCTGCATTGAATTTACCTATAGTGACGGGACCGGATTTTTTTATTTTAAGTTCATGCAAGATAACTGGAATGACTTCATAAAACGTTTTGCGGTTGGGGGCAATTGTTCTCCATTCACCGCTTATGATCATATAGTTAACATAAATCAAACCATTGAAGAGAAAGGCCCACATGATAAAAAAATGCCACCCCATCCCTTCTGCCAGACGAAAACGAATGGAGAATGTTTCGGCGATAGAATTGGGAATTTTTATATAGGCATCATTGGCCCAGTAAATGAGAATCCCGCTCCAGACCATTATCGAGAGCAGTGAAAAGTTGATCCAATGGGAATATCTTAGGAGACGAGAATGCTTTTCTCTGATAATTATACTTTTATCATTCACTAGATTCTATCCTATTTTGCTTGAGAACTAATTCAACATTATCGTAACCTCAATTTTTTGCAATTTCAAAATTAACTTCGCTCTCAATGTGCCATAATTTAAAACTATCTTTTTAATTTTTCATTGACTGAACCGTCTTTGGATGTCTAATGTTTTAATATGAATAAAAAAAATATTTTCAACACATTTTTTAGTTCAATTTTTTCAACTTCCAAGATTAAAGCAAAAAAATCAAATGAGGTCGATAATAGTATTTACGAAAAATACGGAGATAAGTGGTACACAACTTTCGAAGATCCAGTCGCCCTTCTTCGTGCTGAATCAATAGCAAAAACTCCATGGGTTCTTGAGAAAATACAGGCTTCAAATGGACACACCATCTTGGATATTGGATGCGGCGGCGGTTTTTTAAGTAACGCCCTTGCGATGGAAGGATTCAAAGTAACCGGTGTAGATCTCTCTCCCTTAAGTTTAAAAATTGCAGCAGATCACGACCAGTCTCACAGTGTTGATTACAAAGTTGCCGATGCCTACAAGCTTCCATTTGCCAACGAAACTTTTGATGTGATAACCGCTATGGATTTTTTAGAGCATGTAGAAGATCCCAATAAAATCATCCATGAGGCTTCAAGAGTTTTAAAACCTGGTGGAATTTTTATTTTTCATACATTTAATCGAAATATTTTTAGCTGGTTAGTGATTATCAAATTTGTAGAGTGGTTAGTGAGGAATACTCCAAAAAATATGCATGTGATCAGACTTTTTATCAAACCAAAAGAACTCATTGAATATTGCAGGAAATCAAGAATGTTGGTTCAGGACATGATAGGAATAAGACCTATAGTCTCTTCAATACCTCTGAAAAATATTTTTAGCGGAATCGTTCCAAAGTCATTAAGATTCAAACTAACGAGATCCTTGCGATTGTCTTATATGGGAGTGGCCAGAAAACGATTTAACTAACTATTCAAAAAAAATATATATTTGACGGCTGATTCTTCTAAATTGGTACTACTTAGTTTTTTGTTGTAGAATTAATTTGAGGTGAAATATATGAGTTCAGACAATTACGTATTACTGGTGGAAGACGATCTTGATATCAGTGAAGCGATTCAATCCATTCTTGAAGAAGAAAAATACAAAGTAAAATCTACCTTTAATGGAAAGGAAGCGCTGGATTTTCTAGCTACAGCAAACTCCAATCCTTCACTCATTCTTCTCGATATTATGATGCCTTATATGAACGGATATGAATTTAGAGAAGCTCAATTGCTAGATCCAAAAATTGCCAATATACCAACAATTATTTTGTCTGCAGCCGGCAAACATGAAGACCTTGATAAATTAAATTTTAAAGAATGCCTAAAAAAACCATTGGACCTTGATACTCTCCTCGACGTTGTGAAAAGAAATATTTCTTAATTAAATTTAAAAGATGAGAATGAAATGAATCATCACAAATCAACAGACTTTGGATTATTAATTTTAAGAATTACGATCGGACTTTTGTTGTTTATAAGTCATGGTATGGATAAACTGTCTCAGATCGGTACAGATTCTGCAGCACATTTTCTTCCAATTTTTGGACTGTCTCCTCACCTTAGTCATTTTATAGCAGCATGTGCTGAAGGCATTGGTTCCATCTTTATTATCATTGGACTCTTTACCCGATTTACATCACTGTTATTGATTATTACGATGACCTTAGCGGCACTTGTTGCCATTGCCAGCAATACATTCTATCCATTGTGGATTCCTAGTAATCTGCCAGAGTACAAAGTCGTTATGTCGCCATTTAAAGAATACTCTCTCCTTTATGGATCGGTTTTTTTTTCTTTGATTTTTTCGGGAGCAGGAAGATATTCAATTGATGAGCAAATCAAATACCGATTACCTTATTTTTTGAAATTTCTTTGTTAGTCTATTAACCCAGGAGCTAATATTGTTTTCGCCTACGTCCCTAACTTTGATTGCAGTTGTAATCATTGCCAGTAATACCGTTTTCTTTTATATGTTTGATGAATTTTTAATGAAAAGAAAAATTATGAAAAATCGCCTTAAATTTACTAAAGAGGCTTTTCAATTAAAGAATTTGGCACGAAAAAGCCCTCGAATTTAAATTAAAAAATGCTATTTCACTTTTGGCCTCTAAAGGTGTAAAAGTTGAAAACATGGCAAAAAAACAACTACAATCCGGTCTAACTCTAAACGGAATTGCACCAAATATTTTATTGAAAAATGTTGAGAATACAGCTCCTTTTTTATTCAAAGGTGCTCTAGATACGACTGGACCAGAACGTGCTTTTTTGGCAAAGTTGGTTTTCTATAAAAAAAACTTAAACCAACTCAAAAATATTGATCTAACCGAATACTTCCATATTTGTTTGTGCGCTCATTGGAGCACAGCAGGAACTTTTGTTCCCACTGACGTAGACAATCAAATCCGAGAAGGTCTATGGAAACATGGTGAAATTGGCAAGCATATCGAAAAAATGGCCAAGCTTACAATTGAATCCTGGACTTGGGATTACTCCCAAGTCACTAACCGCAAATCATATAATCCGGCCAGTAATCAAGTCATGAGTACTCATGAAGGAACCTGGTTGAGTGTTGCCATAGGTGCCTATTGTGCTTTGATTAAAAATAAACGAATGACCCTTGCTGCTGAAGTGGCCGAAGTGATCATTGCTGAAGCTTTTAAAGAAGAAAAACTACTGCTGGAACTTCGGGAGATTAGGGATCATAAAAATTTTCTTCGCTCGAGCGCTCTTATGGCCCATAATTTTGGTGACCTCGATCGAGTCATCGATCAGTGGCAAATGAGTGAGGATGATCCTTTCAGAAAACGCATTTATAAATTGGGACATAAATTAAACGAGAGCCACTCGCCGATACTTATCTATACAGGTCTCGTGAATAAAGAATTTCTTTCTGTCGAGAATCACCGCCACATGTCTTTACGCCAACCAAAATGCTTACGAAATTCAGAAAAATACCTGGTGCCAGTAGGACCTTTTATGGATGAATGGGGTGAACTTTTGGGACGAGATCCAGACCTCAGTTTGGCTGAAAAGGCCGAAATTATCAGTGCATTTTTTGAAGGTTACAAACGCCAGGATCAAGCTTTTGGATACATAAGAGCATTCCGAGGATTGATAAATAGTTTACCTGATGGACTTAGGACTCTAGAGGCCCATATGCCGTTTGATCTAGTTTTAGAAATTAAAAAATCTAAGTTTTATGAATCTGCCCAAATATCAAAAGATGAATTTGAGCAGAATTTATCAGATCGTTTCGAAAAATTCACAAGTCCATTAGTTGATTATCAATTTTAATATTTATCTACAAACACCAGAGTAATCAGTAATGCGGTCGGTTTCAGTATCAGTTCCATGGAAGCTCGCCAGTACTTCTGGTTTATCCGCCTTTAAGAAATCAATGCTTAAATCGCGGTGAGTAGTTCTGTAATGAAAAGAAACTTCATGACGACCATTTATTGTCACTTGAACGTCTTTACATACAATTGAGCAAGCATCTGGTTTATCGCAAATTTTCTGGCAATGATTTTCCGTTACTGTAAAAGTACAATCTTCAACTGCATCAGTGCGATCAGAATCTTGAATATCAGTAGAGATTTCACCACTTAAATCAAATGGCTGATTGATATCGTTATGAGACATAAAAACATGACCATTCGATGGCACGTTTAAATCTTTAGATGCCTTTATAGGAATTAATATTTTATTTTGTCCATCAAGTTTTAAAGTATAATTTTTATCGCTGTTGATTTTTAATTCAGCACTATAAAGACCTGGCTGAATTTGAATTTCAGTAGTTTTTAAATTTAGGAATCCCGACTTCTTTTTAGCGGCCATCATTTGCTTAACATCTATATTTCCATTAAGTGATACACACGAAGTAGACATTAGTGAAACGACCATCAAACCCATTAAAACTTTTAATCCATTCATTTCTTTTCCCCCTCTAGATAAGAATTGTTAACCATCGTCAACGAGGAGAGGTAAAGCAAAAGTAATGCCAATTGTTATGAGTGTACTATCAACGAGAAGACGCTTGGCGCATACTGGGTCTATGGCACTGGGGCCAATCTAATCTAGTTAACTGGAGTCATTACAGAACGAAGTTCGATAATCAATACCTGTTGCTAAACTTGTGCTGGCTGATCGAATCCCGCCTTTAACATCAAGTACTGCCCCAAGAATAGTAAAGATCATTCTATGTCACTTGCAAGAATTTCGCATTATATGAAAAAATAACCTAACATATAATTGACCAAATTTTTTATGTTATAAATAAATCGGAGTGTATATTATGAAATTAGGTTATATTTTAGTTGTAGCTTTGATAGCTTGCAGTTGCGGTAAAGAGACCATGCTTATGCAATCGAACAAATCAAGTAGCTCAAAAAATACTCCATCACTCAATAATCCTGCAACTTCCAATTCTACATCTTCAATCTTTAATAAAAGTAATTCATGTAATTTTGATAATAAAGATATGACTAAATGGAGAAAAGTTTCTTCATATAAATTTAGTTTTTTAGAAAGCCTTAATCGAGCACAAGGTGTGACGAGTAATGAGCAAGGAAAAATTTGGTTTTCTGGAAATATTACTTTACTTAGATCGGACATACATTATTTAGGCTGGACAGAAATGAGTAATTTTTGGCCATTTTCTATCGCTCTTACAAGAATTGGAATTGATCATATTGGGGATATAGATATCCATGAAAATGATCTTTACGCTTCGCTTCAAGATGCTCGTAAGTTTAATCATCCAATTGTTGGTGTGTATGACGCTTCATCGTTAAGATTAAAAAAAACATTTTTGTTACCCCTTGATTGGCAAAGTGATGGAGTTCCCTGGGTTGCTGTAGATCACATAAAAAAAGTAATCGTCAGTTCTCATTTTGGATCAGTTAAAAAAATTAATTTGTATGATATGATAAATCTTTGGCCAGTTAGGCAAATTGATATTGATACAACAATCTCGGGAATTCAAGGAGGTAAAATTGTCGGGAAGTACCTGCTAGTCAACGCAAACGATGACATCTCAAAGCGTTTTGCAATGTATTCCATTAACCTAGAAACAGGTGCTGTAAAAAAACTAATTCTATATCCAAATGATGTTCGAGAGATTGAAGGGCTTTCAATAGTAGCATCTAATTCTGGTTGCAATTTATATACATTGGCACAGACAGGAAAAAATCTAGGGGTTCGCATGGAACTTTATGATTATTTATTTAGTTATTAAAACTTTTGAATTTCATTCGAAATATCTATTCTTATTTAAAGAGACCTTAAAGCGATCCATTTCATCATTGCTTAATCCGAAACTTTGAATTTAAAATTTTCTGAAATAATTGGAGCCACTAAAAATTCTGATATTTCACCGATTGAGAACGGCGATTATTCTTTTCTAATATTGCCTCACATGAAAAATAAAATTATAATTGAGCCTATGTATAATCAAAAAAAAAATATTCTTTTCTTCTTTATTTCTCTTTTCTTGGTTCAGTGCCAGTCACCACCTAAAAATATTAATAACAAGATTACAGATTCTATAAGCCCAATCATCATAGCGTCTGCTGCGCGCATTGATCATAAATCGGCAGAGGCCAGTGGTTCAAAATACGCCGTGGCCACTCAAGGTATATACGCTACTATTGCAGCGAAAGAAATTTTTAAACTAGGCGGTAATGCAATTGATGCGGCGATTGCAGCTTCATTTACTCTAGCAGTTGAAAGACCTCACTCTACTGGAATTGGAGGTGGTGGTTTCATGCTTTTTAGAGAAGGAAAAACTAAAAAAATATTTGCTATCGATTTTAGAGAAAGAGCTCCCTTAAAATCTTCAGAAAATATGTTTGTAGGTCTTGATGGAAAAGTTGTTCACAACCTATCACTCGACGGAGTTCTGGCTTCTGCTGTTCCAGGCTTAGTTGCTGGTCTTTTAGAAATTCATCAAAGATTTGGTCGTCTTACAAGAAAAAGTATTTTGAAACCTGCCATTTCGCTTGCGAGGAATGGATTCCCAATTTACCCAAGTTTGGCCGGCGCTCTGATTCAAAAAGAAGAAGTATTGAGTCATGACCCTGAGGCCAGAAAAATTTTTCTCGATAATAAAATGAAAGCTTTTCCTGAAGGACATATTCTCAAACAAATTGATCTTGCTCATACTTTAGAACGAATTTCAAAATTAGGAAGAGCAGGATTTTATCAAGGGGAAGTGGCCAAAGAATATATAGCTCTCAATAAAAAAGGAAAAGGATTGTTAGTTAAAAATGATCTTAGTTCTTATCACGTTAAATGGCGTACTCCGCTTAAAGGGGATTATAAAGGCTTTGAGATCTATTCCATGCCTCCACCAAGTTCTGGAGGTGTTCACGTTATTCAATTCTTAAATATGCTTGAACTCGATTCACTACACGATGTCGGACTATTATCGACAAGGTCTATTCATTTGGCCGCTTCTTCACTTCAAGCAGCTTTCGCCGACCGCGCTCAATATTTAGGAGACCCGGATTTTACAAAAGTTCCAGTCGCCTCTCTTATCTCAAAAGAATATGCTCAAATGCGAAGAAATGAATTTTCAATAGATCACGCGAGAAAATCAAGTGATGTTAAAGCAGGTGATGTCACAAGATTTGAGCATACTGAAACTACTCACTTGTCGATTATGGATGATGAAGGCAATGCTGTCGCTACCACTCAAACCATTAATGGATATATGGGAGCATCGATTGTTGTTCCACATACCGGAATTGTTTTAAATAATGAAATGGATGATTTTACCGCATTAGTAGGAGCTTCAAACTTATTTGGGGCCATTGGTGGTAAGGCAAATTCCATTGTTCCAGGAAAAACTCCTCTCAGCAGTATGTCTCCGACAATTATCGTTCGAGATGGATCCCCAGTACTTAGTTTAGGAGCTCCAGGTGGAACAAGAATTATTAGCTGTGTCGCTCAAACTATTCTTAATTACCTTGAATTTAAAATCCCTCTTTATGAATCAGTCGCAACCATTCGCTATCATCATCAATGGCTACCCGATGTTTTAGATATTGATCCACCGGGACCTAGAAAAGAGGTTCTCAAAGAATTAATCAAGTTGGGTTATAACGTCCAGCTTAGACCGGTACCTTGTAATGTGATGGCCGTGTCTAAAGAAAAAAACAATAATACTTTTCATGCTGTGGCAGACCCGAGAGATATAGGAACTAGTACGGCATTATAAGATTAATTTAAATGACCTGTGGCGCAGGAGCTTTTTAAAAATTCATTTATTTTTTATATGTCTTAACGTATAAATTAGTATGAAAAATAAATTTTTTAACACACCAAAACTAAAATTCCTTTATTCTCTTTTGGCATTGCAGATCATTTTTTATTCTGTATTTCGACTAATTTTTTTAGCTTACTACCACCGAGAAATTGGAGTCGGAACAGGCTCATTAATTATGAAGGCCCTTATTATGGGGTTTCGTTTCGACTTAAGATTAAGTTGTTTGTTATTGGTACCAGCTCTCATTTCTATTAATATGCCAATTAAAAATACATCTAAGATTCGTTTCAATAATATTTTTTATACTCTTTTATTTGGGCTTATTTCTTTAACTTATATAACTGATGCCGGTTATTTTGCTTATCTTAAATCCAGAGTTAATGCGACAATCATTCAATTTTTAAAAAATCCGATGATCTCATTTGAAATGGTGAGAGAAACTTACCCTTGGCCTCTTTTTTTAACGATCATTGCAGTCTTTACGATCCTCTCATATTGGCTAATGAAGACTTTAGTAACTCCAAAGCTTGAAACATGGCATGCGGGTACCAAAAAAGACAAATTCGTAAGTCACTTTGCTTTTTTTGTCGTTTTTGCGCTTGGAATTTACGGAAGTTTAAAATGGTATCCACTTCGTTGGTCTGAAGCTTTCGCTTCACCTGATACCTTTAGCTCAAACCTGGCCTTGAACCCGATTTTATATGTTGGAGATACATACTCTTTCACGGCAAATGATTTTGACGAAGAACAAGTTCACAAAGCTTATTCTGTTGTTGCTCAATTTTTGGGCGTGGATAAAGACGGACCTGAATTCAATGAAAAAGGATTAAAATTTATTCGTGAGTATGCTGGGAACGCGGATAAACAAAAGAGTAAACCTAATGTCGTAGTCATCATCATGGAGTCTATGGGTTATTTTAAAACTGGTCTGGGTGGATCAATGATTAACCCAACTCCAAATCTCGATCAATTGGCAAAAGAGTCTTTGCTCTTTTCCAAATTTTATACTCCGACAGTTGCTACTGCTCGATCAGTTTTTGCAGCAATCACTTCTCTTCCAGATATTTCAAAAGTAAAAACAGGGACAAGAAATCCATTTATCGTCAATCAGCATACAGTTATCGGCGAATTTAAAGATTATGAAAAATATTATTTCCTGGGTGGCAGTGCCAACTGGGGAAATATTCGCGGTGTACTTTCTTATAACATTCCCGGCTTAAATATTTTTGAAGAAGGATCTTACAAAAGTCCTAGAGTAGATGTTTGGGGAATTTCAGATCTCAATCTTTTTAGAGAAGCTTCTGTTGCAATAAATACAATCGAAGCGAATAAACCATTTTTTGCTCTAATTCAATCATCTGGTTTTCACCGTCCGTATACTATTCCTGCCGATAGTGATGGCTTTAAAACGCTAACGACAAAAGATATTTCTGAAAAAGAAGTTCGCGATTATGGTTTTGAATCGATGGAAGAATACAATGCCATGAGACTTCAAGATCACTCTCTTGGGAAATTTTTTGAAATGGCAAAAAAAGAAAAATGGTATGAAAATACAATTTTCTTAGTTCTTGGCGATCATAGCCTTCCTGCTAATAATGCTAAAAATGTTCAAGATTGGGAAAAAAGTTTGTCCAACGGATATCATGTTCCATTAATCATACACTCGCCAAAATATATTAAGCCAGGCATTGAAACAAAAATTGCTTCAGAGATGGATCTGATGCCAACCATTGCAGGATTGGCCGGAGTTCCTTACAAAACTAGAAGTTTTGGGCGTGATTTATTCAATCCTAAATTTGATAGCTATCGCGCAGCTTTTTCTTATAATTGGGGAGCTCCTTACCATATTTCTTTGATCGATAAAGAATTTTACTTTGAACTTATTCCTTATAACAATCAAGGACGTTTAGTTCATCACACAGACCTGCATCCGGAAGCCAACGTTAAAGACAAGTTTCCAGAGAAATACCGTGAAATGGAAACGTTGACCAAAGGTCTTTATGAAAGCGCCAAATATTTGCTGCATCACAATCCTCACCTTTATTAGGGCCTGCTTCAACGGATTAAATATTCATTACAGGCCTTAAAGTGCTATTTTCACTCTTCTGGGTTACTGGTGTTACAGGTTTAGATTCAGTATAATGAAAGAGTAAAAATACCAGTGAGAAATAATGAAAACTTTAGTGATTGAAGATGATGTAAAAATTCTTGAATTTTTAGATTTGGGTTTAAAAGATGCGGGATATGAAGTCGATAAAGCTATTGATGGAATTGAAGGTCTCGAAAAACTCAGAAAAAATATATACGATATTATTATTCTGGATGTAATGCTTCCAGGTATTGATGGCCTTGCTCTTTTGAGTAAGATGAGATCTGAAAAAATAACAACGCCCGTACTTATTTTGAGCGCTAAAAAAACTCTCGAAGAAAGAATTCAAGGGTTGCAACTTGGCGGAGACGATTATCTTGTAAAGCCATTTGCATTTGCGGAACTTCTCGCTCGCATTCAAGCTCTTCTCAGAAGAAGTTCAACAATAACTACGCCCACTGAAGAAACTAAACTCACTTATGGTGATTTAGTAATGGATCTGGAAAAACGTGAAGTTTTTCGCCAAGGTAAAAAAATATCACTACAAGTAAAAGAGTTTTCTCTCTTGGATTATTTCATGAGAAATCCTGGAAGAGTAATCACTAAAGCGCTTATCCTGGAAAAAGTCTGGGGCTATGATTTTGATCCTCAAACAAACGTAGTGGACGTATTAGTTTGCCGCCTTCGAAATAAAGTCGATAAAGATTTTAATGAAAAAATTATTCAAACCCATCGAGGCGTTGGCTATGTTCTTAAGCAAGATTAAAAAGATTTTTCGCCAGGTCGGCGTAAAAATGACCCTATGGCATTTAGGTCTTTTAATTCTAAGCTCATGCTTTCTATTTCTAGCCTTTTATTTTCTTTATTCTCAATCTTTAGAAGATAAAGATCACGAGGTACTAGAGGCAAAATTCAACGAGTACCATGCTATTTACCGATTAGGTGGAGTAAAGTCCCTAACTGAATATGTTCATTCTCCAGAATATCCTTTTAAAAACGTTAACGATTTTTTCATTCGCATTGAAAGCGCAGATCACAATACTTCTTTTTTTCATACTCAAGGCCAAGCTTCTATTTTTAATTTAAAAGAAATTGAACATGGTCTCTATGATTTAACTGATAAAGAGCAGTGGTTTTATATCAAGACAAAACGTAGCGATGACGACATGGAAGTACTTTCCATCAAGATGCCCAATGGAGATTATCTTCAGGTTGGTAAAACTGTAGATGACCGAGACGATTTATTAGAACGTTTTGAGCGAACTTTTGCCGAAGTTCTACTTTGCGCCTTGATTCTTGGTGGCGTTGGTGGATTTCTACTCTCTAATAGAATTTTAAGACCTATCCGCAGACTTATAACAACTCTTAATAATATCAGTAAGGGTGACGAAGAAGCGCGTGTTCCATTAAGCGGTAATGAAGATGAGCTAGAAGTATTATCCACTTTATTTAATCAGATGCTCGATAGAATTAATACTTCCAACCAGGCAATGAGACAAACACTGGATACAGTGGCGCATGAATTAAGAACCCCCTTAACTAGTATTCGTGGTCTGGCCGAAGTCAATTTACAAAAGAAAGTTATAAGCGATAAAGACGCGAGACTTGTTATGGAAAATTGTATTGAAGGAATTGATGAAATCCTCTCAGAATTTAAAATGATGACTGATATAACGGAAGTAGAGTCAGGGCTTCAAAATTTAAAAAAAGAAGAAGTCGATCTACAAACTATTTGTCAGGACATTATTGATCTTTATGAAATTGTGGCCGAACAAAAAGAGATTCAAATCATCCTCGACTCTCCGACTCCTAATGAACAACTTCGGGTTTTTGTAGACCGAAAGAAAATTCGTCAAGCACTGGCCAATCTTATTGATAATGCCATTAAGTATTCGCCAGAAAATACTGAAATACATTTGTCTTATTACAAACATAATCAACAGGCAGTGATTCGTGTTTTAGACCAAGGAATTGGGATTAATCAAGAAGAGCTTCCCCATATATGGAAAAGACTGTATCGCGGTGAAAATAGTCGATCTGAAAAAGGTATTGGACTCGGTTTAAGTTTGGTGAAGTCAATCGTAGAAGCTCATAATGGATCTGTAAGCGTAGAAGCGACAGAGGGCGGCGGTAGTTGCTTTATTATCAGACTACCTTGCTAATTTGCTTGAAATAAATGAAGAATAACAATTCCTGCAATAACTAAAAGCATTCCCAGCAATTGTGGAAGGCCTATTTGTTCATGAAACAAAAACTTTCCAACGATGGCAGCACATATCGTTCCAAACCCCGCCCATACAGCATAAGCTGTTCCAAGCGGAATATCTTTCATTGATTTTGCCAGCAAGACGAGTGCCAGACCATAACCTATTAGCACAAATACAATAGGCCCTGCTTTTGTGAAACCGTTAGAGAGTTTCATTGAAGTTGTACCAACAACTTCAGCAGCAATTGCAAAAAATAAAATTAACCATGGATTCATTTAATAAAGATACGCCACTCTTTATCTTGCCGTCAAAACGTTAATTCCGAGTGAATTGCTTATATATATATATTACAACACCATTACAATTACCTCTGACCATTGGTCTATCCTTCTCTTCACAAAAAGTTCTGCTGTATACTCTATGGACACTCGGAGGTCCTTATCAATTCAAAGAAACGTCATGCTGTTCTTCTCCTTCATGGTTTAGGTGGCGGACTGGCGGAAATGAGTTACTTAAAAAAGAGATTGGAAGAAGATGGGTTCCATGTCGAAGTCCCATTGCTCCCGGGTCACGGAACTCATTTTAGTGATTTGAAATATATAAAATGGGAAGTCTTTGCTGATGCGGCCTCACAAAACTTTGAGCGCTTATCAAGTGAATATGAATCTGTGTCCGTATCTGGTTTATGCTTAGGAGCTGTTCTTTGCCTTTATTTAGGAATTAAATACGGCGATAAAGTTCGTGCAATCACTCCAATTTCTACAACACTTTTCTACGATGGTTGGAGTCTTCCCTACCTCGGTCGTTTCATGACTTTTTTTCGTTATACACCTTTTTACTATACTTATAATTTACCTGAAGGTGAGCCTTACGGAATTAAAGATGAAAGAATTAGAAGATGGGTTGCTTCAAAAATGAGCGATTCATCAACAACTCATTATTCAAAAATTCCTTTCAGAAGTTTTTGGCAAATGCATTTGTTAAATAAATTTGTCAGAGCAAACCTACATAAAATCGCATCTCCAGTTTTTGCAATACATCCTCTGGAAGATGATGTTTCAAGCGTAAAGAGCGTCGAATTTATGAAGAATAATATAACCACTTCTACTTTTGATAACCTCATACTTCACGACTCATATCATCTTGCGACAATTGACCGTGAAAAAGAATTAGTGGCAAAAACAGTTTGTACTTTTTGCAAAGAGCAGACCCAAACACTGAGGGCCGTATGAAACTGACAAGTGGCATACCTATTGCCAATTATTTCGATAAAGACGTTTATGCCAAAGAGATGGAATGCTTTTTTAAAAATAATTCTAACTATATTGGCGCAGCTACAATGCTTAAGAATGATGGCGACTACCGTGTAGTCGAAAGATTGAACGATGCAAAAATTTTAACAAAAAAAGACGGGAAAATTAATCTTATCGAAAATGTTTGCTCTCACCGCCAAGCTAAAATGATTACAGGATCTGGAAACGCTCAAACCATCACTTGTCCGCTTCACTGCTGGAGTTATGACGGCAACGGGGCTTGCACTAATACTCCGCTTTTTAATGGCACAAAAGAAGACTATCCTCTAGAGCACGCTCCTTTTGAAAATTGGCACAATCTTCTTTTCACCGGCAAACGTAGCTTTACTGAAGAGCTAAAGAATTTTGCAATGATTGGAGAAATGAATATCGACAAGATGGTCTACACCAAGACATTTACCGATAAGCTCAATTTCAATTGGAAAAATTATATTGACGGCTTTGCCGAAGATTATCATGTTCCATTTGTTCATCCAGGATTTGCCGGCTTTGTTGATCTTAAAAGCATTAGCTGGATTGATCACGAACACTACACTAGTCAAATTTTTAAACTTAAAGACAGAGCTTTTTTAGAAAGTCACAAAACGACTCCAAAATACCAACAATGGATTAAAAAGTTTTTAGAATACTATCCTATCACTTTGCCTAAATTCGGCGGTATTCTAATCATGTATTACCCAAATGTTATGATTGAATGGTATCCCCTCTTTATGGCCATCAGTACAGTTCACCCTACAGGACCAGATACGTGCGTAAATCACATTGATTTTTTCCACCACCAAGATGTTATTGATAATCATCCGGAGCTAAGAGACGCAGCCGAAGCAGCCTATATTGAAACGGCCGATGAAGATGCAGAAATGTGTGAGCGTTTGGCCGCGGGAAGAAAAATCTTGTATGAAGAAGCTCGAGAGGAACAGGGACCCTATCAGGCACCTTATGAAGATGGATTAGTAATGTTTCATCGTTATTATCATCAGATGATGAAAGCTCAGCAAAAATAGTTTTCACTTAATAGACATTAATTCGTTTTGTATTTTTATTCTTGTTTCACTTAATGCAGATACATTTGCACATTTTTTGATGACTCGGAGATAGCCATTTCTCTCCTGGTCAATTGCTGGTTTAGCTTTCCAGTCTGGTCCCCAGATTTTACTTCTTTCCTGACTTTTTTTATTTTCAGCACTCTCTTTAAACTGAATTGGAAAACCTTTTAATCGAATGCCCACTGTTTCCACGAATGCCGAATTAATTTTTTCAGAATTTATTTCAACACAATTTAAATTTTCTTTTGGATTTGAATTACTCGATTCGCGAAAAATGACATCTTCTGCACCAAAAGTAAGCTCTGTTGGAATCTCAACAAATAATGGGAATTGTTTCGCATCTACTTTTAAAATAATATCGTAATTTAAAACATCGACTGTGGAACTTGCACTCTGTACTGAGAGTTCCCCACATGAAAATAGTTTTTTATCATTTATAAGAAATAAATCTCGATCATAAAGTGATTTTTTTTGATAAACAACCAGGCCCGCATTTTCTATTTCTGAAATCATTACATTGCCATCTTCGCGAAGTGAAGTTAGACATGCCTGATAACTGGCAACTAATGTTAAGTCTGCACTAAAACTAGTTGTGCAGCAAAGAGCTGAAAAAAATAAAATGAAACTTTTCATAGGAGAAGAATAAGCGTCTTTTCTGTCAGGTTCAATAAACTCTGTAGAATTTACTCTATTTCATAGGCGGCAACGACTTCAGCTTTGACTTTAACCTCGCCTGTAAATAAGGCCGTGGACTGGGCACGAGCGCCTCCAGCGCTTTTGAGCATCATTCCCTCATTTTGGTACATAGGGATAGGAGAAGCGCTTCCTTGGGGAGTTAATTGATATAGGTTTTTAACTTTTACATGGGCTGCCTTTGCCAGCACTTGAGCCTGCTCTTCCGCCAAAGACACTGCTTCAATTAAAAGTGTTTTCTCAATCTCATCTCTTTTTTCTAAATCCCAAGAAATAGATTGAACATTCGTTCCAGCTTTTAAATTTTTAAAATCAATAATGAGATCATCCAGAAATTTCCCAACCGTTTTAACTTTCTTTATTGTAACTCGAATAGTTTGTGTGGCTATATAGCCAACAATTTTATTTGTTGAAGTTTTATTATCATAAAGATAGTCAGGGTTTAATTCGTAACCAATCGTTTGGATATCAGGGGGCAAGACCTTGTGGTCATCCAATGTTTTTTTCAATTGTTCATACTGTCCTTGATTTAAACTTTGAGCAGTCTTGGCATTTTCCCCTTTCCCCCAAATACTTAAATTGATTTTTGCAATATCAGGTTCATATGATTTTGAAGCTTCGCCTACTACGTTAATTAATCGGATATGATCAGCAAACGCGTTAGTCGTTAAAAGTAAAAAAAGACAAATAATGATTTTCATGGGTATGACCTATCCTTCACAATATGATACTGTTGGGTAAAATTTTGTAGAACTGGCCCTTAAAAGTAAACCTAAAAGAAAAGAGAATTTTATGACTAAAACAATTATCGATCCTAACGCAAAAGCAACTTCTAAAGACGGCATCTATGGTCTTCCATTTAAAGAAAGTGAAGCACAAGTCGTTTATATTCCTGTTCCTTGGGACGTCACTACCTCTTATCAGGCGGGAACTTCAAAAGGACCGGCCGCTATTTTAGGTGCCAGTGAGCAAATTGACTTTTTTGACCTGGATTTTGTTGACGCCTATCAAGCTGGGCTTTTTATGAAAAAAGAGAGCGCAAAGATCAAAAAACTAAATTCAGAAGGGCGTCTGCTTGCCAAAAAAATCATTGATGCTGATGATGAAACAATGAAAAAAAATAAAGTTCTTCAAAAAAATCTCGTGCGCGTGAATCAGATTTGTGAAGAATTGAATATTGAAGTTTATAAAGAAACAAAAGCTATTCTTGATAAAAATAAAATCGCCGTCGTCGTAGGTGGAGATCACGCCACTCCTTTTGGAGCCATTAAAGCATACGCTGAAAAATATCCCAAGTTGGGAGTTTTGCATTTCGATGCTCACTCTGACACTCGTATTGCTTATATGGGGTTTGAAAACTCTCACGCTTCAATCATGCATAACGTGATGGAAAAAATTCCCGGAATTTCTAAATTAGTTCAGGTCGGAATTCGCGATTTCTGTGAGCAAGAATTTATTTACACACGCGATAATACAAAAGTTGAAATGTATTTTGATCAGACTCTCGCTAGAAGAAAAATGAGTGGAGAGAGTTTTCAAAAGATCGCCCGCGAAATCGTTTCTCACTTGCCTGAGCATGTATATATTTCATTTGATATAGACGGACTAGATCCACGCTTTTGCCCTAACACAGGAACTCCTGTGCCTGGGGGCCTTGATTATCAAGAAGTAATGCTAATAATTAATGAACTTGTAGCTAGTGGTAAAAAGCTAGTGGGATTTGATTTGGTTGAAGTCGCTCCTAATCCAAAAGATAAGTTTAATGAATGGGATGCCAATGTCGGAATGAGACTTCTTTACAAAATGACTTCCGCAAGTTTAGCGACAATGGGCCATATAAAAAAACGATAAAAATTAATAGATAGACGGAGACTTTTTGTCTCTGACTATTTTTAAAAAAATAGCTGAGCTGTGCTGAACTAGTAATCTCTATTTCTTCGAGCTAATCTTTTCTATATGAAAGCAATATTTTTGCTCGGTCTCGTTTTAACTTTATTATCCTAGTGTGATCTTGCTACAAAAACTGATGTCTCTGCAGAAGTTCCAAATATAGAAAAACATTTCTCCAATTCCAATACCTTCATCGAGTCCACTCGATGGCATGCTCAGGACATGATTGATAAAAATTATTTCGATCATACTTAACCTAATGGGAGAACTTTTTCAGTGCGTCATCGTGGGAATAAAAAAAAGGGCCTTCCACAAGGCCCTTTTTTTTTATCATCGTCGATTTTCTAAATAAACTACTTCATAATTTGTGACGGGAATAGGAGCGAATGAAACGTGCACCTGGGGTTCCATCTGAGGCATAAACTCCAACTGTCGCAATCATAGCAAAAAGGGTTACAACATATTCAACTTTATGTAGCACTAAAGACTCTCTGACTAAACCTCCACTAATAACATCAGCTAAGGCAAAAACCGAAACAAGTGCGAAACAATAACTCCAAAAAGAATACTGATTTGGTGTCTCGCTGTTAGTAGAATTTTTTGTCATCATATGCATAGACTTCACTCCTATCGTTGCTCTTCTGGGATGGTTTATTTAGAAGAGAGCGATGCCCCGATTATATGAGAGAATCCTCTAATACAAAAAGATTCACATGGCATCTAAAAAAATCAGGCAATTAGCGAGTGTGTATAGATTTTTTATTGCTGCCAGGATGCCAACTTTTAAAGGATTTTATCCATTTCAGTACTTTTCGTTTTTTCTAAAAAAATAGTCTGAGTAGGATAAGCAAACTTCACTTCAATTTGCTCTGCAATTTTTAAAATTTCATAGATAAATTTATGCCGTTCGGCCAATTCGGTTTGGTAATTGTCCGTTACAAAAAAAACAGTAAGCATGATATCAAGAGAACTGGTGTTCATTTCAAAAAGTGTTACGACGGCATTATCTTTTTGAATAATTGGATTGAGTTGAATGTGGTATCGAATTCGTTCGCAGTATTCTTCAATTTTTGGAAGCGGAGTTGCGTACTCAATATGCAAGAAAGTTTTATAACGACGAACTCTTCTCATTCCATAATTATCAATTGCCATATTAGCGAGCACGCTATTGGGAAGAGTAACGAGAGAATTATAGGGCGTTCTAAGTCTTGTACTTCTGAATCCAACTTGCTCTACCGTTCCTTCGATATTTTTTTCTAGTGAAACATAATCTCCGATTTGAAATGGTCGATCAATAATGACTGTGACTGATCCAAATAAATTTGAAATTGTATCTTTTGCAGCGAGGGCAACGGCTACCCCACCAATCCCAAGTCCTGCCAAAATGCTGGCGACATCAAAAGTTAAACTGTGAGCAACAAGGATTGCACCGAAAGCAACCACAAATACTTTAGTGGTTTTTTTAAGCATAGGAATCAAAACATCATCAAATTTGTTTGCTGTGCCCGCTGCTATTTTTTCAAAGTGCAAACTTACATAATCTACCAACTTAAGCGCCGACCAGACTGAGAACACTGCTGTCATAATATAGGAAGCGCGGATAAAAATTTCGAGCATCTCTAGATCAAACTCTAAAAAACGTATTCCAATTAGCCATGAGATTGAAAAGGCCAGGCAACCAAAAGGCATCGTGGATTTATATTGATCATCTTCATTGAAGTCCAGCGATTTATGATTAACTTTATAGCGCAAATAAAATGTAGACAGAAAACGTGTTAGGGCAAATATTGCTAAAGAACCAAACACTAAAACAATCAGCCCCAGCCATTGTCCTTTTTTTAAAATAAAGAATTCTTCAGAAGTCCACGCGGGCATACGCTCTTTAAAACGTGATCGCCAATTGCGGTATTCTGTTACGCCTTCAACTACTTTTAAACGGGCCACAGAAGAATAAAAATTTTCTATTGAAGACACTGTTTCTGGCGAGAATTTCCAAATTCCTTCAGGGCTTTTTGCGATTGCGATTTCTACATCGTAAACATTATCCCCTATTGTCACTGTTTGTTTTCTAAAAAACCACTTTGGGCCGTTTTCAGAAGTTGAGATATGTGTTAAGTTTATTTTTGCGATACGGTCAAGGGTATTGATTAAACGCTCGGCCGTAATTTTGCCAGTGACTTGTCTTGCGTTTGGATCTATCTGAGAGAGATCGAGAGTCGCAATCGCTTCATTAAATGAACTAGTCGATCCACTTTTTACTCTATCCATCGCCTGTATAAAAGTACGCATGGTTTCTTGAGGATTTTTTAATTTTTCTTTGAGCTCAGTACTGATAAATTCAACATCTTTTTTCGGTTCTTCCAATCCTCTGCTAGCTGTTACGGAAAGCGTGAGCGGATTTACTCCGGCCAAGACGATCTGGCTAAAAGATATTAGGAGGAAAACGGCGACTCGAATCATAATTGACACCTGGAAAACCTTAATTTGATAAAAAAATTTACATCTAAAGCACACAAGGGTCAATTCATTGCTTCTTTTCTTCTTAAGCCTAAGATAATATTTGAGACGAAGATTTTCCATTTTCTTTCAAAACTAAGAACAAGGACCAGTATGATTTTTTATCAATTAATTGATTCCGAAACTTCAACTTATACTTATCTTCTGGCCGATGAATTGACTAAAGAAGCGATTATAATAGATACGGTCCTTGAGAATGTAGATCGCGACCTGAAACTCATCTCAGAAATGGGACTTAATTTAAAATATATACTTGATACTCATTTACATGCTGATCATATTACTGGATCTGGCGAAATTAGAAAAAAAACTGGAGCTAAAACTGCCATTAGTTCAGAGGCATTAGTACCATGTGTAGATCATGCTTTAAAAGAGGGAGATGAAATAAAATTTGGAAAGTACTCTCTTAAAGCAATTGCGACACCCGGCCATACCAATAGTTGCATGAGTTTTTTAATTGATAAAATGATTTTTACTGGAGACGTACTTCTTATCCATGGAACAGGTCGCACAGATTTTCAACAAGGTGATCCTAAAAAAATGTATGAGAGTATCAAGGATAAAATTTTCACATTACCAAATGAAACCAAAATTTATCCGGCCCATGACTACAAAGGGTTTACTTACACAACTGTTGAGCTTGAGAAAAAATTCAATCCGAGAATTGGAAATAATCGCACTTTGGCTGAGTTCACTGAAATTATGAACAATCTAAAACTTGCCCAACCCAAAAAAATCGATATTGCTGTTCCGGCCAATAAGCTATGTGGATTATCGACATAAAAAATCATTATCTAATTACTACCATTCACATTCAATAATTATCTTGGATAATATAATCAATAACTAATATTTTATTATGCTAAGAAAAAACATTTCAAGGAGTTCGCTTGCCAAAAATGAATATAGCAGTAAGAGGATCTGGAGTGAACCCTAAATTCACCTATGCTAAACCGACAGTGGCAAAGATGAGAATTCAATTTTAGATCAATTTAGATGGGAAATTGAAGACATGGGTGGAGTTGAAGCTGCTCGTGTGATTGAGCCACTTTGCATACTCAGGTGCTTTCCCGGTTTCATTCATAACGAATGAAATCACGCTTTCTAACTTTTGAAAAAAAAATAATCCACTAGCGAGCACCCAACCATTCTAGTTGGGTGATACTTCTTTTTTCCCAACAATTCATAACATTCGTTAATTTTATCTCCTAAATTTTTATCATCCATTATTCTTAGATAAGAAATATATAAAAAAATAGCATTATCTAGGATGGATTATGAGATTTAACACGGGCCTTATTGTTCTCTTTTTTTCAACTTCGTCGCTCGCCACTAACATCGCTACCAAGCACACTATTGACGAATCCTATTGGATTAAAGAAAATAAATCAGAAATTTTCGAACTTCTTAAATCAAGACCCGAATTAACGATTGATCATGTCAGCACTTCTGGCTTTGAACTTTATGGACCAAAGGGTCTGGAAGGTTTTTTACAACAAAACTTAATTGAATACAGACCACTGGAAAATGCAAATCAAAATTTGAGAAGCGAGTACCCAACTCCAGAAGCTGTAGAAAAAGATTTAAAAATAATTGCTAAAAAATATCCTGGCATTACCAAGCTTTATTCAATTGGAAAATCTGTAAAGAATCGCGATCTATGGGTTATGAAACTCTCTCGAAACGCCAATTTGGATGATGATCGACCAGAGTTCAAATATATTGCAAATATGCACGGTGATGAAATTGTCGGAAGAGAAGTCATGCTTCGATTTATCAAAGAATGTGTAGAGAATTACGGAAAAGATCCTAGACTCACTACCCTTCTTGATAAATTCCAAATTCATATTCTTGTTTCAATGAATCCTGATGGAGCAGCAGCTGGAACAAGAGCTAATAGCAATCACTCTGACCTCAATCGCGACTTTCCTGATTTCTCGACTTCAGACAATCAAGATACGACAGATAAAAGAGAGCCTGAAACTCAAGCAGTCATGAAGTGGCAAGGCGAACACAATTTTAGACTCTCGGCCAACTTTCATGGCGGTTCAGAAGTGGTTAATTACCCTTGGGACACAATTCCGGATCGCTTTCCTGAAGAAGACCTGGTGAAAGACCTAAGCCATGAATACGCCCAAAACGCGCCGTATATTGCTGCTTCAACAACTTTCTCAAATGGAATCACTAATGGATTTGCCTGGTATGAAGTAAACGGTGGAATGCAGGACTGGAGTATTTATTGGCGTAAAGATTTGCAAATCACAATAGAGCTATCAAATTCTAAATGGCCTGATTACTCGAGTATTGATTATTACTATCAACAAAACCGACCGGCGCTCATTAAGTTTATTGAGAGAATAGAATTGATTGTTAAAAGATAATCGTAATTAAAAATATTTTTTTGCCAGCGAAATATGATCTATTTCCTCAAAAGCAATAGCTGAAAAAATCTTTGCAGTCTCAGGGTCCCTTATCTGTAGTGCCTCAACGAATTTCAAACCAGCGAGACGGCCTTTTTCTTCTGAGTCTGAAATATACAAAGTAAATTCTTTAGCTGTCTCACATTTACAAAAGGAATTATACAACCCAAGACCCACTGGTAATTCTGCGACATCTTGATTAATTTCCACCAGCCTTTTTAAAAGCCATGATTCATGCTTAGCTTCTTCTAGCGCAATTCGCTTCCATGCTTTAATTAAATCCTCAGAAACATCGTCGGCAAAAATTCTTGCTGCTTCTAAAAAAGCATAATAGGCCTGCCTCTCGGCAAAGGCCGCTATTCTAATACGATCTACGATTCCTTCGATCGAATTTAAGGGTCTTGGCTTTAGAGATGTTCCTAATCTAAAAGGAGACCAATCTAGAGAGTCTGCGGGGGTAAATTTACTCATATTTTTTCTCGCTAATAAACTTTTGTAGTCTATTAATACATACCAAATTTATCTCAAGTCATAACTATAATATATTATTTCTCGAGGGCTATTTGTGAAATCTTTTTGCAGTAGTAGTTCTAAGAATTCCAACAAAATTTTTTCGGTTCTGTGGCGGCGGTGGACGCATATCAGACGTGATCCAAGTGATAGGTGCATTCTCAGCATGCGAAAAAGTAAATGCAGTTTGTAATAGTTAATAAAAAAAACCAGCGAACTGAGCCTTGATTAAAAAATATTTAAAAAATTAATTCATCACGTTCATGTAAGAATAATCTACATAACAAGTAACATTGTCCGGATTATATTCTTCAGGATCGCTCGCGCAGTCGTGACATTCACCTATGCTTAGAATATTCATTTCAAAATCATTCGTACTCTGATTGCGGGCAGTGATTTTAACGTTATACTTTGCATTTTCACATGCCAGAGTATTATCACCGTCTGTAGACTGTCCATATTGAGTGCCAGTAAGCTCAACATCGAATTCAGCTCTCGCTGCGAGTGGAAGGATTGCAAATAACGATAAAAAAAGTAATGTTTTCATTTAAACTCCTAGACATTTATTATTTAAAATAATTTTAACATGCCCATAAATAAGATAAGGATTAATTAACTCAAGCTTGTAAAAATTACACAAAGATTTAGGATTTTAGTTGTCCACACGCTGCGAGAATATCGCTTCCTTTAGTTGTTCTGATCATCGTTCTCAGTTTTCTCTCCACCAGCATTTCTTTGAAGAGTTCAACCTTCTCATCTGATGGACGCTTGTATTTGCTTCCCGGAAAGGGATTGAAGGGAATGATATTGATCGCTGCCTTTCTTTCGCCAAGAAGCTCCTCGAGTTTGTCAGCGTCTTCTAAGCGGTCGTTCAGGCCATCGATCAAAAGATATTCATAGACGATAAATTGTCTCTTCATCAAATCTAGTCCATCGAGAGCTTCAAAAATATCTTCAAGTGGAAAATGTTGGTTGATAGGAATCAATTCTTTTCTAATATCGTTAAAGGGTGAATGCAGAGAAAGTGCGATATTAATTTTGGGGAAATTATTAAGTTTTTTTATACCGGGCAAATAACCTGCTGTTGAAAGTGTCATTTGACGTGGACCCATTCCAAGCCCTAGTGGTTCCATCATAACGTTGATGGCGTTTAAAACTTCATCGGCGTTGTGGAGTGGTTCACCTTGTCCCATGAAAACAATATTAGGTGCCATGGTTTTTAGTCCCAGAACATTTTCGAGATAATTGGCTGCTACAATATATTGTCCAATTATTTCACTGCTTTTTAAATGTCTCGAGAGTCCCATTGTTCCCGTGTAACAGAAACTGCATTTCATCGCACAGCCTACTTGGGAAGACAGGCAGACGGTAAAACGTTTATGAAAAGGAATGAGAACGGTTTCAACCGACTTTCCATCATTGAATCCCATCAAGAATTTCACTGTTCCATCTGGAGATTTTGAAACAGTATCTATCGTTGGAAGATCAAAATTAAAAGATTTTTCCAGAACAGCTAAAAGCTTCTTACCAATTGGTTGTTCGTGCTTATTATTTTTGTAAAGATTACGAAAAATGGTTGTTGATAAATCAGTTGATAAATCTTTACTCGCCAGAAAAGATTTAAGCTCTTCTTGCGATAATTCGTAAATAGATTTCTCAAGTGTCATAATCAGGCCTGATCCAATTGTATAAAGTTCGGAGAAAGTACTACTTTTAGTGAACGACAGTAAAGAAATAATCGCAAGTTTCAGCTGAAATTAGCAAAAATCGTAATGGCAAAATCTTACCATCTTCTCTTCGTTTGAATAAAATATAGCATTTACAACTAAGACTTTTAAAAAGCTTCATACTCTAAATAGGTTTTTGTGAAATGATGTTTAGGGGCCAGGAAAACCTCTTCACTACGACCTTTTTCAATAATACTTCCCACACCTTCATGAATTCCAAAAACAATGAGGTGCTCTGCAATTCGTTTAGCCTGCTTCAGATTATGAGTTACAATAATCACGGGAGTAAGTTTGGCAATTTGTATTAAAAGTTCTTCGATTTGTAGAGTAGAAATCGGGTCCAGCGAGCTGCACGGTTCATCTAAAATAAGAATTTTTGGATTTAAGAGAAGAGTTCTGGCAATGCAAAGTTTTTGCTGCTGTCCACCTGAGAGTTTCAAGGCGCTTTTGTGTAAATTGTCTTGAACATCTTCCCATAGTGAGACTTTTTTCAAAACTTCTTTAATTTTTTCAAGATAGTTTTTTTTCTCAACTGTGCCCAATTCTATTAACGAGAGTTCTAGATTTTTGTAGATAGAAACGGGAAAGGGAGTTGGTTTTTGAAAGACAGTTCCAATTGCATGACGAATTTTTCCCAGATTTTTCTTCTGAATTAAAATATTATTGTCTTCGAAAAGAATTTCACCGGAATATCTGGTATTTGAATAAAGATCAGTCAATCTGTTTAAGCTTAAAACGAAACTTGATTTACCGCTCCCGGAAGGTCCTACGATGGCAGTAATGCCAGCTTGAAACTGATAGTTGATATCATTCAATATTTTCTTTTTTCCAAAAGATAAATAATAATTTTTAACTTGAATCATTGAAGACCTCTTAGAAGTGTATTTTTTAGAACTACACTTAAAATAAAATTGATAGTTAAAGATAATAACAAAAAGACAAATGAAGCCTTGAGAGCGGCTTGATCGCCGCCTGGAATATTTAGGGCCAGGTCGTAGATATGAATAGAAAGAGTTCGTCCTGAATCAAGGAGTGAATGAGGATATCGATCAACGTAGCCGCTGGTAAAAATCAAAGCTGCCGTTTCTCCAAGCGCACGGCTGATAGAAAAGATTGCACCAGCGGCTATTGCATAAAGGTTGAGTGGAATGAGAATATTTTTTGCAAATTGATACAAGGAAAGATCCAGGGCCTTGCCAGACAAAAAATACTCCCTAGGGAGTATTTTAAAATTATCGTGCAAGATTTTGGTATAAAACGGTAAAACCATGCATGAAAGAGTTAGGGCGCCTGAAATCAGAGAATAACCAAATCCTAATGTCTTGCCAAAAAAAGCACTGCCAAATAATCCAAAAACTACTGAGGGCAGACCACTTAAAAGAGTAAGTGAAATTTCAAAAAGTGAAAGCAAGTAACGATTTTTTGAAATGACCAATGTTAATATCAGAGCACTACAAAAAGAAAATGGCGTCGAAATAAGAAGAGTTAGAATAACAATTATCGTCGTGGAAACTATGATCGGAGCGATTCCCCCGCTTCTCCCGGCATGACTTGCTTCTGTCACAAAATAATTCCAGGAAAGACCAGCGTGTCCTTCAAGAATAATATTTGAAATCATCATGAAAAATAAAATCAGAATAGGAAATGAAATCAAAACAATTAAATTTTTTTTAATATTCATGATCATCTCGTCTTAAAAATATGGCCAGAAGACTAAGCAAAAGCAGAACACAAGCGAGGATGAGCCCACTCATAAAAAGACTTGAACGATGAGCTCCTGTTGCATAAGCCATTTCCAGCGCTATATTACTGGTAAGCGTTCTAATTGGTGAAAAAAGTGAATCTGGATTTTGAGAAACGTTTCCAGTCACCATAAGAACGGCCATTGTTTCTCCAAGGGATCTGCCAAATTGTAACAAGAACACACCAGTAAGACCTTTAATATTTGCGGGGATGAAGACTTTAAAAAAATAAGAATAGGAAGATAGATTTAAACTTGCAGAAGAGAACTGATAGTGTTGATTAAAAGTTTGAATCAATCCTCTTATTCCCACAACTAATCCAGGAAAAATCATCATGCCGAGAATGATGGCCCCCACTAAAAGTGATGTCCCCGGAGGGTGATTAACGGCAAAATAAGGAACAACTTTAACGAGCCCCCAAAGTCCGAAAATAACAGAAGGAATGCCTGAGAAGGTATCTATTCCCAGGTTGTTAAAAAAAGTAATTTTTTTAGGTAATAAAAATTCATTTGTATAAACGAAAGAAACTGAAGAAGGGACAGCTAAAAGAATTGAGAGAAAGGCAACGGCAATACTTCCATTAATTTGAGCGGCAAGGCCCACAAGGCCTTCGTTTGGATACCAGGAAGGATCAAAAAGAAATTTTTTTATTCCAAAGTGATTGATTGCTTCATGACTTTCTCTAAAAAGATAAATGATAATTAACAAAGGAAGAATGAAGCCGATCAATGCAAAAATATAACTAATTGTTTTAAACATGCTTAATGAATCGGAACAAAAAATTGTTCAATAATAAGATCATTAATTTTATTTGAAACTGAGAATTCAATAAACTCTTTGATTGATCCCTTTGGTTGGGTTTTCGTGACAAGATTTAATACACGTGAAATTGGAAATGTGCTGTTCTTCACAGAAGCAGTTGTTGCTTCAATGCCATTCATTGAAATAAGTTTTATCGGATTTTTTTCAACTATTGCTGCCTCCGCAGTTCCAATTGAAACATAACCAATAGCGTTCGGATTACCGGCAACAGTTTTAATTCCTTGAGCGTTGTCACCTATAACAACACTTGCCTTAATTTCAGAATTTTTCAATTTAAAAAAGTGTAAAAAAAGTTCAAGAGTTGATCTTCCTTCTGCTTTATTGACAACGGTAATTGGAGCATCCCTTCCACCTACTTCTTTCCAGTTTTTAATTTCGCCTTTATAGATTTTAATAACCTGATCAGTTGATAGAACTTTAACAGAATTATCTTTATGGAGAATTACACTTACTCCATCCTTGGCCATTGTGAAAAATTTTAGATCTTGTTCGTCAGGATTAAGCGAGCGTGAAACCATGCCAATATCAGCGGTTCCTTCTCTTGCATCTTTTATTCCACGAGAAGAGCCACCCGTTTGAACATCGACTTTAATTCCAGGGTGAAGTTTTTCAAACCGTTTTCCAATTTCCATAGCAAGAGGTGCAATCGTACTTGAACCTGTAAGAGTAATCGTTTGCTCTTGGGCAAAAGAGAATTGAGAAAATAAAAGAGAGATCAACAGAAAAAACTTCATACAAAACTCCTACGCTTATTAAAAACTAAGTTCGCAACAATTAAGATTAATTTTCATTTTATTATTTTTAAAAGTAAGGTTATTGGAATTGTGATATACCACACTTTTACCTGCTCGCTCACCTTTAATAAAATGGTGCTCTTCTAAAACTTTTAAATGATATGAAAGCAGGTTTTGAGGAATATCAATCTGCTCATTGATAGCAGTTACGTTTAATTTTTCCTTAGCAAGAATTTTTAAAATTTTTAACCACTGAGGGTTAAAAATAATTTTTAATTTTTCCGAGCAGGGACTTAATATAACTATTTCGCTCATCTATTTACCACGGTTAAAGGGTAAATAAATTATGGAGGCAAATTTAAAATATATCAATGGCGACTGATATGTTTACTACCAAAATCCCTTATATCATGGATTAATTTACTTATACAAATTGAATTCGTTGCACCGTGATAAAATACTGTCGATACAACAGGACTGCTATTGATCAAAATGAAACAAAAGCGAAGACAGTATGTAAAGCTAAGCAAGGCTGGCTAAATTCCTGTGCAATCTGCTAATCTTGAATTAAAAGTGAGGATTACGAGTTCAAAAGTAGTATTTTTATATCCCTAGTAAATTATCTAATCTAACTCATAATATCTTTTCCAAATGGGTGGGGGGGTAACATCGACTGGATGAAAGTTTAATTCTAAGCAACTAGAAAACAATGATCCCAAATTAGTTATGGGATTTGAAAAATATTTATTAAGCACCAGGAACTTTCACAGTAAAAACTTTTAATTTTCATCCTAATCCAGACGACGGCCATACTGAGAACTGGAGTGTATAGAGCAATGTAATCGTAAAATAAAATCAAAGCGCCAAAAGTTCAGCCTTAAATTTCTTAAGCCTAATTCTCTCATCCAATCCACTCGTTTTAGCAGCTAACGAAAGCATAGTATTAAGCCTTTCCAAGTTAAGCCAATCCTCTTTCGGTGGATCCCCTTGCTCGAAGTTTAACGGGCAATAATCCAGAGAGTTTTCTGATGCAAGATATAGAGGTGCTCCCTGTGTTCTACAGATAACAGGTCTGGCTTCATAAACACTACAGCGATCAGCGTAAAGAAAAGTGCAGGCGCCTTTTTCTACAGTCCCTTTCCATAAGGTCTGTAATTCTATTTTCGTTTCGGCGCTCTGGGAGTTAAACCAAGCAAGAAGTCTTTCGCTTTCAACTTTAAAAATTGAAATATCGGTATAACAACATTTAGAACAACCTTCTGAACATTTAATCTGGCTGGCATATTTGGTATTAATTTTATCAAAAAAGCCTGATGCATTTTCTTGAAGTGTTTCTATAGGTTTTTTATTCGACATCTTTTTCTCATTTGGTGATTAGAGTAATACTTTCAAATGATGTCATAATTAGAGGACGAAGTCTCCAAGAGGGCAAGCCGGTGAAAGAGCTTCGTAGTTAAGTTCACTACAAATACCCATTGCGTTGAGAGCTAAATCGGTAAGGCTAAGCCTATTAAACACCCAGGCCCTTAAAGTTGACAATCACTCTACCTTTTTTTGTTTTTTAGTGCTAAAAATGTCTAACTTAAAATTCTTTTATAGAGGTCAAAATGAAACTTCAAAGCGTCATCTTTTGTCTGGTTATGATTATATCTTCTTTCACTTTTGCTGCAGATAAACCAATTAGAGTTGGAATGGTCACAGATGTGGGTGGCGTCAACGATCAGTCTTTTAATCAGTCAGCTTGGGAAGGGCTTCAAAAATCAAAAAAAGAACTGGGAATTAAGGCCAGTTACCAAGAATCAAAGCAAGATGCAGATTATCAATCAAACCTTGAAACACTTTATGACGCTGGTAATGATCTTATCTGGGGAATTGGCTTCAAGATGGCCGACGCTGTTTTAAAAGCTGCAAAACAAAACCCAAAGCAAAAATATGCAATTATCGATTACTCGTTCGGAGAAAAAACTCCGCCAAACGTTATGGGCGTTATGTTTAAAGCTGAAGAAGGCGCTTTTTTGGCCGGATATATTGCAGCGAAAATGTCTAAAACAAATACCATTGGATTTATAGGTGGAATGTCAGTGCCAATCATCCATTCTTTTCAATACGGCTATAAAGCAGGGGCAAAACAAGCTAATAAAAACATCGTAGTTCTAGAGCAATACTCAGAATCATTTACTGATGCTGCCAAAGGAAAAGCGATTGCCAATCAAATGATTTCAAAAAATGCTGATGTTGTCTTCCATGCCGCCGGTGCAGTTGGTGACGGTGTTATCGAAGCAGCTAAAGAAAAAAATAAAATGGCCGTTGGTGTAGACCGCGACCAAAACTATCTCGCTCCAAAAAATGTTATCACTTCAAGCATGAAGAGAGTCGACAACGCAATTTTTCAAGTTGTTACTGATCTTAAAAAAGGAATTTTCAAAGGCGGGACTACTCAAAACTTTGGTTTAAAAGATGGTGCCGTTGACATTGCTCCTACTACTGAAAAAATGATACCATTAGCTTTACTAAAAGATGTAGATGCTCTTAAGAAAAAAATTGCAGACGGAAAAATTAAAGTTCCTGCTGACGAAAAAGCTTACGCAGTATTTGTTAAAACAATCAAATAATGTTTGCTCTCGAACTAAAAAATATTTCCAAAACATTTGGCACTTTTAAGGCCAATGACGGTATCAACCTCTCTGTAAAAAGCGGAGAGGTTCACGCCATTCTGGGCGAAAATGGTGCCGGCAAATCTACATTGATGAAAATTATTTTTGGTCTTTATCAACCTGATGCTGGTGGTGAGATTTATTTAAAAGGGAAAAAAGTAGAAATCCCGACTCCACGATTTGCCATTAAAAATGGTATTGGAATGGTTCATCAGCATTTTATGTTAGTGCGTCCGTTTTCAATTTTACAAAATATTATTTTAGGAGTTGAGCCAAGAACCTGGTTCGGTTCTGTTAATTACAAAGCTGCACGCGCTCAAGTAATGGCACTTTCTGAAACATATAATTTTAATATTGACCCCGACCGCTTGGTGGAAACTATAAGCGTAGGAATGCAGCAACGGGTAGAGATTATCAAAACTCTCTATCGAAATGCTGAGCTTATTATTTTAGATGAACCCACGGCGGTCCTCACTCCTCAGGAAGTTCTAGATTTTTACCGAATCGTTGAAAATTTAAAACGACTTGGAAAAACAATTATTATCATTACTCATAAGCTTCATGAGATCAAAGAGATCGCTGATCGCTGCACTATTATCAGAAAAGGTCTATTCATCGAAACTGTTGATGTTGGGACAACGAGTGAAGAAGAACTTGCTTCCAAAATGGTTGGCCGCAAAGTTGATTTAAAAGTCTCAAAGAGCGAAGCCGTTCCAGGCGATATGGTTTTTAATGTTGAAGATCTCAGCGTAGACAATGATAAACATCTCCCCGCTGTGAAAAATCTAAATCTTACTCTGCACCGTGGAGAAATTTTAGGTCTCGCAGGAATAGATGGTAACGGACAAAGCGAATTAGTCGAGGCCCTCGCAGGCCTTCGCAAATTCAAATCTGGATCGATCAAAATAAATGACAAAGAAATCGGACATCTCACTCCTCGCAAAATTTATGAAAGTAAACTTGCCATGATCCCGGAAGATCGCCAGCGCCGTGGTCTTGTGATGGACTTTAAAGTAAAAGAAAATTTTGTTTTGCAAAGAATTGAAAAATCTCCTTTTTCTCATTATGGATTTATCATTAATAGAGAACTTGAAAAGTTTGCTGATTCTATGATGGAACGTTTTGATATTCGCCCTCGTAATATTGAACTGAATGCCCGCAACCTTTCAGGTGGAAACCAGCAAAAAATTATTCTCGCCCGCGAGATCGCCAATAACCCAGATGTGCTTATTGCCTTTCAACCTACGCGTGGACTTGATGTGGGTGCGATTCAATATATCCACCAGGAAATTATTAAACTTAGAGATCAAGGAAAAGCAATTCTTCTCATCTCTTATGAATTGGATGAAGTTATTAATTTAAGTGACCGCGTCGCCGTTATTGTCGACGGAGGCATCTCGGTTAATATCTCTCATGAAACATTAGTGACTCAAAATAATATTAAAGAATATATCGGCCTCTTTATGGCCGGTGGATCTGTTTAAGAAAATACTATGAAAAAATTTCTTTTTAGTTTTCTATGTGTTTTGAGCGGTCTACTTTTTGGCGCGCTCATTTTAAAACTCTCCGGAATATCTCCAGTCGAAGCTTACAAAGTCATGTGGAATGGTGCTTTTTCGCGTCCTAGTTATATTGCATATATTATCATTCGCTCTACTCCGCTTATTCTGACAGGTCTCTCTGTTGCTTTTGCTTTTCGTACAGGACTTTTTAATATTGGATCAGAAGGACAATTTATTATCGGTGCTCTGACGGCCGCCTATTTTGGATTTATTTTTAATTTTAACCCTTGGATTCAAATCCCTTTAGTGCTTGCGCTCTCTGTTTTCATATCAAGTCTCTACGGAGGACTCGCAGGTTTTATGAAAGCACGTTTTGGAGTTCATGAAGTAATCTCCACCATCATGCTCAATTGGATAGCACTTTATTTTTCAAATTATATGGTTTTGTCTGAAGGTTTTCATAAGGTAAATACTGAAACTTCTGAATTTATAAATCCTTCTACCTCCATCACAATCCTGGAAAATTGGAAAAGCAGCGATTCAGGAATGAATTGGCTAAGCAATCATCCTTTTTTAAATGAATTTATGAGACCTTCATTAAATGCAGGTATTTTCTTTGCACTTATAGCTGTGTTTATTATTTGGCTTATCTTAAAGAAAACTACTTTTGGTTTTAAATTAAAAGCAGTCGGAATAAGTCCCGAAGCTGCCCGTTATGCCGGAATTAATGTTAATAAAAAAATGACCCAATCAATGATGATTGCCGGCGGCCTTTCTGGTCTTGCAGGGGCCACTCATGTGATGGGTGTTTCTAAAAATATTGCCATCCTCGCCGCTCATGAAGGATATGGTTTTGATGGTATCGCTGTTTCATTAATCGGGTCAAATTCACCTTTTGGTTCTTTGACTGCAGGATTTTTTCTGGGTGCCCTTAAATATTCCGGACAAAAAATTCAATCGGCACTTGAGGCCCCTTCAGAAGTTATCAGTATTATGATTGGAGCGATTATCTTCTTCATCGCCATTCCCATAATATTTGAGAGACCAATTAATAAAGTCTTAAAAATTTGGGAGAAGAAATAATGCAAGATTTATTTTTTTTATTCAGTACAACGTTAATGTACGCCACGCCTCTTATTTTCACTGCTCTAGGCGGAGTGCTTTCAGAAAAAACCGGTGTTATTAATATTGGTCTTGAAGGAATGATGACCATGGGAGCCTTTACTGCTTCTTTAGTGGCCATTAAAACTGGAAATCCATGGCTAGGTTTGCTTGCAGGCGGATTTGGTGGTTTATCGCTTGCCATCCTTCATGCCATCGCTTCAATTAAATATAAAGGCAATCAAGTCGTCTCCGGTATGGCGATCAATTTTCTTGGAAGTGGATTTGCTATTTTCTTTTGCCGCTTGTTCTTCGACGGAACAAGCATGACTCCGCCACTTGATTTAGAAAAAAAAATTCCCGAATTTGCCGGCCAATACGCCACAGTTTATCTGGCATTCATACTAACTTTTGCTATTTGGTTTATATTAACCAAAACTGTTTTAGGCCTTCGCATGATTAGTGTTGGAGAACATCCAAAATCAGCGGATGCTGCAGGTTTAAATGTTTCTTTTTATAAAACTATTGGTGTACTTACATCAGGATTTTTAGCAGGCCTTGGTGGTGCGAGTTTATCTATCGCCATCGTTTCAAACTTCAGACCAACACTTATTTCTGGCCAGGGCTTTATTGCAATAGCAGCTTTAATTTTTGGAAAATGGCGTCCTGTTCAGACAGCACTTGCTTGCCTCTTTTTTGGTCTATCGCAAGCGCTGGTTATTTTCCTGGGAGGTAGAGAAACCATCCATATTTCTTCTCAACTTCTCTCTATTCTTCCTTACGTTATGACTCTTATGATTCTTGTGGGCTTTATGGGGAAAACGACGGGACCTACGGCACTCGGAGAATAGCTGGTTTCCTGAATTCTCCTGGAACCGTTTACGACCTTATAAAGTAAATTTGAAATCAGATAACAGAATACCTGGCACTCTAGATCCACCAACATCACGTTGAAAATAAGATCCAGTGTTTGGAATAACTTCAGAATAATTTGTTAAATCAACTAGAGCATCCCCAAATAAAGAATAAAAACTTTCATCGAAACGAAGATCTTGAATTGGACTTACGATCTCGCCGTTTTCTACCCAAAAACATGCATAACGGGTCATGCCTGTTAATCTTGAAGTTTCGCGGTCTGACCAATTCAGGTAATGAAGATCAGAGAGGTAAAGACCTGTTCCCAGTTCTTTTAAAATTGAATCACGTGCAAGTCTGCCAGTTGAAATGACCGGAGAGCGCATACCCTCCCAATCAGTTGCAAAGTTTGTTTCAACTTTATATTCATTCGCAGTACGAGTTGAAGTTAAAAAGTTTTTGAGTTCTCCATTTTCAATTAAAGGCAACACACTCGGTGCAACTTCGCCGCGATCATTAAAGCGCGGACTCATACCTAAAGAAAAATCTTCAGCAAGACTAAACTTCGGTGAAAGTTTTTTCTTTTTCTCCCATAAATCTTTGAATGATCCATTTCCTCTTTGATGATCCCCCATTGAAACTCCTCCCCAGGAAAGAGTTCCCAATAATTCTGCAACTGCTGAAGGAGCAAGAAAAACACGGTACGAGCCGCGTTCTATTTTTTTTGATTCTCGGTCCATCAAACTTAATTTAAATTCGCTGTCTTTTATATTTGCTTTAAGCGCATTTGCATCCCACTCATTTCCAGCATACAACGACTTAACGGCTTTTTGTTTTTTGTTGTAAATAGAGTAATCTAGATAAAAATTTCTCGTTTTAAACCAATGGAATTGTCCGACAGAGTTTATAGTGGCGCGAATGATTTCTCCGCTTGAAAAAACGCCGGCAAGATCAACATGGCTGGCTAAATCGAGAATAAAAGATAACATTTCGTCGTTCGAAGGAAGATCAAATAGATTTTCATCTTTTGTTACACCGTAAAATTCCGGTCGAACCAAATAAGGATCTTCCGGAAGATGCTCAATCCAAAGTCGTGATTCTTTAATTTTTTTCATCGCCAACAAAAAATCATCTTCTGAAACTTTAAAAGGAAGACTAAAGGTTAGAGTTTTATTTCCTTTTATAAAATTATAATCAATGAATGCTTGGTGTAGATTTGTAATTTGGCGAACTTTGGCATTTGAGAGCCTGGTAAAAAGCGTCTCTTCGGCAGCTAATGTCATCGTTAAGGATTCATCAGCTAATAGTTCGTTAAAAACTTTTTTTGCAAAAATTTCAAACGATGAAGGTTCATATAAAACTTTAGAATTTTTCATTATTTACCACCGCCAAAAACTTCGATTTTTGAAAACAAACAGGCCGGACTTGCATGCCCCACATGAATAACCTGATTGGGTTCGCCCTTTCCACAATTGGTTAAACCACCAACTTGATATGTACTTTTATCGCCAACCATTTTTAACTGATTCCAAAATGGAGCAGTGATCCCGCGGTAGTTAGGGTTTTTTACAATTGTAGTTAGTTTTCCATTTTCAATTAACTGAGCATGTTCACAACCAAATTGAAATTTATTGCGGTAATCATCAATTGACCATGAGCGTGTTGTTTGCATAAACACTCCGCGCTCAATACTAGATAACATATCTTCCATGGAAGAAGTTCCTGGCTCTAAATTAACATTGGCCATTCGGTCAATAGGTGCGCGATTCCAGGAAGTGGCCCTTTGCGAAGAGACACCTGGAAGATTTAATCTTTTTTGAGACTCTAAACTTCCTAATCCTCGCTCGAGCAGTCCATCTCGAATTAAATACTCTCGAGTGGCAATGGCACCGATATCATCAGCAAAATAACTAGCATTTTGTCCAACAACTGTTGGATCAAAAGTTACGTTCATTAGTTTTGATCCGTATTGAAGAGATCCAAAATCAGAAGGTTTTACAAAACTCCAGCCGGCATAATTTCTTTCATCGCCTAAGATTCGATCGAGTTCTAATGGATGGCCGATGCTTTCATGAATCTGTAAAAACATTTGGTCGGGAGCCAATAACAAATCCATCGTTTCACTTGGGCATTCAGGAGCTTCAAGTAAAGTAAGAGCTTCAGTAGCTATTCGCTCGGCTGCAATCAGCAATTTATTTTTATCTAATCTTTCAATTCCTGACTGAGCACTTTGTTCATCACCGAAAGTTCTTCGTTGTGATCCTTTGTCACTTGCAGCTGTGGCACTAAGACTTATACTCGAACGAATAATTTTTTGTTTTAAATCGCTCCCGTTAGTCGCCACCATATGTGTTTCTGTTTCAGTTAAAGAAAAACTCGCCGTTCTGCTTATCACGTGGTCGTGAATTTTCATAACGCCGGAAAGGGTTATCAATAAACTAGATAGATCTGCTGGTTTAAAGTGATCCATGCCTTGTTCTGCAGGACTATGGTACTCTCCAACGACTTTAGGCCGAACGTGTTCAGAGAAATGAAACAATCCAAATCGATGCGCCAGTTCAGCCGATTGTTTTGCTTTAAGAGCACAACGCAAAACGTCCGACGGAAGATTTGAATTAGTGGCCCCGTAAGCAATCTGTCCGCCAATCATCACTTCAACCATGAGTCCATGATCTTCAGAGCTGGTGACTCCTTCAAGGATTTCATTTCTCACGCTGATGTTTACAGATTTATTATAAACAGAACGAAGTGAAATATAATCAGCTTCAATATTAAGTGAATTTAGTAATTGTTTGAGATTCGGCATTTGTTTTATCCTTATCGACCTTTCCAGTGAGTCATGCTTGATGATACTCCCAGAAATTTTGAAATAATTGTATAGATTCTTAGAGGCAATAAACCTTTTAATAAATCGATGGTCTTCACCATGAATGGCTCTTTAACAAAGGGAGAATTTCTCTCCATTCCTAAAATAATTTTATGAACGATCGTTTCCGGTTTTAACCAAGGAAGAATGAGTGGAGCTTTTACTCCGTTAAACATTCCAGTGCTGATATAACCCGGGCATACTGTGGTCACATGCATATTTGTAATTTTTCTTTCTAGTAATTCCACTCTGAGTGATTCTGAAAAACCGATGACGGCCCATTTTGATGATGCATAAGTTGTTCCGTAAGGAAGCCCGACATATCCTGATGCGCTGGCGATATTGACAATATTGGCGTCCGTACTTTTTCTTAGGTCGTTGAAAAAAATATGAGTCATTGCTACCAGGCCGTCGATATTGACTTTATAAGTGAGTAAATGTTTTTCCAGTGAAAGTTTTTCAAACTCTCCCCCAAACACAACTCCCGCATTATTAATTAAAGCATCGATCTCTAATCCTGAAGCTACTACTTGGGATTTTAATTTTTTAATTGAATCAACGTTGGTGAGATCCACAACAAAAGCGTGGGCCCTTCCGCCAAATTGCTTTATTTCAGCAACGACTTTTCTCGCATCATCAATATTGATGTCGGCGATAATGACTTCTGCTCCTCTTTGAGCAAGAGTTGTTGCCATTAATTTTCCTATACCAGAAGCTCCTCCGGTAATGAGAATTTTTTTTCTAGAGAAATTTTTCATCGTTTTTCCAAATAGATTATTTAGCGGCTATTATTCACTGACGGAACCGTCATATCAAGAAAAAGAGGCGAAAAAATTCGCCTCTTTTATAGAATATCGAAAAATTAACTGAAATAAAAAATTAAGGAATGACTTGGATATTTCCCGCGCCATCAACATAAAATCCTTGTGAACTTCGTGACTCATTTACAAGTCCCTTAACAGTGTAAGAGATTTGCATTGTAGCTGAAGCAACAGGTGCATCCATAGAACCTACGTTAGCAATACCCACTAATTCTGAAGTCGCATCAAAGTTAAAGCCCCAAGATGTATAGATTTCGCTCGCTTGAACTTTCAGGTTAGTAATGTATTTTCCTGTACCTTTTAAACTTCCATTGAATTGAAAATAAATAGTGTAAGTAAATCCTACAACTTCACTGCCAAAACCATTTTTAAAAGAAACACGGTAACTTCTAACTTTTGGAGCTGACCAACTTGCCATTTGATTAAGAGTTGGATTCTCCCCTTCAAGGTGAGGTAAAACGCTAATCATTGGAGCAAGTTTTGTTGTAATAACTGGGCGTCCTGCATCGACAATTTTCCAAATTCTTTGTCCGACAGCAATAATGCCATCGATCGTAGTGATAATATCACCAATTGGATTGCCGACAGTTGGAAGTTCTAGCATAGGAGAAAGAGTCTCAACTTCAGAAACACTGACAGAAGTAATTTTTAAAGCAGGATTATTGTGAAGATCAGGAGACTCAGCGTGTGAATTACTGACTCCAGAAAAAACTCCTGTAGAAAGTAAAATTGTTGCGAGTAAAATTGACTTAAACATCATAGATCCTCCTTATTTTGTACTGATGCAGGATTTATCGCCTGAGCCTTAGTCTTTGTCTAATTAAACTTGTGTAATGTAAGTGATTTTAAGAATTTGTTTTTTCAAAAGCCAATCTTCCTTCTACATAAACGGCCCTGGTTGCTCTGTCATCCCCCATAATCATTTGGATAAACAAGGCCTCTTCTATATTTTTACAATGGCCCATTCTAAAATCAATCGAGGCCGTTGATTTTAAATCGAGAACCAAAAGATCTGCTTCCATCCCGGCCTTTATCGATCCGATTTTATCTTGGAGATCAAGAGATTCTGCAGCTCCTTTCGTTGCCAGATAGAAGGCATGAATTGACGACAATGCAAATCCCCCGAGCTGGGCAATTTTATAAGACTCGTTCATTGATTGCAGTTGAGAAAAACTTGTACCTGCTCCAATGTCAGTAGCAAGGCCTACTTTCACATGGCGTCCGGATTTTTTCGCTAGTTCAAAATTAAAAAGACCGCTTCCTAAAAATTCATTGGATGTAGGGCAATGAGCAATGCTCGATCCACTCTCATACATGCGCTGCCATTCACGTTCATTTAAATGCACACCGTGTCCGTAGACCGCACGATTTCCCAAAAGTCCATAATGATCATAAACGTCCAGATAATCTTTTTGATTGGGAAAAAGTTCTTTCACCCAATCGATCTCTCCTAAATTTTCTGATACATGTGACTGCATATATGTTCCAGGGTGCTCTTTCCATAGAGCTCCCGTCGACTCTAATTGTTCATGAGAGCTAGTAGGAGCGAAGCGTGGAGTGATAGCGTAAGAAAGTCTTCCCTTGCCATGCCATTTATTGATGAGAGCTTTAGATTGGTCGTAACCGACTTTAACCGATTGATCCAATAAGTCTCCTGGAGCATTTCTATCCATCAAAACTTTTCCTGCGATCACGCGCATCTTTTTTTCTGTAGCTGCTTCAAAAAAGGCATCAACTGATTCCGGATGAACAGTACAGTAAGACATCACAGTTGTTGTGCCGGCCTTTATGCATTGATCAAGAAAAAAATTAGCGACAGTTTTAGCATAATCGAAATTTTTAAACTGTTGTTCAGCAATAAAAGTGTAGTTATTGAGCCAATCGATAAGTTGCTTTCCGAACGCTCCGATAATTTGGGTTTGAGGATAATGAATATGGGTATCGATAAATCCCGGCAGTACAAGTGCATCTTTATAGGTTTTTATTTCAACTCCGTCTGAGAGAGTTGGTTTAATCTGATCATATGATCCAAAGCTTTTTATTTTTCCATTTTCAATCACAATCAGAGCGTCTGAGATGTATTCATAGGCAGCATCACTTCCAACAATAAAAGGGTCTGCAATAAAGTTCAAAGCCTGCGAACGGATGGCATGAGTCATAGTTTTGGGTTGCAAGTGCATCTCTCCTGATTTTTATAAACACACTATATTATTCAATTTTTTAAGATCGAGCAAATTCTTCCGGTATTTAAATTGTCAGAGAGAATTCCCTATCCTAGACTTTTTTCAACACATTTTTAGAGAGGGTATATGAAATTAAGTCATTTAATTGGTACGATTGCGCTTTTATCTGTTCTCACTTCTTGTTCTTATCTACAAAAATTATCGTGCAACACTGATAATGCTAGAAAACGCGGAGATAACGACGCATCTCAAGGTCTTGCTAATAAACCAGGTCTGGCCTCTGGAAAGTCCTGCGAAGGTGAATATACTGCTTCTCAATTCGAAGCTGACTATACTTTTGCATTCAATCAAAAAAGAGCTCAGATTTGTACTCCCGCTGAAGCTTCAAAATTTGGAAAAGAAGACGGAGCAGCTGCTGATACATCTAAAAGACAATTGGCAAAACTTCAATACTGCCAAGGAACAAATCTTTTCGCAAAAATCCAGGATTCATACAAAAATGAATTCAATAAGGCATTTTGTTCAGAAGCTCGCGCTGCTAAATTAGGATCAGATGAAGGATCAAAAATGACAGACAATAGTTTTGAAACAAGTTTTTCAACTTGTACTTCAAAACAAATGAAGACACTTAAGACTGCTTACACAAAAAGCTACTCTGAAGGAGTTAAAATAGCGAAAAAGAAACAAATTGATGATTTCATCAGCTCAACATCAGTGACAAATTTTTCGGTAAACCAAAACTCACTTTCTTCTCTATGTAAAATTAACTCTGACAAATCAGCTGCCAATGTCGAAGTATCAAACAAAACACCAAGTGAAATTTTGTTAAAAGGTGATTGGAAATTCGAATATTATAACCAAAAATTCGAAAAAATTACTGAAGACAACTACCGTGAAGCTTTGTTAATTACAGCTAACAACAAAAAGAACTTCAATAAAATGACGTTGCCAAGAGACGCTGATTATTGTCGTGCTGAATTTATCGTTCCTGCTGAAAACAATAAAATTATTTTAAAATAGTAAATTCTATGAGGGAGGGCTTAGGCCTTCCCTTTTTTTTGTTCAAAAAGTTAACTCCATAAATTAGCCTTTTTCAGAAAATGAACCTCCCTAAGATCTAATAACTCTCGTAAATTCCCTCTCAGATTTACTAGGAACTCACTTTTTAAGATTATTTTTTCCATATCTGCCGAAATCAATTGTTCCGCCACAAAAGAGTTATAAGGATCAATCATCGACATCGTCCTTTTATGCTTAATACCGTTTCTAAATATATAATGAAGAACACTTTTTAATTCGTGAGGTGAGTTCACTTTTCTAAAATGATATCGATGTTTGTAAACAACTCCTTTTAAATGCTTTAATTTATTTATAGCTTTAGCGAATGTTATCCCGAACGCCTGCATACCCTGATGAAGAATTTGATTGTCACGGGCCTCTACTAATAAATGAACGTGATTGTGTTCAAGCGTATAATGAATAATTTTTAATTTTTTGAGTCTCGCCCGCTTAATAGCGTGATGAAGCACTTTTAAAATGCGCTTGGTTTTAATATCTGCCGCAATCTCTTGAACCTTGATTGTCAGGTGAAGAGATGTTGGTATAACTATTCGTGCTCTTGATATGTGTCTAATTCCAACGTCTGTGGTGGAAGGTCTTCCTGCACTCTTTGGATTGATAAAATTGAGTTGGGTGTTCTTACGAATCTTCTTTTTATTCATTAATGGCTCCAGGGTAATGAAGCTAACAATGCAATTAAGGCAGATGACAAAAATGATTAGGGGTATGGTTTTATTTAGAAAATACTACTGAATTTTCAAGAATTAATTTAGGTAGTGTTTTTTTGAGAAGGAGGGCAATGACACCCTCCTATTTTTAAAAAAATTAATTAACAGTATTGCAAAATGCATTTGCCGTTACATAAACCAAAGGATCAACGTTTGGATTAGTGGCATACATTCTTACCCATGCGTACATTCCCTGATAAAGAGTGGCATATTCAAATGCAGTCATCATGGCCCCTCTTCTCGTTTGTCCTCGGGCCTCTATATTACAAGTCACAACATCACCCGTATTGTTCACTAAACTACATTCACCAACAGCAGGTCCATTATAACAATTTGGAAAAAGAAATACTGGTCTGGCAGATGCACTGAAACTTAAAACTAAACTGAGAAAAAGTGCTGCAAGATATTTTTTCATAAGGACCTCCAAATTTATATAGCTCTCAAATCATCTAAAAGAGTTAATTGAATGACAACCTTTTACTTGTCCTTTTCTCATGCATTAACTACGATTTAATATACTTATAGGGAGAATTTAATGAAGCGCAAACCAAAAAGAACTCTTGCACTCATCGCTCATGACGGAAAAAAAGCTGATATGATAGCTTTTGTTAAAGATAACTTGGAATTTTGTAAATCGTTTGAACTTGTCGCCACTGCAACAACGGGAAAACTCATTCAACAGACTGGGTTGAAAGTTAAAAAAGTTTTGTCAGGACCGATGGGTGGTGATGCGCAAATAGCTGCGCTTGTAGCGACAGGGAAATGTCAGGCTGTGATTTTTATGCGTGACCCTTTGGGAATGCATCCACACGATCCAGATATTTCTACGTTGCTTAGAATTTGTGATGTTCACGATGTGCCGTTAGCGACAAATCCCTCGACTGCTCAGTTGATTGTTAAAGGGCTTTTTAAGAATTTGTTGCTTAAATAAAAAATTAAATGCCAAAATTCTTTTGATTAGGTCTTCTCGATAGCAGATTATCAGGCCACTTTCTTATCGCTTTAAAGGGCATTTTTATTAATTCCATGAACTTTAATTCGCTGGAACTTAAGGACGGATGACCAATGATAATATCATCTGGTTTATTGGCGATCGTAAATGAAAGATGAACACGATCCCAAAAACTAAAAATGGTCGAGTAGTTAGAATTAGTTTCTTCAAGATAATAAGAATGATGATTCTGATGGTATAAAGGAGTGACGATAATTAAAGCTAAAAATTTTTCAAGCCATAAAGGCAATTTTAAATTGCTGTGGTGAAAAAGAGTAAAACATGTAACCAGTACATCGAAAATTATAATGGTCTCAACTTTAATTCCTATTATTAATATCAAAGTGCATCTCATCAGGGCAGAAAGAATCAACTCTCCAAAATGAAATCTTAAAGCAGTCGTAGTATCCATATCGCGATCGGCATGATGAACCTGATGAAATCTCCAAAAAAATCCTATTTTATGATTAGCCAGATGCCACCAGTAAAGGGCGTAGTCCATAACAATAATTCCAAATATATTGGGAACAGTATTATTAAATTTAAAATAATTTAAAATTCCCCAACCTTTTAACTCCGCTGTGCTGGCAAGGTATAAAACTAAAGGAAGTGTCATGAGTCTGGTAAATGGTAATGCAAGTCCTGCGAGAGAGAAATTATGAAGAATTCTTTTAACGTGATCGCGTCTCTTTCGAAGTGGGAAAAAATTTTCTAAAACAAGAAAAATGATAAGTATAGTGAGAATAATCAACGAATTATTTTTCATCATTTCTATTTCCGTGTCCAGTTAAAATATTTTTCAAGGTATTTAAGAAGTCTCTTGGGAGCATGGGCACTTTTCCAAACACCTGCTGCATATTTATTGGCTTCTCCCAAGCTTGGATAAATATGAATGGTCCCCAATATTTGGTTTAATCCCTTTTTAAATTTCATAGCACTGATAAATTCTAAAATCATCGTACTTGCTTGAGCTCCAACGATTGTTGCTCCAAGAATTTTATCCGAACCTTTTTGAGTAATGATTTTTACAAAACCTTTAGTTTCGTCATCCGCAATGGCGCGATCCAGGTCATCAAGATGATAAATTGTTACTTCATAGTCCAGTTTTCGATCTTTAGCTGACTCTTCATTTATTCCAACCGTGGCCACCTCGGGATCTGTATAAGTGCACCAAGGAACCACGCTATAGTCGACTTTGAATTTTTTAAATTTTCCAAATAGTCCATTGATTGCGCAGTACCACGCTTGGTGAGCGGCCATGTGAGTGAGTTGATAAGGGCCAGCGACATCGCCACTGGCAAAAATATTAGGGTAAGTAGTTTGCAAGAACTCATTTGTTTCAATCGTTCCTTTTGATGTTATAGCGACACCTAATTCTTCCAGGCCAAATTCCTTAACATTTGCAACTCTGCCCATCGCAATTAAAACCAGATCATATTCATACCTAACGACACCAACACTAGATTGGCATACAAGAAATTTACTATTATCAACTTCAGTAAACTCTAATATTTTATGATGGGTTAAAATCCTTACTCCCTCATTATTTAATACTTCTTTCATCAGGTCTGAGACTTCTAAATCTTCGCGAATTAAAATGCGTTCAGATCGCTCGATCATTATCACTTCACTTCCAAAACGAGTAAAACACTGAGCAAGCTCACAGCCCATGGGCCCGCATCCAATTATTAAAAACTTCTTAGGCAAAATTTTTAAATCCCAAATAGTTTCCGAAGTGACATAATTTGCATTTTCTATTCCTTTAATCTTGGGCACTAAAGGTTTTGATCCAGTTGCAATTGTAATATTTTGAGTGGTGTAAACTTTTTCACCGATTTTGACTTCATAGGGAGAAAGGATTTTAGCCTCTCCGCTAATACACTCAACTCCCAAACCGGTAAAGCGCTTGACCGAATCATGAGGCTCAACAGTGGCTACAACTCTTTTGACTCT